>DBGDDN010000001.1:0-67708 GCA_048343195.1 Collinsella sp.
TCCATTCGTCACCTTCATTACTCCAACGACGAATTCTAGGCGGTGTCCCCTCCCTTTCAAGAAAGAGAAGAGGCGGGGCATGCCCCGCCTCTTACACCACATCTCTGCGCGCTACCGAGATAATAAACGAATGTGGAATATCTTGGCGCCAAGCAGGCTGTGCGGAACTCAAAAAGGGCTCGCGGGGCGGAAAAACGCTGCTACTAAATTGGTGACAGTACTCATATTTGCCGTTTTTTGCACACGGCACCTTGAGACGGGTGCCCCGGAGCTCCCCGTAGGGGAGCTCCGGGCTTCATGGGGGCACGAATGGTCCGCTCCGACCTGCAAAATCTGTGCTCACGGTGCGGATGACGCCCCTAACCTTAAACTTTAGCTTGAACTTAGCTATAATGCGCTACGTTCCTGCCAGGCTGTGGTTGCGGACGGACGAAATGTCCATCCTAGTCCAAGACAGACGCGGTCAAAGGGATCCACGTAAGCGACCGCGTGCGCGCGGCGCGATCATGGCGCGTCCTAGATGTAAGCCGCACCGTCCGTTCTACTTTCTTTGGGGCAATACCGCCTCGCGGGCGAGCGGGCCAGTCGTGAAGGTGGCTACGGCCTCCCGAGCAAACACCCCGGTGCGCAAGTGTGGGGTCAAATACCAGGTCAGCTGGTGGGAACAACCCGTTATTCCGCGCAACGCACGGATTGTATACGACACAGAAGGCAGGGTAGTGGACATGGTGAGGGGCAGCTTGATGCACGCGGCTCGGTTAGGTGCTGGGACCGCGGCGGTCATTGCCGTATTGGGTTTGAGCGGATGCGCGTTCAATCCACTGTCCACGTTCACGACGCCTACGATTGACCAGATCGAGCGCGAGACCGTTACCCCTACGGTGTCGGACGATGCCCTGGTCACTCCCGGCACCCTGACGGTTGCCCTCGATACCTCCGATGCTCCGCAGGCCATGCAGGGCGCCGATGGTAACCTCACGGGCTACGCGGTCGACGCTGCCCGCGCCCTTGCAAGCCGTATGGGCCTTAAGGTTGCCTTCGTCGATGCGTCTTCTGCCGATTCCGCGCTTGGCGACAAAAAGGCCGACATCTTCATTGGCGATATCAATTCCACGGATGGTGATATCAGCACGCTTGGTACTTGCCTGTACGACGCTGCGGCAGTGTTCGGAAAGACGAGCGACGGCGAGTCGCTGAGCATTTCCACCGAAACGCTTAACACCGCTACCCTGGGCGTTCAGACCTCCTCGGCCTCGCAGGAAGCGCTCGCCAAGCAGAGCATCACGGCCAACCAAAAGACCTTCTCCAACATCAACGAGTGCTTTGAGGCGCTCGAGTCCGGCGAGATAGACTACGTGATTTGCGATTCCACGGCCGGCGGCTACCTTGCGCGCCTGATGAGCCAGATCTCTTACGTCGGCGCGCTCGAGACGCCCTCGACGCTCGGCGTCGCGGGCCTCGCGGCCAACGATGAGCTATGCCGTGCCGTGAGCGATGCCCTCGACGGTATCACGGTCGATGGCACGCTCGAGGCGGTCCACTCCGTCTGGTACGGTACGATGCCCTATGACCTCACCACCAAGACGGTCTCGGGCGCCGACGTGCAGTCGACCGACACCGGATCCAGCGAGTCCGCATCCTCCGATTCGAGCAGCGAGGGTGCAACCTCCGAGGATAAATCGTCCAGCCAGGAGGGCACTATCACCGACGACGACATTAACAAGCTCAATAGCTAGTTATTGCTAGGGGTGGCATCTCCCATGCGCTAGGAGAGAGGCCTCTTCACGGTTTCAACACGCATTGCCGGGCTTTCCCAACAGGGGAGCCCGGCTTTTTTGTTTCCATAAAACCAGCAGGTCAAAGACGTTTTTTAGGAGCAAAACTTAAGTCGCCGTCGCCCTCCTATAGCGCACTTTGCCACAGAAAAGTGCGAGACTTCGGTATGCGGTACCAAGCAATCGTTATTCGGGTCTTTAGGAATCCGCGTGATTAAATGCACGGCAATGGGTACATAGCCAGTACAGTAAGTCCCCGAGGCAGATTGGAGCCACGTATGGATATCAAGGTTTCTGGACGCAAGACGACGGTAACCGATGCTCTGCGTGCGCATGTGGATGAGAAGATCGGCGAGGCGCTCAAGGTTTTCGATATCGAGCCCATGACGGTCGACGTTGTACTTCGCTATGAGAAGAACCCCTCGAACCCCAACCCGGCAATCGTCGAGGTTACGGTTCGTGCCCGCGGTTCGGTGATTCGCGTTGCCGAGCACGGTGCAGATATGTACGCCGCCATCGACCTCTCCGCCGATAAGGTCACCCGCCAGCTGCGCAAGTTCAAGACCAAGGTCGTGGACAACCGCCAGGGCGGTGCCAGCGCAGCGGATGTCGCACCGGTCGAGCGCGTCGAGGATCTGGCCGACCTGCTGCTGCCCGAGGAGGAGGACGACCTGCTCGTCCGCGAGAAGGTCATCGATGTCACCCCGATGACTGAGGAGCAGGCGCTGGTGCAGACTGATTTGCTCGGCCACGACTTCTACGTGTTCGAGAACGCGACGACTGGCCTCATCAATGTGGTGTATCACCGTAAGAATGGTGGATATGGCATCATCAAGCCCCGTATCGAAACACTTGACGAGTAAAATACGTTAACTTGCATGAGTTAACGCCCGGCGGTCATCCCATGCGGATGGCCGCCTTTTTTACGTAAGGAGTCGCTTTGATGGACAAGGCTGCATCTACCGGCCATTCTGACCGCTGCCGCATCGTCGTCGATACCTGCTGCGACTTTAGCCCCGAGGTCGCCGCGAACCTCGATGTCGATATCTTGGGCTTCCCCTTTATCATCGATGGCGAGGAGCGCACGGACGATATCTGGTCGAGCATCACGCCTAAGGAGTTCTACGACCGCATGCGCGCCGGCGCTCGCGTGTCTACCTCCGCCGTGTCGCTCGGTCGCTATATCGAGTTCTTTACCGAGTGCGCCAAAGAAGGCACGCCCACGGTCTATCTGTGCTTTACCTCGGCGCTGTCGTCGAGCTACAACTCCGCGTGCCAGGCGGCAGATGCCGTGCGTGCCGAGTATCCCGATTTTGAGCTGTACGTGGTCGACAACGCTTTGCCTTGCGCGACCGGCGCGCTCTTGGCGCTCGAGGCTGTCCGTCAACGCTCGGCGGGACTCACCGCCAAGCAGCTGGTCGACTGGGCAAACGAGGCAAAGACCTACGTCCACGGCTACTTTACGCTCGAGAGCTTCGACGCACTGGCTGCCGGCGGCCGCATTCCGCCCGCGGCGGCGCAGCTCACGGCAAAGCTCGATGTCAAGCCCGAGCTCTCCTACGACCTGGCCGGCTCGCTGTCGCTGATCGGCGTCAACCGCGGCCGCAAGAAGGCGCTCAAGTCCATCCTCAAGTCGTTCCGCGAGAACTACGTGCCCGACCGCACTATGCCCATCGCCATCATGACGGCCGATGCCGAGAAGGACGGCGACTGGCTCGAGGCCGCCATCCGCAAGGAGGAAGGCTGCGCCGACGTCACCATCATCCGTAGTTCCGTCGGTCCTACCATCGGCTCGCACGTGGGTCCCGGCATGGTGGCCTGCGCGTTTTGGGGCAAGAATCGTGCCGAGAAAGCCTCGCTTTCCGACCGCATCGCGCGCCGTGTGCGAGGCGAGTAGGCAGGCGCTGCGGCTGCAAGCGCCCTCAAGTCACGGCCGAAACGCTGGCACCGAGTATTCAACCTGGTAACAACACCCAACCCAAAAGGAAAGGTTTCATGGCAAACAAGCTCTCCGTCGCATTCATCGGCACCGGAATCATGGGTGCCCCTATCGCCGGCCACATCCTGGACGCCGGCTATCCCGTCACGGTCAACAACCGCACCAAGTCCAAGGCTGCCGCGCTTATCGAGCGCGGCGCCGTCTGGGCCGATACGCCGGCCGATGCCGTGGCTAACGCCGATGTCGTCTTTACCATGGTGGGCTATCCCTCCGAGGTCGAGGAGCTCTATCTGGCGGGCAACGGCCTGCTTGCGTGCACCAAGCCGGGCGCGGTCTTGATCGACCT
Source organism: Collinsella sp. (assembly GCA_048343195.1). Classification (GTDB taxonomy): domain Bacteria; phylum Actinomycetota; class Coriobacteriia; order Coriobacteriales; family Coriobacteriaceae; genus Collinsella. Next base: position 4,061 of record DBGDDN010000001.1, read on the forward strand.
CACCACGAGCTCGCCCGAGCTCGCCCGTGACATTGCCGAGGCCGCCCAGGTCTCCGGTCGCATGGCGTTTGACTGCCCCGTCACCGGCGGCGAGTCGGGCGCTATCGCCGGCACGCTCACGGCTATCGTGGGCGCCACCGAGAACGACATCGCGCCGGTCCGCGACATCCTTGCCACCTTTGCGCCCAACATTTGCTGCTTCGATGGCGCCGGCAAGGGCCAGGCTGCCAAGCTCGCCAACCAGGTGTCGCTGGGCGCCTGCATGGTCGGCATGGCAGACGCCATGGCGTTTGCCGAGCTGAGCGGCCTTGACCTGGAGAAGACACGCCAGATGATTCTGGGCGGTACCGGCAAGTCCGGCGCTATGGAGAGCCTGGCCCCCAAGGCGCTCGACGGCGACTACAAGCCCGGCTTTATGGTTGAGCACTTCATTAAGGACCTGCGCCTGGCGCTCGCTTACGCCGATGACCGCGAGCTCGCGCTGCCCGGCGCCGACGTGGCCTTTACGCTCTACGATATGCTCGACGCCATCGGTGGTGCCAAGCTGGGCACCCAGGCCATCACGGTCCTCTACAAGGAGGAGGCCGACGCCATCGCCGCCGGTCTGGACTGGTCGCAGTATCGTCCCGAGGAGCGTGGTGCCCACGAGGACGGATGTGGTTGCGGCGAGCACGGCGACGACCACGAGTGCGGTTGCGGCCACCACCATGGCGAGGACCACGAGTGCTGCGGCGGCCACGGCCATGACGACGGCCACCAGTGCTGCTGCGGCCACCATCACGAGGAGTAGCGCCCATGAGCTGGACGTTCGTGGTGCTTGCGCTGGTGCTCTTTCTCTTTGCGATCTACATCGGCTTTTTGTGCGGCCAGTGGGCGTGCGAAAAGCGCGTCATCACCAAGCGCGACTACTGGATTGCCAATTTTGCAGGCGCGGCGGCAGTCGTCCTGCTGACCTGGGTGTTCTCGCTGTTCCCGCTGGTGCAGTTTGCGCCGATCGGCTGGCTCGGCGGCTTTATCGCCGGCCTTAAGATGAGCTTTGGCGAGTCCGTTGGCCCGTGGCGCAAGCACGACGAGGCCTTTAACGTCAACAGGGCCCATCGCGCCGCCGCCGACGCGGGCGACGCCGAGGAACGCCGCCGCGCGCGTCGCAATGGCGCTGCCGACCGACAGCTCATCTCGGTCACCGATGACAGCAAGGGTGCTGGCAAGCACGCTAAGAAATAAGAAGAGGTAACTATGGCAGAAAACAAAGAAGAACAGCTTACCGACGAGGAGCTGGCACAGCTTCAGCTGGCAGAGGAGAACGAGAACGCCGTCGACCGCCTGGTCCAGGAGCTCGGCTGCCCCACGCGCCGCATCCGCCAGTTTGCCGCCCGCGTGCTGCACCTGCTGGCCGAGCGCGATCCGCAGCGTGTCGTTCCCTGCGTGCCTGCGCTGATCGAGGCGCTCGATCGCCCCGAGGCTCAGACCCGCTGGGAGGCCCTCGATGCCCTGACGGCGCTCGCCACCACCTGCCCCGAGCAGATGGGCGACGCCTTTGAGGGCGCCGAGACCGCGCTGTTCGACGAGCTTTCGTCCACGCTGCGCTACGCCGCCTTCCGCCTGCTGTGCGTGTGGGGCGCCACGAGCGTCGAGCGTTCGCGCGAGGCTTGGCCCATCCTGGACGAGGCCATCCAGTGCTACCACGGCGATCTTGAGTACCGCGACATGCTCGGTTGCCTGTACGAGTTTGGCCAGGGCGAGATCGACGTCGAGGTCGCCGAGAAGCTCGCGCTGCGCCTTAAGTTCGACGCCGAGAACGGCAAGGGCAGCTATCTCAAGGCCCGTTCGAGCGAGATTTGCGAAATGCTTGTTAAACGTTTTGGCCTGGATCTCTCCAAAAAGAAGAAGCGTGCTAGCGTTAAAAAATCTGACGACGCCGAAGACGAGGAGTAACAGATTATGGCGCACGATGTAGTCCTGATTCCCGGTGACGGTATCGGTCCCGAGATTACGCAGGCCATGCGCCGCGTGGTCGAGGCCGCCGGTGTCCAGATCAATTGGAATGTCCAGGAGGCCGGTGCCGGCGTCATGGACGAGTTTGGCACGCCGCTGCCCCAGCACGTGCTCGATGCGGTCGCTGAGACCAAGGTCGCCATCAAGGGTCCCATCACCACGCCGGTCGGCACGGGTTTCCGCAGCGTCAACGTGGCCCTGCGCAAGCACTTCGACCTGTACGCCTGCGTGCGCCCCTGCCTGTCGCAGCCGGGCGACGGCTCGCGCTTCCGTGACGTCGACCTGGTCATCGTGCGCGAGAACACCGAGGACCTCTACGCCGGGATCGAGTTCGATGAGGGCGCTGCCGAGGTTGAGGAGCTCGCGCAGCTTGTCGAGCGCTCGGGTCAGAAGACCTTTGCCGCGGATTCCGCCATTTCAATCAAGCCGATCTCCATCGCCAAGAGCCGCCGCATTGTGGAGTATGCCTTTGAGTATGCCCGCCGCTGCGGCCGCAAAAAGGTGACGGCCGTGCATAAGGCCAACATCATGAAGGCGACCGATGGCCTGTTCCTGCGCGTTGCGCGCGAGGTGGCCGCCAACTATCCCGATATCGAGTTCAACGACAAGATTGTCGACGCCACCTGCATGGGCCTGGTCCAGAACCCCAACGACTTCGATGTCCTGGTGCTACCCAACCTGTACGGCGACATCGTCAGCGACCTGTGCGCCGGCCTGGTGGGTGGCCTGGGCATGGCCCCCGGCTCCAATATCGGTGCCGACTGCGCTATCTTCGAGGCAACGCACGGCTCCGCGCCCGATATCGCTGGCCAGGATATCGCCAACCCCACGGCCGAGATCCTCTCTGCTGCGATGATGCTCGATCACCTGGGCGAGAACGACGCGGCCAATCGCATTCGTGCCGCCGTATCTGCCACGCTTGACGAGGGCGAGCAGGTCACCGGTGACGTGCGTCGTGCCCAGACCGGCTCCGTTGAGGGCGCTGTGGGCACGCAGGCCTTTGCCGATGCCGTTATCGCGCACCTGGCCTAAGGCATGCACACTGCAAACGCCTAAATAGTACTTAAGTGTTTGCGTATAACCTAAGAATCAATACGCCCGGCGCTCTGTCGGGCGTATTCTATTGAGGACTATGTTTCCTAACAAGGAGTAACCGATATGGGTCTGATTCAAAAGAAGGACGAGAAGGACGAGATCGACGGCATCCAGATCATCGAGCGCGGCGAAGGCCCCGACGGTGACGAGGACGAGAAGATCGACCTGGTCGCCGGTACGTCTGCCGAGCACATTGCTGCCGGTACGACGGCCGAGGAGGAGGACGCCCGTCTGGAGGCTCAGATTGCCGCAGATGCCGCTGACGAGAATCTGATGCCCGAGGCCCAGGATGAGGACGACGATATCCTGGGTTCCGATGAAGACGATCGCGTATCCAAGCACAAGAAGACGATGATTGCCGCCTTTGTGGTTGCCGTCGTGATTGCTGCCGTGGTCGGCTTCTTTATTGGCAACGGTGGTTTTGGCGGCAAGGGTGTCGGCTCGTCGACCCTGACCGAGGACCAGCTCGATTCGACCGTGGCAAGCTATAGCTACAACGGCAAGAAGAGCGACATCACCGCGCGCGAGGCCATCGAGAGCCAGTACAGCCTCGACACCGTCAAGGATAGCGATGGCAACTACACCGCTCCTTCTGCCGACGTCATCCTGTCCTACGTGCGCAACAAGATCCTGCTCGACGCTGCCGAGGACGAGGGCATTACCGTCTCCTCTAAGGAGATGAAGCAGTACGCCGAGGATTCCATCGGCACTTCTGACTACAAGACCATGGCCACGCAGTATGGCGTGTCCAAGGACCAGGCCAAGCAGATCGTCCGCCAGTCCGCGACGCTGCAGAAGCTCTACAAGAAGAAGGTGGGCGATAGCTCCGCAAGCATGCCGACCGCTCCGACCGAGCCTTCTGACGGCAACGAGGAGACCGCGAGCAAGGACTACGCCGATTACATCATCAACCTTGCCGGTGACGAGTGGGATAGCGAGAAGGGCACTTGGAAGGACGCCGACAGCACCTACGCTAAGGCCTTTGCCGACGATGCCTTTACGGCCGATGGCGCTACCTATAAGCAGGCCATGACCGCCTACTACACTGCTTACCAGCAGTACTCTTCGCAGGCTTCGAGCGCCAGCTCCAAGTGGACCGAGTATGCTAACGGCCTCTACGCCAAGGCCAACATCAGCATCTACGGCCTGTTTGCATAAAGAGTCGCACGGCTCATCGAGCATCTAGCTGATTGACAGCAGAAAGTCCGCCAGTACGGAAGTCGTTCTGGCGGACTTTTTGCGTTGAGGGCGTGATTGGCGGCTTAATTATGGCTATTCATCTTTAAGTCCAAAAAGGCTATCGGCTTCATCGTCGGATATATATTCCAGTACATCGCCCGGTTGGCAGTCGAGTGCCCGACATATCGCGTCAAGAGTTGAAAAACGTATGGCAGAAACCTTGCCCGTCTTAATGCGTGACATATTGACCTGGGAGATGCCCACGCGTTCCGCAAGCTCTTTGGATGAGATCTTGCGTTCGGCGAGCATGCGGTCAAGCCGCAGAATAATCATGGATTCCCCCTAGAGCAACTCGTCATCTTGTTCTTGCAGGATATACCCGTAGCGGAAGATACTGGCAATCAGGCAAATAATCAGGCCTGCAAAGAGCATGGAGGGCTCGAATAACTGGCCGACGAACGCATCCGTAAAGCTGCCGCCAAATCCTGAGAGTATCATTCCCGTGATTACGGCACCAAGAAGCCTCACGGCAACGCCGCCGATAAGGAATAAATGTCCTACTCGACGAAGTGTCTGGTTACATTCAAGGTCAAAGGGCCTGCCTTCCTTTTCAATGTTGAAGAAAAGCCTGCGCACGCTTATCGCGATGGTAAGCGCGAGGCATGTCATCAAGAGGCTCCCTATGGCAGTGTGGCCATCGTGTGCGACGAGCATAAGTGGGGCCTGCGCATCGGTACCGACGATAGCAAGGCACGGCCCTTCGCCGGCTTGAAGTTCTACGGATTGGAGACACGAGCCTTGGGAGAGGCCAGGCAATATGAGTAGAAGGTCAATCGCAATGACTGCGAGGAGTCCCAGAGCGAGCGCGGTGGTAATGCAGGCCGTGGCCCATTTGCAGATGCGAGCGAGCTTCCTCAGTTTGGCTACCGTCTGTTCGCGGCTGATGGTTTCATTCGATATAGATGCGTTTCGATGGACCATAACCCCTCCAATCGGCGTTTTGGATGATATTTGTATCATATCAGAATTAATGATAAACGATAAATAATTACGGAAACTGAGTAAGTAATGATTGAAAACGATTAACGTGAGCTATTGGCTCATTTATGGATGCGGGAGTTTGACGCGCGGGGGATGAGGACAAATGCCAAAACTTCCCGCGATTGCGCAAACGCTCCATCGCGTTTCCCTAATTCATCTGGGAAAACAACTGCAAACGATTACAAGAAACCGGTGAACGGTCGAAAACTACCGTTCACCGATAATCTCAAAACTGGTTCTAACTGGTATTAAGTCAAAAAGACCAATTCACATATCTTCACAATGACCTGCAATTTTTCTACACGCTATTTTTAGCCGCCCTGCGTTGTTTAGACACAGGAAAAGATCCGATCTTTTGCCAAAACATTTCGAAACGGTTTCAAAACCGCAGGTAGAAGTGTTAACGACCGGTAAACGGTCGATTTATCACCGTGAGCGGTGCAAAAACGTTTTACCGTATGAATCAACGAAAGCGACCTCTTTTGGGGTGATATAGTGACAACAACACGTCACGTGGTTACTACCAGTTTAGAAACCACTGGTCTTCAAAGAAGGCTTTCTAAGAAGCTTTAAGGGCGAGCGCCCGCTGGCTTCCGAAAATCATCGGACTCAGATTGTACACACCTTCGGAAGGGAAATTTGAATGGTTGGCTTTATTCTTACCGGTCATGGACAGTTCGCACCCGGCCTAGCTAGCGCTATCGCTATGGTTGCCGGCGACCAGCCCGCTTTTACCGTCGTTCCTTTTGAGGGCGACCAGGCTGCTTCCTACGGTGAGGATCTCCGCGCCGCTATTACCGCCATGCGCGAGGAGTGCGATGGCGTGCTCGTCTTTACCGACCTGCTTGGCGGCACCCCGTTCAACCAGTCGATGATGATTGCCCAGGATGTCGACAACGTCGAGGTTCTGACTGGCACCAACCTTCCCATGGTTATTGAGCTTCTGTTCCTCCGCGGCAATGCCACGCTCGCCGAGCTTGGCGAGCAGGCCGTGACCGTTGGCCAGACGGGCGTCACCGCCCAGACGGTCGCATCCGTTGCCGGCTCCGAGGAAGAGGATATCTTCGGCGACGAGGACGGCATCTAATGGCCGATTTCGGAGCCAACGTCCTGAGCTCCTCGGTCGCCCTTTTAGGCCTGCTTGTCATCATGGGCTTGATTTACACCGTCTGGTCGCAAATCAACATGAAGAAGAAGCAGAAGTACTTCAAGGAGCTGCACGCCGAGCTCAAGCCGGGTCAAGAGGTTCTTTTCGCCGGCGGTATCTACGGAACCGTCAAAGGCATCGAAGGCGAGAAGGTCCAGATCAAAGTCCGATCCGGAGCCGTCGTAGATGTTTCGCGTTACGCGATTCAGGAGATCAAGTAACTGTCGTCAGCAAATAACGAAAGGAAGCTGATCAACATGGCAGAACCCAACATTCTTCTTACCCGCATCGATAACCGACTGGTTCATGGTCAGGTTGCCACCCAGTGGAACTCCACCCTGGGCTCCAACCTCATCCTCGTCGCCAACGACGACGTGGCGTCCAACACCATGCGCCAGAACCTCATGAAGATGGCCGCTCCCGCCGGCGTCGCTACGCGTTTCTTCTCTCTGCAGAAGACCATCGACGTCATTGGCAAGGCGAGCCCGCGCCAGAAGATCTTCATCGTGGCCGAAACACCGGAAGACGTGCTTACGCTCGTCAAGGGCGGTGTGCCTATAAAGAAGGTAAACATCGGCAACATGCACATGTCGGAAGGAAAGCGCCAAGTCGCCACCTCCGTCGCAGTTAACGACGAGGATGTCGCTGCGTTTAAAGAGCTGCAGGAATTGGGGGTGGAGTTGGAGATCAGGCGCGTTCCGAGCACGCCTGTTGAGGACACGAGCAAGCTCTTCTCGTAATCCTCGTGATCCACGTTGTCAGGAGTGAAACCCTGACGTTCTGTACGTGATATCCAAAGTGCGTACATTCATTTTGAAAGGAGGAGCAAGATGGAATACTCGATCATCCAGATCGCTCTGGTCTTCGTCGTCACGTTCATCGCGGCAATCGACCAGTTTGACTTCCTCGAGTCTCTCTATCAGCCCATCGTCACCGGCGCCGTCATCGGTCTTATCCTTGGCGACCTCAACACCGGTCTTCTCGTGGGTGGTACCTATCAGCTCATGACGATCGGCAACATGCCGATCGGAGGCGCTCAGCCGCCTAACGCCGTCATCGGCGGCATCATGGCAGCCATTCTCGCTATCGCCACGGGCCTCGAGCCCAACGCGGCAGTCGGCCTCGCCATTCCGTTCGCTCTGCTTGGCCAGCTCGGCGTTACCCTGGTCTTCACGCTTATGTCCCCGCTTATGTCCACGGCCGATAACATGGCTCACAACGCGGACACCAAGGGCATCGAGCGCCTGAACTACTTCGCCATGGCTCTGCTCGGCCTGATCTTCGCTGTCGTCGTCACCCTGTTCTTCATCGCTGGCGCTACCATTGGTCAGACCATCGCTTCCGCCATCCCGACTTGGCTGCAGACCGGTCTGTCCGCTGCAGGCGGCATGATGCGCTTCGTCGGCTTCGCCGTCCTGCTCAAGGTTATGATGAACCGCGATATGTGGGGCTTCTTCCTCATGGGCTTTGGCCTCGCGCTCATCACCGTTGCCAACGATTCGCTGGCAACCCCTGCTCTGCTCATCCTCGCTCTCATCGGCTTCGGCATCGCTTTCTGGGACTTCCAGCAGCAGACCGAGCTGAAGGGTGCAGCTGTTTCTGACGGAGGTGACTTCGAAGATGGCATCTAATGAGTATGTGATCCCGGAGCACTACGAGGATCTCACTCCTGCTCCGCAGCTCGACCAGAAGACCCTCAACAAGATGGCTTGGCGCTCCTGCTTCCTGCAGGCCTCGTTCAACTACGAGCGTATGCAGGCCGCTGGCTGGCTCTACTCCATCATCCCCGGTCTGGAGAAGATCCACACCAACAAGAACGACCTCGCGGCTTCCATGAGCCACAACCTGGAGTTCTTCAACACCCACCCGTTCCTCGTCACCTTTGTTATGGGCATCGTGCTTTCGCTCGAGCAGAACAAGGTTGACATCCCCACGATCCGTGCCGTCCGCGTCGCCGCAATGGGCCCGCTCGGTGGTATCGGTGACGCCCTGTTCTGGCTGACGCTCGTGCCTATCACGGCCGGCATCACCTCCAACATGGCCATCAACGGCAACGCTGCTGCGCCGATCATCTTCCTGGTGATCTTCAACGCTGTCCAGTTCGCTCTGCGCTTCTGGCTCATGAACTGGTCCTACAAGCTTGGCACCAGCGCTATTGACGCTCTGACCGCCAACATGCAGGCCTTCACGCGTGCCGCTTCCATCATGGGCGTCTTCGTCGTCGGTTGCCTGGTCGTCACCATGGGTGGCACCCAGATCAACCTCCAGATCCCCAACGGCACCACCCGTGGTCTCTCCGCTACTACCGTGATCGTCTCCGAGAAGGAGGCCGAGAACTTCACCGGTATGGAGGGCATCGATACCGAGACCGCTGAGGCCGGTACCATCGCCATGACCGATAAGGACGGCAACGCCCTTACCGCTTCCGATGCCGACGGCAACGCTGTCGAGTGCGGCGTCACCGATCTGGGTAACGGCATGGAGTCCGTGACCTACGGCACCGTTACCGAGGATCCGGTCAACTTCTCTGTTGCCGACACCCTCAACACCATCGTCCCGAAGCTCGTCCCGCTTATGCTTACGCTGCTGCTTTACTACATGTTCGCTAAGCACAGCTGGACCCCGACCAAGGGCATTCTCCTGCTCTTCGTCCTTGGCATCCTGGGCGCTGGCCCGCTTGGTCTCTGGCCGAGCATCTGGTAAGGCTCTAGCTTGAGGGGTGTGTCCCTACGCGGCTCACACCCCGACCCCTTAAGCCATGTGTATGTTAAAAGCCGCGTGCTCGAAAGAGCGCGCGGCTTTTGTTTTCTTGATGATTCGGGTGTGGCAGACAGATAATGCTAAACACCCTAGGTAGTTAGCCGAATTCGAGCAAAAGGGAGGATAGGATGGCGATCGGAGCGCGTAAGCAACCGCTGTACGATCAGCTGGTCGATATTCTGACCGAAAAGATTGACCATGAATATCGCGCCGGTGACATGATTCCTTCCGAGCGCGAACTTTCGGAGCGCTATGGTCTCTCGCGCACTACGGTACGCCTGGCTCTGCAGGAACTGGAGCGTTTAGGACTGGTGGTTCGGCAGCACGGTCGCGGTACCTTTGTGACCGACCGTTCGGCAAAGGCAACCAATCTTATGCAGTCCTACAGCTTTACCGAGCAGATGCGCGCGATGGGTCGCGACCCCGAGACCACGATTCTCGAGTTTTGCGAGATGGAGGCCGATAAGAATCTGGCCGAGCATATGGGATTGCGTATCGGCGATCGCATTTTTAAGCTCAAGCGCCTTCGTTCTGCCGACAACATGCCCATGATGGTCGAACGCAGCTATCTACCGGTTCGTCAATTTCTGTCCCTAAAGCGACCGCTACTGGAGCGTAAGCCGCTTTACGATGTGATTGAGCAAGACTTTCAGCAAAAGATACGCGTGGCCGAGGAGGAGTTCTATGCGAGCATAGCCCGTCCCACCGACGCCCACCTTTTGGGAATTGTCGAGGGCTCGCCTGTGCTCGATTTGGTCAGGACTACGTATAACGAGTCAAACGAGGTTGTGGAGTATACACTCTCGGTTGCTCGTGCCGATCAGTTTAAATACAAGGTTTACCACCAGCGTAGCGACTAGTGTTCGCATCGTATCCATATGATGATTCTTTGCATTTAACTGGTTACTACCAGATAACCAACTGAAGTGTATAATTGCACGTCAGAGGATTACTTCTAGAGAGAGGTATTAGAAATGTTCGAGAAGAGTGTCGAGGAGCTCACCGAGCTCGGCGCCCAGATCACCACGGCCGAGATTGCTCAGCAGCCCGAGCTTTGGCGTGATACGCTCAACATCTATCGCGAGAACAAGGAGGCCATCGAGGCCTTCCTGGCCGAGGCTCGCGCTATGGGCGAGGGCCGTCTGTCCGTTGTCTTCACCGGTGCCGGTACGTCCGACTACGTTGGCGATACCTGCGCCCCGTACCTGCGTCACGCTGGCAACACTGATCTCTACGACTTTAAGCCCATCGCCACGACCGATATCGTGAGCGCCCCGCGTGACTTCCTGCGCGCCGAGGATCCCACGCTCGTGGTTTCCTTTGCCCGCTCTGGCAACAGCCCCGAGAGCCTTGCCGCCGTTGCCGTTGCCAAGGAGCTCGTCCACAACGTCAAGTTCCTCAACATCACCTGCGCTCCCGAGGGCAAGCTCGCCGTCGAGTCTGCCGATGATCCCAACGCGCTGACGCTGCTCATCCCGCGCGCCAACGACAAGGGCTTCGCCATGACCGGTTCTTATTCCTGCATGACTCTGCTCTCCACCCTTATTTTCGACACTGCCTCTGACGAGCAGAAGGCCGAGTGGGTCGAGACCATCGCCAAGATGGGCGAGGAGGTCATCTCCCGTGAGCCCGAGATCGCCGATTACCTGGCTGGCGACTTCAACCGCGTGACCTACTTGGGTTCTGGCTCCTTCGGTGGCCTTGCCCAGGAGAGCCAGCTCAAGATCCTCGAGCTCGCTCACGGTCTGGTCGCTACTTCCTACGACACCTCCATGGGCTATCGTCACGGACCTAAGTCCTTCGTCGACGATAAGACGCTCGTCTTCGTGTTCGTCAACAACGACGCCTACACCCGTCAGTACGACATCGACATCCTCAACGAGATCGGTGGCGACGACATCGCTCAGCATACCGTCGCCGTTCAGCAGGATGGCGCCACCGTCTACGAGGGCGAGTCCTTCACCTTCAAGGGCTACGAGGCGCTCCCCGAGGGCTACCTTGCTCTGCCGTTCGTGATGTTTGCCCAGGCCATCAGCCTGCTCAACTCCGTGCGCGTGGGCAACACGCCCGATACGCCGAGCCCCACCGGCACGGTCAACCGCGTGGTCAAGGGCGTGACGATTCACCCCTTCACCGCTTAATCGCGTCCCCCTGTAAGGGCGCCCGTCCGCTCATAACGGCGGGCGGGCGCTTTTTGTTTTTAGGTGAGCTGGGTATAAGCATCACCATGGTCAACTGCTTTTAGAAGCAAGGAGTGCATATGAGCACATACGCAATTAAGGCTGACAAGTTCTTCTTGCCGGCAGGCCCGCAGCTGGGCGGCTACCTCATGGTCGAGGACGGCGTCTTTGGCGCCTGGCAGACCGATGAGCCCTCTTGCGAGATTAAGGACTACACGGGTTCGTGGATTGCGCCGGGCATGGTCGACACCCACATCCACGGCTTCTATAACCACTCGACTACCGATAACGACCCCGAGGGCATCGATATCAGCTCGACCGAGCTCGCCCGTCGCGGTACTACCAGCTGGCTGCCCACGACGTTTACCGACGGCGTTGAGCAGATCAAGGACGCCTGCGCGGCTATCGCTCAGGCTGACGAGGGCCGCGGCCCCGACTTCTGCGGCGCCCGCATCCAGGGCATCTACCTTGAGGGTCCCTTCTTTACGATGAAGCACGTGGGCGCACAGAACCCCGCTTATCTGATCGACCCCTCCGAGGAGGTCTTCGACCAGTGGCAGGAGGCTGCCGGTGGGCGTATCGTCAAGAGCGCTATGGCCGCTGAGCGCGACGGCGCCGCTGCCTACGCTGCTGCCCTGAACGCCAAAGGTGTCGTGACCAGCATTGGCCACTCCGATGCCACCTACGATGAGTGCGTCGCTGCGATCAACGCCGGTGCCAGCTGCTTTACGCACACCTACAACGGCCAGCGCGGTCTGCATCACCGCGAGCCCGGTGTCGTGGGTGCAGCCATGTCCACCCCCGAGACCTACGCCGAGATCATCTGCGACGGCAAGCACGTGAACCCTGCCGCCATCAAGGCGCTGCTGCAGGCCAAGGGCTGGCAGCATACGGTGCTTATCACCGACTGCCTGGGCTGCGGTGGCATGCCCGAGGGCAGCTACACCAGCGGTGGCATGGACGTCATCATGAAGGACAACCTGTGCTGGCTCGCCGACGGCAAGAGCATTGCCGGCTCGGTGCTCACGCTTGCCCAGGGCGTTAAGAACATCGTGGACTGGGGTATCGCCAGCGCCGATATCGCCATTCGCATGGCAACCGAGGTGCCGGCTCGCTCCGCGCACATCGAGGATAAGTGCGGCAGCATCATGCCGGGTCGCGACGCCGACTTTGTCGTGTTCGACCACGAGCTTACTCTCGTTGAGACGTATGTTGGCGGCCAGAGCGTCGGCAACGCATTTACTGAGTAACGACAGAAAAAGACGGCGGGCCCGAATTTGCTCGGACCCGCCGTATGGGTTAACGCTCAAAAGCACCTTAACAGTTACAGCTTGTTAGCGATCTTCTTTGCCGTGCGCTTGACGCCGGCCACCAGGCCTCCCGCAGGATGCTCTTTTTCGTATGCCAGGCGCTTCTCGCGTTTGGCATACTCTTCGACGATGATGTCGCCGTACTCATCTTCGATCTTATCGAAGAAATCGACAGCGCCCTTAATTTCCTCAGCGGTCGGGTGTCCCTTCTGGACGCCGCCGGTGAGCTTGAACGGCCCCCACGTGTCAAAGCCGGGGCAGCCGTAGACGCCCATAAAGATGGCCTGCCTCATGCGGCAGATGCCATCGATATCTTTGCCGTACCACTTGTTTTTACCGCCGTAGGTCATAAGGCCAAACACCTTGTCCTGTGGCTGCAGCACGTTGGTGAGCACGCGTGCCATGTCCTTGTCGATCTCGGAATAATAAATGCCCGTGGCCACACCAATCAAATGGTACTCGTGCAGGTCGGGGTACTCGTTTTTACCGAGTGCCTTTACGTCGAGGGTATCGATTTCGGGATGCGCCTCGACAATGGCGTCCACGAGCTTTTTCGTGTTGCCGTGGTGGCGCGAGGCATAGAGGATGATGGTTCGCATAAGAAGGCCTTTCAGCTGTAATTGCATCAATGTCTGTATGGTACCCCGTTGCATGGCTGGGATACCGGACGTATCGATGAACGTGCGGGTTTGTCCTTTGGTCAGGGCCGAGACGGGTTCTTGCGAGCAAAAAGCAGTTGTTCGAAAGGATGGGCAATGGAATACGCTCTCTCCAACGATTCGATTTCTATTACGGTGTCCACGGCTGGTGGTTCGTTTACCTCGATTGAGGCCGGAGGTCGCGAGTATCTGTGGCAGGGCGATCCCGCCGTGTGGTCTGGCCAGGCACCGATTTGCTTCCCGATTTGCGGAGGCTTGCGCGATAACAACGCCATGACGTTTGCCGGGCATCATGTAAAGCTCGCTCGCCATGGGTTTGCGCGCAAACAGGAGTGGAAGCTGCTGAGCCAGAGCGAGAACGAGCTGGCGATGTGCCTGGCTTCGGAGGATAACGCCGCGCTGCTGAGCGATTATCCGTATCCGTTTAAGCTTGTCGCCCGTTATACGCTTGAGGGAGATGCCGTTCGCGTCTCCTATGAGGTGACCAACGAGGGAACCGAGGACATGCCGTTCTTTATCGGCGGTCATCCCGGCTTTAGGTGTCCGCTCGATGAGGGCGAGGCCTATACGGACTACGAGTTGCGCTTTGAGAAAGACGAGGCTACGGAGCTCTGCACCGCCGTTCCCTCGACTGGATTGATTGACGTGGCAAACCGCTCCAAGAACCCCATGGTGGGAAAGACGCTGCCCCTGTCGCACGAGCTCTTCGATTTTGCGGAGACCATCTTTGACGTGCTCGAGAGCCGTCAGGTCACGCTTTCCAAAAAGGGCGAGGACAAGGGCGTCCGCCTGAGCTTTGAGGGCTTCCCATATCTCATTGTGTGGAGCAAGCCCGAGGGCGATTTTGTGGCGGTTGAGCCTTGGGGCGGTCTCTCGACCTGCTCCGATGAGGACGACGTGCTTGAGCATAAGCGCGGCTGCCTTGTCGCCAAGCCCAAGGAGACCGTCGTTCGCTCGTTCACGATTGAGATCCTGTAATTCCGTTTTGTCGACTCGTATCGCGAGGCACAAGGAGCCTGCGAGATAAGGAGCTAAAAATGATCCTCACCGTTACGATGAACCCGTCTGTCGATACGCGCTATCAGCTCGACGAGCTCGTTATCGACGACGTCAACCGCGTGACGCCCGAAAAGACCGCCGGCGGCAAGGGCCTCAACGTGGCCCGTGTGCTGGGTCAGCTGGGCGACGACGTTGTGGCAACCGGTCTGCTCGGCGGCCACATGGGCGCCTACATGGCTGAGCTCATGGACGCCAACGGTATTAACAACGACTTTGTGCCCATCAAGGGCGAGACTCGCATTTGCCTCAACATCCTCCACGCCGGCAACCAGACTGAGCTGCTCGAGAGTGGCCCGACAATTGCCCCCGAGGAGCTCGATGCCTTTACCGCCAAGTTTACCGAGCTTGCGGGCAAGGCCGACGTCGTCACCATTTCGGGTTCGCTGCCCCGCGGCGTCGAGGCAGACTACTATGCCAAGATCACGGGCATTGCCGAGAACGCCGGAGCCAAGGTGCTGCTCGATACCTCGGGTGCTTCGCTCGAGGCTGCGCTCAAGTCCGAGGTTAAGCCCGAGCTGGTCAAGCCTAACCTGACCGAGATCAACGGCCTTCTGGGTACGAGCTTTACCACCGACGATGTGGACGAGCTCCGCGCCGCGCTCGCTTCTGACGCCCGCTTCTCCGAAATCCCCTGGGTCGTCGTGTCCATGGGCGCTGCCGGCTCTGTTGGCTTCCACAATGGCCGTGCGTTCCGCGCAAAGACGCCCGATATCCCTGCCGTTAACGCCACGGGCTCTGGTGACTCCACTATCGCAGGCTTCGCGCATGCCATCGCTGCTGGCGCAGACGACGAGACGGTGCTGCGTACCGCCAACACTTGCGGCAAGCTCAACGCCATGGATCCTATGACCGGCCATCTGGTCATGGACCGTTGGGACGAGGTCTACAACGGCGTTGTCGTGACCGAGCTGTAAGAGTTTGGGTGTCGGCCCCGGCATCGCTTGCTAGCTCATGTCGACGACAAGTGCGATAGCATTATGTCGGGGCGCGACGCCGACGTTGTCGTGTTCAATCCCGACCTTACCCTGGTCGAGACGTATGTGGGCGGCAACAGCGTCGGTAACGCGTTTATCGAGTAGCCGCCAAAGAAACGATCCAAGAGGGGATTTAGATGATTTACGGTGCATTGGGCGATATCGAGGAATACCGCGGAATGCTCAAGGGCCTCGATGTGCTGATTGACTGGCTCGAGGAGAACGATCCGGCGCAGCTCGAGGTCGGCAGCCATCCGATTCTGGGCGACAAGGTCTATGCAAACGTCATGGCTCCCACGACGCGTCCCGAGGCCGAGGCTCACTACGAGACGCATCAGCGCTATCACGACCTGCAGATCGATGTCGAGGGTCGCGAGGCCTTTAAGGTCGCTACGGGCAGCTTGACGCTGGTCCAGGAGTTTGACGAGAAGGACGACTACGATCTGGTCGATTCCGACGCCTCGATCGCCGGCGATCTTGCTGACGATAAGTTTGCACTGTTCGTTGCCGGCGAGCCTCACATGCCCACGCTCGAGTTCCCGGGCGATGGTGCGCAGCCGGTCAAGAAGATCTGCTTTAAGCTGCTTGCAGACGCTTACTGGGAGGAGTAGCGAACTGCCTGGCAGAGCTATTCGTCTGATGGCGTGATTCCCCTAGGGAAATCACGCTAGGACCCCGCTAAACGTGTTTCCCTAGGGGAATCACGTTTAGCGGGGTTTTCTGTTTTTGAATAGGGAAGCCTCATTTATTTGCGAAGAACATCGGCTAGCCGCAGGATTGAAATCATCGACCGATAAGTGAGTTCCACTTTTTCGCCCGCAAGCAGTCGTTTCGAGCCAATCTCATCTAGCCCCACAAGCCGAGAAAACAGCGGGCCGCTCATCGTGCCATCGTCAATTGATTCCCTTATGGTCTTCAAAACGTCCGTATCATGAAGCGATGCCGAGCTGTAGGGGGCAACACGAGCGGAACTCTCAATTAACGACGAGACAAAAGGATGGAGATGCTTTGGACATAGTCCATCAAACACCACATCCCCATTGTCGTTCGAGCCGACCAGGCGCCAAGTATAATGATCGACCCAGTCATCTCCGTCATAGATGACGTCCATGAGCAACTTCCCGTCTAGAGAGAAACCTATTTGGACATCGGGGCGCAAGACCGCAATCCATATCGGGCTTGCAGCAGCTCCAACCCAACGCACCACATAGGTTCCCTTTCGTACATGTGTATCAATCTGCCCCGAAATGCCGGTGAATGCAATTCCAGACCCGTTTGTCGGATAGCAATCGACGTATTTTTGTTTTCCGCTCACAACCTTGTATAGATATATCGTTCCAGCAAAAGAGAAGGTATCGTGGCTATTTTAAATCTATATGACCAATTCGAGCCCTCACCATGGCAATTGTTGCAGCTGGGTTTCTTTTCATTAAAATTTCACTTTGGTAAATCCCCGCCCCCTAAGCATTAAATCCGAAGTCCACCGAGTGGGCGAATCGGCAACAAAAAAGCCGCCCAAAGGCGGCTATCTTGTGCAATGGAGCCAGCGACCGGGCTCGAACCGGTGACCCCCGCTTTACGAGAGCGGTGCTCTACCAACTGAGCTACGCTGGCGGCCATGTGGTGACGCAACTGAGGCGTCAACGGCTGTCTATGATACGGGACATCGCACATCCGTGCAAGTGTTCTGACGGCTTTTCTCACTTTAAATGCACTAATATTGGAGACGTGATGTCTCGCTCTTACGAGTCTCAAACAGAATGGGACTGCCATGGCTCAACCCAAGATCCTTCTCACGCGTATCGATGACCGGTTTATTTACGGGCAAGACGTCGAGCTGTGGAACGAGGCTATGGGTTCCAACCTCGTCCTAATCGTCAACGACGAGATTGCGGCGGATTCGCGCAAGTGGGCGCCTATGAGGGTAGCGGTGCCAGAAGGCGTTTGGACACGGTTTTTCTCGGTGCAAAGGACCGTCGACACCATTCATACCGCAACGCCGCGCCAGTTGATTCTGATTATGGTGGCCTCACCCGCCGATGCGCTCGCGCTGGTTAAGGGTGGTGTGCCGATCACCAAGATCAGCATTGGGCATATGCAGACAGGGGAGGGCAAGCGCCCCATAACGCCCGCGGTTGCCGTGAGCGACGCAGACGTTGCTGCCCTCAGAGAGTTGCAAAAGCTCGGAGTAGAACTAGAAATTCGCCACCTCCCCAGCTCCAATCCCGACCCCATCCAACTAGTCATTTAAGAACGTCCCCAATGACTAGGTAGCAAAGCGCCCGTCGGCGGTGGTGCCGGCGGGCGCTGCTGTGCGATATATTGCGTTATGGGCTTAGTGCCTCATAAAGTGGTATTCGATCACATTGCTGTAGGGGTGACCCGGGCCCACAATGCCCTGCGGGAACAGCGGCTGGTGCGGCGTGTCGGGGTACATCTCTGCCTCGAGGGCAAAGCCGGCGCCCCAGCTATAGTTGGCATCGTCTTTGGCGTGTTCGTCGCCCAGCCAGTTGCCGGTGTAGAGCTGCACGCCCGGGGCAGTGGTGTAATAGTCCAGCTCACGGCCGGTCCACATCTCCTCGACGTGCATCGCGCGGCGCAGATTACGGCCGTACTGATAGCCATCGATGCACAGACAGTGATCGTAGCCACGGGCCTGCTTAATCTGCGGGTCGTCGGCCTCCATGCCGGGAGCGACGGGGCGCAGCTCGCGAAAGTCAAACGGTGTTCCCTCGACCGGAGCGATCTCGCCGGTGGGGATATTCTGCTCGTTGATGGGCAGGTAGTGGGCAGCGTTGGCAACAAAGAAGTGCTCGCAGTCCATGCCGGCGTTATGGCCGGCAAGGTTAAAGTATGTGTGGTTGGTCATGGACACGTACGTGGTGCGGTCGCTCTCGCAGCCATATTCGATGCGAAAGACGCCGGTGCGCGTCACGGTAAACACGGCCGTAAAGGTGCGGTTGCCGGGAAGGCCCAGTTCGCCATCCTCAAGCGAGGTGGTCATGCGCACGGCGTTATGGACCTCGTCGAGCTCAACATCCCACACGCGCTTGTGCAGGCCGTGCTCAAGATCGCTGTGCAGGTTGTTGACGCCTTCGTTGGCCGGCATATGCCAGTCCGTACCGGCGATGGTGATCGTGGCACCCGCAGTGCGGTTGGCCACGGGGCCGATGGTCGCGCCAAAGCAGGCGGGGTTGTCAAAGTAATCCTCGAGCTTATCGAAGCCCAGCACCACATCGCGCACGTTGCCAGGGATGTCGGGTACGTCGATGCCCAACACGGTAGCGCCATAGTCCATAATGCGAACGCAGATCTCAGGCCCGTTGAGGGTGTAGCGATGAACGGGGGTACCGCACGGCGCGGTGCCGAAAAGCTCGGAAGTGATCATTTGGTTCCTAACATCGAGGTATTTCCGACAAACTGTAGCGCGAACACGCGAGATTATCACTACACCCCACTAAAGCAGGGGGTATTTTTCTCAAAAAAGTGATGATTGGAGCTGTGCGGGTGTTCATTTCTGACGCGCGCGAGTCTGATACAATTTGTTCGTTATTGTTTGAATTGACGTGAGCGTGGAACAGCGAGGACTCATCGTGATTAAAGCGGAGCGACAGGATAAGGTTCGGCAGCTGCTCGAGGAACAGGGAACGGTCTCGGTCAAGGAGATTTCGGATGCGTTAGGTGTCTCGGATATGACGATCCGCCGTGACCTTGAGGAGCTTGCGAGCCTGGGCGAGATCGAGCGCGTGCACGGCGGAGCCCGCAGTGCGCAGAGCCGTCCACACGCTATGCTGCGCCATGAGTATTCGCACAGCGAAAAGCGCACGAAGCATGCCGAGGAAAAGTTGCAGATTGCGCGCCGTTCTGTGGAGCTTATCGAGGAAGGCTCGACCATCTTTTTGGGCACGGGCACCACGGTTGAGCAGATGGCCTCGATGCTGCCGGCGTTTCGCCTGCGCATTGTGACCAATTCGCTTTCGGTGTTTAACCTGCTCGAGGCGCGCGAAGACTGCGACCTGTGCCTCGTGGGCGGTATGTACCGTCGCCGCACCGCCGCCTTTGTGGGCCCAATGGCCGAGGATACCCTGCGCGCGCTGGGAATCGACGCAGCCTATATCGGCGCCAACGGCATTTTGGACGGCGACGTGTCCACGTCTAACATGGAAGAGGGCCGCATCCAGCAGCTCGCCTTTAGCAAGGCCGACTCGCGCTATCTGATCGCCGATTCCAGCAAGATTGGCAAGCGCGACTTCTACACCTTCTGCCGTCTGGACAGCCTGGACGCCGTGGTGTGCGAGCCGGGTATTACCGCCGAAGATCGTGCCGCCATCGAGGAACACACGCAGGTCATTTGCTAGCTAAAGCTACGGGATTGCCAACAGGCGATGCGGGAGGACTTTTACCTCCTGTCATTGTGGAAACCAGCGCGTCAGCGCTACGCGATATGACGCGCAAATGAGGACTCCACTATCAAATTGTCTCAACCTGTGATATCTAGGCGGCCAAAAGCGAGTCAAATGTTACAGATCGAGATTTTTGGCTCGGCCTATTCCGTTTGTCTCGATCTGTAACAGCTAGGACCGAAAAATTCAGCTAGTTGTTACAGATTGAGATTGAGAGGATTGACCTGTGCATTCATCTCAATCTGTAACATCTAGACGTCCAAAACCGGTCTTAGTGTTACAGATTGAGACAATTCGGCGGGGTCTACCTTGTTTGTCTCGATCTGTAACGGTTAGGACTTAAAAACTCGGCTACGTGTTACAGATCGAGACAAAAGAAAAAGAACATTAGGACTTGAAAATAAAGTTTTGATAAGGGATTCGCCCAGTTAAGACGGTGCGGCAGACAATTGAGATTAGTTTGCCTCCGGAGTCGTAAGCATAATGAGTCAGTTCGATGACCGGAAGTTTTGCAACACCATAATTACTGGCTTCGGAATCGCTAAGCTGACGTGCTCTATAGCTTTCCCTAACAGATTGGATAGACTTGGACAAGTCGTCCATGATTCTGCTAAATGCCTGAAAATCTAACTGGTTATTCGGAACGCGCGACTTTGAAATGAAGAACGTATCAGCGCCTATGAAGCTGCCTTCAAGTTCGTAGGTCAATTCAAGACGCTGAATTTCATCGCGACTTTGACATCCAAATTGTTGGAGCATCATTACGGAAATTGGACGACCTGATGTGAGGCCGCCGAAATGTTTGGTGATGGCATCCGGATCAACGCCATCGCAATGGCTTGCAAAGTCAAAGTCTAAAAGTGAATTGAGTTCGCTAACGCGTTTCGGTGCAACAAACGATCCCTTACCTTGGATTCGATAGATACTTCCACGACGCTCCAGCTCACTCATGGCAAGTCGGACGGTTGTTCTGCTTACGGCGTATTCGTCGCAGAGTTCCATTTCTGTTGGAAGTTTATCGTCTGCTTGATATTCATCGACGATCTGCTTGAGCAGCGCGTCGGTGAGCTGTAAATAGAGTGGCCGTTTTTCGTGTGTATCGAGCATTAGAGCCTCAGTTTGCATGTTGGTTATACCTGATGGTTGCCTCAGTCGGGATGTAACGTGGGCAAGGTAACCTTAACGTATCACAGAGCGGCTCAGCATGACGATCTGATGCCTGTATCCACGAAGGGCTTGTCCGAGCGTGAAGATATTCTGGGGCAGGCAAATACCGTTCATGGAGTCCCCGATATGTTGGAGGTCAGCGCCGGCTGCTTTTGCTGCAAGGCCTATTTTCTTAATGGTCTCGCTGTCGCAGGAGTCTTGACTCGTCCCGTTCGCTGCCATGACGAGAACCTTCTCTTCAATTGACTTGCCTACGTTGTGGGATCGTACAAAGTCTACGATGGCGCGCAGGTCTGCTTCTTGGAAGCAAGGGACGGTGTAGGGGGCTGGTACGAGAAGGATATCGACGCCGAGGTCAACAAACTTGCGCGCAATTTCGAGCGTCATGACAGGTTCCGCAACGCCCGCTCCATGCATTTTTCCGGCTATGACCAGGCCATTGAAATGCTCTTTGGAGAGTTTAATCGAATGGGCGATTGCATCGTTGGAGACGCCGGTTCCAGGGTTGCCCGTCAGGCAGATAAAATCAAATCCGAGTTCGTTAGCCTTTTCTAAGGTCTTGGGAGAGACGCGACGACCCATGGGGATTTCCGTTCGGGATTCAGACATCTCTGCCTCGTTATCAACTGGCTCCAGATTGACGCCAATGGGCCTTCCGCATGCTCGCTTCACCCAAGTGACCGGGTTTTCATTGAGATCATCTGGAATACCGGCAATAACTGGATCGAACACATCGAGCGCGTTAAACAGAAGCAGGTCGGCACCTGCGGCACGTTCGATTTCGGCATTAGTAACGCCGCCGAGAAATTGGGAAGAGGGTACGTTTTCCGCCATGATGGTACGTCCCTCGGAAGCCAGAATTGCCTGCTTTAGATCCATGGGTGACGTGGCGGCAAAATCGGATGCGGACATGTTCAGTAATCGTTTGGGCATTGTTACTTCCTTTGACTAGAACGACAGGCTTGTGACATTGTCTCTAATATTGTTACAACAATATATTCAATATGTTATATCCAATCGGCGAACGGTTGCAAGCTTATTGTACTGCTCGGAAAAAATAGCCTTTAGCTGGGAAAACCTTATATTAATCAACTACCGTTCACCGAATAAGTATTTGAATTCTTGACATATCGACAAAGCGGAAAAAGAATTGGTTATGACAAATCGCGCAAATGATATTACATTTCGCACAAGAACGTATTCACTTACATAAGTGGATACAAACGGGGACGACGACGGTTGAGTCCGGATAAATCGTTACGTGCCCGGGAATCATGAAAGGATGTGTTATGGACGCTATCGTCAAATTCCTTGAAAAACACCAGCCCCTCTTCGACAAAATCTCGAGGAACATTTATCTGGTGGCGATTAAGGATGGCTTTCTCTCGAATATGCCAATTGTGCTGTTCTCGAGCCTGTTCCTTCTTCTTTCGACGCTCCCTGCCTATGTAGGCATCACGCTTCCGTCTGAGGTGCTGGATTTCTTCAATAAAATCTATGCATATACCATGGGACTTCTTGGCATTATGGTGGCGGGCACCACGGCGAGCTCACTTGCCATGTCGATGAACCGTCGCATGCCTTCGGGTAAATCTCTCAACCCCACCTCGTGCATGGTTTGTGCCATGTGCGGCATGCTCTTGCTATCGGTGACGAACGATGTTGTCTCGATTGGCGGAGCAGATACATCTGTTTTTGAAACCGGCTATATGGGAACCAAGGGTTTTCTCGCTGCGTTCGTAGCCGCATTCTTGACCGTTAATATCTATAAGGTGTGCATTAGCCATAATGTGACGATCAAGCTCCCCAAAGAGGTCCCTGGCTCTATTGCGCAGAGTTTTCGCGATATCTTTGCATTTGGGTTTTCGATCCTTGCGTGCGCTTTTATCGATCTTGCGAGCCGCAAGCTGCTTGCTGTGCCGTTCGCCAATTTGGTATCCGCTCTCATCTCGCCGCTGTTCTCCGCGGTTGACACCTATCCTGGCATGGCGCTTATCGAAGGCGCGGTCGCACTTTTCCAATTTATGGGTATCCACGGTGCTTCGGTTGTCATGAGTCCGATCAATGCTGCGCTCTACGGCAATACCGTTACCAATCTTGAGGTTTTCCAAGCAGGTGGACATCCGTCAATTGCTCTCACGCAGGACTTTACAAGCTTCATCGGCGGTCTGGGCGGTTCTGGCTGCACGTTCATCGTTCCTATTATCCTGATCATGTTTATGCGCTCCAAGCAGCTTAAAGCCATGGGCAAGGCATCGATTATCCCGGTGATTTTTGGAGTTAACGAGCCTGTTATCTTCGGTATGCCGATTGTTCTCAATCCCTATATGTTCGTGCCCTTCCTAGTGGCTCCTATGGTCAACGCCATTATCGGTAAGTTCTTCATTGACGTCATTGGAATGAACGCCCCCATGTATACCATGCCGTGGGCGCTTCCCGGCCCAATCGGTGCATTCCTCACCACGGGTCTCGATCTGCGTTCTCTCGTATTGATGGCAGTGCTGTTGGTCGTTGACTTTGTGATTTACTATCCATTCTGCAAGGCGTATGACCATCAGCTTTGTTTGGAAGAGTCTGCAAAGGAGGCTGCAGGAAACTCGGATGCAGATGCTATTGCCGCACAGGAAAATGTCGCAAAAGCTCTCGAGGCGGTAAAGGACAAGGCGGAGCAGATCCGCGTGCTCGTGCTTTGCCAGGGTGCCGGCACTTCGACTCTCTTGGCAAATGCTCTTCGCGAAGGTGCCGCTGCTAAGGGTATCGATCTGGTTTCTCAGTCCGGTGCGTACGGAAGCCACTATGAGACGATGGATCAGTACAACGTGATTGTTCTGGCGCCCCAGGCACGCATGTACTATGACGCTATGAAGGCCGATACCGATCGCCTTGGAATTAAACTGCTCACCACAAGGGGCAAGGAGTATATCGACCTTACCAACGATCCCGAAGGTGCAATTGACTGGATCGTTCAGGAGCTGGCCAAATAGTGGATGCACTCCGTCGTTGATTCGTCGGTGTATAGTACGGCCCCGCAGCTTATTGAGCTGCGGGGCCGTATTTCGTTGAGTATCAAATTGAGACAATGAACGCAACCGTCGTGAGATCGCATTGGCGCTATCTGATCGCCGACTCCAGCAAGATCGGCAAGCGCGACTTCTACACCTTCTGCCGTCTGGACAGCCTGGACGCCGTGGTGTGCGAGCCGGGTATTACCGCCGAGGATCGTGTCGCCATCGAGGGGCACTCGCAGGCCATTTGCTAGCTAACGTTGCAGGCGATACATCTGCCCCCTGCCGGCGCGGGGGTACCGCTTTACAATGACGCGCAAATAACTTTGGGCAACAAGGATGAGGCTATTCTGAGATATGACTAGACTCCGTATTTCGTCTTTACGTCCATTGAGAATGAATCGTAGTCTTCATAGAGCCCCTCTCTGCTTTCATCCTCGGCGTAGTTTACACGTTCAAGGAGCTTATCCTTTGGAGCCTCTTTTGTTATTGCGGCCTCGCTATCGGGTATTGTGGATTGCAAGAATAGTTCTAGAGCATGGACGTCTTTGAGTATGTAGCCCGTCGAACGGCCCGCTCCTGTTTTTTCGATTGCGCTGCAACTAACAAGCTGACCGAGGGTTCGTTTAACGGTTACCTCGCTGATATCGGGGCAGTTGGACCGAATGTCGGATTTCTTAATGACGCCGGGTCTCTGTTGAAATAGAACGGTGATGCGCGCTTGCTTCGACATGGGACGAGTGCTTGATTCAATTAAGGTACGCTGCTCGAGCTGTCGGTAGGCGGCTAGGGTTGTTCCGAGCATGAAACGGATAAAGGGTACTTCGGTGTTTTGATTTTCATTCCATCCAGTGGAGCTTGCAGCGAGAGCGTTGTAGTAAAGCGCTTTGTTGTCTTCAATAAGTCGTTCGATGCTGATGTAACGCGCAACGTCGTATCCAGTCTTTTCGAGCAGCAGCGTTGTAAGGAGCCGGCTCATCCTGCCATTGCCATCGTTGAAGGGATGAATGCTAACAAAATCGAAGATAAAGCGGAGCGATATAAGGAGGGGATCGCAAACTTGGCGAGATAAAGCATCGTTGAGGGACTGGCAGGCTTCTTTAATAAGTCCCGGGGTTGCTAGAGCCGAAGGGGGCCTAAAGCGCACAAATCGATTACCTTGATCGTCAATGGAGACGATTTCGTTATCGCCATCTTTCCAATGGCCTCCATACGAGATTGCCGTGTGCGCCATGAGGTCACGATGCAACTGCAGAATGACCGATGGCGTTACGGGAATGGAATCGTGTTGCTCGTGAATAAGCGACAGCACATCTCGGTATCCAGCGATTTCTTCCTCTGCGCGGGAGCTTGGCTTGGCGGAATACGCCATGATCGCTTTGAGCCTTTTTTGGGTGGTAACAATTCCTTCAAGTCCGTTGGAGGATCGGGCGCTTTGGATCTTAGCCTCCTCCATTAGGGACGATAGAAGCTCGGGTTTGACTTGACTCAGAGCAAGCTGACGGCCTTTATGCTCGCGTATCGAGAGGAGGAGGTTGGTGATTGGAGTTGCTTCGAGTTCCGCTGGGACTGTGGTGTAATCGAACTGGCGCATGCGGCTCCTTTCGGTATCACGAACACACTTTCGATATCATAATACCATTAAATGATACCGAAAGTATGTTCGTGATACCGAAAACTAGAAACCATGCTTCATAACTGCTTGGAAAGTTTGGATTTGACTATCTTATTGTCTTGATCTGTAACATCTAGACGGTCAAAAGTGGTCTACATGTTACAGATCGAGATTGTTCGGCCCGGGCCACCCGTTCGTCTAAATCTGTAACAGCTAGGGCCGAAATACTCGACTAGATGTTACAGATCGAGACGAATGATCCGCTCGGGCCCACCAAAACAAAAAAGCCGCATGCGAACCCATGGAGGGATTCGTATGCGGCCGATAGGGGGTATGCGGCAAAAGTTAGGCCATGAGCAGGCCGGTCTCCGCGACGTTCTTGTACCAGTACGCGCTCGCCTTGGGATAGCGCTTCTGGGTCTCAAAGTCGATGTAGAACAGGCCATAGCGCTTGTTATAGCCGTTGGTCCAGGAGAACTGGTCCTGCAGCGACCACACAAAGTAGCCGTCGACGTTCACGCCGCCGTCGATTGCCTTGAGGATCCATGCGAGATGCTGACGCATGTAGTCGATGCGAGGGGCGTCGTCGATAAAGCCGTCCTCGAAGTCGTCCTTATAGCCCATGCCGTTCTCGGTGATGTAGATCTTCTTGTAGTTGGGGTAATCGTTCTTAATGCGGAGCAGCAGGTCGTAGAGGCCCTCGGGATAGATGATCCAGTCCCAATCGGTGGTGGGTACGCCTTCGCGCACGCATGACTCGCCCACGCCCTTGAGGAACCAGCGCGAGGATCCCTTGTCGCCGGTGCCATTGTGGTTGATGTCGTTTTCGCCCTCGGCGGCACGCAGGAACTGACACTTGTACGTGTTGACGCCAAGGCAATCGTTGTGGGGCAGCGCGGCGGTCAACGCGGCGATGTCCTCGTCACGAACGTCGAGCTCGCCGCCGGCGATATGGGCCAGCTTGGTCGCAGCCTCCATGGTGTCGGCTGCATAGTGGCCGCGGAAGGTGGCGTCGAGTACCCAGCGGTTGTTGATGACGTCGGCCATGCGAGCTGCCTCGCAGTCGGCAGCGCTGTTGGGGTCGAGGGGATACTTGGGCTCCAGGTTCTGGACAATGCCGATCTCGCCCTCAAAGCCGCCCTCGTGGAAGGCGACGACAGCCTTGGCGTGGGCCACCATCATGTTGTGCATGAGCTGGAAGGCCTTGTCCAAGCGGTATTTCTCGCCGTGCGGCCAGTTGCCGACGATAAAGCTGCCCTCGGCGGTTGCGGGAATCTCGTTAAAGGTAAACCAGTGCTTGACCTCGGTGAACTCGGCAAAGCAGAACTTGGCGTACTCGACGAAGGCGTCGATGGTCGTGCGCGTCAGGAAACCCTCGCCGCCGTTCTGGTAAAAGGCCTCGGGCGTATCGAAGTGATCGAGCGTGACATAGGGGATAACGCCAGCTTTGTTGCAGGTGGCGAAAAGCTCGTGATAGAAAGCGACGCCCTCGGGGTTAATCTCGCCGGTGCCACTGGGGAAGATACGGCTCCAAGCGACGGAGACGCGAATACCGTTGATGCCGAAGCGCTGGCACAGGTCGATATCGACCGGATACTTGTTGTAGAAATCGCTTGCGGGGTCGGGGGAGAAGCGACCCTGGGCAGCCAGGAAATCGTCCCAGGGCACTTTGCCCTTGCCGTGCGTGCGGGTCTCGCCTTCAACCTGGTAAGCGGCGGTGGCGCCGCCAAATACAAAGCCGTCGGGGAACTGCATGGGGTTGGTCATGAGTCATCCTTTCTGTGGGATACGAATAGGGAGAGGTGCCCGAACTGGGGATTCGGGCACCAACAGAGGGAGGAACTAGTCGAGGTTCTCGCGGAGCCACTTGATGGCGCCAGCGGGGTCGCGGGTGAGGTCGATATATTCCTTACCGCGGGGAGCGAGCAGCTTAATGCCCAGGCGATCGGTGTCGGCCTTCATGTCGTTGTAGTAGCTACGGACCTGCGGGGCAAGCACGATAACGTCGTACTGATCCATGATGGCAGTGTGCTGGCCATAGGCGCCTGCGGAGGAAGCGATGTTCTCTCCGGTCTGTGCGGCACCTTCCTTGATGGCGTTGGCGAGCATGGCAGAGGTGCCGGCGCCGGCGCACAGGACGAGGACCTTCAGGCCATCGACATCCTTCTTGGCGGATGCATCGGCAGCGGGCTCGGGCTGATCGACGACAGGCTTGTTGTCGGCGGCGGCAACAGTCGTCTCGACGGAAGCGGTAGCCTGCTCGACAGCGGGCGCAGGGGCGTTGGCGGCGATGGCAGCGGCACCATCGGACTCGAGACCCAGCTCGGCGGCGCGCTCGGCCTCCTGGTCGCAGAGCAGCTTATCGTATGCCTTCAAGAACGGCAGGTAGATGATGGCGTCCAGCAAGATGATGATTGCGACAAACACCAGGGCGATAAGCTGGAAGTTCGTGGTGATGAAGATGCCGATGGGGGCAGGGGTAGCCCAAGGCACCACGAAGGAGAAGCCGTTCATGCCCACGTTATCGATAAAGAACTTGGCAACACTCACGTTGACGCAACCGGCGGCAACAAAGGGGATGAGCATGTAGGGGTTAAGGATCATCGGCGCGCCAAAGAGCAGCGGTTCGTTGACGGCGAAGGCAACAGGAACAATCGAGGCCTTACCGACGGCCTTGAGCTGCTTGGACTTCATAAAGAGAATCAGCAGAAGCGGCACGATGAACGTGGCGCCGGTGCCGCCGAACTCACCCACGAGCGACATGTTAAAGGTGAGGGAGTGGGCGGGGTGGCCACCGGCCAGCAGAACCTGCAGGTTCTCGGCCTGGTTGGCAAGACGGATGGGGTCGATGCCCGGCTGGACGATCGAGGGGCCGTGGACGCCGATAAACCAGAAGAACGCGGTGGCTGCCTGGATAAGGATAAGGCCAGGATAGGTTTCTGCAGCGGTGAAGAGCGGGGAGAGCAGTTTGATAAGCAGCTCGGAGAACGGAACGCCCATGAGGTTGCGCACGACGACATCGATGATGCCGCAGATGATGACAGCACCGCCAAAGGGGATGATGTCGCGGAAGTTCTGAGCGATGGCGCCCGGGACCTCCTTGGGCAGCTTAATGGTCAGATCGCGCGAGACGCAGAACTTATAGACCCACACGGTAATGAACGCGGCGATATAGGCCGAGAACAGACCGCGCGTGCCCATGCTGGTGCAATCGAAGACCGAAAGCTCGGAGCCGTCGAACTTGGTGGTGAACTGCGTGACTGCGAGCAGCAGCATGCTGCACTGGGCGGCCACCATGGTGGAACCGTCGTTGAGCACTTTGCCGGCGGGCATGCGACGGTTCATGGAAGCCGTGAAGTTCTTGGCAGTGGTGCCGGCAACCATGATGCCCATGACGCCCATGGTGAAGTTGTAGAGCTTGTTGCACCAGTCGATGAGCGGCTGGGGCAGCGTGACGCCGACTACGCCGGGAAGGGTGGCAATGAGCAGAAAGATCGAAGAGGTGAGGACAATGGGCATGCACCCAAGGAATCCGTCCTTGATGGCCTGGAGGTATATGTTCCTCGAGATCTTCTCAAAGAACGGTTGATGCTTTTCGAGCATCTTTACGATGGCGTCCATAGAGCTCCTTTGCTACTTGATGCGCGATGCATGTGGATGGAACTGGTCGTCGATGGATGGTCAGGACTGCCCGGAAACCTTCCTGCTTAAGGAAGGCATTGCGAAATGACAACGTTGTCATTTCGTTAATGACAACGTAAGACATTTTTGGAAGAGCAACAAGGATGTACAGGTGAACGGTCGATATCGTCCGATAAACGGCTGATTTGTCAGTCGGGCGGGTAGTGTATGCTAGAACGCAAAAAACAAGCGATGCAAAACCGACTGGAGAAGTAGTGGCAACGATGGACAAGAAAAATGTCTCAATGAACGATGTGGCAGTTGCCGCGGGCGTTTCTCTCAAGACGGTGTCGCGCGTGATCAACGAGCCCGATAGCGTGCGAGAGTCGACGCGCGATAGGGTCCATGCTGCCATGGAAGCGCTTGGGTTCCGGGCGAACTTTGCCGCGCGTTCACTCAAGTTGGGCCGTTACGGGTGCATCGGTGTGGTGCTGTTCCATTTGTCGGGCGGTGCCGTGGACATGATCGACGGTATCGCCGATGCCGCCGCAGAGCGAGGCTTTGCGCTCACGATGATTAAAAAGCGGGCGGGGGAGAAGATGACCCTTGCCGAAGCGGCACGTAGGATGTCGCAGCTTCCCGTCGACGGCATGATTTTCAACCTGCGCCAGATGGTCGATGACTTTGATACCTTTGAGGCGCCGAAAGACCTCAAGACGGTGATTATCACGTCGATGGAGCATCCTACCTGCTCTACCGTTAGTGACGACCAAGAGGGTGGTGCGCGCATGGCGTGCGAGTACTTCTTAAACCGCGGGCACAAGAATGTGTACTTCGTCTCTGGTAAGAAAGAGTCGCTGTCGAGCCAGTGTCGTATGAAAGGTTGGCGTGCGGCACTCGAGGCGCGTGGCATTGAGCCGCCCGAGCCTCTGCAAGGCGATTGGAATGCGGATAGTGGCTATGCCGCGGGCCTTGTGCTTGCCGATAAACCCGATTGCACGGCGGTCCTCGCTGCTAACGACTGCATGGCAAACGGCGTGATGATGGCTCTACGTGACAAAGGGCTCAGTGTGCCCGACGACGTGTCCGTGATCGGCTTCGACGATGAGCTCTACAAGACGATTCCCAACTCGATTCTGACGTCGGTGAAGTTCCGCCACCGCGAGCTGGGCGTCCGTGCGCTTAACGAGGTCGTTGCGGGCATAGAAGCTCCGAGCTCCAGAAGCCGTACGCTCGTCTCGGGCGTGCTGGTCGAGCGTTCCAGCGTAAAGGACTTGCGGGCGTAGACGTGCTCGGCCTGCTCGTCTAAATCTGTAACAGGTGGGACCCGAAAACTCGGCTAGATGTTACAGTTTTAGACAATTCGGCCCGGCTTATTCCGTTTGTCTCGATCTGTAACAGTTAGGAGTGAAATGACCAGCCAGGTGTTACAGATCTAGATTGATTGGATTGACCCATCTGTTTGTCTCGATCTGTAACATCTAAGCGGTCAAAAGCGGTCTACATGTTACAGATTGAGATTTTTGGCTTGGCCTGTGCGTTCACCTCGATCTGTAACAGCTGGGACCCAAAAACTCGGCTAGATGTTACAGATTAAGATGAACAGGAGGACGGGTGCGGTCTAAACAAAATGGCCCGCGCATCACGCATCGATGCACGGGCCATTTTTTTTCTGCGAGCGGCAGGTGGCGTCAGCGTCTTATGCCTCGAGGTTTTCCTCGATCCAGGCGACGGCACCCTTGGGATCCTTAGTGAGGTCGATGTACTGTTTGCCCTTGGGCGACAGCAGCGTGATGCCCAGGCGGTCGGTGTCGGCCTTCATCTCGTTGTAATAGGTGCGAACCTGCGGAGCCAGGACGATGACGTTGTACTGGTCCATGATGGCGTAGTGGCTGCCGTAGGCACCGGCGTTGGCGGTAATGTCGATGCCCAGCTCGTCGGCGCCTTCCTTAAGCGCGTTGGCGAGCAGTGCAGAGGTGCCGGCGCCAGCGCACAGAACCAGAACCCTCAGATCCTTGCCCTTAAGGGCGGACGGAGCTGCGGAGGCCTCAGTGGCAGAAGCGGTCTCGACAACAGGAGCCTCAACGGCGGGGGCGGCAGCGGTCTTGACGGCCTTGGTCTCCTCGGCCTCTTCTTCGGCCAGGGTCTCGGCCTCCTGCTTGCACAGGACGTTGTCGTAGGCCTTGCAGAACGGGTAGTAGATTAAGAAGTCAACGACCAGCAGGACGACAACCAGGACCAGAGAGATCGGCTGGAAGTTGGTGTCGATGAAGGTGCCGATCGGTCCGGGGAGTGCCCACGGCATGGCATAGATAAAGCCGTTCATGCCCAAAAAGTCGATGAAGAACTTACCAATGAGGACGTTGGCCACGGGGGCAAACAGGAACGGGATCAGGAAGTACGGGTTGAGGATGATGGGCGCGGCGAACAGCAGCGGTTCGTTGACGGCGAACATCACGGGTACGACAGAGGCTTTGCCGACGGCCTTGAGCTGCTTGGAGCGCATAAAGAGCAGGAATATGATCGGGACAATGAACGTGGCGCCGGTGCCGCCGAGTTCGCCGATGTAGTTACCGAAGTTCTCGGTCAGGGCGAGGGCGGGGTGACCGCCGGCCTGCAGCGTGGCGAGGTTGGTGGTGATGTTGCCAAACAGCGCGGCGTTGAGGGCAGGCTTAACGACCGAGGGGCCGTGGATGCCCATGAACCAGAACAGCGGGATCATGAACCAGATGAGGGCGAGGCCGGCGTAGGAATCGGCAGCGGCGAACAGCGGGCTCACCAGCGTGGAGATGACGTTGGCAAACGGGACGGCCAAGCAGGTGCGGCAGATAACGTCGATGACGGCGACAAACAGGATGGAGAAGCTGAAGGCGAAGATGTCGCGGAAGTTCTGGGCGATGGCGCCGGGGACTTCTTTGGGCAGCTTGATGGTGATGTCTCGCTTAATGCAGAAGGCATAGATGTTGACCGTGGCAAATGCGGCGACAAAGGAGCTCAGTAGGCCCTTGGTGCCCATGTTGTCGGTAAAGAACACCGAGACATCGGCGCCGTCGATCTTGGCACTCGTCTGGGTAACGGCCAAGATGAGCATAGCGCACATGGCGGCGACCATGGTGCTCGTGGCGTTGATGGCCTTGCCGGCAGGCATGCGGCGGTTCTTGGAGCCGGTCAGCGCGCTTGCGGTGGTGCCGGCGACCATGATGCCCACGACGCCCATCGTGAAGTTGTAAACCTTGTTGCAGAAGTTCACGACGTCGACGTTCCACCAGTCGGGCAGCGTAAGGCCACCGACCGTGGCGACAACGCCCGGCAGGGTCGAAATAAGCAGGAAGACAGAAGAAGACAGGATGATGGGCATTGCTGCCAAAAAGCCGTCTTTAATGGCCTGAAGGTAGATGTTCTTAGAGACCTTGTCGAAGTACGGCTGACCTTTCTCCAAGAACTTAACGATCGATTCCATAGTTCACGCTCCTCTTTGCATGAAATCTTAATGGCATGGACGTTGAAAACCTATATGATCTCCCGCTTGCTAAAAGCCCGGGTGCAGGCGGGGTCGGTCCCAGGGGGAGAGAGGGGAGCGGCTGGGTTTGTATCGCATAGGGCCGCTCCCCTCTCGGGGGAAAGCGAGGCGATGCGCTACTGCGCGTCCGCCATAGTGTCGGCGAGCTCCTTGTACCAGAGTGCCGACTGCTTGATGTAGCGTTTTTGCGTGTCGAAGTCGATGTAGAACAGGCCGTAGCGCTTGTTATAGCCGTTGGCCCACGAGAACTGGTCCTGCAGGCTCCAGATAAAGTAGCCCTGGACGTCGACGCCCTCGGCGCGCGCCCGGAGCACCTTCTCCATGTGCTGGTCGACAAAGTCGATGCGCTCGGGATCGGCGACGATGCCGTTTGCGTCGGGCTCGGGGTCCTTGTGGCCCAGGCCGTTTTCGGTGATATAGATGACGGGGAGGTTGGGATAGGTGGCGCTGATGTGCTTGAGCGTGTCGTAGAGGCCTTGCGGGTAGATGAGCCAATCCCAGTCGGTGGTGGGGATACCCGGCATATCGACCTGCTGCCCGACGCCCTTAAACTTAAAGCACGAGGTGCCCTTGTCTCCGGTGCCGTTAAAGCTGTTGGTGGACTCGCCATCGTAGGCGGCGATAAACGCCGACTGATAGTAGTTGAGGCCGAACATATCGTTGCGGGGCGCCGCCTTGGCGAGCTCCTCCATGTCGCTGTCCTCAACCGTAAGCGTGGCGTTGTTGGCACGCAGGATCTCGTTGATGAGTGAGAGGGTGCGCGCGGAGTAGTGACCCAGGAAGGCGCCGTCCATGATGAAGTCGGTGTAGAAGGCGTTGTACAGGTCGGCGGCGTGCTGGTCGGCGGGCGAGTCTGTGGCAGGATATGCCGGCGTCAGGACGTTGACCATGCCAATGCGTCCGCCCAGGTGCTCGGTCTCGTCAAGATCCTTATACAGGTTGACGGCGCGGGCGTGGGCAACGAGCTCGTTGTGCTGGCTCTGGATGCCGCTCGTCACATCAAAGTGATGGTTGGGCGGGAAGTTGCCTTGGATGTATTGGGAGTGCGAGAGGCTGATGAGCTCGTTGATGGTGAACCAATTCTTGACCTCGCGGAACTCGCGGAAGCAGAACTCGGCATAGCGCACATAGGCGTCGACGGTCTTGCGGTTGAGCCAGTCGCCCTGGTTGAACAGGGCGGCGGGGGAGTCAAAGTGATGCAGGGACACATAGGGCTCGACGCCATACTTTTTGCAGCAGGCGAACAGCTCGTGGTAGTGCTTAACGCCCTCGGCGAGGGGCTCGGCATCGTCGCCGTTGGGGAAGATGCGGGTCCAGGCGATGGACACACGGATGGCGTTGAGTCCATGCTCGGCAGAAAGGCGGATATCCTCCTAGTAGCGGTTGTAGAAATCACTGGCCGGGTCGGGCAAAAAGCGACCCTGGGCGACAAGGTAATCGTCCCACATGGTCTTACCCTTGCCTGCCACCTTCGTGGAACCTTCCGTTTGGTACGCGGCGGTTGCGGCGCCCCAAACAAAGCCCTTCGGCAGCTGCTGTACGCGGTTTAGCAAAGACATATGCATACACCCTCTCGTCTCGCTGTTCGATATTGTGCGTTTGCGCTCAGGAGGCTCCCTGGTTAGCGTTCAGCGGTGAAAAAGCCCGATAAACACTATCTTAAAATGATTAGAACCAAAATGAGCACGTGAACATTTGACAATGAGCACGTTAACATCCGGCTGGGATGTATAGAAACAAAACAACTTCAAACAGCCGCGAACGGTTGTATTTGTTCGGTAAGCGGTTTTGATTGACAGAAGTTTTCATGTTGTGGTATATGGCTCGGGTATCATGAGCACGTTATCGATGTATGTACGATGCGCCATGGGCGCGGGGAATAGTTGGGAAGCAGGTTAGCGTGGAAGGCATGGCTCAGCAGACAAGGAATGGTCATTCGGCGAGCGCGGCAGAGGTTGCGGCGCTCGCTGGCGTGAGCCGCCAGACTGTGTCTCGCGTGGTCAACGGTATGCCCAACGTGACGGAAAAGACGCGCAAGCGTGTGCTGGCCGCCATGGAAGAGCTGGGCTTTCGTCCCAATTTTGCTGGAGCGGCGTTGCGCGGCGGGTCGTATCGTTCTATTGGCCTGTGCATGTACAACATCACACGTGTCGGTAACCTGGCGACGCTCGAGGGTATCATGCAAGCGGCGCGCGAGCACGATTTTGCCGTCACTATGATCGAGATGGGCGGCGACAAGCCCTATACACTTGCCGATGCCTCGCGCCGCATGGTCGAGCGACCCGTCGACGGCATGATTCTCAACATGAACCGCATGGCTCCCGATTTTGAGGAGTTTGTTCCCCAGCCGGGAGTGCGAACGGTCATCCTGTCCATGTATGCGCATCCGCGCTGCACGACGATCGACTCCGACCAGTATGGTTCGTGCGAGCTGTTGACCAATTATCTGCTGGAACATGGTCACTCGAATATGCGGTTTGTGGCGGGTCCGGAAAACTCGATTTCCTCGCGTTTTCGTGAGGCCGGTTGGCGCGATACGCTGGGTCGTGCTCATGTCGATGCCGCTCCGATGCTGCGTGGCGATTGGAGTGCGGACAGTGGGTACGCCATGGGCGAGCGGATTGCGGCCGAGGTGCTTGCCGGCGGGTCGCAGGCGCCGACTGCCGTGCTTGCGGCAAATGACCAGATGGCGCTGGGCGTTATCGCCGCGCTCGAGAACGCGGGCCTGTCCGTGCCCGACGACGTGAGCGTGGTTGGTATCGACGACGCACTCGAGGGACTTGTTCCTCACAATCGACTGACGACGCTGCGATTTGATTTGCGCGGTGTCGGTAAGCTTGCGTTTGAGGCGGCGATTGGAGAGAGCTCGTCTATCGAGGCGATTCATGTGCCGAGTACGCTGGTCGAACGCTCGACTGTTAGGGACATACGGGGTTAGGTCCTACTCCGTTTGTCTCGATTTGTAACAGGTAGACGGTCAAAAGCGGGCTACGTGTTACAGATTTAGATTCTTCGGAAAGAGCAATCCTGTTCGTCTCAATCTGTAACAGCTAGGACCAAATAACTCGGCTAGATGTTACAGATCGAGACAAACGGCTCCCGACCAGCCCAAAAACAAAAAGACCGGGGGCGGCGCGCCGTGTGACGTGCCGCCCCCGGCTGAGAAATGGGGACAGGTTGTGTGAGCGGGCAACCCCGCCAGCCACTAGTCCAGACGACGGGTCTGCGCCACGTGCTTGTACCAGTAGGCGCTTGCCTTGGGCGTGCGCTTCTGGGTTTCAAAGTCAACGTAAAAGAAGCCGTAACGCTTGTTGTAGCCATTGGTCCAGGAGAACTGATCCTGCAGGCTCCACAGGAAGTAGCCGCCCACGTTGACGCCCACCTCCATGGCCTTGAGCAGCCAACGCAGGTGCTGCTCGATGTAGTCGATGCGCGGCTGGTCGTCCACAAAACCGTTCTTGTAGGGGTCCTTGTAGCCCATGCCGTTCTCGGTGATGAAGATCTGCTTGTAGTTGGGGTAGCGCTGCTTAATGTAGACGAGCAGATCGAACAGACCCTCGGGATAGATGATCCAGTCCCAGTCGGTGGTGGGGATGCCGGGCTTGTTCACATGCTCGCCAATGCCCTTGACGCGCCAGCGACCGGTGCCCTTCTCGCCCGTACCGTTGTGGTGCAGGTCGTTCTCGCCATCGTAAGCCTTCAAAAAACGGCACTGATAGTTGTTAACGCCCAGGTAGTCGTTGTAGAGCGCTGCCTCGCGCATAATTTCCAGATCCTCGTCTAGGATCTCGATGGTGCCGCCCGAGACGGCGGCCAGGCGGTTGGCGCACTCGAGGGTGTCGGGCGCGTAGTCGCCGCGGAAGGTGGCATCGAGCAAGAACTGGTTTTGCAGCACGTGCTCGTTGTTGGCGGCTTTGATGTCGGCGGGGTCGTTCTCGTTGAGCGGATACTTAAACTCCAGCGACTGAATGACGCCAATCTTGCCCTTAAAGCCGCCGTTGTGGAAGGCCAGCACTGCCCTGGCGTGGGCGAGCATCATGTTGTGCTCGCACTGGAAGGCCTCGGCAAGATGCGCCTTGACGCCACCGGGGAAGGTGCCCTCGATGTAGGTGTTGGAGGCGTCGGCCCAGATCTCGTTAAAGGTGAACCAGTAGGTCACCTGGTCGGCGTACTCCTTAAAGCAGAAGGTGGCAAAGTCCACAAAGGCATCGATGGTCTCGCGGTTGAGGAAGTCGCCCTTCTCAAAGAGGGGCAGCGGCGTGTCAAAGTGATGCAGCGTGACAAACGGCTCAACGTGGTGCTTGTGGCACTCGGCGAAGAGATCGTGATAGAACTGGACACCCTCGGGGTTAATCTCACCGATACCGTTGGGGAAGATGCGGCTCCAGGCGATGGAGAGGCGAATGCCGTTGATGCCAAACTCCTCGCACAGCTCCAGATCGACGGGGTACTGGTTGTAGAAGTCCGAAGCGGGATCGGGGGAGAAACGGCCCTGGGCCTCCAAGAAGTCGTCCCAGGCAACCTTGCCCTTACCGTGAGTGCGGGTCTCGCCCTCTACCTGGTAGGCAGCGGTGGCGCCGCCAAAGACAAAGTCCTCGGGAAACTGCGCGGGCGGGTTGGTGACGCTAGCAGGATTAACGGACATGATGATCCAATCGTCTAAATCGAAGGGCCAGCCGGTCTTGGATGGTCGGCTGGCCCTGGGCGTTACTTACTTCGAAAGTTGCTCACTCACGAAGGCGAGAGACTTGTCGCCGTTCTGGGAGAGCTCGATGTATTGCTTGCCACGGCAGGCGACGCACTTGTTGCCCACGCGCTCACAGTCCTTCTGCAGGTCGGCCAGGTAGCTTGCGGCCTGCGGGGCCAGGACGACCAGGTCAAAGTCGGGGAGCATGTCCACGTGGTTGCCATAGGCCTCGGCAGCGGTCTCGAGGTTAATGCCGCGCTCCTTGGCGGCCTTGGCCAGCGCGTTGGCGAGCAGGCCCGAGGTTCCGTCGCCCTGGCAGAGCACGAGCACGCGCTTGCCGTTGAGGTCGCTGGCGGTCGTTGTCTCGGCAGCGGGTGCTGCGGAAGCGGCGGGGGAGTCGGCCTTCACGGCCTCGGCAGCAGCGCCGGCGGCAACGCTCTTGGCGTCAGCCTTGCCCTGGAAGGCATCGTTGAGCTTGGCGGCCTTCTCGGCGTTCTTGGCGGCGAGCTCCTCCTGGGAGATCTCGGCCTCCTCGGCGCACTTCTGGGCGTCATAGGCACGGAAGAACGGGTAGTACAGAACGAAGTCGACGACCAGGATAAGGGCGAGCATCACAAAAGCGAGCGGCTGGAAGCCCAGGCCCATGATGGTGCCGATGGGGCCGGGGACGGTCCAAGGCAGGGTGTACATAAAGCCGTTCATGCCCAAGAAGTCGATAAAGATCTTGAGGATCCAGATGTTGGCGATCGGGGCAAAGACAAACGGGACAAAGAAGACGGGGTTGAGCACGATGGGCGCGGCGAACAGCAGCGGCTCGTTGACGGCAAAGCAGACGGGGACGATGGCGGCCTTACCGACGGCGCGCATCTCCTGAGACTTGGCCAGGAAGCAGAACATAAAGACCAGGACGAGCGTGGCGCCGGTGCCGCCCATGCAGACGACGAAGTACTGGGCACCCTGGGTCAGGACAGCGGAAGCGTGCTGGCCGGCCTGGAACGCAGCCAGGTTGTCGGTCATGTTGGCAACGAGGGCGGCGGCGATGGCGGGCTCGACGATCGAGGGGCCGTGGACGCCCACGAACCAGAAGAGGCTCATAGCGCCGTAGATCACAGCGAGGCCGATGTAGCCGTCGGCAGCGGTGAACAGGGGCTGGAACACCTGGATGACGCCCTGGGCAAAGCAGAAGCCAAAAGCAGCGCGGAAGGCGATGTCAAAGACCCAAAAGACGGTGATGCAGACGGAGAAGGGGATGATGTCCTTAAAGGTCTGCGAGATGTTGGGCGGAACCTGCTCGGGCATCTTGACGGTGATGTTGCGCTTAATGAAGAACTTGTAGATGATGCCGGTCACAAACGCAGCGATAAAGGCGGTCAGCAGGCCTTTGGAACCAAGGTAGGTGGTGTTGAAGCCGCTGGCAGCGTCCGTGGCGATCGTGTCGCTCGAAAGGAGCAAGAAGCCGATGATGGCCGCGCACATGCACGAGATGAAGTTGATCTGGTTGTTCTTGGGCAGATCGCGGTTCTGAGCGTCGGCGAAGTGCTTGGCCGTGGTGGCGGCGCAGGCGATGGCCAGGATGCCCATGGAGTAGTTGTAGCACTTCCACAGGGCGTTGTTGATGTCATCGGGCCAGTAGAAACCCCAGATGTTGGGGACCGAGGCTACCAGGCAGAAGATGGACGAGAAGATGATGATGGGGATGACGGAGATAAAGCCGTCGCGGATCGCCTTGAGGTACTTGTTGCGGGCGATCGCGTTGAAAAAGGGCTGGCCCTTTTCGATGATGGCGATGAGTTGCTCCATGCAATGCTCCTAAGAGTCGGTGGGTTAGCAACGATGGTAGCTTTTGGCGTTCGGTTGCCAAAATGTTGACGTTGCCATTTTGCGACACAAAAAAAAGACGCGAACCGGTGGTTCCTGTGCCTGCGAACCGTCGATTCCTTATGCGTAAACGTTTGAGCCGCCCGGTGGCTCTGTATTTGCGCAATGGCAACGTTAACATTTGGTCGACAAAAGCCGTTCGGGGAAGCAAAAATGTCGGTGAACGGTAGGTTTTGGGTGGTGAGCGTATGGTGGGGGAGGCGTTGGATATACTTGAAGGCGTTAAAAATGACTGCGCAAGGTGCCACCAATGGCATCGTTGACATAGAAAGATCGACCTATGGCCGCTGTTAAAAAATCGGTATCCGTCAAAGACGTAGCGCGCCTCGCGGGCGTCTCGGAGCAGACGGTCTCGCGCACCGTGCACGATTCGCCCAGCGTGCGCCCCGAGACCAAGGAACGCGTGCGTGCCGCCATGCGCGAGCTGGGGTATCGCCCCAATTTTGCCGGTCGATCGCTGCGCCGCGGCAAGTTTAAGACCGTCGGCGTCGCCATGTTCAACATTACCGGCACCGGCAATCTCGACCGTATGGAGGGCTTTGCCGCAGCGGCCGACAAACATGGCTATGCCATCACCCTCACTAAAGCAGACGGGCATCCGTATACCCTCGAGAGCGCATCGTCGCGCATGAGCGCACTGCCGGTGGATGGCATGGTTGTGATTATGAACCGCATGCCGGCGGACTTTGGAACCTTCGAGCCGCTGCCCGGCATGCAGACGGTGCTCGTTACGATGTTGGAGCACCCGCTCTGTTCAACGGTCGATAACGACCAGTTCGATTGCTCGCGCCAGGTGGTCGAGTACTTGCTGGGGCGGGGGCACAAAACCGTGCACTTTATCTCGTGCCCCGAGCGCTCGCTTTCGGGCATGCGGCGCGAGGAAGGCTGGCGCGAGACATTGCGTGCGCATGGCATTGAGCCACCGCGACTTATCCGTGGCGATTGGACGGCGCAGAGCGGATATGCCGCAGGTCAGGCCCTGGCGGATGATCCGACCTGTACTGCCATCTATGCCTCCAACGATGCCATGGCCTATGGCTGCATCCGTGGGCTCGAGTCGCGCGGGAAGTGCGTGCCCCAGGACGTGAGCGTGGTGGGTGTTGACGATAGCCTGGGCGATATCGTGCCCGATTGTCGCCTGACCACGGTGCGCTTTGACAACAAGCGCGTCGGCATGTGGGCGGTCGACAAGATTGCCGGCGCCGAGGGCGTTGCACCCGGTGTGGAGCACATGCTGTTTCCGGGCGTGCTCGTCGAGGGCGATACGGTGCGCGATGTACGCTAGCGCGCAGGTCTGTTTGGGTTGCCGCTAATTGTGTTCGATATTGTTCAGATTGGTTCAAAAACCGTTCACGGGCGAAAAGCGACCGTTCATAGCTCGAAATCACGTTTTGCGCTGTTCTTTTTTGTTTGAATGTTATTGTTTCTGTCATACACAACGCAGCGCGTATGCCCGGACGCGATGCTCTCCATTGGTTCATATGTGAAAGGAACGCAATATGGCAACCAAAGAAGAAATCTCGATGGTTGGATTCGAGATTGTCGCATACGCAGGTGACGCCCAGACCGATCTGCTTGCAGCGCTCGATGCTGCTCGCGAGGGTGACTTTGAGAAGGCCGAGCAGCTGCACAAGGATGCAGCGGATGCGCTCATCGGTGCCCACGACACGCAGACCAAGCTGCTTTCGCAGGAGGCCGGCGGTGGCGAGATGGAGATGACCTTCATCATGGCTCACGCTCAGGACACTCTCATGACCACTATGATCCTGGAGAAGCAGGCCCGCTTTACCATCGATGCCTACAAGCGCATCGCCGAGCTCGAGGCCAAGCTCGCCTAACGAGTCCGCACAATCAAGTCCCCTTCCAAAAGCTCTGCCGCTACCCGCGGCAGGGCTTTTTCTGTCCCTCAGCCTAAGTTGCGGTGAAATAGGGACTGAAAAGGGGTTGGCAGGCATAAAACAGTCCCTATTTCACCGCAACTTATTGGGCGCTGTTGGACATTTTGCTTCGTGGGTATACTTCCATCCGCAATACAGACCGGACTGAGGAGGTATCCAAATGCCAGGTAACGGGTCAATACAAAAAAGAGACGCGCACGAGATGGCTCATGGACGTCCTGTCCAGATAACCGAGCACACGGCGGTAACCGAGCTGCAGCCCAGTCTGTCCGATGTCGTGTGCGCAAACAAAAAGCTGCAGATTGGCTTTATCGTTGCGCTCGTGGTCCTGGCGCTGCTGTCGGGCTTTGTAGCTCGTCCGCATTTCGCCGATACCAAAACTTGGGACTCCACCATCGAGGTCATCGACCAAAAGAAGGGTAACGTACTGGCGCTCACGACCTCGTGCGTGGCGCTGTCTGCGGGCATTACCGCGCTGCCTGGTGATACGGGAACGCCGGTTGCCGAGCAGCTCGCGCAGCTTTCAGGCAACCTTGGTATCGTGCTTGCCGTGCTCTACCTCGAGAAATACCTGCTAACCATTTTGTGGTCGGTTGGCTTGGGCATCTTAATCCCGTTTGCGTTGGTGCTCTTTGCGGTGTCGCTCGGCATTCACGGGCGCTGGAGCACGAGCACTGTCCTGCGCCGTGTGGCGACACGCGTACTGGTGGTTGCCGTGATCGGCATGGCGCTCGTGCCCGCGAGCGTATGGGTGTCGCAAAAGGTCGATGAAACGTATCGCGTAAGTATTGAGCAAGCTGAGCAAAAGGCTGCGGACGCGGCCGACACCACGGACAAGTCAGCCGAGACCAGCTCAAAATCGAACAAGAAAAAAACCGAGGCCACGGAGTCCAAAAACGTGCTCGAGCAGTTGACTGATGGGGCCTCGAGCCTTGTTACGTCGGTGACCAGCGGTGCCAAGCAGATGACCGACGAGATCGTGCAGCAGGTGACCGACCTCATCGAAGGCGTCATCGTGATGATCGTGACCTCGTGTGTGATTCCTCTACTGGTGCTCGTGGCGTTCCTATGGCTAGGACACGTGCTGCTGGGGATCGATATCTCCGGTCCCGCGAACTATCTGACGGGTCGTTTCTTGAGCGCTCCGTCCAGACATGCCAAGAAGAGCGGGCAGTCTGAGTAGGCGGCAAAGCGATCTTTGGAAGATCAACCGTGAGAAGGGCGGACGAGACACGTTCTCGGCCGCCCTTTTGTTTGTTGAACACATGGTCGCTACGTCCGCGCCGGGTCCAAACGGTCAGCAATCACCTGTGAACGGTATTTGCTCAAAAAAGAACAAAGATAAACAAATAGTTGTTGCAGTTTATGTTCGAATGTGTTCAAATAAACACGAACAGTGAAGAACCGCACGTTCAGATGCCCGGACCTGAACGCGATTCAACACTTCCGAACAGGAACTACGCACCTGCGTATCTCTCAAGGAGGATGTCATGAGGGTTGTAATCGCTTCCGATGCCGACGGTATGTCGATGAAGGAGTCCATCAAGGAGATGCTCATCGCCGACGGTCACGAAGTCGTCGACTATTCCGAGACCCCTGCCGCGGACTTTGTCGATTCCGCGACCGCCGTTGCCAAGGACCTGCTGGAGCACAAGGATTCCCAGGGCTTCGCATTCGATAAGTACGGCGTCGGCTCCTATATGGCCGCCGTCAAGATTAAGGGCATGGTCGTCGCCAACATTTCCGACGAGCGTTCCGCCTACATGACCCGCGAGCACAACGGCTCGCGCATGGTCACCATGGGCCCGGGCGTTGTGGGCACCGAGGTCGCCAAGAAGATCGCCCGTGAGTTCCTGCGCGCCCAGTACGCCGGCGGCCGTCACCAGATCCGTGTCGACATGCTCAACAAGATGGCCTAACGAGAGCCACCGAGAACTCGAACTTCTACCTCAACTTGTGAATTCAGACGAAAGGACGTTCTGATGAAGAAGACCATCGCAATCGGTTGCGACCATATCGTTACGGACGAGAAGATCTATCTGGCCGACCGCCTGGAGCAGGCTGGCTACAAGGTGCTCGACTGCGGCACCTACAGCCACACCCGTACGCACTATCCCATCTACGGTAAGGCCGTGGGCGAGGCTGTTGCCAGCGGCAAGGCCGACTTTGGCGTGGCCCTGTGCGGCACCGGCATCGGCATCACCAACGCCGTCAACAAGGTTC
The DNA here is from genome assembly GCA_048343195.1 of Collinsella sp. Lineage (GTDB taxonomy): Bacteria > Actinomycetota > Coriobacteriia > Coriobacteriales > Coriobacteriaceae > Collinsella. Next base: position 47,477 of record DBGDDN010000001.1, read on the forward strand.
CCGGCGCCCGCTGCGCCCTGGTCCGCGACATGACCTCTGCCCTGTACGCTCGTCGCGAGCTCAACGCCAACATCGTGGGCTTTGGTGGCAAGATCACCGGCGAGTTCCTGATGGCCGATATCATGCTTGCCTTCCTGGAGGAGCCCTACGAGAAGACTCCCGAGCACGACGCCCTGATCGCCAAGATCGACGCCTGCAATAAGGCCGACGCCGAGGCTCAGGCTGACCCGCACTTCTTTGACGAGTTCCTCGAGAAGTGGGACCGGGGCGAATACCATGATTAGCGGGTATCCGGCGTAATTAACTAGTCCGTTGACGGCTCGCGTTTCTGTGAGGGGGCGCGGGCCGGTTTTCTATCAGCCCTATTGACTTGGCGGGCTGTCGTAAGAAAGGGAAGGCTCCTATGGAGTTTGTTCTTGATAACGGTTCTATCCGCGTAGCACTGAGCACGGCGGGCGGGTCGTTCACTTCTATTGCGGCCTACGGCCGTGAGTACCTGTGGCAGGGTGACCCGGCGGTCTGGTCGGGCCAGGCACCCATTTGTTTCCCGATCTGCGGCGGTCTTCGTGACGGTCGCGCAATGACCATGGGCGGCCGCGAGGTTAAGCTCGCCCGCCACGGCTTTGCGCGCAAACAGGAGTGGAAGCTCGAGGAGCAGAGCGACAACATGGTTGCGCTGAGCCTAAGCTCTGCCGACCATGCCAAGTTGCTCGAGCAGTACCCGTATCCGTTTAAGATCGTTGCTCGTTACACGATCGATGCGGCAAAGGTGGCCGTTTCGTACGAGGTGACCAATGAGGGCACCGAGGACATGCCATTCTTTGTGGGCGGTCACCCTGGCTTTAAGTGCCCGCTCGACGAGGGCGAGTCCTATGACGACTACGAGCTCCGTTTTGAGCAGCGCGAGGCCGCCGAGCTCTGTACTGCCGTTCCCTCGACGGGCCTGATTGATGTTGAGCGTCGCAGCAAGAACCCGATGGTTGGCCATGACCTGCCGCTGACCCACGAACTCTTTGACTTCGCGGAGACCATCTTTGACGTGCTCGAGAGCCGCGTGGTTACGCTGACCAAGAAGACCGAGGACAAGGGCGTGCGCCTGACGTTCCCCGATATGCCATACCTGATTGTGTGGAGCAAGCCCGAGGGCGACTTTGTGGCCGTGGAACCGTGGGGCGGCCTGTCCACCTGCTCCGACGAGGACGATATTCTGGAGCACAAGCGCGGCTGCCTGGTGGCCAAGCCGGGAGAGACCGTCACCCGCGGCTTTGAGATCGAGATCCTTTAACGAGCTATCGTATGTTTGGGGCGGGTTATGCCGCCCCGGAACAGGAGTTCAACATGATTCTGACCGTTACCATGAACCCGTCGATTGATACGCGCTATCAGCTCGACAAGCTGATCATCGACGACGTGAACCGTGTGACGCCCGAAAAGACCGCTGGCGGCAAGGGCCTCAACGTGAGTCGCGTGCTGCTGCAGCTGGGTGACGATGTGCTCGCGACCGGTCTGCTCGGCGGCCACATGGGTGCCTATATGGCCGAGCTCATGGATGCCGATGGCGTCAAGAACGACTTTGTGCCCATCGCCGGTGAGACGCGCATTTGCCTGAATATTCTGCACGAGGGTAATCAGACCGAGCTTTTGGAGAGCGGCCCGCAGATCGCCCCGGCCGAGCTCGAGGCCTTTACGGCCAAGTTTGCCGAGCTCGCGGCGAAGGCGGATGTCGTGACGCTTTCGGGCTCGCTGCCGCGCGGTGTCGATGCCGGCTACTACGCCGAGCTGGTCAAGATTGCCGAGGAGGCGGGCGCCAAGGTGCTGCTCGATACCTCGGGCGCTTCACTGGAGGCAGCGCTGGAGTCCGACGCCAAGCCCGAGCTCGTGAAGCCCAACCTGACCGAGATCAATGGCCTGCTGGGCGCGTCCTTTACGACCAACGATGTCGATGCACTGCGTGAGGCGCTTGCCGCCGATGGTCGCTTTGCCGGTATTCCCTGGGTTGTCGTCTCGATGGGCGCCGCAGGCTCGGTGGGCTTCCATGAGGGTCGTGCGTTCCGCGCCAAGACGCCCGCGATTGCCGCTGTGAACGCGACGGGTTCCGGCGACTCGACCATCGCCGGCTTTGCGCATGCTATTGCTGCCAGCGCCGACGATATCACCGTACTTAAGACTGCCAATACCTGCGGCAAGCTCAACGCCATGGATCCCAAGACCGGTCACCTGGTCATGGATCGCTGGGACGAGGTCTACGACAGCGTTGAGGTCACGGAGCTTTAGGGTTACGGCGTTTTACAAACGCCGTAACCGGCCGACGCTGCGCGGGCCGCATTTGGACAATCTGACGTTCAACTTCAAGGGCGCGACCAGAAGGTCAGCGCCCTTTCGTTTCACGTCACCTTGTCTCAAATGCGGCCCGCTCGCTACCGTTGCCAAAACATCGGTGTTGCCTTGCTTCGGGAATGCGGCAGATGGGGACGTTTCTTTTCTGCCGGCAGTTTGGGACACTCCTTACGGGGCACCCCTCCACAGCGCCTATGCCAGCTTGTCGATGTGCCCAATCTCCCAGAGCGGAATGTTGACGAGCGTGCCCTCGTCTCTATATGCCGCTAACGATGTTCTCACGCAGCGCTCGAGCTTGAACTTCTCGCAGGCAATCCTCAGGCTCTTTGCTTTGAGATTCTCTGCCGCCTTGACCTCGAGCGGAAGCACGGTCCCCGCATGGTCGATGGCAAAGTCAGTCTCTGCATTGCCGGAGGAGGATGACCAATACGCGGGAGTTTTGCCTTGGAGCAAAAGCTCCTGTGCGACGTATTGCTCGGTCAGCGAGCCTTTGAACTCCGTAAAAACAGCGGGCCCGTTCAGAACAATGGCCGGCGAGAGGCCGGAGAGTGCTCCGAGGATGCCGGTGTCGATGCAGAACAGCTTGAAGCCCGAGAGATCCTCGTAGCTTGTGAGCGGTGCTCTTAGGGCGGAAACACGTGGTACCTTATGAACGATTCCATAGTCCATGAGCCACTGGAGGCTTTCCTCAAAATCGCGTGCGCGCGCCCCGGGACGAAGCGCGCCGTAGACGAACTTCTTGTTTTCCTTTGCGAGCTGGCCGGGAAGGGATTTCCAAACCAGCCTCATGCGCTCGACGATGCGGGCTGGCGCATGCTTGCCAAAATCGGATTCGTAAGCTTCGATGATTTGCTGCTGGAGCCTGCGGGCTTCGATGAAATCGTGGGAGGCGGCGAAAGCGGAGACAACTTCTGGCATGCCACCGACGACGAGGTATTCCTTGAGCAGGCGCTCGAGCTTTTCGGAAACGTTTGCCAGCAGGTCCATGTCTGCGGCAAGAATGGCATCTGCGAGCGGATCGCCATCGACGGCACGAACGAACTCGGCAAACCCCATGGGGCGCATGGTGAGCTGGTCGATCTTGCCGACGGGGAACGACTCGTTTTCGCGTCGGAGCGCGAGCCCCATATAGGAGCCGGCTGCCACGATATGGTATTCCGGCGCCAGCTCGTTGAAGTATTTGAGCGAGGTGATGCCACGCGGTGCCTCTTGGATTTCGTCGAAGATGATGAGCGTGTCTGTCGGCGTTATGGTCTGGCCGCGCAGGAGCTCTATCTGGGAGATGATGCGTTTGGGGTCAAGGCTTCCGTCGAACAGCGAACGTGCGCCCGGTTCGAGCATAAAGTCAAAACGGATGACGTTTTGATACTGCTGGCCTGCGAATTCGTTGAGAAGCCAGGTTTTTCCCGTCTGGCGGGCCCCCTTAAGCAGGAGGGGCTTGCGGTTTGACCTAGATTTCCAAGCGATGAGTTCGTCCATTAGCTGTCGCTGCATACTGCCTCCTAACAATCATGGTTAGTATAAGACCGTTTCGGTCTTTCCATCGAAAAATGTGGGAGTAAACCACGTTTTTCCATCGAATAATGTGTGAGGCAACCACGTTTTTCCATCGAATAATGTGGGAGTTTAGGTCGGCACCTGGGGACGTTCCTTCTCTGCCGGCAGTTTGGAACACTCCTTGTTTTGGTGCAAATTAGCTACCCTTGCATCAGAAAACGGCGCCCGTCGGCGATGTTGCCGGCGGGCGCCGTGGTCGTGTAGGCGCTATTTGTTAAGTGCGTGCGTCCGAGGCCGCGTGCTACAGCGAGTCGATGAAGCGCTGTTGGGCGGCACGGCCTGCCTCGTCCCATTTAAAGACGCCGGCGTTGTCGAGCACGTGGCCAAACACCACGCCCACCTCCTCGTGCAGGATATCGATGGCGTTGTCGGTCGTAAGTTCATCGGCGCGGCGAGCAAAGACGTCCTCGGCCCACGCGGCGTGGCTGCGGCAAAGGTCGTCGCCCTCGAGCGCGCCAGCAAGGTCGTAGCTGGCATCGGCCTTGGCTGCCAGCAAGTGCTCGCGGACGGCGCCGAGCTCGGGAACCAAGCGCGGCGGCAAAATGGCCAGGCCCATGACCTCGATCAGGCCGATGTTCTCCTTCTTAATATGGTGGTACTCGGCATGCGGGTGGAAAACGCCCAGCGGGTGCTCGTCGGTCGTGATGTTGCAGCGAAGCGCCAGGTAGGCCTCGTAGATTTTGCCGCCGGCGTTGCCGCGGGAGTCGACGCGGCGGATGACGGGCGTCACGGTGTTGTGCGCCACGCCATCGGCTGTGTACGCGATGACGCCCATAGACTCATCGGTCCACTCACGCCAGGCGAGGATAATCTTCTCGGCAGCGTCGAGCAGCTGGGCGCGGTCATGCGAGCGCAGGCGCAGCACCGAGAGCGGCCACTGCAGCACGGTACCGCTAACCTGATCAAATCCGGGCACGCTAAACTGCGAGATCTCGGCGGCGTGCATCATGGGGAACTCGTGCGCGCCGCCCTGGAAGTGGTCGTGCGACAAGATCGAGCCGCCCACGATAGGCAGGTCGGCGTTGGAGCCAATAAAGTAGTGCGGGAACAGGTCCACAAAATCGAGCAGGCACGTCAGGCCCTTGCGGTCAACGTGCATAGGGCGATGCTCGGAGCTCATGGCAATGCAGTGCTCGTTAAAGTACGCGTACGGGCTGTATTGGAAGCCCCAGCGCTCGCCGTCGAGCTTAATGGGGATAACGCGCAGATTTTGGCGGGCGGGATGGGCGCCGCCGTCGGCTGCAGCGGAGCGTCCGGGATAGCCTTCGTTTTCGATGCAGAGCTGGCAGGCGGGATACTTCTCGCCGGTGTTTTTGGCGGCGCCGGCCGCGGCAATATCGCGCGGGTCCTTTTCGGGCTTTGACAGGTTGATGGTAATCTCGAGGTCGCCCCAGTTGGTGGGGGTGCTCCATTTGATATTGCGCGCGATGGCGGCGCGGCGCACGTAGCCGGCGTCGCAGCACAGACCGTAGAACCAGTCGGTCGCGGCGCGGGGCTCGTTGACGCCCATGCGGCCGTTGAACTCCTCGTTTACAACCGAAGGCCTCGGCATGAGTGCGCCCATGATGCGCATGGCGATGCGGTCGCGGCCCGACGCCGTGTCCTCGGCAGCGCCGTTGGCAACGGCGGCCTCGGAAAGCACAGCAAGCGTGCCCTCTAGGTCGAAGTCGGGGAGTGTATCGGGGTGCAAGAGCGAAATCTTCTCGGTCTTGAGCGCCCAAGCCATGTCGAGTGCGGGGCCCGTGGCGCCGATGCACTCCAAAATGGTGTTGTATGCCCAGATGCGATCGTCCTGGCCGATCATCGATCGGTGGATAGCGTACTCGATGAGGCCCTGCACAGCCTTGCGCACGTCAGTCATTACAGCCATGCCGCGTAAGCCCCCTTGTCAGAAATCGCGTAGTGGCGGGCAGATCCCTCGCCCAGCCAGCCGTTCATCTTGGCAATGAAGGTGTCGACCAGGTCGAGCGGCACGAAGGCCTGGATGGTGCCACCAAAGCCGCCACCGTGGATACGGACGGCGCCACGGCCGTCGAGCACGTGCTCGGCCAGTGCCAGGGCATACATCGAGGGCTGCTCGGAGCCCAGCTTGGCAACGACATTCTGTAGGTACATGGCAGAGCTGGCGCCGGACTCGCGCGTCAGGACCAGGAACTGATCGATGTCTCCGGCGTTCAGGGCAGCCCAGCGCTTGTCGACCAGGCCGTTTTCGTACCAGTAGTGAACGGCGCGCAGGCAGGCGCGGTCGCCCAGCTTGGCGCGCAGCTCGGGGAGCTTGGCGTCAAAGTCCGCCACGTTTACCTCGCACAGGCGTGCCTTGCCAAACTCGGCAGCGACGTCCTGCATCTCGCGCGGAACGGCGGCGTAGTCGTCGGTGGCGGCCACGTGGTCGGCACCGACCTTAACGAGCACGAGCGCATAACCGTGATCCTCAAAGTTGAGCTCGAGCTTCTGGGTCTTAGGCTGAGCCTGGTCCTCAAAGTCCATGTAGGCAAGGCCGCCCAGGCAAACGGCAGCCTGGTCCATTAGACCGCAGGGCTTGCCGTAATAGTTGTTCTCGGTGCGCTGGCTCATCTGGGCGAGCGTGACGGGCTCGATGGCGGGTGCGCCCCAGAGGGTTTCCATGGCACGACCGTACGCGGCCTCGACGGCAGCGGAGCTGGATAGGCCGCCGCCCGAAGGGACGGAGCAGGTAAAGGCGAAGTCGAAGCCCTTGGGCTCAACACCAAGCGCTGCAATCTCGTGGGCCATACCGCGGACGAGGCTTGCGGACGTGCCCTTCTCGGACTCCTGAACATCTAGCGTATCGAGTGTGATCTCAAAGGTGGGGTAGCCCTCGTCGGCTACGCGAACCTTGTTGGAATCGGTTGCCACGGCGATGCCGTCGACGGCGACATCGAGCGAGCCGGCGATAACGTGGCCGCCCTCGTGGTCGGTGTGGTTGCCGCTGATCTCGGAACGGCCGGGCGCGTGCACGTAGAGCACCTGGCGGTTGCCGATGGGGCCAAACTCCTCCTCAAACAGCTTGGTGAGCGTGGCGAATGTCTTTTCGTCGGGGGTGGTCATGGGAGTCCTTTCCTTGGCGCGCACGGGTGGGTTTTGCGTCGTTATGAGTACGTTAACAACTTAAAGCGGCATGAACCAAGTGTTCACAATGCCGCACGTTACGGGCTATGTTAACGTACTCATAACACAATACTTATCACTTTTTGAGAATCTGGTAATCGGTCGAAATTCGGCCGTGAACGGTAGTGCCGTATGGACTTATAGAGCAGAAAAGCTGCAGCTAGAAAAAGTAGAGTACGTTAACATGCATCCGACGATGGCGACCCTCCGCGCGGGCTCAATTCCTGCACGGGTCGGCATGCACGCTATTTTGATCTCGCAAGGGTGAAGGTGATCTTGTGGCAAGGCGCCCGTCCAACGATACAGGTACGCGTCCGGTCTCCATGGCCGACGTCGCCCGCGCTGCTGGCGTTTCGCAGCAGACGGTTTCGCGCGTCGCCAACGGCTTGCCCAACGTTAACGAGCAGACGCGCCAGCGCGTGCAGGCCGCTATGCAAGAGCTCGGCTTTCGTCCGAGTTATGCCGGTCGCTCGCTGCGCGACGGCCGTTACCATTCGGTCGGCCTATGCATCAACGATGTCACCAAGTTTGGCAACCTCTCAATGATCGACGGCATTGCCAGCGCTGCTCGCGAGCATAATTGCGCCATCACGCTGGTCGAGATGTCCAAGACCGAGGAATTCTCGCTTGCCGAGGCCACGCGTCGTATGGCCGCATTGCCGGTGGACGGCATCATCATCGGCATGAGCCGCATGGCGCCCGATTTTGAGACGTTTGATCCACTGCCGGGCATTGGCACGGTCATCGTTACCATGTACGCGCACCCCCGGGTGACCACGGTCGATTCCGACCATTACGGCTGCTCGCTATTGCTTATGGATCACCTGTTTGAGCTGGGGCACGAGCAGATTCGCTATATCGGCGGCCCGTCGTTCTCGGTCGACGAGCAATTTCGTCGCGCCGGTTGGCAGGATGCGCTCGAGCGTAAACACATCGAGCCGGCAGAGCCGCTCGAGGGCGACTGGTCTGCCAACAGCGGCTACGAGGCCGGCAGGTACCTGGCCGAGCACGATCACACCATGACGGCGATCTATGCGGCAAACGATCAGATGGCAAATGGCGCGATTGCCGCGCTGCGTGATAGCGGCCTGCGCGTGCCCGAGGACGTGAGCGTGGTGGGCGTCGACGATTCGCTCGATGATTTTGTGGCACACAACGAGCTCACGACCGTGCGATTCGATCTACATCAGCGTGGACGCGAGGTGTTTGAGCATGCTGTTCCCGAGGCGGGTACGGCGGGCAAAACCGTTGCCATCCGTATTCCCGGCCAGCTCATTATTCGACATAGCACGGCGATACTGCGCGCATAGTTTGTGCAGGTAAATGGCGATTTATCGTATTTCAATAACAATCGGTATGGATGCCGGCAGATAACAGTTGGAATGCTGCCGAGTGTTATGATAGACGGGTTATTTTGTCTATCTAGGAGGCTTTGCCTGATGGAGATCACCAAGGATATCCGCTACGTTGGCGTCGACGATCACGACATTGACCTGTTCGAGGGCCAGTACGATGTGTCCGAGAACGGCATGGCATACAACAGCTACGTTATCTTGGGCGAGAAGATCGCTGTCGCCGATTCGGTCGACGGTGGTTTTGTCGACGAGTGGCTCGGCAACCTCGAGGCCGCGCTCGATGGACGTACGCCCGACTACCTGGTTATCCATCACATGGAGCCCGATCACTCTGCTGGCATCGCCGCCTTTATGGAGCGCTACCCCCAGGCACAGATTGTGGCCAGCATGGGTGCCTTCCGCATGATGGTCAACTACTTTGGCACCGACTACCCCGAGCGCAAGATGGTCGTCAAAGAGGGCGACGTGCTCGATCTGGGCGGTCACAGCCTAACGTTTGTCGGCGCTCCCAACGTTCACTGGCCCGAGGTGATTTTCTCCTACGAGTCTACCGACAAGGTGCTCTTTAGTGCCGACGGCTTTGGCAAGTTCGGCGCCAACGACATCGAGGACCCGGAAGGCTGGGCTTGCGAAGCGCGCCGCTACTACTTTGGCATCGTCGGTAAGTTCGGCAAATTCGTGCAGACCGTGCTCAAGAAGGCCGCCGATCTGGATATCCAGATCATCTGTCCGCTCCATGGTCCTGTTCTTACCGAGAATCTGGGCTATTACCTCGACACCTACAACACCTGGTCGAGCTATCAGCCCGAGGACGAGGGCGTCACGATTGCCTATGCGAGCGTGTACGGCCATCTGAAGGCCGCCGTTGAGGAGCTTGCATCTGCGCTCGAGGCCCGCGGCCAGAAGGTTTCCGTCTTTGACCTGGCTCGCGACGACATGGCCGAGGCCGTTGAGGACGCGTTCCGTTACGACCGTCTGGTACTCGCCTCCATCACCTATCAGGGCGAGATCTTCCCGTGCATGAGCACCTTCATCCATACGCTCGCCGAGCACGCCTACCAGAACCGTACGGTGGCGCTCGTCGAGGCCGGCTCTTGGGCGCCTGCAGCTGCCAAGGTTATGACCAAGGAGCTCGAGGGCATGAAGGACATCACCCTGACGCAGAACAAGGTGACCGTGCTGGGCTCGCTCAACGACGCCTCGCGCGCTCAGATCGAGGTCCTCGCCGACGAGCTGTCCAAGTAGCGATATTTCGCTTTTAACGAGCAAAACCACCACAAAGGCATCTTTGTGGTGGTTTTTATTTTAGCTGGTGGCGATGATGAGGGCCGGACGCGCGCTGCCGGTGGTCTCGGCGATTGAGGTGGCGACGGCATGATCGGGGTCGCGGTCCATCACGATGGTGTTGACATCGGTCAGTTCGGCAAAGCGGTACATGCCTCGTCCGTTAACCTTGCTGTTGTCCATGAGGGCGACGCTTTGACGGGCGGCGGAGATCATGGCTGTTTTGGTCTCGGCCATCTGCGGAAAGTCGGTCGTAAAGCCGCAGCCGGGAACAAAAGCGCCGGGGCACATGACGGCAAGGTCGGCGTGGACCGTTTGAAGCGCCTGCATAGTGAGCGGTCCGTACAGATAACGATGGCCTTTGCGCAGCGCCCCGCCCAGCATGACGACATCGACCGAGGGCATGCTCTCGTCGATATAATCGGCAATGGTAATGTCCGCCGTGATGACGGTGATGCCATCGCGCTGGTCGAGGAGCCGGACAAATTCGAGAGCGGTGGTGCCCGAGTCTACGAGCAGCGTGTCGCCGTCATTGACGAGCTCGATGGCGCTTTGCGCGATGGCCTGCTTGGCGGCGACATTGACGTTGATGCGGCGATCCTGGGTGGATACGGTCAACCGCTTCTGGAGCGACACGGCGCCGCCATGCGTGCGACGCAGCTTGCCGGACTCGGCGAGCGCGTCTAGGTCGGCACGGGCGGTAACGGAGGACACGCCAAAGGTCTGGGCGATTTCTGCCACCTGCACCGAGGCGTTATGCTCGAGCATCTCCATGATGGCGGAACGACGCTCATCGGCGAAAGCTCGGGTTGTTGCGTGGGCCATAGTTGCTCCATCATCGTCTGAAATTTGCAGGAATTGTGTTGACTCTATTTTCGTTCATCTTCTTTTTGAGTAAGAAAACACCTTTCGATTACTTATCTTTTCTATAAAAGAAAGACGCTGAACGCTCAAAATTCAATATCGAACATGTCCACTCGGCCCAAATTCCTTCCGTTTACTTTTCAAAAACGACTGTATTGACCTGCATGGGCTCAATATCTCGCGCGTGTAAAGCCGCTGAATTTCATACAATGAGCGCAGCAAAACGCAAGGTAAAACGCCTTGTGAACAACTACGCCCGATGTCCAGATGCGGGCGAGGGAGAGGAGCAAACGCTCATGGCACTTGTTACCACCGAAAAGATGCTCAAGGACGCTCAGGCCGGCCACTACGCTGTTGGCGCGTTCAACGTCGAGAACCTCGAGTTTGTTATGGCCGTTCTGGCCGCTGCCGAGGAGACCAAGTCCCCCGTCATCATGCAGACCACCCCGGGCACCATCAAGACCGCCGGTCTGGACTACTTCTACGGCATGGTCAAGGCTGCCGCCGAGCGCGCTTCCGTGCCCGTCGCTCTGCACCTCGATCACGGCGATGGCTATGACCGCTGCATGCAGGCTTTCCGCACGGGCTACACCTCTGTCATGATTGACGGTTCGCACGAGTCCTTCGAGGACAACATCGCCCTGACCAAGTCCGTCGCCGACGCTGGCCGCGCCATGGGCGTGCCCGTCGAGGCCGAGCTCGGTAAGGTTGGCGGCAAGGAGGACGACGGTCCCGCGGTTGAGGGCGAGAGCCCCTACACCGATCCTGCCGAGGCCAAGGAGTTCGTCGAGCGCACCGGCTGCACCTCCCTCGCTATTGGCGTTGGCACCAGCCACGGTGTGTACACGAGCGATCCGCACATCGAGCAGTCCGTGGTCAAGGCCATCCGCGACGCCGTCGACGTGCCGCTGGTTCTGCACGGTACCTCCGGTGTGCCCGATGAGCAGGTCGCCGAGGCCGTGAAGAACGGCATCTGCAAGGTCAACTATGCCACCGAGCTGCGTCAGGCCTACACCAAGGGCTTCATGGCCTACATGGCCGAGAACCCCGCCTGCTTCGACCCCAAGAAGCCGGCCAAGGAGGGCATGCGTGAGATCACCGAGCTGGTTAAGATCCGCATGACCAACCTCAACTCTGTGGGCAAAGCAGAGTAACAGCAAGGGTACTCCGACTCGCTACATATCCCGGGGAGGGATGAGGGCTTAGTTCCCCAATCGTCCTCGGGCATGCAAAAAGCCTCGCTGCGCACTTCGTGCGGCGAGGCTTTTTGCCCCCTGTGGAAAGATTGGGGAACTAAGCCCTCGTCCCTCCCAAGTTGACCTTCTCGAGGTCGTCGCCCTTGTGGCGTTAGGACTGCGAATTTGGGATGGGAGGGTTACTTGGTTGTTAGGGTTAGCAGGTCGTTGGGGGTTTTGAGGTTGTAGGTGGCGTTTGGGATGTCTTGGTGTGATCCCCATGCTGCTCTGGCAAAACTGACCCCTGCTGAAGTTGCGCATTGTTCGTCGTAGACGGTGTCGCCAACGTAGACGACGTTGCCAGGATTCGCGCCCGTACGTCGGAGATATTCGAGCATGGGTGCGGGCGAAGGCTTGTGCTCGGTTGTGTCTTCGGCAAGGATGATGTGTTCAAAAAACTTATCGAAGCCAAGGGGTGCAATTTCGTCTGTGTATTCGTCGCGCGTACGTGAGGAGACGATGCCAAGTTTGCAGCCGTTGTCGGAGAGTGTTGCGATAACTTCGTGCAAGCCGGGAAACACGCTGATGGTGCTTTTAAAGCTGGCGGCAACTTGGCACCAGCGATCCAGCGTTGCCTGTGAGTAGATCCCAAGTTTCTCAAGGGCATCCTTGCCGGGTATGCCGAGGGCAAATTCAAGCTCGTGTCGGGGGAGCGTTTTGCCGGTTTCTTCTTGGACAATCTGGCCAAGCGATGACAGCACGCTTTCTTCTGTATCTGCCAATGTCCCATCAACGTCAAACACGATATAGTCAAAGTACTTCATATAGTAGCTCCTATCCGTTGTTTGCCTGCAAGTTTGATGCAGTGACAGAAGAAGGGCTAGCGGGATTTCTGCCTGGTACTATCGAGATTCTGCCTCGCTGCTCGATAGCTCGAAGGAGTGCATCCCATTTGTTCTTTAAATACCTGGCCAAGATGGCTTGCTGTCGCAAAGCCGCATTGGCGCGCGACTGTCTGGACCGTTCGCGTGGTGTGTGCCAAAAGTTCGCAAGCACGGTTTACGCGGTATGCGCGCAGATATGCCGCCGGGGTCGTTCCTGCGCAAGCTTCGATAATGCGGTAACACTCTCTTTCGCTTACGCCGGCTGCAGATGCTATCTGGGGCACATCTACAGCGGCTGCATAGTTTGCGCGGATAAAGTCCAGGATTGCCTTGAACTGTACGTCGCGGCTGGTCATCCAAGAGGCGTTGTCGGAGGAAAAGAGCGGTTCGGCCTTGGCGTAAATCTGAATCCAGAGCTCTGACAAGCTATTCCGAAGCGCCATCTCGTTCTGCGGCCGTTGAAGGTCGTGGTTAAAGGAACTCTTTAGCAAATCGATAAAGGGCATATCGTCGGGGTTGGTGGGCGACCATTTGAGCACATCGACGCCTCGACATTGCAGCAAAGGATTGATATAGCGCTTTTGAAGGCGTCCCGCGGGATCGCCGAGCATCGACGGCTGAAAGATATGCAACATTTGAATGGCCGGTGCCGAATTGGGTGATTGCAGCGTGCTGTGCAAAACGCCGCCGTTGATAAAGCCGGCGGACCCTTCCTCAAAGCGCACGTGTTCATGAGCCGCGCGCGTTCGATAGTCAATCGCTCCCTGCTCCATGTAGAAAAGCTCGACTTCGGAATGCCAGTGCCAGGGGACGGAATTGCCCGGATAGCGAGCGAATTCTGCGCGTTCGGCAATATAGGGCCAGTCTTCGGCGGTCTCGGGAAACGCTTCCTCGCGTCCTCCGCGGTGCAATTCTATGTGATCCATGTTTCGCATGGCATCAGTATAAAGCGCGATGGGCTTAGATTGCTCTTGCCTGTTCGGGGAACGCCTTGTCTAGAGATGCTTGGAGCTTTTCGAAGGATGCTCGCAGGTTGAGTTCCTGGTCGGTTGAGCGTTTGGCTTTTGTGGCGGGGGAGTCGAGGAGACTGTTTCTCTGTGTCGGGGGGAAGGAGAAAAGGTTTGCATGATTTAGGGATGGCTGCTGTGTTGCGTCATTGGAAGAATGCATGCTTATGCGGCCTCCTCGATGTCCACCAAAAGGTTGCGCACGGGGTTTGCTGCTAGGTCCCGTGCGTTGGCAGTATTATGCCGCGGCTGTTGCAAAGAAGCGCTAAAGAAAGGCTTAATCAGGTTTGATGTAACCATGAAACCGCAGCTCAAGGCTATCGAGTAACACTCTTGAAAGGTTTTGAGCTTAAGGGCTTTCTAAGGTTTGTGGCGCGGGTGTGGTTCGCCTGTGTGGGGCGTGTGGACGGCTCGTTCCTAGCGCTGCGGCTCTGCGGCCCGCACCTGTTCGATGACCTTTTCCATGGTGGCGTCGATGCGGTCCTTTTTGAGTTCGCATTCCCAGATGGTTATGGGTGTCCAGCCCATTTGAGTGAGTGCTGCCACGGCAGCGCGGTCGCGCTCGACGTTGCGACGGAACTTTGCCTCCCAAAACTCAACGTTGCGCTTGGGCTGGCTAGGGTTGCACTTGGGGCAGCGGTGCCAAAAGCAGCCGTTGACGAAGATGGCGATCTTGCGGCCAGGAAAGGCGATGTCGGGCTTGCCGGGAACCTTCCATTCCAGGCGATAGCCGGTGAGGCCCGCTGCGCGCAGGCGCTGGCGAACGAGCAGCTCTGGCTTGGTATTGGCGCGCTTGTTGCCCTTCATGGACTTTTTGATGGCGGCGCGACGGCGGACCAGTTCGCGCTCGTCAGCGGAGAGGTCCGAGGTATCGATGCCGTCGAGCAGACCGGGCTTGGGACGCTTCTTGCTGCGGCGCTTAGGTGCGCGCTTGGGTTTGGTGGCGGGTTTGTCGGCTGTGTTGGGCACGGCGTCATCGGCGGAGCTTGTCTCGAGTCGGTCTTCCTTCAGCTCAATCAGGGCATCGATAAGCCCCTTGTCGGCGGGCATCCATTCCACCGTGGCAAGCGAGGCGCGCGGAATCCAGCGGATATCGAGCTGTCGGTCGTGCTTCTGGGGTTCATCGGATTCATCGGCGAGCGAGCAGTAGTAGCACTCCATGGAGAGATGGAAATCGGGGTAGTCATACTCAACGGTATAGAAATCGCGCAGGTTGGTGACTTTTACCTGCAGCTCTTCCATGAGCTCGCGGCGTACGGCGTCCTCGGGCGTCTCGCCGCGCATGAGCTTGCCACCGGGGAACTCCCAAAGTCCCAGCATGTCGCCATAGCCGCGCTGCACGGCAAGCAGCTCGTCAGATCCTTCCTTGCGAATGATCCCAGCGGCAACATGAACAGTCTTCAACAGGAGTCCTCTCTCAATATCAACACGTGGCAGGGTAGCTACCCGTACCTTACACAACGGTAAGGCAAGCGTAAGCCATATCGATGGTAGCCGACTCGTCTTCTTGCGACTATAGATGCCGTAGACTAATCGCAAGAAAGGACTCGGTATGCAAACCACGCACATGGCGGCCCCGGTACTGGAGGTCGCGCATCTCGAAAAGGTATATGGAGCGCTGGGCAACGTGACCCGCGCGCTCAACGACGTCAGCTTTACTGTCAACCGCGGCGAATTTGTTGGCATTATGGGCGCCTCGGGCTCGGGCAAGTCGACGTTGCTCAACTGCGTCTCGACCATCGATAGCGCCACGAGCGGCACCATCCGAATCAACGGGCAGGACGTTACGCGCATGAAGCAGGCCAAGCTCTCGCAGTTCCGCCGCGAGGAGCTCGGCTTTATCTTCCAGGATTCCAACCTGCTCGATACGCTCACGGCACGCGAGAACATCGCCCTGCCGCTCACCATCGCGCGCACAAACTCGGCCGAAATCTCGACCCGCGTGCAGGATGTGGCCGCGCGTCTGTCTATCAGTCAGGTGCTCGACAAGTATCCCTACCAGATGTCCGGCGGTCAGCAGCAGCGCGTTGCCGCGGCTCGCGCGCTCGTCACCGATCCCACTATGATTATGGCCGACGAGCCCACCGGCGCCCTCGACTCCAAAAGCGCCCGCCTGCTGCTCGAGAGCCTAGAGGCCCTCAACCGCCGCCTGCGCGCCACCGTGCTCATGGTTACGCACGACAGTTTTGCCGCCAGCTACACGAGCCGTGTACTGTTTATTCGCGACGGCAAGATCTTCACCGAGTTGCGCCGCGGCGACACCGACCGCCGAGAGTTCTTCGACCGCATTATGGAGGTCGTTGCCATGATGGGCGGTGAGGGCTCCGATGCTCTGTAAACTCGCTTGGGGCAACGTCCGCCGCGCCGGCCGCGACTACCTCGTCTACCTTTTGACGCTCACCCTGGGCGTCACGGTCTTCTATGCCTTTAACACCATTTCGATGCAGGTCGACATCGCCGGAATCGATGAAGAGGGCTTGGCGCAGGTTATGGGCAGCATGCTCGGTTACCTGACGTACTTTTTGGCCGGTGTCATGGCCTTTTTGATGGTGTATGCCAATAACTTCATCATGAAACGCCGCAAAAAGGAGTTTGGCCTGTACCAGGTGCTCGGCATGGGGCGCGGGCGCGTCGCCACGATCATGGCGCTCGAGACCGTGATCGTCTCGGTCGTGGCCTTTGTCGTCGGCATTGTGCTGGGTGTGGGACTCTCCCAGCTCATGACATTCTTTACGGCCTCGCTCTTTAAGACACAGATCGCCAATTTCCACTTCTTTTTCTCGGTGCACGCGTTCAACCTGACCCTTGCCTGCATGCTCGTGATGTTCGTACTCACGTTACTGCTGAACCTGCGCGCCGTTCGTCGCACTAAGCTCATTGAGCTTATGGGTGCCGAGCGTCGCAACGAGAGCATCAAGACACGCAACCCCTGGATCGCGATTGCCATCTTTGCCGTGGGCGTGGTGCTTGTGGGCGTGGCCTATTACCGTCTGCTACGTGATGGGTTCCCGCTAACCGCGACGGACAGCAAGCTGCAAGAGGCCATGAGCCAGTTTGGCATTACGACCGCTATGGTTACCGTGGGCACCTTTGCGCTGTTCTGGGGACTCTCGGGCATGCTTATCAAGCTGCTGCAGAGCCTGCGCAGCGTGTATTGGCGCGGCCTCAATATGTTTACCGTGCGTCAGCTTTCGGCCAAGGTCAATACGGTGTGCTTTTCGATGGGCGTCATCGCGATGATTCTGTTTTTGGCCATTACCTCGGTGACCTGCGGTATGTCGATTGCCAACGTGATGAACGAGAATCTGGAGCGCTATAACCCTGTTGACGTGTCTCAGACGTATGTCTATTACACGCCCGAAACGCTCGACTACTACAAGGAGTATGTCAATCCGTCTGAGGCCGATCGCATGGTGCTGGCCGATGCAACGGTCGATTTGTACGCTGCATGGCATGGCGATCGTAAAGATCCCGATAACGTTGCAGACGGTATTAAGGGCAAGTCGGCGGACAACAACGACGAGACCGGCAAGAAGGTCAATATCGCCGATGTTGCCGGTGAGCATGTGCAGATCGATTCGTATCTGAGTTATCCGCTTGGCGGCTCGGGCCCCTCGGTGGTGGCGGGTGAGATGTGCAAGGCCATGGGCGAAAAGCTTCCCAAGGCGCTCGAGGGAAGCAACCCCGATGCGATGGGTCTGTATGTGACGCCGGCGAGCCAGTACAACAAACTGCGCCAGATGATGGGCGAGGAGCCGGTGAGCATTGGCCGCGACCAGTACCTGCTTACGTGTGATATGGGCGGTGAGCTGGGCGACCTGTACACCAAGTACATGGCCGGCGGCCATACCCTCACCTTGGGCGGGCATGAGCTCAAGCCCGCAACCGATAAGTCGGACAAGGACACGGCGGCCATCGCCAACTCGGCGATGGGCAGTAACCCGGGTACCGTCGTCGTTGCCGACGAGCTGTTGTCCCAACTTAATCTGCAGCCGTATTCCAGTAGCCTGCTCGTTAATTACAAACAGGGGATGGATACGACCGAGGCAGACGAGAGCATTAAATACACTTTGCTCGACAATCTGCTCGTTGACGGCAAGGAGCCAGGGTCATGGGGAATCTTCATCACACGCTCCGAGATGTACACGCAAGCAGCGCAAATGAACGGCATGATTAGCTATCTGGCCATCTACATTGGCTTTGTACTGGTCGTTGCGTGCGCGGCGATTCTGTCGATCCAGCAACTCTCCAACGTGGCCGACGGCAGCCGCAGCTATCGTGTGCTGGCACAGATCGGCTGCGACGACCGCCAGATTCGCCATTCGGTGATGGCGCAGCAAGCGGTATTCTTCCTGTTCCCGCTGGCAGTGGGCCTGGCACACTCCTTTGTGGCACTTAAGGTGATCATCGAGCTGGTGAGCATTTTCGGAAATATGAGCATCGGCGGCACCGTGGGCCTCACCTGCGCAATCTTCCTGGCAGCATACGGTGGCTACTTCCTGGTGACCTACCTCATGAGCGCCGGCATGGTACAAGCTGCCATCGCTACCCGCTACAGCGAATAACAAGCGGGCAAAACGGTCGCAAAACCAGAGGCGTATAACCGCCGCGAAGGGGCTGGGGACCTCTTGCGGCGGTTATTTTTGCCTATCTGGTGCGTTTCGGATGCAAGTGAGTAGACTTTTTTGAACTTGCCGAGCACATCGCGACAAATGATCTATAAAACTGCAGGTCAGAGCTGTGGCGTTTTGGGGCATGCTTGGCCTCCTGCAAAAAGCCTACTCACTCGGTTTTTCTGCTAGAAGACCGCCACGAGGTAAGGCAACTCCCCCGGGTAGTCGTTGGGGACGTTCTTAAACGACTAGTCAAACAAGAACGTCCCCAATGACTACTTTGCGGGCAGCTAAAAGAGCCCCATTCTAAATTAGCTGCCCCGCCAACACCGCAGGTAGAGCAAAAGTCAGCGAAAGCCCGCCAGAGCGAGCAAGGTGCCTTGAAGCGAGGCGGCATTGACCTTTTGGTCATGCCGTCGAAGCTGAAAGGCAGATTGTCCAAATGCGACCAGCGCAGCGTCGGCCGGTTACGGCGTTTGGTAAAACGCCGTAACCTACACCCGCTCCGCGATCTCGTGGATGAGGTAGTCGGTCTTTTCCCAGCCCAGGCACGGATCGGTGATCGACTTGCCAAAGACGCCGCCGTCGACCGGCTGGTTGCCGTCCTCCAGGTAGGATTCGATCATAAAGCCCTTGACCAGCTTGGAGATGGACTCGTTGCGGCGGCAGCTGTCGAGCACCTCCTTGCAAATGCGATACTGCTCAAGCGGACGCTTACCCGAGTTGTCGTGGTTGCAGTCGATGACCGCTGCCGGATTGGCATAGCCGGCGTGCTCGGTATAGCGCTCGGCCAGGCGTTCCAGGTGCTCGTAGTGGTAATTGGGGTAGGTGCGGCCATCGAGACCGATGTAGCCACGCATGACGGCGTGTGCGAGCGGATTGCCGTCGCACTCGACCTCCCAGTTGCGGAAGATGAAGCTCTGGTGCGCCTGCGCGGCGTAAATGGAGTTGAGCATAACGGTGGTAGAGCCGGCAGTGGGATTCTTCATGCCGACGGGTACCGAAATGCCGCTCGATACCAGGCGATGCTCCTGGTTCTCGACCGAGCGTGCGCCCACGGCAACATAGCTCAGCAGGTCAACGAGGTACTGGTAATTGGACGGATAGAGCATCTCGTCGGCGGTGAAGAAGCCCGTTTCCTCAATAACGCGCAGGTGCATATGGCGGATGGCCTTGACGCCCTCAAGCAGGTCGTCGGGAGCCTCGGGGTTGGGGTTGTGCAGCAGGCCCTTGTAGCCGGTGCCCTTGGTGCGCGGCTTGTTGGTGTAGACGCGCGGAATGATGATGAGCTTGTCCTTGACCTCCTCGGCGGTTTTAGCCAGTCGGTTCATGTACTCAAGCACCGAATCCTCGCGGTCGGCAGAGCACGGGCCGATGATGAGCACCTTGCGTGCGTCCTCGCCGGTAAAGACTTTGGCGACCTCGGCGTCAAATGCCTGCTTTTTGGCGGTAAGCTCGGCAGAAAGCGGCATTTCCTCGCGGATCTCCATGGGGATCGGCAACTTGCGTTTGAATTCCATGGCCATAGGGGCCTCCTCAATCTATAGAAAGAGCAATAAGCGTATTGTCGAGTGTCCGGAATTATCCGCTGTCGCACGCTAAAGTGCAAGCCCTTGTCACCCCGAAACCTGCCAAAAAGGGACACCAAAAAGGGACAGGTTTATTTTGGCAGGCTTTATCTGGGGAGACGTCGGCGGATGCCGGGAGCGAGTGGCGTCGCGCGGGACACTAAGGCTATTGTCGGTTCCCCAGGAAACACCCCGTGGGCAAAAAATGCCAAATATGAGTACTGTTGCTAACCTAGTAACATATCTGTCTAGCGAGATAATAGACAAAGTGATAAATATGCTCATTAACGTTGGCAGGCAGAAGCCTGCTAACGGGCGTTTTGATTAATTTGAAGGCGAATAGAGGTCGCGCGCGCAGACGTGGTGTAAGAGTGTCCTGAGGTCCGTCGCTGCAAGTCCCGATGTTACTCCTTCTTGAGGCCGCGCTTCTCGACTATCTCGTCCACTATCTCCCTGGCGCGC
>DBGDDN010000002.1:0-21010 GCA_048343195.1 Collinsella sp.
CTCGCCCGTCTCCGCGTCGAGCGCGCAGACGGTGGTGGACCTGAGGTGTACGTCCATTCCGAAGGCGGTAGAATATCTAGGCACGGGAGCCTCCCAACCTCGTTGCGGCGCGGCTGCGCATCTGGCACTTCAACAACATTGTCGCAGCCCCGACCCGCGGTCACGAGCGGGGGCTCCTGTCGTTTCCGTGCCCTCGGATTGGGTCATAGTGTCTGTCCGTCCTCTACCTACGGCGTTGTCTTGCTCCGGATGCGGCAGTTAGTGGTAGTCATTCTGATCCGTAGGGGACGGAGGAAAACGGATCATTTTGGTAAATTGCTATGTGGGTTTATTTAGGTTGACTTGGTAGTCTATGGGCCATTTACCTGCTTAAAGCGTCGGTCGATTACCAAAATAATGCTCAAAAAATCGTCCAAGAAGTCGCGAGCCATTTTTTGACGCGTCGTGCGTCAAGTGATTTGGCAAGTGTTTGGTTGGATATTGGTCAGTTTTGGGGCCACCTTGCCAAAAGCTTGACGGATGCAAATCTAGACGTCGACAAATGAGCACTTCGATTGCGCCGCGAGCAAAAATCTGGGCTGATTCTCGATAATCGCTTCCAATCGTCCCTTACCGCGTGCCACCCTCGCGTACAATCTGCTCCGACATTCACGCGCCGCCTGGCGCTCAAGAGGGGAGGACCCCATGGCAAACGAGATCTGGACCATCAAGCGTTGTCTCGAGTGGACCAAGGAGTACCTGGCCGAGCGCGGCGAGGAGCATCCCCGTCTTTCTGCCGAGTGGCTGCTGTGCGCGGCTACGGGCCTGGCGCGCATCGACTTGTATATGCGCATGGACGAGACGCTCGACGCGGCCCAGCTCGAGACCATGCATGCGGCTGTCGTCCGCCGCGCCAAGGGCGAACCGCTGCAGTACATCACGGGTAGCACGCAGTTCCGCATGATCGACGTAGCGTGCGCCCCCGGCGTGCTCATCCCGCGCCCCGAGACCGAGATGCTCGTCGAGGAAGTTCTGAACTATCTGGATGCCGAGGTGCTGAGCCCCGAGGCCGCCGCCCGTCAGCGCGTGGAGTTGCCCTGGAACGATGAAGTCGAGCAGGCCCGCAAGGCCGAGGCAGCACTGGCCGATGAACGCGCGACTGCCGAGCGCCGTGCCGCCAACCTCACGGCTGCCGACGAGGCGGCGCTGGGCAGCGACGTACTTGGCAGCCGCGCCTATGCCGAGGAGCTGGCCGATCGCGAGGCCGAGGAAGCCGCCGCGCGGGCAGCAGAAAGCGAAGCAGCAGAAGCCGAGGCCATGGAAGCCCCCGAGCCCGAGCTCGACGAATACGGCATTGCCATCGAAGGCGACGACCAGGAGACGACCTCCGCGCAGAACGCCGCCGAGGCCACCGAGCCCGCTCCCGCCGAGCCCCGCGTCGCCCGCGTCCTCGAGGTCGGCTGCGGCACGGGCTGTATCTCGCTCTCGCTTGCCTGGGAGCGCCGCGGCCACGTCACCTGCACCGCTACCGATATCGAGCCGCGCGCCATCGACCTGGCAACCAAAAACCGCGACGCCCTTGGCCTCACGTCCGACGAGGTCGCCTTCAGCCTCACCAACCTGGTGAGCTCTGTTCCTCGCGAAGAGTGGGGTACCTTTGACGTGCTCGTCTCCAATCCGCCCTACATCCCCACCGATGTCATGCGCTCGCTGCCGCACGAGGTCAAGGACTTTGAGCCCGACCTGGCGCTCGAGGGCGGTGCCGACGGCCTGGATATCTTCCGCCGCCTGCTCAACGCGGCCCCCTACATGTTGTGCGCCGGCGGCCTCTTTGCCTGCGAGCTCTACGAGGGCGCCCTCGATGCCGCAGCCGAGCTCTGTCGCCAGGCGGGCCTTTCGGACGTGCGCATCGTCCGCGATCTTACCGATCGCCCCCGAATCGTCCGAGCCATCGTCACGGAGCCCAAACAGCGTCAGTAATATTTATTAACTGATTCATTTCTAATTATAAAGCAATTTATAATTATCTCGGTTGGTAGCTGGTAGCCGAGGGGGTCATAATGAAACAACGATTTACCTATGACTGCGTTCTCATAAAAGAAGACGACGGTTACTGTGCCAGCTTCCCGCAGGTCCCCGGGGCCTTTGCCGATGGCGATACGCGCGAAGAAGCAATAGCTCATGCCATCGAGGCGCTGATGGCGTTTTTGGCCGACGATCTTAACAATGGTCGGGCTCCGGCTGGGTACGAGCGTTCGGCCGAGGTCGTGGCCCTTTCAGTCGAAATCGACCACGAGGACGCTCGGGAAGCGGCGTGTCGAACGTTTAAGGACGCGGCGGCGGACCTCAGGGTTTCCGCACCGCGAATCACTGCGCTGGTCAAAGCCGGCAAACTCGATGTTGAGCTTGTCGACGGCCGTCGGATGATTACGATCGACAGCATCGAGCGTTACGCCGCTCAGGAACGCCATGCCGGCAGGCCAAAGAAGTTCGTCGCAGTCCAATAACCCCTCGTTGCCTACTGATCTCGGGCTTCACTTCTGCAAAAAAGACCCTTCGAGCCTATTTCCGCTCTTGCAATATACCGTAAAACTTCTACTATAGAAGGAGAAAGGTATGTCAAATCAGCTGCATCGGTACCGTATCGTGCTTGATTACATTGAACCTTGGCTTGATGAGCAGGATGAAGCTACGCTGAAGCAGATTTATGCAGACCTTTTGGTGCTCGAGAAGGAAGGTCCCAGCCTTGGTCGTCCGCTGGTTGACCGCGTAAAGGGCTCGAAGCTTCATCATTTAAAGGAGCTGAGAGTGACGTCGTGTGGTGGGCAGGTGATTCGCATCCTCTTCGCCTTTGACCCCAAGCGCCAGGCGGTATTGCTATTGGCGGGTGATAAGTCGCGAGCGGGATCGTCAAGGGCAAAATGGAACGGTTGGTATGCGATCAACATTCCAAGGGCCGAGCAAATATACCGTCGCCACGTAAGGAGGCTCGATCGAGATGGAACTGCATGAGTATATGGAATCTCGCGGGATAACACGCGACTCCATTACCGCCGAGCAGGAGAGGACTCGCGATCGTATCGAAGCCTATAAGCTTGCTCAGATTCGCAGGTTAAAAGATCTAACACAGGCGTCGGTCGCCCAGTCGATGGGCGTTTCTCAAAAACGTGTATCCGAGCTCGAGCGTGGGGAGTTGGGTTCGATGAGGCTCGACACGCTGAGCAGGTACGCAGAGAGCCTCGGCGGAAAACTGGTTGCAAGCATCGAGTTTCCCGATCGTACCGTTACGCTTGCGCGCTAAAAATCTTCAATTAACCCCCTCACTTTCACCGACTACTAGAGCCGCTCACCAAACCAACATGCGCTCTGGGCAAATAGGTTGAACGTTTCGTGCGAGAATGCCCCACAGTAAACAAACTTGCACCAGAGCGTAAGGGGCTGGCATACACATGCAGACGGTCTATCGGGTATACGAGGGAACGCGCGAGCCGCATCGGCTTGCCGTCGAGCGCACGGCCGAGGTGCTCGGCTGCGGCGGCCTGGCCTTGATCCCGACCGAGACCGTCTACGGTGTCGCCGTGGCAGTCAACGCCTTCTCGGACGCCGTGCCCCAAGATACAAGCGAATTCCCATCGTGGCCGCGCGATCCGCAGGCTGCCGTCAACGGTGCCGCAGTCCCTGCGCTTGGCACCGGCTATCGACGTATCTTCACTCTCAAGCAACGTGAACTCACACAAACCGTTGCTTGGCTGGTCGATGGCGTCGAAGCGCTCGACTGCTATGGCGTGGACATCCCCGAAGAGGCTCGTGTGCTCGCGCGACGATGCTGGCCGGGAGCCCTGACTATCGTGATTAAGGCAGCCCCCTGCGTGCCGACCTTTATGCGCGCTGCCGACGACACCGTGGCCCTGCGCGCTTCGGCCTCTCCCGTGGTCCAAGCGCTCATTCGCGCCTGCGGCAGTCCCCTTGCCTGCACGAGCGCCAACACGCACGGCGCGCCCTCGCCGGCAAGCTTTGCCGCCGTCGAGGGTCGCATCCTGGAGGGGGTCGATGTTGCCGTCGATGCCGGTGAGACCCCGTGTCGCGACGCCTCGACCATCGTGTCGTTCCAGCGCGGCGGGCTCCAGATCCTGCGCCAAGGCGCACTTCCCGCATCAGAGATCGAACGGGTCCTGTCCGACCCGATGCAATAGAAAGGTGTAAGCGATGTCGTTGAATCTGGGCAGCCTGGGCATGGAAGATGCCTCGTTTAACTTTGGCGGTTCCTACATCATGGCGCTCGACTGCGGCACCACCTCGGTACTTGCGACCATCGTCGACGAGTATGGATGCATCGTCGCGCAGGCACGTCGCAGCGTCAAAACGAGTTTTCCGCGTCCCGGTTGGGTAGAGCAAGACCCCATGACGGTCCTTGCCAGCCAGATTGCCGTCATGATGGAGGTTCAGTTTAAGAGCGGCATCCATTCTGACCGCATCGCCGCCATCGGCATCTCCAACCAGCGCGAGACCACGGTGGTCTGGGACCGCGTGAGCGGCCAGCCCATCTATAACGCCATCGTATGGCAGTGCCGTCGTACCGCGCCGGCGATCGACGCGTTGGTTGAACAGGGTTGCGAGGAGCTGGTGCGCTCCCGCACGGGACTCACGCTCGATCCGTATTTCTCGGCTTCCAAGGTGCAGTGGATCCTCGACAACGTCGACGGTGCGCGTGAGAGCGCGGCGGCGGGCGACCTCATGTTCGGCACCATCGACACCTGGCTCATCTACAACCTCACCGGCAGTCAGGTCTTTGCCACCGACTACACCAATGCCAGCCGCACGGCGCTCTTTAATATCCATACGCTCGATTGGGACGACGACCTGCTGGCGCTCTTTGACGTTCCACGTTCCATGATGCCCGAGGTTCGTTGGAGCTCGGGCGACTACGGCCGCGTCGCGAGCGACATCATGACCAACATGCCGCCCATCATGGGCGTGGCGGGCGATCAGCAGGCGTCGCTGTTCGGCCACTGCTGCTTCCATCCCGGCCAGACCAAAAACACCTATGGCACGGGTTGCTTTATGCTCATGAACACCGGCGACGAGGTCGTCGAATCCAAGAACGGTCTGGTCTCCACGATCGGTATCGCCGCGGACGGCAAGATCAGCTATGCGCTCGAGGGTTCTATCTTTGCCGCCGGCTCAACCATGAACTGGCTGCGCAACAACATGGGCATCATCTCGAGTGTGAGCGAGTCCGCGCAACTCGCCGTTTCAATCAACGACAACGAGGGCTGCTACTTCGTTCCCGCCTTTGCGGGTTTGGGCGCTCCCTGGTGGGATCCGCATGCCCGCGGTATCGTGTGCGGCCTGACCGGTGCCTCGAGTCGCGCGACCATTGTGCGTGCGGCCTGCGAGTCCATGGCCTACCAGAGTTATGACGTGCTGCGCGCCATGGAGCAGGACGTGGGACTTTCGATTGAGCGCCTGTCCGTCGATGGCGGCGCCTCACGCAACGAGTTCATCATGCAATTCCAGGCCGACCTGCTGGATATCCCCGTGCTGCAATGCGAGACGGTGGAGACCACGGCAATCGGTGCCGCGTACTTGGCGGGTCTTGCCGTCGGCTATTGGGAAGACCTTGAAGAGCTGGAGCAAAATGCCCAGATCGTTAGGACCTTCCTTCCCCATATGTCCGCCGAGCGTCGCGAGCAAAACCTTGCGGGCTGGCGTGATGCAGTCAAGCGCTCGCTCAGTACCGCACAGTAGGGCTGCGATGGGCTGCTCGATACAACAAACCGCTAAACTTATGCATGGCGTGCGGCGGCAACATTGCTGCGCGCCTTGTCAGCAAGGCCGTTTTGCGGCCGCAACGAAAGGGGCAATCAACCCATGACCGTCACCTACGATGCGTCCCGTGTGACGCTTGTCGATCATCCGCTCGTCCAGCACAAGCTGTCGATCCTGCGCGACAAAAACACCGGCACCAACCAGTTCCGCCAGCTCGTGCGCGAACTCGCGCTTTTTGACGGCTACGAGGCCATGCGCGACCTGCCTATGGAAGACGTCGAAGTCGAGACCCCCATCACTACCGCCACGTTCAAACAGCTCGCCGGCAAGAAACTCGCCATCGTGCCCATCCTGCGTGCGGGCCTTGGCATGGTCGACGGCATTCTCGACCTGGTGCCCTCCGCTCGCGTAGGCCACATCGGTATGGAACGCGACGAGGTTACCCATGAGCCGCATGAGTATTACTGCAAGATGCCCAAGGATATCGACCAGCGCATCTGCCTGGTCGTCGACCCCATGCTCGCCACGGGCGGTTCGGCCGAGATGGCCATCAGCTACCTGCGCGAGCGCGGTGTCAAGGACATCCGCATGCTGTGCATCGTCGCTGCCCCCGAGGGCCTCAAGTCGCTGACCGAGAAGGACCCAGATGTGCATATCTATACCTGCGCTATCGACGACCATCTCAACGAGGCTGCCTACATCGTTCCCGGCCTCGGCGACGCCGGCGACCGCATCTTCGGCACGCTCTAGTCGCTGGGCTAAGACGGCCGCGGCTGCAAATACGAAGAAACGGTGCGCGCGGTCGAACAAAAGGCGACCGCGCGCACTCCTGTTAACGGACGTTTTGCCCTGTAGGGTTCGAGAAAAACGTATTACCGTACCTGCGGCATAAAGAAGGTCTTAAGAAAACGAACAGGTGCGTATTAACCGATGCTTTTTCGGTTGTACTTTAGCGATTGGCTCGTACAATAGTCACCAATGTTTGGCGGGAACTGTTCTGTGAGGCGTTAAAAAAGGAAAGTGAGGACGCCAATGTTTCAGATAGCCGATCTGCTCGCTATCGTTGCAGGCGCCATCGCGGGCGCAATTGCCTTCCTTCCCTTTGTCTTTACGCTCAAGCCGGTTCTTGACGATAAACAGAATGCGGACATGCTCAAGGGTATGGTGAGTCTGGCGGTCTCGGCAATCGCCCTGCTCGTCTTTACCTTGGTTGTGTTTGTGTTGTTCGGAGAGGCATTTCGCATGTTCCTCCTGGGCGAGGCGATCGGCTTCGTGGCCTTTATGGCCGCCTGCACGGTTCGCGTCGCCAAGGCGCTGCGAGATCCTCATGAGGTCGAAAGGTAAGTCGTGGAAATTTTTGAAAAGCTGCCTGATGAGATTAATCATCTGGTCAGCGAGTTCAGCTCCACCCCTGTCGTGGGCGATCTGAGCTGCGGCATCACGCAGTACTCGTTTTGGCTGATCGTCTCCACGATCGTGCTCCTGATCGTCCTGGCCGTGTTCAAGAAGAAGCAGACCCTGGTTCCCAAGGGCTTCTTCGTCAACGGTTTCGAGTACATCATCGAGTACGTCGAGAACGATATCGGCAAGGGCGTCGTGGGTGAGAACTGGAAGAAGCACTTCCCGTTCCTGTGCTCGCTTTTCCTGTTCATCCTGATCAATAACATGATCGGCCTGATCCCGGGAATGAAGCCCGGCACCGGTGCAATCGGCTCCACCGCCGCGCTCGCCATCTTCGCCTTCGTGTACTTCATCTACTACGGATGCAAGGCTCACGGCGTGATCGGCTACATCAAGAGCCTCGCCCCGCAGGGCGTGAGCTTCCCGATGAACGTGCTCGTGTGGGTCGTCGAGCTTTTCTCGACCTTCCTGCGCCTCATCACGCTCGCCGTCCGTCTGTTCTGCAACATGTTCGCAGGACACGTGGTCATGGGCTCGTTCGCCATCATGGCGAGCATGTTCATGCAGCCGCTGCTTCAGCAGGTTTCCGCGGCCCACGCCGTCGGCGCCCTGCCTTCGCTGGCCTGGCTTGCCATCCTCATCCTGATCTATGCGATCGAGCTTGTGGTCGGCGCCATCCAGGCTTACGTCTTCACGGTCCTTACCGCCGTGTATGTCTCCGAGGCAGAGGAGGTCGCGGAGGAGGAGTAGTCTTCCGTTCGCGCCTTAAAGGTAAGGCAATTCGTTAAACCGCCGGTGCCCGTACCCATGGAGCCCGGCAGTTATAAAAAGGTTATCCTGCGTGAAATAAGACACGCACGACAAAGGAGGAATCGTGGGAGTTATCGGTTACGGTCTCGGTGTTATCGGCGCTGGTCTTGCTATCGGCCTGTCTGCTCTGGGTGCTACGGGTGCTATGGCCCGTCAGCCTGAGGTCCAGGGCCGCGTGTTCACCGTCTTCATCATGGGCTCCGCCTTCGGCGAGGCTCTGGCTCTGATCGGCTTCGTTGTCGCGCTGATCGTTAAATAGCACGGAGCGTCAAGTATGAATCTTTCATCCCAGAAGAGCGCGATCGCACTCTCCGCGTCCGCGGCCGCGCTGCTCATGCCGGTTTCCGCGTTCGCCGAGGACGGCGCCGCCGGTGCGGACATCCTCATCCCTAAGATGGCGGAGTTCATCCCGGCGCTTATCGCCTTCCTGATTATCTGGATCGTGCTGGCCAAGGTCGCCCTGCCGGGCATCATGAAAACCATGGAGGAGCGCGGCAAGAAGATCGAGGAGAGCCTCGACGAGGTCGAGAAGACCAAGCAGGAGGCTATCGCCAAGCGCGCTGAGTCCGACTCGATCGTCACCGACGCCCGTCGTCAGGCTGCCGACATCGTTCTCGAGGCCCGTAAGGACGCCGAGTCCGAGCGCGCCCGTATCATCGAGGCTGCTCACAAGGAGGCCGAGGAGATCATCGCCAAGGCCCA
Organism: Collinsella sp.; assembly: GCA_048343195.1. Classification (GTDB taxonomy): domain Bacteria; phylum Actinomycetota; class Coriobacteriia; order Coriobacteriales; family Coriobacteriaceae; genus Collinsella. Next base: position 8,662 of record DBGDDN010000002.1, read on the forward strand.
TACGACCGTCGAGGACGAGCGCAAGTCCATCTACGCCGGTGCCGCGAGCTCCATCGCCGACCTGTCCGTTGCCGTCGCCACCAAGATCGTGGGCGAGGCACTCGAGAACGAGGCCGAGCAGAAGAAGCTCATCGAGCGCTACATCCAGGAAGCAGGTAGCCTGAATGCCGACTAGCCGCTATCAGGACAAAGTGCTCGAGACCTACGCGCGCTCCCTTCTGGAAGCCGCCAAGGCCGAGAACCATGTGTTCGAGGACCTCGAGATGATTGAGCGCTTGGCTTCTGCCAACCCCGAGATCATCGCCGTGCTCGACACCATGTCCAAGCGCGACCAGCTCGACCTTCTTCCCAAGGTGGCAGCTGCCTTTAAGTATGTTGCCGAGGAAGACGAGGATGTAGTGGGCGTGACCGTCACCACGGCGATCCCGCTCGACGACGAGCTGCGTCAAACCATCACTAAGAAATGCGAGCAGGACTTCGGCCGCAAAGTATTCCTTATCGAGCAGGTCGACCCGTCTATCGTGGGCGGCCTGGTGCTCGAGGCCCGCGGCGAGCGTCGTGACATTACCGTCAAGACGCAGCTGCGCATCGCGCAGGAGACCCTCGCAAACTCTGCTAATTCGTACGGAGGTGAAGCCTAATGTCCGAAACCCTCAATGCCCAGGATATCGCCAAGAAACTGCAGGAGCAGCTCACGAGCCTCTCCGCGACGGTCGATACGCATGAGGTTTCAACGGTCGACGAGGTAGGCGACGGCATCGCGCGCGTCTCCGGCCTCAAGAGCGCCATGGCAGGCGAGCTTCTGGAGTTCAAGAGCTCCGATACCGGTGAGACCGTCTTCGGCCTTGCCCAGAACCTTGACCGTGACGAGGTCGGCGCCGTTCTGTTTGGTGCCGTCGACTCCATCAAGGAAGGCGACGAGTGCCGCACCACTGGCCGCATTATGGATATCCCTGTGAGCCGCGCCATGCTCGGCCGCGTCGTCAATCCGCTCGGCCAGCCCATCGACGGCCTGGGCGACATCGTCGCCACGCACCGTCGTCCCATTGAGTTCAAGGCCCCCGGCGTCATCGACCGTACCCCGGTGTGCGAGCCGGTTCAGACCGGCCTGTTGGCCATCGACTCCATGGTGCCTATTGGTCGCGGTCAGCGAGAGCTCATCATCGGCGACCGTAAGACCGGTAAGACCGCCATTGCCATCGACGCTATCCTCAACCAGCGCGGCAAGGGCATGGTCTGCATCTATGTCGCCATCGGCCAGAAGGCCTCCACGGTTGCCAACATCCGCGAGACCCTCGCTCAGCACGGTGCGCTCGACTACACCATCATCGTTTCGGCCACCGCTGCCGATTCCGCCCCTATGCAGTACATCGCGCCTATGGCCGGTGCCGCTATCGGCGAGTTCTTCATGTACAACGGCGAGGACGGCAAGCCCGCCAGCGAGACCAACCCCGGCGGTCACGTGCTCGTCATCTACGATGACCTGTCCAAGCAGGCTGTGGCCTACCGTCAGATGTCGCTGACGCTGCATCGTCCGCCCGGACGCGAGGCCTATCCTGGTGACATCTTCTACCTGCACTCTCGTCTGCTCGAGCGTGCTGTCAAGATGTCCAAGAAGAACGGTTACGGCTCCATGACAGCTCTGCCGATCATCGAGACCCAGGACGGCGACGTCTCGGCCTACATTCCGACCAACGTCATTTCCATTACCGATGGTCAGATCTACCTGCAGTCCGAGCTCTTCTTCCAGGGCCAGCGCCCGGCAGTCGACGTGGGCATTTCCGTGTCCCGCGTCGGTGGCGATGCGCAGACCAAGGCCATGAAGCAGGTCGCCGGCAACCTCCGTCTGGACCTCGCTTCCTATCAGGAGCTCGCTGGCTTTACGCAGTTTGGCTCCGACCTTGACGAGGCTACTCAGAAGCAGCTGACCCATGGTGCCCGCATGACCGAGCTCCTTAAGCAGCCGCGCTACAAGCCGTTTGAGGTTGGCGAGCAGATCGTTACGCTGTTCGCTGGCAACGAGGGCTTCCTGGATGACCTGGAGATTGCCGACGTGCTGCCTTTCCGTGCCGAGCTCATCGAGTACATGGACAATGGCTTTGGCTCGCTGCTCGACAAGGTTCGCGCCAAGAAGATCGATGATGACACCAAGGCTGAGCTCTTGCGCGTCATCGGCGACTTCAAGCAGCAGTTCATGGCCAAGCACCATTCGGATGTTTCTGGATCAGAGGAGAACTAAGCCCCATGGCCAACCTTCGCGACATTAAGAAGCGAATCTCCTCGGTTACCACGACCAAGCAGATCACGCGCACGATGGAGATGGTCTCTACGGCCAAGATCCGTCGTGCTCTCGATCGCTCCAAGCAGGCCGAGCCCTATAAGGAGGCGCTGACCGACGTCATGTTGACGGTCGCCGGCGACGCCTCCTGTTCGGGCACCGATCCCATGCTGCAGAAGCATGAGAGCGTCAAGCATGGCCTGATTGTCGTTATTGCCTCGGACCGCGGCCTTGCCGGCGGTTTCAATACGACGGTGGAGCGCACGGCCGAAAAGCTCGCCGCTTCTTGGGCGAACGACGGCATCGAGTGCGAGATCATCGCGTGTGGGCGCAAACCGGCCACGTATTTCCGTGACCGCGAAAACGTCGTCATGCACTTTGAGGGCAACTCCTCTGAGCCCGATTTCAATCAGGCCCGCATGATCTCCTCTCATATCTGCGATGCGTATCGTGCCGGTGAGCTTGACCGTGTCGAGCTTGTCTACCACCACGCCAAGAACCGCGTGGATCAGGAGCTTCGCGTCGAGCATCTGTTGCCGCTCGACCCCGAGATGATCGCTATGGCCCACGGTCCGCGTAAGAACGAGACCGACGCCCCTAAGCGCATCTCGTCCACGTTCGAGTTCGTGCCCTCTCCCGAGCATGTTCTCGGCAAGCTTGTGCCGTCTTATATCCTGACGGTCATCTACCAGGCCCTGATCGATTCGGCGGCTGCCGAGCAGGGTGCACGCCGCAAGGCCATGCACTCCGCGACGGAAAACGCCACCGCGATCATCTCGACCCTTACCCGCACGTATAGTCGCGTGCGCCAGGCTTCGATCACGACCGAGATTAACGAGATCGTCGGCGGAGCCTCAGCATTGGAGGAACAGTAATGGCTAATAACACCGTAAAGCTTGCGGTCGAGGAAGCCACCAAGAAGACGACTGCCGGTGATGGTCGCATCGTGCGAATCATCGGTCCTGTCGTCGACGTCAAGTTTGACGGTGCGGTGCCCCCGATCTACAACGCGCTCACGGTCGAGGCCGAGACCCCGATCGGTCATCTGAGCACGATCCTCGAGGTCGAGAGCCAGCTTCCGGGCGGCGTCGTCCGCACGGTCGCCATGTCCTCGACCGACGGCCTGCAGCGCGGCCTCATCGCCACCGATACCGGTGAGCCCATGAAGATGCCCGTTGGCCCCAAGACGCTCGGCCGTATTTGGAACGTCATGGGCAAGCCCGTCGACGGCAAGCCCATGCCCGAGGTGGAGGAGTTCTACCCCATCCACCATGCAGCGCCCCGTTTCGACGAGCTCACCACCAAGACCGAGATCTTCGAGACCGGCATCAAGGCCGTCGACCTGCTCGAGCCCTACATCCGTGGCGGCAAGACAGGCCTGTTCGGCGGCGCCGGCGTCGGCAAGACCGTTCTGATTCAGGAGCTCATCAACAACCTCGCCCAGGAGCACGGCGGCACCTCGGTGTTCACCGGCGTCGGCGAGCGTACCCGCGAGGGCACCGACCTGTTCCTCGAGATGAGCGAGTCTGGCGTTATCGACAAGACCTGCTTGGTCTATGGTCAGATGAACGAGCCGCCCGGAGCGCGTCTGCGCATCGGTCTGGCCGGCCTTACCACCGCTGAGTATTTCCGTGATCGTGGCCAGGACGTTCTGCTGTTCATCGACAACATCTTCCGCTTCTCCCAGGCAGGTTCCGAGGTTTCCGCACTGCTGGGCCGTATGCCGTCCGCCGTTGGTTACCAGCCCACGCTGGCAACCGAGATGGGCGACCTCCAGGAGCGCATTACCTCGACCAAGACGGGCTCCATTACCTCCGTCCAGGCTGTCTACGTCCCCGCAGACGACCTGACCGACCCGGCGCCTGCCACGACGTTTACGCACCTCGATGCCACCACGGTTCTTTCGCGTAGTATTTCGTCGCTCGGCCTGTTCCCGGCTATCGACCCGCTCGCGTCTTCCTCCGACGCTCTCGATCCCTCGATCGTCGGCGAGGAGCACTACCGTGTCGCCGTCAAGGTCCAGGAGCTCCTGCAGGAGTACTCCGACCTTCAGGACATCATCGCCATCCTGGGTATGGACGAGCTGTCCGAGGAGCAGCGCCTTACGGTCAACCGTGCCCGTAAGATCCAGCAGTTCCTCTCGCAGTCCTTCCACGTCGCCGAGAAGTTCACCGGCAACCCCGGTGTCTACGTCCGCGTCGAGGATACCGTCCGCTCCTTCGCCGAGATTGTCGACGGCAAGGCCGATGACCTGCCCGAGCAGGCTTTCCGCTATGCTTCCACGATTGAGGACGTGCGCGAGCGCGCCCGCAAGATGGGGGAGAAGTAGGTTATGCGTATCCGCATCGTGTGCCCCGTGAGCTGCGCCTATGAGGGCGACGCTGCGTTTGTGTCGATTCCGTCCACGGATGGCGAGTTTGGCGTTCTGCCTGCTCACTCCAGCGAGATCTGCACGATCGACCGCGGTTACGTTCGCGTTTCCGATAAGGCCATGGGCACTGTCGACCACACGTTTGCCGTGGCCGGCGGCTATGCCCAGGTTGCGGACGATGTCGTGACCGTTCTCGCCGAGCGCGCTTGCGATTTGGCGACCGTCGATGCCGACAAGCTTAAAGCTGATATTCAAGGTTTTGAAGAGAAGCTGGGTAATTTGTCGGAGGATGATGCACGCCGCGCCTACTTCTATAATGAAATCGCATGGTGTAAGCTCAAGCTTGCCCAATAGTCAAACGATTTAGCGTTCGACCATTTGCGAACACATCATGCCCGGGATGGCCCAGCCATCCCGGGCATGCTTTTTGAAAGGGTAGACCTTGGATATTATCCGCGTTGAGGGTGGCCACGCCATCGGAGGCTCTGTGCCCGTTTCGGGCGCCAAGAACTCCGCGCTCAAACTCATGGCGGCAACGCTTCTGGCGCCGGGCAAGACGACGCTGCAGAACGTGCCCGATATTTCCGATGTCCACGTGATGGGCAAGGTGCTCAAGGGTATGGGCGCCACAATCGATGTCCTTGACGAGCACACGCTCGAGATTGATACCTCTCAGGTCGATTCTTGGGAGGCCCCCTACGAGCTCGTTGCCAAGATGCGTGCTTCCACCGCCGTGATGGGACCCCTGCTGGGTCGCTTCCATCGCGCCAAGATCGCCATGCCGGGCGGCTGCAACCTGGGTGCTCGCAAGATCGATATGCACATTCTTGGTCTTGAGGCCCTGGGCGTTGAGTTCGATACCGCCCACGGCTACATCAACGCTAATGCGCCCCAAGGTCTGCGCGGTACCACCGTCACGCTCGAGTTCGCCAGCGTCGGTGCGACCGAGAACCTCATCATGGCATCCGTGCGCGCGCAGGGCACCACGGTTATCGACAATGCCGCCCGCGAGCCCGAGATCGTCGATCTCGCCAACATGCTCAACGAGATGGGCGCCAAGATTGTCGGCGCGGGTACGCCCGTCGTGACCATCGAGGGCGTGGAAGAGCTGCATCCCGTTACCCATCGCGTGGTGGGCGACCGCATCGAGGCCGGTACCTTTATCGTTGCCGGTGCGTTGATGGCCGACGATCGCGGTGTCGATGTCACGGGCTTTTGCCCCATTCACTTGGGCATGGTGCTCAAGAAGATGGAGCTCATGGGTATCGACTGCGAGCGCGTCGAGGATGGCGTCCATGTAAACCGTGCCGAGCGTATCAAGCCGGTCGACATCCAGACGCTTCCGTTCCCCGGCTTCCCGACGGACATGCAGGCGCAGATTATGGTGCTCTCCGCCCTTGCCGACGGCAGTTCCGTTATTACCGAGAACATCTTCGAGAATCGCTTTATGTTTGCCTCTGAGCTGGTGCGCATGGGTGCCGACATTCGTATCGAGAGCCATCATGCCATGATTCATGGCGTCAAGGGCTTCTCGGGTGCACAGGTTACCTCGCCCGATCTGCGTGGCGGAGCGGCCCTCGTCGTAGCGGGCTTGATCGCCGACGGGACGACCGAGGTTTCGGCCATCCATCACATCAAGCGCGGCTACGAGCAGTTTGTCGAAAAGCTGCAGGCGCTCGGCGCGCATGTCGAGCATGCTTCCGTCCCCGATCCCGTCATCTACTAATACAGGTTGCCTATGTTTAATAAAAAGCCCCTCGCGGATACCACCGCCCGAAGACCCTCAACTGGTGCGCAGGCCAAGATCTACAGTCGCGATAACGTGGCTCGCTATTCCGAGCGCGCTCGTCAACGTCGTCGTAGCCACACGATTCGTCACGTCGCGCTCATTGTCGTGCTTGGTGTGCTGCTGAGTGCCACTACCGCTGCCGGCCTGTGGTTTGCTACCATTATGGGCAAGCTCGGCGATTCTAATGTCATTACCGATAATCTGCGTCGGGTTCTGGTTGACACCGATGAGGCAAAGGATCCGTTCTACGTGCTGCTTCTTGGCACCGACGGCCGTCCGGGCGAGGATACGTATCGTGCCGACTCGATTATCCTGGCACGCATCGACCCCACGCAAAAGCAGGCGACGCTCATTTCCGTTCCGCGCGACACCAAGGTCGAGTACAAGGGCGAGACCATGAAGATCAACGCCTGCCATACCGTTGGCGGCGCCGAGGCCATGGTCGAGGCGGTCAACGAGCTGTGCGGTGTTCAGATTTCCCACTATGCCGAGGTCAGCTTCGACGGTATGCAGGCGCTGATTGATTCGGTTGGCGGTATCGACATTAACGCAACCGATGATGTTGACGACCCCGAGCACCTGGATATTAAGATTACCGCTGGCCAGCAGCATATGGACGGTGCCACCGCCCTTACCTATGCCCGCTGCCGCTACACCTATGCCGACGGCGATTACACGCGCATGCGCCACCAGCGTCAGGTGCTTGGCGCCCTTGCCAACCAGATTCTCAATAACTTCGATGCCACGAAGATTTTTGGCCTGGTTAATTCGCTGTCCGATATGCTCGTAACCGATATGAGCGTTCAGGATATCGTGGCTACGGTCAACGCCATGCGCGGTATGGATGTCGACGGTATCTACTCGGCCAACCTGCCCTCGTACGCCGACGACAGCACCATGATTGACGGTGTGAGCTACGTCTTTGTCTACGAGGACGAGCTCAAGGAAATGATGGAGCGCGTCGATGCCGGCAAGGATCCCAAGGGTCCCAACACCATGGGTCTTTCCGACGGTTCCAGTTCTACGATCGGCGACCTGAACAACAACACGTCTGACGACTACGCAAACGGTACCGCAACTTCATCGGTCAGCTCTGACGATTCCGATGACTCAGGCGATTCGAGCGATTCGGACTACTACGAAGAGCCCACCGGCGACGGTAACGGCTACGAGGCCAACTACTAAGTTACGGCGTTTTACCAAACGCCGTAACGGCTCGACGCTGCGCGCCGCCCAAGGCGACAATTTGTCATTCAAAAGGCAGGGCATGACCAGAAGGTCAATGCCCTGCCTTTTTCATGCCAACTTGTTCGCCTTGGACGTCGCTCGCTGACGTTGGCTCAACCTGCGGTGCTGACTACTCCCCTTGCACCAAAAACCGCCCCGTTCTCGGTTTTGAGGACGGGGCGGTTTTGCTTACCTAGATTGTTCGAGTTCCCTATGCAAAGCGGGCGACGAGCTCCTGGAGCACGTCGGTCATCTTGACGAGCGAACTGACCGGGACGAACTCGTTGACGCTGTGGTAGCAATAGCCGCCGGTGGAAAGGTTGGGGCAGGGCAGACCGCGGAACGACAGCTGGGCGCCGTCGGTGCCGCCACGAATTGGCAGCACTTGGGGCTCAACGCCGCAGGCAAGGTAGGCTTCCTTGGCAACATCAATAAGCTCGGGATAGTCACGAACGATCTCGGCCATATTTCGATACTGCTGCTTAATCTCGACCGTCACGCGCTCCTCACCCAGACGCTGGTTGAGCATCGAGGCAGCGGCATCAATAAGGTCGAGTTTCTGCTGGAACTTGGCGGCGTCATGGTCGCGGACGATATAGCACGCTGTGGCGTGATCGACGGTCGCAGATACACCCTCAAGGTGATAAAAGCCCTCGTAGCCTTCCGTATACTCCGGGCGCTGTACGTAGGGGAGCAACGCGTTGAAGTCGCAGAACAGATTGCCTGCGTTGACCATACGGCCCTTAGCGTCGCCCGGGTGGATGGACTGGCCCTCAAAGCAGACGGTCGCCTCGGCGGCGTTAAAGCATTCCCACTCCAGTTCGCCGATGGGACCGCCGTCGACCGTGTAGGCGTACTTGCAGCCAAAGGTATCGATATCCAACAGCTCGGCTCCGTGGCCGATCTCCTCGTCAGGGCAGAAGCAAATGCCGAGTGCGGGATGGGGCAGAGAAGGGTCCTGAGCGATACGCGCGACAAGCGACATGATCTCGGCGACGCCTGCCTTGTCGTCCGCGCCCAGCAGCGTGGTGCCATCGCTGCAGACCAGGTCCTCACCTGCGAGATCGTTCAGGGCGGGAAGCTTGGCGGTACTCATGGCAACGGGCTTACCGTCAACCGTGCCGCAGACCAGGTCGCCGCCTTCGTAGTGTACGATGTGCGGTTTCACGCCGGCACCCGGTGCAACTTCGGTGGTGTCGAGATGGGCGATCAGGCCCAGGGCGGGCTTGTCCTCAGCGCCCGCACTTGCGGGGATATGCGCGCAGACATAGGCGTGCTCGGTCACGTGGGCATCTTCCGCACCAAGCTCGCGCAGCTCTTCAGCCAGCACGTTGGCAAGGTCAAACTGAACGGCGCTCGAGGGTACCTGGTCGCAGTTTGCATCCTCGGACTGCGTGTTGATCTGGACGTAGCGCAAAAAGCGCTCGAGGACATCGGGGTTCGTGGTGGTGTTTTCCATAAAGACCGCTCCAATCTTGGTCGTCGTGTGCAACAAGAACTCTAGCACGGTATGCCACGGCATACCGCGACGCTTGGATGGGGTAGAATCAGCCATTGAATGCAGAAGGGACGGAAGATCATGGATACGACAAATAGCTCGCGCGAACTACATCTGACGGTGGCGAACGAAGACTACTTGGAGTGCATGGTTCGCATTGAAAGCGAAGAGGGGGAAACCAACGGCGTTCGATCGGTCGACATCGCGCAGCGCCTTGGCGTCTCCAAGGCATCGGTCAATAAAGCGGTTTCGGCTCTCAAGGCATCCGAGCTTGTCGAGCAATCGCACTACGGCAAGGTGATCCTGACCGATCGCGGCCGCGAGGTTGGCACGGCTATCTGGTACCGTCATCGCCTCATCCGCACGTTTTTGGTTCAGGAGCTCGGTGTCGAATTTGAGCGAGCCGATTCCGAGGCCTGCATGATGGAGCATGCGCTATCCGAGGACACGATGAGCCGCTGGCTCGCCTATCTCGAAAAGCAGGGAATCAGCGTCGAGGAATAGCGGGATATATATGGATACGAGTTATTACAACCGCTTTGGTGCCGAGGAACTTACGCGCCGCTTGTCGAGCGAGACCTTGTTGGCGCAGGGCCCCATGGGCAGTGTTTTGTTGAGTGAGTACGATGCCGCCGACATTCCACCGGCGTTTTGGAATCTGGCAGAGCCGCAGACCGTTTCTCGTATCCATCGCTTGTATGTCGCCGCCGGCGCGCAGGTGCTCATTACCAATACCTTTCAGGCATCGAGCTATGCCCTCAAGCACGACCAGATTGCGCCGTCCGTGGCGGAGGTCAATCGCGGGGCCGTCGACGATGCCCGCCAGGCGCACCCTCAGCTACTGCTGGGCTCGATGGGCCCGATCGGTATTGAGTGGTTTGCCGAGGACTCTGTCGAGTATCGTGAAATCCGCGGCATTGCGCGCGAACAGGCGCACGCCTTGCTCAATGCTGGTGTTGACGGTCTGCTGATCGAGACGGTGACGTCTATCCGTAATCTGCAGCCCATGCTTGCCGGCGCCCGAGATGCCGCCGACGGCATGCCTGTTCTGGTGAGTTTTGTCGTTGACGATAAAGGCGACCTGCTGGGCGATGGCCTCAACATCGAGGCAGCCGTTTTGTACGCCGAAAAACACGGCGCAAACTCGGTTGGTGTTAATTGCTGTTCGCTTGCGGCCGCGAATGCGGCGGTGCCCAGGATGGTTGCATCGGCGACTACTCCCGTTACGGTGCGTCCCAACGTAGGCGATCCGGTCCAGACTCAGGATGGCCCCGTATGGCACGAGAATCCCGAAGCTTTCGCGCGCGCATGCATCGAATGGAGACATGCCGGCGCCGCAATGGTGGGCAGTTGCTGTGGAACCACGGCAATCACTACGGCAGCGATGGCCGAGGCGCTCGATATATAAAGGGCAAAACCGCTCCATACGGGGCGGTTTTTTTATTGCTTGCATGTCCTCGGCAGCATTTGCCCAAATGGTGAATGCTGGTGCCGGCAGGTTGCTGAGTGCGTGTTGCGGGTATACCTCACGCGTACCATGATCCAAACACTGTGAGGTGTCTGCGCGTGTGCGCGATAATTCATTTTGGAACTGACGGTTGGCGCGCTCGCGTCGATGAGGACTTCACTGCCGATAACGTTGCCCGTATCGCCGATGCCGTCGGCGAGTTGTGGCAAAAGACCAATCCGGGCAAAACGGTATATATAGGGTTCGACACCCGGCCCCTGGCGAGCGAGTTCGCTGAGCTTGCGGCGGGCGTGCTAGCAGCGCACGGGCTGGACGCCGTGCTCGCTTCGCGACCTGTTCCGACCCCTGCCCTTACGTGGGCGGCGGCTTATGACGGTGAGGCGTGCGGCGCGCTCATGGTGACGGGGTCCCATCATCCGCAGGGTTATCTGTGCCTCAAGATTCGCATGGGTGACGGCTCGACCGCCAACCAGGATGTCATCGAAGAGCTCGAAGAGACCATGGCTCCCGAGCCAATGGGGATCGAGGGGCAATATCGCACCGCGGATATCATTCCTGACTATATGCAGGCGGTGGCATCGTTTGTCGATGCCGAAGCCATCCGCGGCGCGCACCTGCGCGTGGTTGTCGATCCCATGGGCGGCGCAGCCCAGGGTTATCTAGCCGACTTGCTGCGCGAGCTTGGCGTTGAGGTGCACGAGATTCACGCCGGGCAGGCGTCTGACCAAGAAGATATCTGCCCCGACCCCGTTGAGCCTTGGGTGGACGCTTGCGAGCGCACGGTTATCGATGACGGAGCTTGCGCTGGCCTGGTGACCGACGGCGACGCCGACCGTATCGGTGCGGTTGACGAGCGCGGCAGATATATACATCCGCATCAGATCATGGCGCTCGTTTTGGGCGACTTGGTTCAATTTCGTAATTTGGAGGGGCGCGTCGTCGTCAATCTTTCATGCTCGACGCTCGTGCGTCGCATTGCCGAGGCGCTTGGCTGCCGCGTGACCGTCAAACCAGTCGGTTTCAAATATATAGCGGCGGAGATGAAGAAGGGCGGCGTCCTCATAGGCGGTGAAGAAGCCGGTGGTATCGGCATCGCCGCGCATATGCCCGAGCGCGATGGAATCCTCGCCTGTCTGATTCTGTGTGAGCTTATGGCTAAGACGGACGCGCCTTTGGGCGTTCTGGTCGACCAACTCGAGGACAGTTTTGGTAAGACGAGTTACGGTCGACGGGATTTGCGCCTTGAGGCCGAAGATGCCGAAACGTTACGAACCCTGCTGCCGGGCGTAAACCCCAAGTCGATTTGTGGCAAGGTGCCGCAAAACGTTAGTCATATGGATGGCTTGCGTTTGGCATTCGAGGATGACACGTGGCTGCTGGTTCGTCCTAGCGGGACCGAACCAGTGGTGCGCGTCTACGCCGAGGGGTTCTCGGTGGAAGAACGTGATGAGTTGCTCGATGCTGGCTGTGCTTTAGCTAGGGGGACGTATCCGCTTTAACCATGAGACTGCCTTATATAAAGAGATGCTCGGCGAGCGGTAGGTAACGGCTGGCAAACGTTAGTCGGATACCAAGATGTGTAGGAAATGTGTACGCCCAGATTCCCGCCCCCGGGGCCCCTCCGGTCTGGCAATATATCTCCTTGCCGCGCGGCCCGGTCGAACCGGATCAGCCGCGGGGCGTGCACCTTGAGAACCGGATACTGCGAGGATGGACAC
>DBGDDN010000003.1:0-129877 GCA_048343195.1 Collinsella sp.
CAACGACGTGCTGTACAAGGAGGGCCTGGACCTTCTCGTCGTGCCCTCCGCCGAGCTCTCCCGCGGCCGCGGCGGCCCGCGCTGCATGAGCATGCCCTTCTGGCGCGAGGACCTCTAAGTCTTTCCGTTTCCGGTGCGGTCCCCCTACAACCGCACCGGTTTCGCCCGTCAAACGGGCAACACTAATACTTACGTAATTCATTTTTTCGAAAGGAAACGAACCATGGGTGTTAACCTCTCCGGCCGTAGCTTCCTCAAGCTCCTCGACCTCTCCACCGAGGAGATCGAGTACTTGCTCAAGCTTTCCAAGAACTTCAAGGACATGAAGCGCGCTGGCGTTCCGCACCGCTATCTCGAGGGCAAGAACATCGTTCTGCTCTTCCAGAAGACCTCCACTCGTACCCGCTGCGCCTTCGAGGTCGGCGGCATGGATCTGGGCATGGGCGTCACCTACCTCGATCCCGGTTCGTCGCAGATGGGCAAGAAGGAGTCCATCGAGGACACCGCCCGCGTTCTCGGCCGCATGTATGACGGCATCGAGTTCCGTGGCTTTGCCCAGGACGACGTCGAGGAGCTCGCTGCCAAGTCCGGCGTGCCCGTGTGGAACGGCCTGACCACCGAGTGGCACCCCACCCAGATGCTCGCCGACATCCTGACCGTCCAGGAGAACTTCAACTACGACATCAAGGGCAAGACCCTCGTCTTCATGGGCGACTGCAAGAACAATGTCGCTCGCTCCCTCATGGTTGTCTGCTCCAAGCTCGGCATGAACTTCGTGGCCTGCGGCCCCGAGGAGTGCATGCCCGCTGACGACGTCATCGAGGCCTGCAAGCCCATCGCCGAGGCCAACGGCTGCACCATCAAACTGACCACTGACGTCAAGGACGGCGTCACCGGTGCCGACGTTATCTACACCGATGTGTGGGTCTCCATGGGCGAGCCCGACGAGGTCTGGGCCGAGCGCATCGCTCAGCTCACCCCGTATCGCGTTACCTCCGAGGTCATGGCTATGGCCAACCCGGGTGCCATCTTCCTGCACTGCCTGCCCAGCTTCCACGACACCAACACCACGATTGGCGCCGAGAAGTGCGAGCAGTTCGGCATCACCGAGCAGGAGGTCACCGACGAGGTCTTCGAGAGCCCCGCTTCCAAGGTCTTCGACGAGGCCGAGAACCGCATGCACACCATCAAGGCTGTCATGTACGCCACGCTCAAGTAAGAGCATCTAGCATCTCGCTCGGGGTGTATTGCTGCACACCCCGAGCGGCTTTGTCTGGTAAATATCTCACGTCGGGCGGTGGGCACGGCACGGAAGATCCGCTTCGCGCGAGAAAGTTAAATGATTTATGAAGGGGGGATGAGAACCATGGCTGAGACCGCTAAGAAAAAGCGCGGTATGCCTTCATCGTTCACCATTCTTCTAGCTCTGCTGGCAATTGTTGCAGTGATTACCGTTATCGTCTCCGGCACGTCCGGCGGCGCGGTTACCGCAGCCCGTCTGAGCGATTTCTGCACCGCCCCGATCCTGGGCTTCGCTGACGCTCTGCCCGTCTGCCTCTTCGTTATGATCCTGGGCGGCTTCCTCGGCATGATGACCGAGACCGGCGCCCTGGACAACGGCATCGCCGTTCTGGTGCAGAAGCTTAAGGGCAACGAGATTATGCTCATTCCCGTGCTGATGCTCATCTTCTCCCTCGGTGGTACCACCTATGGTATGTGCGAGGAGACCGTTCCCTTCTACGCCCTGCTCGCCGCTACCATGATGGCCGCTGGCTTCGACCCCATGGTCGGTGCCGCTACCGTCCTGCTCGGCGCTGGCTGCGGCTGCCTGGGCTCCACGGTTAACCCGTTCGCCGTCGGCGCTGCCGTCGACGCTCTGACCGGCGTTGGCATTGAGGTCAACCAGTCCATCATCATCGGCCTCGGTGCCGTCCTGTGGATTGTCACTACCGCTATGTCCATCTTCTTCGTGATGAACTATGCCAAGAAGGTCAAGGCTGACAAGGGTTCCACCATCCTGTCGATGCAGGAGCTCAAGGACGCCGAAGAGGCTCACGGCAAGGCTGCTTCCGAGGTCCACAAGGAGGTCAAGCTCACCGGTCGTCAGAAGGGTGTTCTGATTGCCTTCGCCTTCACCTTCGTCGTCATGATCGTCGGCTTCATTCCGCTGGCCGACCTCAACGAGGGCGTCGCCAACTTCTTCGACGCTGGCGCTGTCTACGACGCCGACGGTAACGCCGTCGTCCAGGGCTGGTCTGCCCTGATCACCGGCCTGCCCATTGGCCAGTGGTACTTCGACGAGGCTTCCACCTGGTTCTTCCTCATGGCCGTCCTTATCGGTATCATCGGTGGCCTGTCCGAGAAGCAGATCGTTAACACCTTCATCACCGGCGCTGCCGACATGATGTCCGTTGTTCTCGTCATCGCCCTCGCCCGTGGCATCTCCGTCCTCATGGCTAACACCGGTCTCGACGTTTTCGTCCTCGACGCTGCCGCCAATGCCCTGGCTGGCCTGTCCGGCGTAATCTTCGCTCCCATGAGCTTCCTGGTCTACTTCGGCCTGTCCTTCCTGATCCCCTCGACCTCCGGTATGGCTACCGTCTCCATGCCCATCATGGGACCGCTGGCTGTTAAGCTCGGCTTCTCGCCCGAGGTCATGGTCATGATCTTCTCCGCTGCTATCGGTGTCGTGAACCTGTTCACCCCGACCTCCGGTGCCATCATGGGCGGTCTCGCCCTGGCCAAGATCGAGTGGACGACCTGGCTCAAGTTTGCCCTTAAGCTCATCGTCGCGCTCTCCGTCGTCTGCGCCGTCATCCTGACCGTCGCCTGCGTGCTGCTCTAAGTACCCAACGGGTACCCCACGGAAACCTTGACGATCCTGTAAAGGATCACCTGGTCATCGTCTGTCCGGTGGGGTCAACCCACCGGTAGACTCCTACCTTTAGCCCCCTCCCGTTCCGTGCGCGGGAGGGGGCGCTCTCATGTTGCGCGGTTCTACGAACCGCGCAACCAGTCGACGCTGCGCGCCGCCCAGGACGACAATTTGTCATTCAAAAGGCAAGACATGACCAAAAGGTCTATGCCTTGCCTTTTTCATGCCAACTTGTACGTCCTGGACGTCGCTCGCTGACTTATGCTTAACCTGCGACGTTTCTGTTGTTGGTGCAAAGGGATCAGGTTACTTTGCGCCAAAAGGGGAAGTTGCGGTGGAATAGTTCCTGTTTGGCCGTCTTGAGGGGTTAAACGGGAACTATTTCACCGCAACTTATCGATGACGTGTTTGGTTGATGCCCGTTGGCTGCTTGGGTGTTGGGGAGGGCCTGCTCCGTTATAATCGCCTAGAACATTAAATGGAAACGGGACGGGAGCCATACATGCGCCAGGGTTTCGACAACGCGAAATATATCGAGCTGCAGGCCGCTCATATTAAGGAGCGCATCTCGCAGTTTGGCGGCAAGCTGTATTTGGAGTTTGGCGGCAAGCTGTTTGACGACTATCACGCGAGTCGCGTGCTGCCGGGTTTTGAACCGGACAGCAAGTTCCGCATGCTCAAGAGCATCGCCGACGATGTCGAGGTTATCATCGCGATCAACGCGAACCACATCGAGAAAAACAAGGCTCGTGGTGACCTCGGCATTACCTATGACGAGGATGTGCTGCGCCTGGTTGACCTGTTCCGCGGCAACGGCTTTGCTGTCGCGGCTGTGGTCATCACCCAGTACGCCGGCCAGCCTGCTGCCGATGTGTTCCGCAACCGCCTGAACGCGCTCGGTATTCCCGCCAAGCTGCACTATCCCATCGAGGGGTATCCGCACGATGTCGATCTGATCGTGTCCGACGATGGCTACGGCAAGAATGAGTTTGTCGAGACCACCCGACCGCTCGTCGTGGTCACCGCGCCGGGTCCTGGTTCAGGTAAGCTCGCCACCTGCCTGTCTCAGCTCTATCACGAGCACAAGCACGGCACCGCCGCCGGCTACGCCAAGTTCGAGACTTTCCCGGTCTGGAATCTTCCTCTGACGCATCCGGTCAATATCGCCTACGAGGCCGCCACGGCAGACCTCGATGACGCCAACATCATCGATTCGTTCCACCTTGAGGCCTACAACAAGACCACGGTCAACTATAACCGTGACGTCGAGGCCTTCCCGGTAGTCCGTGCCCTGATGGAAAAGATCCTGGGCAAGAGCCCCTACCAGAGCCCTACGGACATGGGCGTCAATATGGTCGGCTTTGCCATCACCGATGACGATGCCTGCCGCGACGCTTCCAAGATGGAGATCGTCCGCCGCTACTTTACCGCGGTCGAAAATGTGCGCCGTACCGGCGTGGGCGATGAGCAAGTCGACCGTCTCAAGATCATTATGAAGAAGGCCGGTATCGACAAGAATTACTCGCCGGCACGCTCGGCCGCCCTTACCAGGGAGCAGCTGACGGGTGGCCCCGTAGGCGCCATGGTCATGCCCGATGGCTCCGTGGTGACCGGCAAGACTTCCACGCGCCTGGGCGCCGCGAGCTCGCTCATCATGAATGCACTTAAGCATGTCTCGGGCGTTGACCTTGAGCTCGAGGTCATTAGTGATGAGGCGATCGAGCCTATCAGCAAGCTCAAGACGCATTTCCTGGGAAGCAAAAACCCGCGTCTGCACACTGACGAGACGCTTATGGCGCTCTCGATCACCTCGGCAACGAGCGAGACGGCGGCCCGCGTCCTTTCGGGCCTGGAGCAGCTGCGCGGCTGCGATGCCTTCTTTAGCGTGATCATCTCGCCGACGGACGAGACGGTACTGCGCAAGTTGGGCATCAATGTGTGCTGCGAGCCCAAGTTTGAGCGCCGCGGTTTCTTCCATCGCTAAGTTTGAAGCACCGCGGTAATTGCATTGCATTTTGGCCGTATCGGGTTAGCGCCCGGTACGGCTTTTTGATCAATAAAGCGCCTATTTCGGCGAAAAATAGCCGTTTACCTGCCTAGAAACAATTTGAGCGGTATACAATAACCGTAACTGTTTCATCCTTAGCGGGATGCCGCATGATGGATATTACCTGCCATCGTGAGGTGTGTCGGTCGCGCACGGCGCGTTAGATGCTCGTGCTCGGTTTGAGGAGGCTGCTATGGCGGGCAAGGGTCGTGCGAGTGTCAACGATATGAAGCGTGTCGAGGTGCTGGTGTTGATGGAGATCGACCAGCAAACCGAAGACAATGGCGGGCCGTATGGTTTCTCGCGCAAAACGCTTGCCGAGCGCGTGGGGGTTTCGCCGTATCGTGCCCGCGCCGCAATCGATCGCTTGGATTCCGAAGGCATGATCGATGTCGTCTCGCGTTATAGCGACGACGGCGGTCAGCTTGCAAATGGCATTTGCCTCACCGAACGTGGCGAGTGGTATCTTGAGGGCGTCCGTACCGGCATGCTCGTTCAAGAAATGCTTGAGGACGAGGTTGCTGATCGATAGCAGCATGTAACCCTTGCCATAGCGACGCCGCCTGGGAAACCGGGCGGCGTTTTGTTTCAAGATTGAGAAATGCAATCGCACGCGAGAAAAATTGCGAACGGTCCGCGGCGCGAGTATTACAATGAAGACCCGTAAGATGTGGATAAACAACTTCTACGGGAAGCGCAGGTAACTCAATATGACCAAGCATGTGTTCGTAACCGGTGGCGTGGTTTCGTCCCTGGGCAAGGGTATCACCGCGGCCTCGCTGGGCCGTCTGCTCAAGTCGCGTGGCTACAAAGTAACGATGCAGAAGGCCGATCCGTATCTGAACGTCGACCCCGGTACCATGAGCCCCTTCCAGCATGGTGAGGTCTTCGTTACCGAGGATGGTTACGAGTCCGACCTGGACCTGGGTCATTACGAGCGCTTTATTGATGAGAACCTGACCCGCGATTCCAACTTTACGACCGGCGCCATCTATAAGAGCTTGATCGCCCGCGAGCGTCGCGGCGACTTTTTGGGCGGTACCGTGCAGGTGATTCCTCACGTCACCAATGCCATTAAGGACAAGTTCCGCCGCATCGAGGAGCAGACCGGCTCCGATGTAGTCATCACCGAGCTGGGCGGCACGATCGGCGACATCGAGTCCCAACCGTTTGTCGAGGCCATCCGTCAGTACCGCAAGGAGGCCGGCCCCGAGAACGTCTGCTACATCCACGTGTCGCTCGTTCCCTATATCGCCGCCGCCCACGAGGTCAAGACCAAGCCCACGCAGCATTCCGTCAAGGAGCTCCGCAGCTTTGGCATCCAGCCCGATATCATCGTGCTGCGCTCCGACCACCATATCGATGACGCTATCCGCGGAAAGATCGCAAGCTTCTGCGACGTCGACACCGATTGTGTCTTTACCAACGAGGACTGCGCGAGCATTTACGATGTTCCGCAGCTGCTTGCCGAGCAGGATTTTGACCTGCGCATTTGCGAGCGCCTGGGTCTGGACCCGCGTGAGCGCGACATGAGCGAGTGGAACGAGTTCCTGCGCAAACAGAACCACGCCAACCATCACGCCGACAAGGTGAAGATCGCCGTCGTGGGCAAGTACACGCAGCTGCCCGATGCGTACCTGTCGGTTATCGAGGCCCTGCACCATGCGGGCGTCTTCTACGATCGCCATGTGGACGTCCAGCTGGTCGACGGCGAGAGCCTCGACGAGCAGAATGTCTCCGAGGTTCTGGGCGACGCCTCGGGCATCCTGGTCCCCGGCGGCTTTGGCAAGCGCGCCCTGGAGGGCAAGATCCTCGCGGCCGAGTTTGCCCGTGAGCACAAGATTCCGTATCTGGGCATTTGCCTGGGTATGCAGGTGGCCGTGTGCGAATTTGCGCGCAACGTCGTCGGCCTTGCCGGCGCCAGCTCCTCCGAGTTCGATCCGGATGGCCCGTATAGCGTCATCGATCTGATGAGCTCGCAGGAGGACGTGACCGAGAAGGGCGGCACCATGCGCCTGGGCGCCTATCCGTGCAAGCTCGCCGCCGATACCCTCGCTCGCGAGGCATATGGCGAGGAACTCGTCTACGAGCGTCACCGTCATCGCTTTGAGTTCAACAACGCCTTCCGCGACCAGCTCGAGGACGCCGGTTTGGTTATCTCGGGCCTGTCGCCCGACGAGCGCCTGGTCGAGATGGTCGAGCTGCCGCGCGACGTGCATCCGTGGTATGTGGCAACCCAGGCTCATCCCGAGTTCAAGAGCCGCCCGACCAACCCGCAGCCGCTGTTCCGCGAGTTCGTGCGCGCTTCGATCGGCCAGCACGAGGGTGTCGACCGTCTGCAGGTGACGCCCATGAACCTCGCTACGGACTAAGGGTGCCGGCGAATAAGGAACATACCGAAGCTACTCCCTCGTCGCTCGCCGTGGCGGCGGGGGAGTATCTCGATTACCTCGCGGTCGAGCGGGGTTTGGCGCGCAACACGATTGCGGCCTATCGTCGTGACCTGACGACGTACTGCGCCTATCTGGAGCGGGCGGGTATTGTGTCTTTTGAAGAGGTGACTCGTCAGGTCGTGGAGGGCTTTGTTGCCGACCGTCGCGATGGGGGCTATTCCGATGCCTCAGTGGAGCGTGCGCTTGCGGCCGTGAAGGGCCTGCATGCCTTTTTGGTGCGCGATGGGGCTGTGGCCCAAAATCCAACGGCGGCGTTGCGCCTGCCTAAAAAGGCTGAGCGTTTGCCGGAGTATCTATCGGTGGAGGATGTCTCGGCGCTGCTCGATCAAGACTTTCCCGAGGGCGAGATGGGCTTGCGCGACCATGCCATCTTGGAAGTGCTCTACGGATGCGGTTTACGTGTGAGCGAGTTGGTGGGGCTCGATGTGGGCGATATCCATATCGACGATGGCTTTGTGCTCGTTCGCGGTAAGGGCTCAAAGGAACGCCTGTCACCGCTGGTGGGAAGCGCGGCGCGAGCTCTGACGCTCTATGTAACTGAGGGGCGTTCCCGCTTGGCGGCCCATGCCCGCGGAACCGAGACCTCGGCGGTCTTTTTAAATAAGAACGGCCGCCGTCTGTCACGCCAGGGCATCCATGCCATCTGTGAGCGCTATGGGCGCCAGGTGGGGCTGGTGGGACTCCATCCCCATACGCTGCGTCACTCCTTTGCCACCCATATGCTTGCGGGCGGCGCAGACCTCCGTGTGCTACAGGAGATCTTGGGACATGCCGATATATCGACCACGCAGGTCTACACGCATGTCGATCGTACGCAACTGACCGAGGTCTATCTGGCGGCGCACCCGCTGGCGCATCGTTAACTCATCGCTGACCTGCAAATTTATAGGTATTTGGGGACGGGCCCCAGATTGCCACGGCGTGCTTTTGCGCGCGCATGGGCAATCTGGGGCCCGTCCCATTTTTCGCCACTTGGCGTCGCGGTGGTGGGCCGTACGTGCCTTGGGTGGGGGAGTTTGGGGGCGATGTGAACGGCATGTAAAGGGACGTAAAAATCGCCTCAAGGTCAACTTGAAGGTTGAGGTTCGCGGGTGTGGTTCTACAGGTGGCATCACGCCTTTGCTGAAAACACAACATATTGTGTTTTCGAACATATGCTTGGGGGTGTTTTGCAATATATGGTGAGTGGAGTGGTGGGGCGGGGTGGGGGAAGGGGTGGGGAAAGGTGTTGAAAAATGGGGCAGTTCCCCATATTATTGATGACGTCGACAGGCGGGGTGGTTCCCCGCGTACGTGCCATCTGAGTAACCGAGGGGAGGGCGCACATGGGAATGACTGGTGCATACGAGCGCAATCTCGATGCAAAAGGTCGTCTGTCCCTGCCTGCACCCCTTCGCGAGGAGCTTGGAGAGCACGTTCGCGTGTTCAAAGCCCTGGATGTCGATGCTCTGTACGTGTTCTCTGCCGAGGCCTTCGATAAGTGGGTCGAAGGACTCTTCGCGGGTCGTGAGGGCCACGAGGGTTTTAACCCGCGTGACATTAATGACCAGAAGCTCATGAGGGCGATCAACAAGCGCACCACGTCGATGGACGTGGACAGCGCCGGTCGTATCGGTCTTTCCGAGTCTCTCCGCAAGCAGGCGAACCTCGACCGCGAGGTCACGGTTGTGGGCAACTACGACCACCTTGAGGTTTGGGATCGCGCCGCGGCCGATGAGGACGATGACGATGAGGCCCTGCTGGACCTCTTCTTCTCGTAAGGGCAAGGCACGGGTAACGGATGGAGCGTGGGATCTTGACACAAGAATATCGGCATGAACCTGTCATGCTCGGCGAAGTGCTTGAGTCGCTGCGGCTAAAGAGCGGCTCCGTTGTCTGCGATTGCACCCTTGGCGGTGCCGGCCATTCGGTAAAGATGGCCGCGCAGGTGGGGGAGACGGGCCTTTTGCTCGGCGTCGATCAGGACGACATGGCCCTCGAGGCCGCTGGCGCCCGTCTGGACCGCGAGGTTCCCGGCGTTCCGCACCGGCTGCTGAAGGGCAACTTCGGCGACTTGGACGAGCTGCTTTGCTCGGCCGAGGTGCCCGGGGTCGATGGCTTCCTGTTCGATTTGGGCGTTTCGTCACCGCAACTCGATATCCCTGGCAGGGGCTTTTCGTATAACGAGGACGCCCCATTGGACATGCGGATGGATCCGGGCAATAACACCTTAAACGCAGCTGAGGTCATCAACACCTATAACGAACACGACCTCGCCCGGATTCTACGCGTCTACGGCGAAGAGAAGTTCGCCTCGCAGATCGCGCGCGAGATCGTGCGCCGCCGCGAGCAAGAACCGATCGAAACCACCGGCCAATTTGTCGAGATCATCAAGGCGGGTATCCCGGCTGCCGCTCGTCGGCATGGCGGACACCCGGCCAAGAAAAGTTTCCAGGCCATTCGCATCGAGGTCAATCACGAGCTCGATGTGCTCGAACGAGGGCTTGATGCCGCCACCAGGTGGCTCAACCCGGGCGGACGTATCTGCGTCATCTCGTATCACTCGCTCGAGGACCGTATCGTAAAGAACCACTTTAAGGAGATGAGCCAGGGGTGCACGTGTCCGCCGGAGATTCCGGTGTGCGTGTGCGGCAACGTGCCGATACTCAAGGTCATCACCCGCAAACCCTTGGTTGCCCAGCCTGATGAGGTTGAGCGCAACCCTCGGGCGAGATCAGCCAAAATCCGCGTGGCGCAGCGTCTGTAGGCGCGACCGCGCGATATTGGACCTCCCGCTCGCACCATAAACGAAGCTTAAACACACTACCAACGTACTCGGGATGGGAGGCGGCATATCATGGGCTACAACACTTCAAGCGCAGCACTCGCCTATGATATGAACGCCATGCCCGCCTATCGTGAGACGCCGCAGGCCCCCGCTGCTCCCCGTGAGCAGCGCGCGCCGCGCTTTGATGTCTACACGGGCGCGGGCCGTCAGGCAAACCAGGCGGTAAGCCCGGTTTTCATGAGCGTTCTTAAAACGTTTTGCATCATTGCGGCTATCTTCATGACGATCGGCGTCGCCCGCGTGGCGCTCGCCGGCGTTACGGCCCAGGTGCTCAACAGCAACGCCGAGCTTACCAGCACGCTCGAAAAGGCGACCGATGAGAGCTCCGACCTGGAGGTCATGCATTCGGTCTATGGCGCCGACACGCGCATTCGCGACCTTGCGGGCGCTTATGGCATGGTGGAGCCCAGCGAGAGCGTTACACTTGACTTTTCGCAGGATGCAGCCGCGGGCGCCAACGCGACCGCGACCGCTCAGTAGCAAGACGGTAGCTGAGTATGACAAATGACTATCGCCGCGGTTCCGATGGGGGCCGCGGTTCTGGACGTCCCTCGTCGCGGGGACGTTCTGGTTATCAAGGAACGGGTCGGCAATCTTACAACGTCGGGCAGTCCCGTGGCAACGACCCGGCGTCGCGACTTCGCGGCTCGGGCGGCCCTCAAGTGCATAACACCAGGTCGCGCAAGAGTTCGTCGACCGAATGGCTCACAGGCGCACCTCTGCCTCGCCGCAAAGCCGTCATGGGCTTCATCGGGCTTGGCTTGGGCTTGGGCGTCTTTCGCCTTGCCGACTATCAAATTGTCGAAGCCGATAAACTGCGCGAGCGTGCCGATGCGCGCCGCCTGCTTGCGCAGACCCTCTATGCCAAACGCGGCACCATCTACGACCGCAACGGCAACGTGTTGGCGTCGTCGGTCGAATGTCGCAACATCGCCGTGAACCCGCAGCTTGTCGAGGATGTTGACAAGACGGTGTCGGCGCTGGTCAAGGCAACTGGAATCGATAAAAAGACCTGCCGCAAGCTCGTCGAGTCCGATGGCACCTGGGTGTATATCAAGCGCCAGGTGGACGAAGACGATGCTGCGGCGCTGGAGAAGAAGAATCTGCCCGGCGTGCTTTTTGAGCAGGCCATGAAGCGCGTATATCCATACGGCAATCTGGCATCGCAGGTGCTGGGTGTAGTGAATGTGGACAACGACGGCTTGACGGGTCTCGAAAAGCAATACAACAAGCTTCTGACCGGCACGAACGGTTCTCTCGTACGCGAGCGCGCGAGGGACGGCAGCTATATCGCGGGCGGTGCCTATAAAAAGGTGGCTGCGGTCGACGGCGTTGATATCGTGACGACGCTCGACGTCAATATCCAGCGTGCGGCTGAGGATGCTCTGACAGAGGCAGTTGAGAAGACTAAGGCCAAGAACGGCTCGGCGCTGGTCACCGATCCTACGACAGGCGAGATTTTGGCAGCCTGCTCGTACCCGACCTACGACCAGACCGATCTGGAGAATGCCAAGACCGAGGATATGAATCTGCGCCTGGTCACCGACGCCTACGAGCCCGGCTCGGTCTTTAAGACGCTCGTGGCGGGCGCCGGCTTCGACTTGGGCGTCGTGCGATCGAGTACGTCGTTTGAGGTGCCGGCGAGCATCAAGGTGGGCGACGATACCGTCACCGATGCCGACAAGCGCGACTATGCCATGACCATGGATGTGCGCGAGATGATGCGCCGTTCGTCCAACGTGGGCTTTGTCCTGGTGGGGCGCAAGATCGGTGCCGACGACTTTGCCGCCTATGTGGACAAGTGGGGCATCGGTCACAGCTCGGGTGTCGATTTTCCGGGAGAGAGCCTGGGTATCGTCAAGGAGCGTGACCAGTATGACGGCGCCACGCTGGGCTCGATGAGCTTTGGACAGGCACTGTCCGTCTCGCCGATTGAGATCGCACGTGCCGTGGGCGGCATCGCCAACGGCGGCGTGATGATGACACCGCACTTCTATAAGTCCAGCAAAGGCGACGAGAAGGACTGGGGTGAAGGCGAGCGCGCGATTTCGGAGGACGCCGCATCCCAGGTGACATCGTGCATGCAGACGGTCGTGTCCGAGGGAACGGGCGTTGGCGGCGCGGTTGACGGCTATGACGTGGCGGGTAAGACCGGTACGGCCGAACGTGCCGACGAGAACGGCGGCTACCTCAAGGAGAACTACATGTCGTCCTTTATGGGCTTTGCACCGGCACAATCGCCCAAGGTACTGTGCTATATCACGCTCGACGGAACGCCGAGCGGCTCAGATGCCGCTGCGGTGCCGTTCCAGTCCATTATGGCCAACGCGCTCGACGTGCTGGGTATCCCGCACACGAAGTAGGGGGTTACAATCTTTGGGGCGTTGTTTGTTGTCCCATATGAGGGTGTTCACATGCCCTGCACCACGCATGTGCGGCGCTGGGATACAATACGCCGATAGCATTATTAGGTTTACAGGGGAGCTGCAATGATAGAGATCGCCGTCAACAACCTCGCGGCCGCAACAGGGGCCCGAACCGTGACGGGAGAAGCCGATCGGGTATGCCGCGGGTGCGTTATCGACTCGCGCCAGGTCGAGGAAGGGACGATTTTCGTCGCCTTTCCCGGTGAAAACGTCGACGGCAATGATTTTGCTTCCCGTGCCGTCCAGTCGGGTGCCGGCGCCGTCGTGATGACGCGTGAGCCCGAGGCTGAGCTGGTCTCGCTGGCGCAGGACAAGGGGTGCGCCATCCTGCTGACCGATGATCCCGAGGAGTTTCTGCTGCGTTTGGCGCACACGTATCGCCTGGAGCTTGGCTGCCTGGTCGTTGGCATTACCGGTTCCATCGGCAAGACGACGACCAAGGACGTGCTCGCCGCCGTGCTCGCCAAGCGCTATCGTGTCTGGGCCACCAAGGGCAATTTCAATAACCTGATCGGCATGCCGCTCACGGTGCTTTCCGCTCCGGCCGATACCGAGGTCCTGGTGCTCGAGATGGGCATGAACCATTTCCACGAGATTGAGCGCCTGTCCCAGTCCGCCAATCCCAACCTTGCCATCGTAAGCAAGATTGGTACCTCTCACATCGGCATTTTGGGCAGCCGCGAGAACATCGCCCGCGCTAAGGCCGAGATTGTCCAGGGTATGTGCGCCGCCGGCGACTTCTTGCCGCTGCTGGTTTTGGGCGGTGAGGACGACTTTACGCCGTTCATTCGCGATACGTTCGCCCAGCCTGCTGGTATCGATGTGATGCTGGCCGGCGTCTCGGACGATGATGAGGTCCGTGCCCGCGACATTCGTGTTGATGACGAGGGACGTCCGGTCTTTACGCTCGATTTTGGCCAGGGTGAGACGATCGATACCATGCTTGCCATCCCCGGCGTGCAGTCCGTTCCTAATGCCGTTAAGGCCGCCGCGGTTTCCTATCGCCTGGGCGTGACGCCCGAGCAGATCGATGCTGCCTTTAGGGGCCTCACGATCACCGGTCACCGCCAGGAGATCAAGCGCGCCAAGAGCGGTGCCCGCGTCATCGACGATTCCTATAACGCCAGTGCCGAATCCATGGCTGCTGGCCTCGATCTACTGTGCTCGCTTTCGTGCACGGGGTCTCGCATGGCGATCCTGGGCGAGATGGGCGAGATGGGCGATGAGGCTCCTCGCATGCATGAGCTCGTGGGCGCCTACGCGGCCGCCAAGAAGCTCGACATGCTGGCGTGCGTGGGTGGTGAGCTGGCCCAGCTTATGGCCGATGCCGCGCGCATGATGGGCATGGACGAGGACCGCATCCAGGTGTTCTCCGATTATCAGCAGGTGCTCGACCGCATGGGCGGCGCGCTTGAAAAACATGATGTTGTACTGGTCAAGGGTTCCCGCTTTGTTGAGCTCGACCGCTTTGTGGAAGGTGTGTGCTAGCCCATGTTCGGCAATCCCTCGTATCCAACGTATCAGGCTTTTTTGGGGCTTGGCATCGCCGCTGCCATTGCGCTGCTGCTCATGCCGTGGTGGATCAAGCTGCTGAAGGTCGAGGGTATCGGCCAACAGGTCCGAGCCGACGGCCCCAAGCGTCATTTGATTAAACAGGGTACGCCGACCATGGGCGGCGTCATCATCCTTGTTGCGATTTCGCTGACCTGCCTGCTGATGGGCAAGCTCACCACCGAGCTCGTGCTCGTGCTGCTCGCCACTCTGGCGACCGGCGTGCTGGGCCTGATCGACGACCTGACCTCCGTTACGCATGGGCGCTCGCTCGGTCTGACGCCTCATGCCAAGATGATCGGCCTAACCATTATCTGTGTCACCTTTACGGTACTTGCCGTTAACTGGTGCGGCGTCGCCCCCGAGATTCGTTTTCCCGGCGGCCTGACGATTGACCTTGGCGTGCTTTCGACCACCATCTGCGGCCTTTCGTTCCCGTGGCTCTACATTGTCTTTTGCTGGCTGATGATCGCCGGTCTTTCTAATGCCGTGAACCTGACCGATGGCCTTGACGGTCTTGCTGGCGGCACCTCCATGATTGCCATGCTCGCCATGGCTGCCATGGCGTTTTTGCACGGAGACGTGAACCTGTCCATCTTCTGCACCGCGTGTGCCGGTGCCTGCTTGGGCTTTCTGTGGTTCAACTGCTATCCGGCGAGCATCTTTATGGGCGATACCGGCTCGCTTGCCCTGGGCGCCGCGTTTGCCTGCACGTCCATCATGACCAACACCGAGGTCGTCTCCCTTATCGTCGGCGGCCTGTTTATCGTTGAGACCCTGTCGGTCATGATTCAGGTTGTCTACTTCCACTTTACGCACAAGCGCGTCTTCCTTATGGCGCCCATCCATCATCATTTCGAAAAGAAGGGCTGGGCCGAGACCAAGGTCGTCATCCGTTTTTGGATTATCGCTGCGGCCTTTGGTGCCGTTGGCCTTGCCCTGTTCTTCCAGTTGGGATAGTGGTCTTTCATGTCTCTTGCTGATGTCTTTAGCCTGCTCGTTTTGGGTCAGGGCAAATCCGGTCTCGATGTCGCCCGCTGGGCGCTGGCACATCCCGAGCGCGTAAGTGCCGTTACCGTGTATGGCGGTGGCACCTCTGAGCCCAATGACGCCACGCGTGCGCTCGAGGCTGCTGGTGCGTCGTTTGTCTATGGGACCGAACAGGTCGAGGGCGCCTATGACGTATGCGTGACGTGCCCGGGCATCTCGGAGTTCTCGGGCTTCTTTAAGGCTGGGCGCGAGCATGCCGCCCAGATTATGGGTGAGCCCGAGTTTGCCTATCGCCTGTCGCCCGATAACTGGATTGCCATCACGGGCACCAACGGCAAGACGACCACCACGTCGCTGACTGATTATCTGCTTAAGGCTGCCGGCGAGGCCAGCGTTGCTGTCGGCAACATCGGCGAGCCGCCGGTCAACGAGATTGACGGCCGAGCCCACAACGAGTGGTTTGTGGCTGAGCTCTCGAGCTATCAGATTGCTACGACAACCGAGCTCCACCCCCGCGTGGCGGTGCTGCTCAACATCACTCCCGACCACTTGGGCTGGCATAAGAGCCATAAGAACTATGCGCTTGCCAAGATCAAACTGTTTGACAATATGGTCGATGACGATCTGGTGGTTGTCGACGTCGAAGACGCCGGCATTCACGAGTTCGATGAGTACATCTACACGCCGAGTCGTCGCATCTGCAAGGTTGCCTTTGACGAGCCTGAGGGCGAGGATGCCGCCTTTGTGCGCGATGGCAAGATGATCGTGCGTCTGAAGGGTGTCGAGACCCCGCTCATCGCTACATCCGAGCTCAAGATCTCGGGCCATCACAATGTTATCAATGCCCTGTGCGCTGCCACGGCTGCCTTGGCGGTCGGTGCCGATGTCGATGGTGTCTGCCGCGGTCTTGCCTCGTTCCAGCCGCTCGAGCACCGCGTGGAGCCGTGTGGCGAGATTGACGGCGTGCGCTACGTCAACGATTCCAAGGCGACCAACACCGATGCGGTCGAGAAGGCGCTGACGGCATTTCCCGATGACGACGTGATCTTGCTGCTCGGCGGCCACGATAAGGGCACGCCGCTCACGGACTTCGCGCGCGTCGTTATGGACAACGTGCGCTCGGTCGTCTGCTTTGGCGATGCGCGCGAGCGCTTCACCGCCGCTATGGACGAGGCTGATGTCGATGGCGATGTGGATATCGCCCAGGCGGATGACCTGCGCGACGCCGTGGACGTTGCCCGTTCGCTTTCGAGCCGTGGTGACGTGATCTTACTTTCTCCTGCCTGCTCTTCGTTCGATGAGTTCTCGGGCTATGAGGAGCGCGGCCGCGTGTTTAAGGACTACGTGGCTCAGCTTGCCGCTACAGCGAAATCACAAATGGAATAGGGGTTGCGGTGAGAGAGGAGAGCCCCCGACAAGGTATGAGGAGGCCCGACTCGGACCGTGCTTCCTCACGTCGCACCACACCGCGTTCCAGCCGCGGCGGGCAGTCGTTTAGCGAACGCTATATTGCCGGCGTTCCCGCCCGTATCATGCGCCCCCGTTTGATATTCATGGCCTGCTTGTTTACCTTGGTATGCTTTGGCCTGCTGATGGTGTACTCGGCGTCTTCGGTCGAGGCGCTGCACGAGAATGGCTCGGCGACGTTTTTTCTGGGTCGACAGGCCGCGTTTGCCGTGGTTGGTGTTCTGGCGCTGATTGCCATCGTGCGCGTTTTGCCGGACAGCTGGTTTGGGGAGGATGTGCTCAGGATCTTCCTCATAGGCATGATAGGGCTACTGTTTTTGGTGTTCTTGGTGGGCAGCGGCAGCCGTGGCGCCACGCGCTGGCTCAACATCGCCGGCATTCAGTTCCAGCCTTCCGAGTTTTTAAAGCCATTTGCCATTGCGTATTCGGCCATCATGCTTGATCGCTTCTTTTCGCCCGGTGGCAACATCAACGAATTCCTTCGCAAGATGGGCATCTACCTGGGCATTTCGCTCTTTCTGATCTTTATCCAGCCCGATTTCGGTACTGTCCTGATCATCCTGTTGACCCTCATGTGCATGGCGTTGTTTGCGGGTCTCGACCCCAGATTTATCATCGGCGTGCTAATCTTCGGCATTCTCGTGATCGTGATTGCGCTTGTCGCAGAGCCGTACCGTATGGTGCGTATTCAGGTTGCCTTGAACCCTTGGGCCGACGAGTATGGTGATGGCTATCAGGCCACGCTTGCCATCATGGCCTTTGCCTCGGGCGGTCTGTTCGGCCGTGGCATCGGCAACTCAACCATGAAGTACTCGTATCTGCCCGAGGCGCACAATGACTACATCTTGGCCATCATTGGCGAGGAAGTCGGTTTTGTCGGAACCGTGCTGTTCTTCTTGGTGTTTGCGATGCTGATCTACTCGGCGTTTCGCATTGCCGAGCAGGCGACCGATCGTCGGGGCGCGCTTATGGCGTCTGGCTCCGCGGTCATTCTCGCGGTGCAGTTCTTGATTAACGCGCTGGGCATCCTCAACGTGTTTCCCATGACGGGTAAACCGTTGCCGTTTATTAGCTACGGCGGTTCGTCGATTATTGTGTCGCTCATGCTTGCCGGGTTGATCCTGCGCGTTTCGTACGAGAGCGCCCGCCGCGATGAGTATGACCGCCGCCGTGAGAGCTTTGCCGTTATGGACGAGAGCACCGCCGGCGTAGCCCATGTGCGCGGTGAACGACCTTCGCGTAGCGGCTTTACCGTTCTGGATGGTTCTGCATCCGAGCCGGCAGCTCGTCCACGTCCGCGGACGGCTCCGCAAGGTCGTCCTCAGCGCCCCAGCCCTCGCAACGCGGGCGGCGGATAT
The DNA here is from genome assembly GCA_048343195.1 of Collinsella sp. Classification (GTDB taxonomy): domain Bacteria; phylum Actinomycetota; class Coriobacteriia; order Coriobacteriales; family Coriobacteriaceae; genus Collinsella. The sequence continues at coordinate 17,995 of DBGDDN010000003.1, forward strand.
AATCGAATCGATTTGAACTCGGACCCGTCGGCGCGTCTGCGCACCGACGACCAGGGACCGCGTGTACGAAGGGACTACCATGACCGATAAAATGACCGTTGCTATTGCAGCCGGCGGCACGGCAGGACACATTAACCCCGCGCTCGCCCTGGCCGAAGAGCTGCGTGACCGTGGCCACCACGTTGTGTTCGTGGGCCAGTCGCGCAAGCTCGAGGGTCGTCTGGTCCCCGAGTCTGGGTTTGATTTTGTGCCCATTACGGTCACGGGCTTCGACCGCTCCCGTCCCTGGACGGCGCTGACCTCGCTGTGGCGTGTCAACAAGGCCAAGCGTGCGCTCGCCAGTCATTTCTCAAAGGTCGGCAAGCCCGATGCTGCCATCGGTTTTGGTGCCTATGTCGAGGTTCCGCTGCTGGGGTGGTGCAAGGGCGCAGGCGTTCCGTATCTGCTACATGAGCAGAACTCTGTTCCGGGCCTGGCCAACAAGATGATGAACTTCCACGCCGCCCGCGTGTGCATCTCGGTGCCGGCAGCGCGCGCGGTCTTTGAGCGCGAAGGTGACCCTGACCACGTGCTCATGACCGGCAACCCCGTACGTCGCTCGGTGATCGAGGGCGATCGCGCTCGCGGCCGCAAGGCACTTGGCGTTCCCGAGGACGCTACGCTGCTGCTCGTCTTTGGCGGTTCACTCGGCGCCCAGCACCTCAACGAGCGCGCGGTTTCGCTCAAAAATGAGCTGCTTTCGCGCAAGAACCTCTATGTGTTGCATTCGACGGGTGCCGACGGCTTTGAGGAGACCGAGCACGCTTTGGCGCTGACGCCCGAGGAGGCGAAGCGTTATCGCGTCCAGCCTTACATCGACAACATGGGCGATATGCTGGCTGCTGCCGATTTAGTGCTCTCGCGTTCGGGCGCATCGAGCGTGGCCGAGATCGCTGCGCTCGCCGTGCCCTCGGTGCTCGTGCCGTATCCGCATGCGACGGCCGACCACCAAACCACCAATGCTCGTTATCTGGTCGACGCCGGGGCCGGCGTGCTCTGCGCCGATGCCGATATCGACGGTTCTGCCTTTGCCGATGAGCTGCTGCACCTGGTCGATGACGCGGCGGCGCGCGACGCCATGCGTCAGGCGGCGCGTGGTCTGGCTCAGGATAGAGCCGCCGCTCTTCTGGCGGATGCGGTAGAGGGTTTGCGTTAGTTAGACGGGATATCTTCGGTCGCCCTCGCGCTGATGCGGTAGGTGCGGTACAGTTAACGGGTTACAGGCAGTGTTTACGCAAGGAGTACACGAGCACATGGCTGATTCCCAGACTGCAACCTCCGCGCCCGAGTTTAAGAGCGCCCACTTTATCGGTATCGGCGGCGCCGGCATGAGCGGCATCGCCCTCGTTCTGCACGAGCGCGGTTATGCCGTTACCGGCTCCGACCTTAAGACGTCACGTTATATCCGCCAGCTTACCCGCGCTGGTGTGAAGGTGCATGTGGGGCATGAGGCCGCCACGATCGACGAGGTTAAGCCCGACGTGGTTGTTGTCTCCACCGCTATTCCGGAATCCAACCCTGAACTCGTGCGCGCTCGCGAGCTTGGTATTCCCGTGTGGCCCCGTGCCAAGATGCTCTCTGCTTTGGGCCACGGCTACACCACCGTCGCTGTTGCCGGCACGCATGGCAAGACCACCACGTCTTCGATGTGTGCCACCATGCTCGACCGCATGGGTCTGGATCCGAGCTTCCTGATCGGTGGCATCGTCGAGGGCTATGACACGAACGGCAAGAACGGCTCGGGCGACTACTTTGTCGCCGAGGCCGACGAGTCCGACAGCTCCTTCCTGTTCCTGAACCCCAACGTAGTCATTGTGACCAACGTCGAGGCCGACCACCTCGATCACTACTCGGGTATCGAGGAGATCGAGGCAACTTTCGCCAAATTCATGAGCCTGGTGGGCGAGGACGGCACCGTCATCGTCTGCGGTGAGGACCCGCATCTGGTCGAGCTCGCCAAGTCGACGGGCCGTCACGTGCTTTCCTACGGCTTTGCCGAGAGCAACGACATCGTCTGCATGCACCCGGATGTCAAGGGCATCCAGAGTGACTTTATCGTTCGCTTTGAGGACGGCACTGAGCGCGCTGTGGAGATCAAGAGCAATCCCGGTCGCCACAACATGCTCAACGCCACGGCGGTGCTCACCGTCGCCCATGTCCTGGGCCTTGACATCGACGCCGCCGCCAAGGCGCTCTCGAGCTTTGAGGGCGTCCGCCGTCGCTTTACCCACGTGGGCGATATCGATGGCATCACCGTGGTCGATGATTACGGCCATCACCCCACCGAGATCAAGGCGACGCTTGCTGCCGCTTCGTCGCTGGGTTACAAGCACGTCGACGTCGTGTTCCAGCCGCACCGCTATTCGCGCCTGCAGGCCCTGTGCGACGACTTTGCCGATGCATTTGCCAATGCCGATAAACTGCTGCTGATTGATGTGTTCTCGGCTGGCGAGATGCCCATTCCGGGTGTCACCTCTAAGATGCTCGCCGATACCGTGCGCGCCAAGCATCCTGGCAAGGAGGTCGTGTACTGCTCCAGCCGTCTTGAGCTCAATCAGGAGCTCGAGCAGATGGTGGGCGAGGGCGACCTGCTGCTCACCATGGGTGCCGGTGACGTTACGACCGTCGGTCCCGAGTTCATTGAGTATCTGACTGCCAAGAAAGACGCTTAAGTCTAATGGGTCTGTTTAACGCCGTCATGGCGCTCTCGGGCATGATCGACACGGATGTGATCGAGGACGAGCGCCTTGCGCGTCATACGAGCTATCGTATCGGCGGCAAGGCCGACCTCTTTGTGACGTGCCATAGCTATCATGCCCTCCGCCGCGCCGTGGCGGTGCTCGATCGTGAGCAGGTGCCGTGGGTCATCATAGGCAAGGGCTCCAATCTGCTGGTTGCCGATGGCGGTTATCGCGGCGCCGTCATTTCGCTCGGACGTGAGTTTCAGCGCACGGTTGTTGCCGATGACGGTTGTACGCTGACGGTCGGTGCGGGCGTGATGTTTGCGCGCCTGGTCAACGATGCCCTGTCGCGTAGCCTCTCGGGCCTTGAGTTTGCCGTTGGCATCCCTGGTTCGGTCGGCGGTGCGATATCTATGAATGCCGGCACACGGACCGAGTGGATTGGCTCGCTGGTTGAGGATGTCGTAACGTTTGACCCGGCATCCGGCATCAAACATTATGCGGGGTCCGAGATCACTTGGGGCTACCGAGAATGTAGCCTTCCCCGCAATGAGATCATCCTCGAGTGCGTGCTCAAGCTTAAACCGGCGCCCAAGGCCGACATTCGCGAGCGCATGGAACGGTACCTGACGAGGCGCAAGCGTACGCAGCCCATGGGTCGCGCATCCTGCGGGTCGGTCTTTCGCAACCCGCCCGATGCGAGTGTGGGCAAGCTTATCGAGGATTGTGGATTAAAGGGTTTTTCGATTGGCGGCGCGGAAGTTTCGCCCGTTCACGCTAATTTTATCGTTAATAACGGAACTGCCTCGGCCGATGACGTTGCCGCGGTTATCAGACATGTGCACGGAAAGGTGAGGGAGGCGTATGGCATCGAGCTCAGACCGGAAGTTAAATTCCTCGGCTTCTAGAGCATCGAAACCCACCTTCCGCCGCGCCGGAGGGCGTTCCGGCGCGCCTGCCAAACCTCAACGCAATACCGTCGCGCACTCTAAGTCTGTCGGGCATGCTCGACAGACCAGTCGTCCGGTTGTCGGCTCGCAGCTCGGTAATCGTCCGGCCGCAAAAAAGTCCTCGCGTCCCTCGGTGACGTCAAAGCCTGTTATGGGCGCCAAACCTGCCCGTCCCATGGCAACTCCTAAGCCCTCGACGGGAACTAAAGCGCCGCGTCCAGGTCGCACGCTGGGCGCATCGAAACCGCGCTCGCTGACATCGGTGCCGGCTACCGCCAAGAAGCCTTCGGGTAAAAAAAGCGTCAACCCGTTGTCTTCACTTGGGGCGATGGTAAATAAAACATCAGACGCCGCTTCTGTCGTTGCAGGCAAAGGCAAAATCGTGGGCGGCGTTCTGGCCGCCTTGGCCGTGCTCGTCGTCGTTGCCATCGTGGTGATCAACTCTGGATTGTTTACCGCCACTGATATTCAGATTCAAGGCAGCGAGCATGTGACGAAGCACGATGCTATCCAGCTGATCGATTTGCCCGAGGGAACGTCGCTTTTTAACGTCGATCCCGACCAGATTACCGAGGACCTCAAGCAGAATCCGTGGGTCTCGGGCGTGGATGTCCAGCGTCAGTTCCCGCATACGCTCATCATTACGCCGATGGAGCGCAAGGTCATTGCAATTGCCTATATCAGCTCCGATGACCTTGCCTGGGCCATCGGGGATGATGACACCTGGATCGCCCCGCTGTCGACGTCGGTCGAAGTGGATGACCAGGGCAACGTCATCACGACGGGGCAGGGCTCAAATACCCTGACCGGCATTGATGCCGCACTGGCGCTCGCTAAGCACTATGGCGCGGTGTTGTTGACTGATGTCTCGGCGGATGTCGCTCCGGTTTCCGGCCAGGCAGTGAGCTCCAAGGCCGTTAAGGCTGGCTTGGATTATGTGCGTGGTTTTTCGAGCGAGTTCTTGGGACAAGTCAAGGATATTTCCACGCCTTCGGTCGAAGCCATCTCGGCAAACCTCAATAACGGCATTGAGGTGTCGCTGGGCGATTCGAACGATATCGTCAAGAAGGAGCGCGTAGTCACCAAGCTGCTTTCGCAGGTAGAGGGCGTAACGTATATCAATGTGCGCTCTCCGGGTAACTATACATTTAGGAACGCTCCGACCTCGTAGCGCTGGTTGATGCTTTGTTGAGGGGCCATACCACGCCGTTTATCTGGTTTGTTTGGTTTTCACGGTCAATTATTTGACTGATACGTTCATAATGTGCAAACATAATACGGTTTACCTTTGCATTTACTTTCAACCTGAAGGTTAATGTGCGCAGGGGTCGACCCATGCTATGGCTATAACCTTTGTTCGGAGGACCGACATGCACGAGACAGAGATCAACAACTACCTTGCCGTCATTAAGGTGGTCGGCGTCGGCGGCGGCGGTACCAACGCGGTCAATCGAATGATCGAAGAGGGCATCCGCGGCGTCGAGTTTGTTGCCATCAACACCGATGCTCAGGCACTCGCGATCTCTGATGCCGATATCAAGGTGCACATCGGCACCGACCTTACCCGCGGCCTGGGCGCCGGCGCCAACCCCGAGGTTGGCCGCAAGGCTGCCGATGAGTCCCGCGACGACATTGCCGAGGCGCTCGCTGGCGCCGATATGGTGTTCATCACCTGCGGCGAGGGCGGTGGCACCGGTACCGGCGCTGCTCCTATCGTTGCCGATATCGCGATGAACGAGGTCGGCGCACTGACCGTCGCCGTCGTGACCAAGCCCTTCACCTTCGAGGGCCGCAAGCGCAAGAAGAGCGCCGAGGAGGGCATCAAGACCCTCTCCGATTGCGTCGATACCATGATCGTCATCCCCAACGATAAGCTGCTCGACATCGCCGAGAAGAAGACCACCATGCTCGAGGCCTTCGCGATTGCCGATGGCGTCCTTTCCCAGGGCACCCAGGGCATCACCGACCTCATCACCGTCCCCGGTATCATCAACTTGGACTTCGCCGATGTTAAGACCATCATGAAGCAGGCCGGTACCGCCATGATGGGTATCGGTACCTCTTCTGGGGATACCCGTGCCGTCGACGCTGCCCAGCAGGCCATCTCCAGCCCGCTGCTCGAGAGCTCCATCGATGGCGCCACGCGCGTGCTGCTCTCCATCGCCGGTTCCAAGGACCTGGGCATCCAGGAGATCAGCGACGCCGCCGACGTTGTCGCCAACGCCGTCGACCCCGAGGCCAACATCATCTTCGGTACCGTTGTCGACGAGTCCCTGGGCGATCAGGTGCGTATCACCGTCATCGCTACGGGCTTCTCCGACTCCAACGTCAACCGTCAGGACGAGCTTTTTGCCGCTCAGCAGTCTCAGAGCAAGGCCGCTGCTTCCGCTGAGCCGCAGCGCACCGCTCCGGCCACCAGCCCGGCTCAGGCCGCTCCGACCCGCAACGTCGGTGGCACCGAGCTTCCTAACTTCGGCAACGATCAGTTCGAGCTTCCTGACTTCCTGAAGCGCGGTAGCTTCTAAGTCGTTCTTTGCATTGTTGTGCACAGGGGCGTGTCCGTATGGACGCGCCCTTTTTATTTCGACTTTGTAAACTAGAACCTCCAATTTCTTTACGTTCCCTTTACGATTGCCTCCAGCGCAGCGGGTATCCTTTTAGAGAAGTATGACAGCCGTATAAACGCTGGCTGTAGCGGCGATACCGCGGTACTTGTGTTATTAGGAGGCTTTAGTATGGCAGCACGTGCGGACAAAGTTTCGCGTGTCGACCATGATGGAGTTACGTTGGTGGAAGGCGCGACATCCGATGTTCGCTTTGCCTTCACCGAGCGCGCCGGTGGTGTTTCCGAAGATGCGTACTCCTCACTCAACTTGGGCTCGCATGTTGGCGATGACCCCTTTGCTGTTCAAGAAAATCGTCGTCGCGCGCTCGAGGCTATGGGTGCCGCCGAGTGCGAGCACAACCTGCTCGTTCCCAATCAGGTCCATGGTGACCATATCGTTGCGGTGACCTCGAACGGCGCCGATGACCTTGAGGATGTCCGCGAGCAGATTGCCGAGGGCTGCGATGCCATCGTCTGTACGGCGCATAACGTGCCCGTGCTGCTCTGCTTTGCCGACTGCGTTCCCGTGGTGCTGGTGGCCCCTGGCGGATTTGCCGTGGTGCACTCCGGTTGGAAGGGCACGATTGCACGTATTTCCGCCAAGGCGTGCCAGGCGCTTTGCGATGCTGCCGGCTGCGATGCGAGCGACGTTTCCGCCTATATCGGCCCCCATATCTTGGGTGACGAATATGAGGTATCCCAGGAACTCATGGATCGCTTTGCCGCTGAGTTCTCGTGCATCGATGCGAGCACCTCTCGCATGCTCGATCTTTCCGCTGCCATTTGCGAGGCGCTGGTAGATGTCGGTGTCGATGCGGATAATATCGTGGATACCCAGCTTTCGACCGTGCGTCAGAACGATCGCTTTTATTCCTACCGTAATGAGGACGGCATCTGTGGGCGCCATGCTGCGATCGGCGTGATGCTATGAGAAAGATCGTATCGGTCCTGAGCGCCGCTGTGCTTACGCTTACGCTGTGCGCCTGTTCTTCGGGATCTTCTACCTCTTCCATTACCGTCGCTGGCTCCACGACCTGCCTTCCTATCGCCGAGATTGCGGCCGAGGGCTTTAAGGAGGAGACCGGCATCGACGTGCTCGTTTCCGGTTTGGGTTCTTCCGCTGGCATCGAGGCCGTCAGCGCCGGCACGGCCGATATCGCCAGCTCCTCCCGTGGGCTCAATGCCGACGAACAGGATCTGGGCCTGACTCCCATCGTCATTGCCCACGACGGTATTGCGGTCATCGTGAACGACGACAACCCCGTCGATAACCTCTCGACCGAGCAGCTCCGCGATATCTACGCCGGCAAGATTACCAATTGGAAAGAGGTCGGTGGCGAGGACCTGAGGATTCAGGTCATCAACCGAGACGAGGCGTCCGGTACGCGCGAGGCCTTCCGTACCATCGTGATGGACGGCACCCCCTTCGATCGCCGCTCGGCTGTTCTTTCGGGTACGGGCCAGGTACGCGATGTCGTGTCCCGCTCGCGTGGCGCTATTGGCTACATCTCGCTGGGCTTTGTCGAGAGCCTCAACGCCAAGACCTCGGTCAAGGCCGTCTCGGTCAATCATGTTGAGGCATCCGAGAAGACGGTCGCGAGCGGCGGCTATCCCATCTCGCGCGACCTTTACTTCTTTGTGAAGGGTGCGCCTTCGCAGCAGGCGCAGGATTACATCGACTACGTGACGTCCGAAAAGATGGACAAGCAGATTCGCGAGGCGGGCTTTATCCCCGTCACCAACGACGAGAAGGGGAGTGAGTAGCATGGAAGCACAGGAAAACTCCCAGACTGAGCGGAATGTTCAGACGCCCAAGAAGCGCGAGCTGGCGCTCGTATCGCGCAGTACCTATATCAAGGAGAAGGCGCTGCAGTGGATCTTCTTTGCCTGCGCGTTCTTGGCGGTCGTTACCGTCATCCTGATTTTTGTCTTTACCACGTACTCGGCGCTGCCCGTCTTTACCGACATCGGTCTGGCGGACTTCTTTAGCTTTACGTGGGCGCCCTCTGAGGGCCACTACGGCATCATGTCGCTGCTTGCCGGCTCAGGTCTGGTGACCGTCGGTGCGCTCGCCATGGGCGTGCCGCTAGGTGTGGGTACGGCCGTGTACCTGGTCGAGATCGCCGGCAAGCGCGTGCGCAAGCTCATCAGCCCTGCCGTTGACCTGTTGGCCGGCATCCCTTCTATCATCTATGGTTTCTTTGGCATGATCATTATCCGTCCGTTTATCGCGCAACTGACCGGCGGTCTTGGTTTTGGCGCACTGACGGCGTGGTTCGTGCTCGCCATCATGATCGTCCCTACCATCACCACGCTCACCATCGATGCTCTCAATTCCATTCCCATGGGCATTCGCGAGGCATCGTATGCCATGGGCGCCACCAAGTGGCAGACCATTTATAAGGTCGTGTTACCTGCCGCCAAGCTGGGTATCGTGGATGCCATCGTGCTGGGTATGGGCCGTGCCATCGGCGAGACCATGGCCGTGCTCATGGTCGTGGGTAACGCCCCGGTTATTCCCGACAGCATTGCGAGCCCCATCTCGACGCTCACGAGCCAGATTGCGCTCGACATGAGCTATTCCTCGGGTCTGCATCGCTCGGCGCTGTTCGGCATGGGCGTGGTCCTGTTTATCATTTCCGCCACGCTGGTGGGCATCGTCCGTCTGATTTCCAAGAAGAAGAGGGGGTAGGCTATGTCCGATTCCGTTGACACGACGGTCGATACGACCTCGTCGCGCGAGCGCATCAAGCGTGCCCTTTCCCACGGCAAGAAGGGCCGCATCAACAAGGACCTGTCCAACAAGATCATGCTTGGCGTGTTCCGTGCCGCGGCATACATCACCACGCTGGTGCTGGTCGCTATCATCGCCTACGTGGTCATCAACGGCCTGCCACACATCTCGCTCGACTTTATCTTCGGTTGGCCCCAGGGCGTCAACGCCGAGGGCGGTATTTGGCCCACGATCGTCTCGACCGTCTATGTGACGGCGCTCGCCATGCTTATCTGCACGCCGATCGCTGTGCTGGCAGCCGTCTATCTGGCCGAGTACGCCAAGCAGGGCAAGGTCGTCGAGCTCATCCGCTACGCTGCTGACGCTTTGGCCTCGGTGCCCTCCATCGTTATGGGCCTGTTTGGCTACGCCTTGTTTGTCGAGGCCATGGGCTTGGGCCTTTCGATGGTCTCTGCCGCTCTGGCACTCGCGCTCTTGATGCTTCCCATCGTCATGCGCACCACCGAAGAGGCCATTCGCGCCGTTCCGCGCTATATCCGGTGGGGTGCGTACGGCCTGGGCGCCACCAAGTGGCAGGTCGTCTCCAAGATCGTGCTTCCTTCTGCCTTTGGCCGTATTGCCACGGGTATCGTCCTCGCCATCGGCCGTGCCATTGGCGAGACCGCGGTGGTGCTCTACACCATGGGCCAGGCCATCAATCTACCTATTTCGCCGCTCGATTCCGGCCGCCCCATGACGGTTCACCTGTACCTGCTTGCCAACGACGGCATCAACATGAACGCAGCCTACGGCACCGCGCTCTTGCTGATGGTGATCATTTTGGCCTTCAACCTGTTTGCGCGCTTCCTGTCGCGCAAGCGTCGCTAGTTAAGGAGTCCCATGTCCGTTTATCAGTCCGCTCCCGCGTTGGAGCAAGCGGCCATTACGGCCAAGGATTTCAACTTTTGGTACGGTGACTTTCATGCGCTGACGGGGCTTGACCTCAACATCGCCAAAAACGCCATCACCTCCTTCATTGGCCCTTCGGGCTGCGGCAAGTCGACGTTTTTGCGCTGCATCAACCGCATGAATGACCTGATTGAGGGCACGCGCGTCGAGGGCACCATGACGCTCGACGGCAACGATATCTATGCCGAGGGTGTCGATCCGGTCGATCTCCGTCGTCGCGTGGGCATGATCTTTCAGCAGCCCAACCCGTTTCCCAAATCCATCTACGAGAATGTCGCCTTTGGCCCTCGTCTGCAGGGCGTGACTAGCAAAAGCGACCTCGATGACATCGTGGAAGAATCGCTCAAGCGCGCCAACCTCTGGAAAGAGGTATCCAATCAGCTCAACAAGGATGGTTTGGCGCTCTCGGGCGGTCAGCAGCAGCGTCTGTGCATCGCGCGCGTGCTTGCGGTGCAACCCGATGTCCTCCTGATGGACGAGCCCTGCTCCGCCATCGACCCCACTTCCGTCTCTAAGGTCGAGGATCTGATGGCCGAGCTGGCGCCCGAGATGACGATTATCATCGTCACGCATTCAATGCAGCAGGCAGCTCGTATCAGTGACTACACCGCGTTCTTCTTGCAGGAAGTTGCCGGCGAGCCCGCTACGCTCATCGAGTATGGTCAAACCGACGCGATCTTCACCAGCCCGGTGGACTCGCGGACGGAAGACTATATCACCGGCCGCTTTGGCTGATCGGTGCGACTAGTCCCAAGCCGATCGGATCTGGTCCGGTGCGTATTCACTGTGCGGGCGGCATGACCGCACCCAACTGATTGGAGTGAACCATGCGCAAACTGTTTTCCCGTCAGCTCATCGAGGCCCGTCACGAGATGCTGAGCATCTACGAGGCCGTCGATCTGGCCCTCCACGATGCCGTGAAGGCCTATGTGACCGACGACCGCAAGCTCGCCACCAAGACCAAGAAGCGTACGCTTTCGATTGACGCACGCTGCGCCAACCTGGAGGCCGTCTGCTACAACCTGATTGCCACGCAGTCACCGGTCGCCTCCGACTTCCGCTTGCTGCAGACGATCATCTACGTCGACTTTAACCTGCAGCGCATGACCGATAAGGTTCGCCAGATTTGCCGCGCCACGCGTCATATGATCAAGGCCGACATCTCGCTGCCCAAGGAGCTTGTCGGCACGGTCGAGGCCGAGGCTGAGGCCGTCTACCAGGTGCTGGGCTCTTCGCTTTCTGCGCTCGTCACCAACGACATGTCCATCATCTGCAACTTGGCCGTCGAGGACGAGCCAGTGCACGCCGCCTACGAGAAGTTCTTCCGCACCTTTAACCGCATGGACACGGGCGATTTTATGGACGACGACAGCAACTATGACGACCTGCGCCGCGCCATCATGGTATCGCGCTATCTCGATCGCATCGCCTCGATTTCCATCGATGCCGCCTGCCGTCTGACCTTCCTGTTGACCGGACAGCGTATGACTGCCGGTGATATCGCCTGCACTGATGAGGATGAGCTCGAGAGCATGCGCGTGCCTTCGGGCGAGGGTGTTATCATGAGGCCCGCCGTCGATGCACGCTACGTTGCCAAGGTGCCCGTTAACGAGGTCAGCGAGGGTCTTCGCTACCTGCTCGATCATCTTGAGGATGAGGACGATGGCGAGGACGACGAGGAGTAAGTAACCCCGTTCGTCGAAAGATTGTAAATACCTAAGTGAGCGCGGCCTTGCACATGCGGGGCCGCGCTCTTGCGTTAGCATGGGACTACTTGTTTGGCTGTCAGCGGAGGCGATTGGCAATGGATAACTATTTGGACTTGATGCGCGCTCGCCGCGAGCAGATTCTGGAACGTTTTTATGCGGCGCTCGATCGCGCGGGCCGTCCCCACGACGCCGCGCGCCTCATTGCCGTGTCCAAGACCGTTGGTGTCGATGAGACCGTTGCCGCCATCCAGGCGGGGTATCGCCATTTTGCCGAGAATCGCCCGCAGGAGCTGGTTCGCAAGCTCACAGGTTTGGCGGAGCATCCGGAGCTGCCCGAGGTGCGCTTCGATATGATCGGCAACCTGCAGACCAATAAGATCAATGCGGTGCTGGGCTCAGCCGAGCTGATTCACTCGGTGGGTTCGCTGCATCTGGCGCAGGCGATCTCGAGCCGTGCTGCCCGCAAGATTGAGGCAGGCGAACTCGCCGGCCCCCAGCGTGTGCTCATTGAGGTCAATGTGAGTGGTGAGGAGTCGAAGGGAGGCTTTTCGCCCGATGAGATTCGCGCCGCCGCGGGTGAGCTTGCGGAACTTGAGGGAATTTGCGTACAGGGGCTTATGACTATGGCGCCCCGGGGGAATAAGGATGTGGCACGCCGCACCTTTGCGGGGCTTCGTGAGCTGAGGGATGAGCTGGAGGCGGCGCATCCCGATTTGAACCTGCCTGAGCTTTCCTGCGGCATGAGCGAAGACTTTGAGCCTGCCCTTGAGGAGGGCTCTACGCTCGTTCGCCTGGGCAGGGTAGTATTTAGCCCGGAGTTTGCAGTAAAATAAGGCTCTGAAGTGCGCACTGATTATCGGGGCGCCTGCACTAAACCGCGAGAGGACACAACCATGGGCTTCCTTGACGAGATTAAAAATAAGATGCACCTGGGCGGCCAGCAGGGTTACGACCAGGGTTATGGCCAGGACGACGACTACGGCTACGATGATGGCTATGACGATGGCTATCAGGGCAACGGCTACAGCGGTGCTTCGGGCGAGGGCTTCTACACCCAAGACGAGCCGAGCAACGGCCTGCTTGGTCAGACGCGCCGTGGTGAAGCTGAGTCGGTTGCCGTGTATACACGCTCCGGGCAGCTGGTCGGCGATGACTCCCGCCATGCCACGACGTATAACCCGCCTTCGCGCTCGCAGGACAGTGTTGCGAGCGGTTATCGTCCTGGTGCCTATGACACGCCGTCGAGCTACGCCGAGAACACCCGCGCCCGTGCCGCCGCTGCGCCTGCGCCTGCACCGAGCGATGCCTCGGCCTATGCGAGCAATATCATCAACGCCACACCGCAGCTGCCGGCCTATGTCCTGCGCCCCGAGAGCTATGACGACGTGGAGACCGTGGTGCGCCGCGTTCGCACCAAGCAGCCTGTCGCACTGATTTTTGTGGGCGTACGCACCGAAGTTGCCAAGCGCGTCTTGGACTTCTCTTACGGCTTTGCCTGCGGTCTGGGTGCCACGGTCAAGGAGGTGGGCGACCGCGTGTTCATGGTGCTGCCCGCCGGTTGCGAGGTCAAAGATTCCGATCTCAAGAAGCTTCGTGCCGACGGCTACCTTAAGTAAAGACAAGACGAGGAGATTCCCATCAACATCTACACTATCGTCCAGCTGGTCAATACGCTGTTCAACTTCTATTCCACGCTCATTGTCGTCTACTGCTTTATGACGTGGATTCCCATGAAGCAGGGTGGTTTGCTTCAGGATATTGCCGCGGTGCTTGATAGCGTGTGCGGTCCGTGGCTCAACCTGTTCCGTCGTTTCATCCCGCCGATGGGCGGTATCGATTTTTCGCCGGTCGTTGCGATTATTGCGTTGCAGTTGGTGCAGAGGCTGGTTCTGCAGCTTCTTATAGGTATACTCGTGTAGAACTGTCTTAGTAACTTACGTCGGGCGTGTAGCGCCGAGGCGATGAAAAAGGAGACTTGTTATGGCTATTACCCCTGCAGACATCCAGGCTCAGACTTTCTCTGAGGCCAAGCGTGGCTACGATCCTGCTGAGGTCGACGTCTTCTTGGAGACGCTGTCCTCTGAGGTTGACGCTATGCTCGCTAAGATCGTCGACCTTAAGGGTCGTCTGACTGCTACCGAGCAGCAGCTTGCCGATGCGCAGGCTCAGCTTGCCCAGGCTCAGGATGCCCCCGCCCAGGCCGTTCCTGCCGCCCCCGTGGCTGCTCCCGCCCCTGACTTCTCCGCTCAGGAGCGCCAGATTTCCGCTGCCCTGATCGCTGCCCAGCAGACCGCTGAGACCATCGTCAACGATGCCAATGAGAACGCTGAGCGTATTCGCAACGAGGCTGACGCCAAGGCCCGCGAGGTTATCCGCCAGGCTCTGACCGAAAAGCAGGCTGAGCTCGAGGAGATCGATCGTCTCAAGGCTTCTCGTGAGGAGTTCAAGGCCGAGTATCTCAAGCTCATCCAGCACTTCATGGACGATGCCCAGAACTCCTTCCCGGCCGACCTCATGGCCTCCACGCCGGTCGGTTCTGCCGCTTCTCCTGCGGTGACTGTTCCCGCCGAGCCGCTGCCCGTCGCTGACCCGGTTGTCCCCGTGGCCGATCCCTTCGCCCCGATCGACAACTTCGCTGCCGACGACCTGGACTAACATTCGGCCTACAATTTAGTGCCTAGAAAGGACCCGCAGCTTGCGGGTCCTTTTTTATGACTGTACCGGGGCGCGCAACATAAAAAACCGAGCCCTGCACATAGTGGCGCAGAACTCGGCGAACCGGTGAGCGGTCAAGGATAGGTTTTAGGGCATGTCCCAAAATCTACTTGAGGAGGAAGTCGGAGAGGGGAATGGTACGGGCCTCGCGATGCTCGGAATCGGCGATGTGGTCGGCAGGATATCCGCAGACGAGCATGTGATAGGGATAGACGCCCTTGGGCAGATTGAACTGCTCCTGTGCCACCTCAGGCTTAAAATGGCATACCCAGCACGTTCCCAGGCCCTGCTCGGTGGCCTCCATCATCATCTGATCGCACACGATGGACGTATCGATTTCACTGGAATTCATCTGATCATACGGGCGCACCCAAGCATCATCGGTAACGCTGCAAATAAGGAAAACAAGCGGAGCCCCAAAGATAGACCCATCACGAGCAAACCGCGGCTGACAAGCAGCAGCCTTCTCCAACAACTCAGGCGTATCAAGCACCATCACCCGCGAGGGATGATTATTGCAAGCAGAAGGAGCAATACGTCCTGCCTCAACAATGGCATCCACGACCGACTGCTCAACGGAACGCGCCTCATACTCACGACAAGAATACCGACAACGTGCCAAATCCAAATAAGACATACAAGCCCTCCAAAGCCAATAAAACCAAGCCAAACACAAGGGTACCCAAAGCCCCATTCAGCCTAACGCCCATTGTAGAACGAAAATGCAATTATCTAAGATTGAGAAAAACGGTATTGTATGTGTCGTTGTAAATGGTAATGAGTCAGACAGGATGAAGCGATTGATATGTTGACTCGTTGAATTGCAGTATGAGGAGAAAGAATAATGGATAAATCAAAAAAGAAAGAACTCGTGTCCGAATGGAAAGAACGTCATCCAGTGATGGGTGTATTTTGTGTTAAGTGCATTGCAACTGGAGAGCAATTCTTTGATAGCTCTCGTGATGGTAGTACATGGTTTAACCGTCATGGCTTTGAGTTAAAAAGCGGCAATCATAGAAATAAGAGATTGCAAGAACTTTGGAATACCTATGGTGAAAAAGAGTTCGAATTTTTCACTGTCTGTGAACTGGAATACGAAAATATGTCGGATGTAAAAGCGAGCGATTTAAAGGATTTACTGGAGCTGTGTTTCCTTGAAAATCCATCAGCAAGAAAATTGTAAGAAGTGACCAATAGGGTATTAACGGCCCCGTCAACAGCGTCTACAGCGCGCCCAACCCATCAGCCAAAGTTCCAATGGTGATACGTAAGGCGAAGGCCCGACACCTATTTACTTTCGAACGACTCTGCCGTGCAGCCGGAGTGAGAAAGCAAATAGGTGCCGGGCCTTCGCCGATGGGACGCGTATCCCCAATTAACTGTTCTTCATGACAATCGAATCCACGACATCGGCCACATTCTCGCAGCAGTCGGCGCAGTACTCCAGGAAGGCGTACACGTCACGCCAAGCGATGACCTCGAGCGGGTCCTTGCCGTTAACGTGCAGGTTACGCATGGCGTTGATATAGAGCTCGTCGGCCTCGGACTCGATGGTGTTGATCTGGATGACGAGCTCGCGCAGCGTTTTGGACTTGCGGTAGTTAGGCAGCTCGACCATCAGGTCTTTCATGGCGCGGCAGGCGTCGGTCACCTTGTGGGCGATCACGATGGCATCGGGATGGATGCTCTGGATGTTGGTGAAGTAGACGCGCTGCACGACGCCCTCGATGCGGTCGAGCACGGTGTCGAGCGAGCAGCTCATCAGGTCCAGATCCTCGCGCTCAAGCGGGGTGATAAAGGCGGTGAGCAGGGCGTCCTCAAGCTCATGGTGCTTCTTGTCGGCCGCATGCTCGATCGCATGCATCTTGTCGAGCATATCGTGAATCTTTGCGGGATCGAAGTTCTCGAAAATCTTGGTAAGCAGCTCGGCGGCCTGGACGGCGAGGTCGGCGCAGGCGACGTAGTTGTCAAAGTAGAACGAATCGGGTTTCTTTGCCATGAGTGGGTCCTTTCGAGGCGAAGACGGGTGGGCGAAGCATTGCAGTCCGGATGGACGCTCGGTTTGATTAGATGAACATCATGAACAGCTTGGCCATGACAAAGCTGATGAGTCCACAGGCGGGGAAGGTGAAGAACCAGGTGAACATCATGTCCTTGACTACGCCGAAGTTGATGGCCGAAAGGCGCTTGACGGCGCCGACGCCCATGATGGCGCAGGTCTTGATGTGAGTGGAGGACACGGGGATGCCGGTGAGCGTGGCAAGCAGCAGGTTTGCGGCGCCCGCCAGGTCGGCGGAGAAGCCCTGGTACTTTTCGAGCTTGACCATGCTCTGGCCAACGGACTTGATGATGCGCTCGCCGCCCACGCTGGTGCCGATGCCCATGGTGGCCGAGCATAGCAGCATAATCCAGATGGGGATGCCGGCATCGCCGACGCTCGTCTGGCCGCTGGCAAAGGCCACGCCTAAAAAGAGCACGCCGATGAACTTCTGTCCATCCTGCGCGCCGTGCATAAAACTCATGGCCGCAGCGCTCGCGATCTGAGCGTATTTAAAGAAGACATTGGCGCGTCGCCTGTTGGCGGCGGCGAAAAGAATCGAGACGAGCTTGCACAGGACCCAGCCCATGACAAAGCCCAGACCGATGGAGAGCGCCAGGCCGTAGATGACCTTCATCCACTCGTGGACGTTGACGCTGCTCGCACCGCCGAGGGCGATGGCGGCACCGGTCAGGCCGGCGATAAGGCTGTGGCTTTGCGAGGTGGGGATGCCAAAACGCGACGCTGTGGCGCCGTAGACGACGATGGAGAACAGCGCCGCGCACAGACAGGCGAGCGCCATGGTGCTGTTTCCGCCAAAGTCGACAATATGGGAGATGGTGTTGGCGACGCTCGCGTTAAAGTGCGTCATGATGAGCACGCCAAGGAAGTTGAATGCGGCACTCATGAGAATAGCGGCGCGGGCGGGCATGCAACGCGTAGTGACGCAGGTCGCGATGGCGTTGGGTGCGTCGGTCCATCCATTGACGAAGATGGCGCCGAGCGCGAGGATCACGGTGACGGCAAGGACTGGGTTCGACACAAGTTGGCCGAGGAAGGTTGAGAACGTTACGTCCATATATGGGCTTTCTCGAAGTTTGCAGGCACGTTACAGAAACATGATAAATCGTATCACCTCCTGCGGGTTTCTTTACCGAGTTCTGATGGGAGCAGTGAATTTTTTGGCACTAAAATTGAATATTATCCCTGTTGACCGCGGGTGTTCTTTTTGCTAACACGCCATGCGGACACATGCGATCGCTCCGACACCCCAAAACCACAGCCTGTTCGCTTTACAACATGCAAACATGCGTTCGATAATAGGAGGCATGGAATATCGACAGACAGATGGCAAAACTCGGCGCGTGCACAAGCAGTATGTGGACGTCGTGGCTCGCATCCTCGCGGGCGGACAGGTCGTGCCGGTCACCGTCTGCTGGGTCGACGGTCGTTGCTTTACGATTGACGAGATTGTCTCGACCACTGGGTTTGGCCTGACGGTTCACGGCATTCGTACGGCAACCTATAAGGTGCGTTTTGGCGGGCACGCGACCGAGTTGTATCTGGAGGACCAGACGCGCGAGCGGGCGGACGGCTCGCAGGCACACGTGATGCGTTGGTGGGTTTGGGCGTTTGATCGTACGCTTGAGGGCGAGCGCCGTAGGTAAGGACGCACGGCGTTCGGGTACAATGACAGGAATCTTGTCACCTGCTGCGCTGTCGTGGCGCTTTTTGAAAGGACGAAGCATGAACGATATTCAGGGCTATCAGAACGGCCCCGTCGAGACCGGCGCAAGTCGCGCCAAGGAGATGTCGCCGCGCGCGTACAATCTCGCCATATCTGCCCTGATCTTCTTGGGCTTTTGCGCCATGGGTGCCGGCGCCTACTTTACGAGCACCATGTCGTTTGCGCGCATGATGATGAGCGGCGCCGCCCTGCCACTGGTCTTTGGCTCGTTTATTTTAACCATCGTCGGCATGGTCATGATGTCGGCTGCTGCGGGCAAGCAGTCCGTGGGTCTGTCCCTTGTGGGCTACGTAATCTTTGCGAGTACCTTTGGCCTGACCGCGTCGTTTGGCCTTGCCAACTACGACCTGCCCACCATCAACACTGCCTTTATCGCCACGGCCGCCATCACCTTTGTCTTTGGCGCCTTGGGCGTGACGTTCCCCAAGTTTTTCCAGCGCGTATATGGCATCGGCTTTGGCATTCTGCTCGCCACTATTCTGGTTGAGATCGTGCTGATGTTCATGGGCGTCTCGCAGACCATCACCGACCTGATCGTGATCGTGGTGTTCGCCGGCTTTATTGGCTACGACACCTATGTTGCCACGACGGTGCCGCCCACGCTGCCCAATGCGGTGCTCATGGCGTCCAATCTGTTCGTGGACATTATCAACGTGTTCCTGCGCATCCTGAACATCCTCGGTCGTCGCGACTAGCGCGGGGGATTGCAGCGTTTCTTGTCGGACGCGGTAAAACGATGTGAAAGGCGGTCCTTCGGGGCCGTCTTTTTTGTACGCGGCGGGGTATCATGGATGGGAAAAGCCGATAGCGGCAGCGACAGGAAAGGTGACCACTTATGGCAGACGTCGACAACAGGAACCGTAACCGCAGGTCCAACCGAGCGGGTCAGCCCAATCCCAAGCGCGAGGCCCGTGCCAAGGCCGCCGAGCGCCATGTGGCGACTGTGTCCGAAGCGTTCGCCAAGGATATCGAGCGTTCGCTTGCCGGTGTTCGCGAGTTTGACGGCATGCCCGCCGGCTTTGTCGCGGCGATGAAGGCCAAGGTTCAGACTGCTGTGGCCCCCGAAGAGCAGGTCGCCGAGGACGTCGAGGACGCGGAGACTGCCGAGGTCGAGGCAGTGCCCGAGACCGAGGCAGCGCCCGAGCCCGTCGAGGAGCCTGCCGAGGAAATCGCCGAAGCTGAGTCCGCGCCTGCTGAGGAGCCCGCTCCGGTTCTGCCCGAGGTCACCGTGCTCGATGCCTCCGCCACGCAGGTCATCTTGGACAACGGTCGTGGCTATGCGCAGTTCTGCGACATGGCCGTGCTCGTCTTTGCCTCGTTCACCAACCCGGGCGGTGGCTATATTCAGGGTTATCTGGGTCAGGAGGCGACGCTCTGCGCCGATTCGTATCTGTACAACGTTCTCGATAAGCAGCGTAAGTGGTACGGCGAGAACCGTCGCCGCAACATCAACTGCGAGCTCTATCGTAACCGCGCCCTGGTGGTGCCTGCGGTGCGCTTCGACCGCAACCACGTGCATGCATACGCCGACGTGATCGTGGCCGCCGCGCCCAACGTTAAGCGCGCCCGCCAGGAGTATCGCGTGAGCGACGATGCTCTGCTGGATGCCCTGCGCGACCGCATCCGCTTTGTGCTCGCCATCTGCGACGAGTTGGGTCGCGAGAAGCTCGTGCTGGGCGCATGGGGCTGCGACAGCAACGGCTTTGATGCCGAGGCCGTGGCCGAGCTCTTCCGCAAGGAGCTCGCATCGGGCGACTTCAAGGTCAAGCAGGTCTTCTTTGCCGTGCCGTCTACGCGCTGGGACGAGGATTTTGCCAAGTTCGAGCACGTGCTGGCAAACTTCCCCGAGCGCAACGAGGAGTCCTATGCCCAGGTTGCCGCTCGCGCTGCGGCAGCTCGCGCCGCCGAGCAGGCCCAGGCTGCTACCGAGGATGATGAGGACGAGGACGATTGGCGCAAGTACCTGTAATCGGTACGTGCTGACAGATAGGTCGAGCCGACGGGAGAGGCTGCTTCCGTCGGCTTTTTACTGAGCGAGGGGCTTACGATGAAAAACGTTCTATGCTTTGGCGATAGCAACACCTATGGTTACGATCCGGCGGGCATGCGCGACGGCACCGCGGTGCGCTATGCGCGGGATGTGCGCTGGTGTGGCGTGGCCCAACGTGACTTAGGCGAGGGCTGGCATGTAATTGAAGAAGGCCTCAACGGCCGCACGACGGTACGCGACGACATGTGCCATTTGGACACCAATCTTAACGGCATCCGCGCGCTGCCGATGCTGCTCGAGGCTCATAAGCCGCTGGATGCGATCGTTATTATGCTGGGAACTAACGATTGCAAGACGGTCTTTAACGTGACAGCTTCCGATATCGCCCGTGGCGCCATGGCGCTGATTCGCGCCGTCCGCGCGTTTCCGTGGACCGACGCTGCGCCTTGCCCGCGTATTCTGCTGATGGCACCTATCAAGATCAAGCCGCAAATCGCCGATGTATATATGACCGATTTTGACGAGCGTTCCGTCGAGGTCTCGGAGCATTTTGGTGAGTATTACGCACATGTGGCTGAGCAGTTTGGCTGCGACTTTTTGAATGCCGCCGACTTTGCCGAGCCGGGCGATATCGACTATCTGCATATGATGCCCGAAAGCCACGAGAGCTTGGGACATGCCGTGGCAGCCAAGCTCCAAGAGATGCTCGGTGAGTAGCACGACCCCAAACCACCACAAAGGTGCCTGTCCCCTTTGCGGTGGTTTGGGCTGCGAATCTTAATATTGCCACATGTGGTTGACGGGGCCGGAACCTTTGCCCATGTCCAGGCCGGCGGCGAGGGCGCCTGTTAGGTAGGCTTTGCCGGCATTGATGGCGTCGGCGAGGTCCATGTCCTGTGCCAGCGCACAGGCGATAGCGGACGAGAGTGTGCAGCCAGTGCCGTGCGTATTGCTGGTCTCGATGCGCTTGTGGCGGAACCACGTGGTGAGCGGATCACCCAGGTGGTTTCCTTCGTCATCGAGCGGCGCGGGCTCGGCCAACACATCGTTGGCCTCATTGACAAAATGCCCGCCCTTAACGAGGGCCGCGCATCCAAAGCGGCGGGTGAGAAGCATAGCGGCATTTTGCTGCGTGCGCTCGGAATCGACCTCATAGTCGAGCAGCGCCATGGCCTCAGGAATGTTGGGCGTGATAACCGTCGCCAACGGGAATAGGCGGCGGGTGAGTGCTTCGGAGGCATCCTCGGCAATGAGTCGAGCGCCCGAGGTGGCGACCATGACGGGATCGACCACGATGTTCTGCGCGTCCCAAGCGCTCAAGCGGTCGGCGATGACCTCGATAATCTCGGCAGAGGAAACCATGCCAATCTTGACGGCGCTCGGGCGGATGTCGTCAAAGACCGCATCGATTTGCGCGGCGACGATATCGGGGGAGATTTCCTGGACCGCTGTGACGCCCAGCGTGTTTTGCGCCGTGATAGCGGTAATGGCCGTCTCGGCATACAGGCGATGTGCCGTGATGGTCTTGATGTCGGCCTGAATGCCGGCGCCACCGCTGGAATCAGATCCTGCGATGGACAGAACGGCAGGTACCCTACTACGATCCATGTTCGCTCCCTTGTTCGGTCGGATTCAAATGGGTCTTTAAGCCAGCATTATAAAGATACCCGGGCCGGCTCTATGTCGAACCCGGGCGGGCGATGCAATCTTTACGCAAATGAAAGCAAATGTTCACACGTCAACAATTGACGGGCGCCAACTCGCTTCTAAAGCGATCGCAGCGAGGGACCTAGTCCTCCATACCGAGATCGATCGTCGTGCCCTCGAACACCTTGTTGACAGTGCGGACGGCGCACATCTTGCCGCACATGGTGCAGGTGCCTTCGGTGGCAGCGGGGGACTCCTCGTAGCGCTTCTTGCCGGTGACCGGATCGAGAGCGCATTTCCACATGGCGTCCCAATCGAGCTTGCGGCGTGCCTGCCCCATTTTGTCATCCAGATCGCGGGCGTGCGGCACCTTCTTGGCGATGTCGGCGGCGTGCGCGGCGATCTTGGTGGCCATGAGGCCGTCGAGCACATCCTGGGCGTTGGGCAGGCATAGGTGCTCTGCCGGTGTCACGTAGCACAGGAAGTCGGCACCGGAGCTTGCGGAGATGGCGCCGCCGATGGCGGCGGTAATGTGGTCGTAGCCCACGCCGATATCGGTCACCAGCGGCCCCAGCACATAGAACGGGGCATTGTGGCACAGACGCTTCTGAAGCTTCATGTTGGCGGCGATCTCATCGAGTGCCATGTGGCCCGGCCCCTCGACCATAACCTGGACGCCGGCGGCCCAAGCGCGCTTGCACAGCTTGCCCAGCTCGATCATCTCGGCGGTCTCGGTGGCATCATTGGAGTCGTAGAGGCAGCCCGGGCGGCAGGAGTCGCCGAGCGAGATCGTCACGTCGTACTCGTGGCAGATCTCAAGCACCTCGTCGTAGAACTCGTAGAACGGGTTCTCGTTGCCGGTGACTTCCATCCAGCCAAACAGCAGCGAACCGCCGCGGCTAACGATGTTCATCAGGCGGCCGGTCTCCTTAAAGGTCTTTATGACCGACTTGTTGATACCGCAGTGGATGGTCATAAAGTCCACGCCGTCCTCGGCATGTGCGCGCACGACCTCGAGCAGATCGTCCTTGGTCAGCTTGACCAGCGGCTTTTCCATGTAGCCGATGGCATCGTACATGGGGACGGTGCCCACCATGAGCGGCGTCTCGTCGATGAGCTGCTGGCGGAACTGGCGTGTCTTGCCCGAGTTGGAGAGGTCCATGATGGCGTCGGCACCAAAGTCCTCGGCGATCTTGACCTTCTTCCATTCCTCGGCGGCATCGGCCTTGTCGCCCGAGATGCCCAGGTTCACATTGACCTTGGTGGACAGGCCCTCGCCAACACCAAAGGCGCGCATGCCCTTTTTGATATGCACGATATTGGCGGGAATGGCGATACGACCGTCGGCCACGCGCTTGCGGATGTACTCGGGGTCGCGATGCTCGCGCTCGGCGACTTCCTTCATCTGCGGTGTGATCTGCCCGGCGCGGGCGAAGTCGATTTGCGTGACGAGCTTGGGCTCGGTCTGTGTGCTCATTGGCACGGCTCCCTTCGTTGGCATTACCCATATCAGGTTTGCGGGTCAGGGCGGGCGCGCCCAGTCTCAGCCTGCCGTCTTGTCCTGCAAGCTCCCCGTTATGTCATGGGCTCAAGTATAGCCTGAATGGGTACGATTGGGCCAACGAGCGTGCCCGTGGGGAGGCGAACATGGAAGACAAGCATCTATATCGAGAGACGCAATGGGATGTATCGGCCGAGGAAAGCCGTGCGCACCATGGGTTGGTCGCGATTGGTTTTGCGGTGCTTGCCGTGTTGGTGATTGCCTGTTGTATCTGGACGTTTGGTGGTCGCGGCGGCGCTGCATGGGAGTTCGAGGCTGATGATAGCCTACCGATTATGACGGTGAGGAGTACTGGCGGTAATGCCAATACGCTCGCCATTCCGGGCGATTATTGGTACCCGCGCGATGAGTTTGTGCAGTTGCAGCTGAGTGGTGGGTCCATTCCAGGTGAAGAAATCGAACGCGTGACGTTTGACGCGGCGCTCAAAACGCTGACGGTGAAGCTCAAAGATCAAGGAGATGTGCCCACGACCATGGATATCGCCCTGACGGAATGGCGTCTGGAGCCTCCGACGGGTGTTGCGGTTTCCGAGGTTGAGCACGTCAAGATTGTCTATCAGGACGGTTCGACAAACGGGATTGCAAAGGCCGACGGTCTAGCAGAATAGGTGTCGAGCCTAGCCAGCCAATTCATAAAAGTTGCGGTGGAATAGTTCCTGATTGTGCGATAAAAGGCTCAAATAGGAACTATTCCACCGCAAGTTATATAGAGAAGGCTGAGCGGGTCAGTTTTGGGTGGCGGGTCTAGAGCATCTGTTCGTTGATGAACACGAGGGTGCCTGGGTATGAGATCTCGGGGGCGTGGCGATAGCCGATGTTGAACTCGATAAGACCGGCGGCGTCCTCGAGCTTGTTTTCTGCCATCCAGCGCACCATGGAGCCGCGCGCCTTTTTGCTGGCGGTCGACCGTTGGATGGGCTTCCCGTTGTGGATGCCCTCGCCAAAGAGGCATGTGACGGCCGTGGCGTCGCCCGCGAGGTGGGGCAGAACGGCTTTGGCATACTCTACGCTGGCGAGGTTGACGATCGTGGTGTTTGAGCCTGCCGGGGCGATAGCCCGCGCGAGCTTATCGCTCCAAAATGCGTAGAGGTCTCGGGCACCGTCGACGACAAGCTTCGCGCCCATCTCCAGCCGATACGGTTCGACGGCATGAAAGGGACGAACGCACCCGTAGAGGCCGGAGAGGATCCACAGATGGTCTTGCAGCCATGCGAGCTGCGCGGAATCCATCACCTCGGGTGCCATGCTCTGGTATTGAATGCCGTGATAGGACATGACGGCAGGGGAGAGGTGACGGGCGAGTGCGGGATTGTCGAGATCGCCGCTTTTCAGGATGGGCCCGAACTCATGCAGGGTGTTGAGGCAAGGTCCCAGCAGTTTGTCACTCACGTTCCACAGCGCCTGCAGGCCGCCGCTGCCTTCATTCCGCTCGATATCTAGCAGTGCGCGATGGAGGCGAGCCGTCTCGCGCACAAAGGGTGGGATGCCCAGGACTTCAAAAGCATCTTGGGCCGCGCGCATTTGCTTGGCGGGCGAAACGATGACCTGCAGCATGGACTCTCCTCTGCCAAAAAAGAAATTGCGGTGGAATACGGTCTGTTTGGGCTATTGAAAGACCAAATCAATCCGTATTCCACCGCAAGTTATGGGTGGGGTGGATTAGGCACGCTCGAGGAAGGCCTTGTAGCCGCGGTAGGCCTCGTAGATATCGGCCTTGTTAGCGACCTCCCACAGGGCGTGCATGGACAGGACGGCAACGCCGGAGTCGATGACGTTCATGCCGTACTTGGCCATGATGTAGGCGATGGTGCCGCCGCCGCCCGCATTGACGCGGCCGAGCTCGCAGGTCTGGAAGTCCACGCCCGCCTCGTCCATGATGTCGCGGACGAGGGCCACGTACTCGGCGTCGGCGTCGTTGGAGCCGCCCTTGCCGCGGCTGCCCGTGTACTTGTTGAAGCACAGGCCGCGACCCATGAAGGCTGCGTTCTTGGTCTCGAACTTGCCGGCATAGCCCGGGTCGAAGCCAGCGGACACGTCAGAGGAGAGCATGCGGCTGCGGGCGAGCGCGCGGCGCAGGGCCAGCGGGCTGTCCTCGCCGGCGAGCGTCATGATCTCGGCGACGGTGTTCTCGAAGAAGCGGCTCGTCATGCCGGTGGCACCCACGGAGCCGATCTCCTCCTTGTCGACGATGAGCGTGATGCTCGTGCGCTCCACGTTGGCGACGTCGATCTGGGCAAGCATGGAGGGGTAAGCGCAGACGCGGTCGTCGTGGCCATAGCCCAGAATCATGGAGCGGTCGAGGCCCATGTCGCGGGCGGGGCCGGCGGGCACGACCTCGATCTCGGCGGAGAGGAAGTCCTCCTCCTCGACGTCATACTGCTCCTTGAGGATGTCCAGGAACATCTGCTTGACGGGCTCCTTGGGGGCGTCCTTGTCGTCCTCATCGAACTTGACGGGACGGCCGCCCACGATCACGTCAAGGATCTCGGCGTCGACGGCGTCCTTGGCGGGCTTGGACATCTGCTCACTCGAGAGGTGAATCAGCAGGTCGGAGATGGTAAAGACCGGATCGTCTGCCTTGTCGCCGATGTTGATGTCGACGGTGGTGCCGTCCTTTTTGCAGATGACGCCCACGAGTGCAAGCGGGGAGGCCACCCAGTGGTAGCTCTTGACGCCGCCGTAGTAGTGCGTGTCGAGGTAGGCCATGTCGCCGGCCTCGAAGGCGGGATTCTGCTTGAGGTCCAGGCGCGGCGAGTCCACGTGGGCGCCCAGGATGTTAAAGCCCTGCTCGAGCGGGGCGGTGCCCAGGTTGACGAGCATAAGGTCCTTGCCGTGGTTGGCGGCGTACACCTTGTCGCCGGCCTTGAGCGCACGGCCCTCGGTGATCACGGTCTCCAGATTGACGTAGCCCGCCTCCTCGGCCATCTTGATACCGGTCTTGACGCACAGGCGCTCGGTCTTGTTCTCGCTCAAAAACTGCTTATAGCCGCGGCAAAGCTCCTCGAGCTCCTCGATTTGCTGTGGCGTGTACTTTTTCCATGCGCAGGGACGCTCCATGACGCAGGCTCCTTTCGGATCGATCGTGCTGGTTAATGTACCGTGAGCCATCGTATCACGCACGGGCGCGCGGTGGCGGGGGAGCTTGATGTGCGGTGGCCGCGGGGCGGGGAGCGTGTAAACTGGAGTGAGCAAACCGTGCCCAGCCCAAAGCGAGGTATTCAATATGTCTGACAAGCGCCGTACCTTTGCCGTTATCGACGGCAACTCGCTCATGCACCGCGCCTTCCACGCCGTGCCGCCGACCATGAACGCGCCGGACGGTCGTCCCACCAACGCGATTTTCGGCTTCCTGAACATGTTCCTTAAGATGATCGATGCCTTTAACCCCGACGGTGTGGTCGTGGCGTTTGATAAGGGCAAGCCGCGCGTGCGCTTGGAGATGCTGCCGCAGTATAAGGCGCAGCGCCCGCCCATGGACCCCGATCTGCACGCGCAGTTTCCGATGATCAAGGAACTGCTCACCGCGCTCAACGTGCCGATTCTGCAGTCCGAGGGCTGGGAAGGTGATGACATCCTGGGCACTATGGCGCGCCTGGGCGAGCAGGCCGGCTGCGACATGCTGCTGGTGACCGGTGATCGCGATATGTATCAGCTCGTGACCGAGCACGTCAACGTGGTCTCGACTCGCAAAGGCCTGTCCGACGTGGCGATCATGACGCCCGAGAGCGTGGACGATCTGTATCACGGCATCACGCCGGCGCTCGTGCCCGACTTTTATGGTCTGAAGGGCGACACGTCCGATAACATCCCCGGCGTGCCGGGCATCGGCCCCAAAAAGGCGAGCGCGCTCATCGCACAGTACGGCAGCTTGGACGAAGTCATCGCACATGCCGACGAGGTCAAGGGCAAGATGGGCGAGAACCTGCGCGCACACATCGACGACGCGCTGCTGAGCCGTAAGGTGGCGACTATCCGCACCGATGCACCTGTTGAGCTCGATTTTGAGGCGACGTCCTTCCCGGCGTTTTCTGCCGACGAGGTCTCCGCGGCGCTGGGCACGCTCGGCATTACGGTCATGCAGAATCGTTTCCTGGCGTTGATCGGCGGCGAGGGCGGGGCTGCTGCTGCCTCCAGTGTGTTTGAGATACCTGCTATGGTTCGCGCAGCCGCCGGCGATGCCGACGCGCTTGGTGCCGTTGCGGCTGAGGTCTCCCGCGCGATTGATGCCGGCGAGTGGGTCGCCGCCGTGGTGGACGACGACAAGGAAGAGGGCGCGCTCTTTGGACTGACGCGCACGCTGTGGTTGGCGACGTCCAAGGGCCTGTTCGCGCTCGAGGAGGGCGACGGCGCCTTCACTGCCGTAGTCGATGGCTTCAACTTCGCTCACGGTGTGATCGCCGGCGTGCTTGCGCGCCTGTTTATGGAGGGCCGCGTGGCGAGCCCGGATACGAAGGCGCTGCTGCACGAGCTTTCGCCCATCGATTCTTCTGAGCCCGAGCTCATGGATCCGCTAGCAGTCGATTCCACGTGCATCTTCGACACCGTGGTCGCCGCTTACCTGTTGGATTCCGACCGCTCCGAGTTTGACGAGGCATATCTGGCTGATACGTATCTGCAGATGGCGCTGCCTGCGGCGCGCGGCGCAGAGGGTGCTTGTGAGGACGCTCCGGCGCCTGCCGCCCGTACTGCGGCTCTGACGCTGGCGCTCGTGGCGCCGTTGCGCGAGTGCATGGCCCGTGAGAATGCCGCCAACGTGTTCGATGGCATCGAGATGCCGCTCGTTCCGGTACTTGCCAAGATGGAGCGCGCGGGCATGCTCGTGGACCCCGACCGTCTGCACAGTCTGTCCGAGGGTCTGGCGACCCAGATTACCGAGGTTGAGCGCAGTATTCGCGACCTGGCGGGTGACGAGACCTTTAATATTGGCAGTCCTATGCAGCTGTCGCATGTGCTCTTTGATGTGATGGGGCTTCCGACCAGGGGCCTCAAGAAGACTAAGCGCGGCTATTATTCGACCAACGCCAAGGTGCTGAGCGACCTTGCGCGTGACCACGAAATCGTGCGTCTGATCTTGGACTGGCGTGAGAAGTCTAAGATCAAGTCCACCTATCTGGACACGCTGGGCCCGCTACGCCGAGGCGACGGCCGCGTACACACTACGTACAACCAGACCATCACGGCAACGGGGCGTCTGTCCTCGAGCGACCCGAACCTGCAGAACATCCCGACGCGCTCTGAGCTGGGCCGTACCGTCAAGACGGCGTTTTCGGCAGGCGAGGGAAGCGTCTTTTTGGCGGTGGACTACTCGCAGATCGAGCTGCGTCTGCTGGCGCATCTCTCAGGTGACGAGCACTTGGTGCGCGCCTTTAACGAGGGCGAGGACTTCCATGCCGAGACGGCGGCGCGCGTGTTCGGTGTGCCGGTGTCCGAGGTAACGCCCGACCTGCGCAGTCGCGCCAAGGCCGTGAACTTTGGCATCGTGTACGGTCAGCAGGCCTACGGTCTGTCGCAGTCGCTGCATATCTCGATGGCCGAGGCGCGCGACATGATCGACCGCTACTACGAGGCCTACCCGGGCGTGCGTACGTTCCTCGACAACGTGGTGGCGCGCGCCAAGCAGACGGGCTACGCCGAGACCATGTACGGCCGCCGTCGTCATATTCCGGAGCTCAAGGCCAAAAACCCGCAACTCCGCGGCTTTGGCGAGCGCACGGCCATGAACCATCCCATGCAGGGAACCGCCGCCGACATCATCAAGATCGCGATGGCCCGCGTAAGCCGCCGCCTGGAAGAGGAAGGCTTTGCCGCCCACATGATCCTGCAAGTGCACGACGAACTGGACTTTGAGTGCCCCATCGACGAAGTCGAGCGCCTAACCACCATGGTCCGCGACGTCATGGAGCACGTAGTAGACCTCCGCGTCCCCCTAATCGCCGAAGCCAGCACCGGCATAACCTGGGCCGACGCCAAATAGGGAAGTGCCCACAACCCTAAAGTAACCAAACCAGAAGGGGGCTCCTTGCCAACAAGGAGCCCCCTTCGTTCAATTAAATTCAGCCTAAGTATCTAGACACTCAAGACGCCATCTAGGCGGCAAACAAGTAAACCTAGGGCCTGGCCGGGCGGCACAGGTTAACTTTTCGTAGATTCCGCACGCAAAGAAAGCCACTTAATGTGGCTTTCGTCTTGCGCAGGACCTGACCGAGCGAAAAGTTATCCTGTGCCGCCCGGCCAGGCCCGATGGGACGGCTACCGGGCCGCCAAGATAGCGTCGATGAGCGTCAGTACGCCCCCGTCGTTGTTGCTCGGAATGCGCCACTTGGCGTGCGCGTTCATGTGCTCCTCGGCATTGTCCACGATAAAGCTATGCCCGACGCGCTCCAGCATGGGGATGTCGTTGTAGGTATCGCCCACGGCGGCAGCATCGGCAATATCGATGCCCAGGTGCTCGCACAGGTGAGCGACGCCGGCGCCCTTGTCGACGCCCAGGTTCATAAAGTCGATCCACTCGCGCCCAGCGTTGGTGACGTAGAGTTTGTCCGAGAACTCGGGGCTATAGGTCTCGCGGAAAGCGGGCTCGGCGTCGTAGCCGGGGAAGAAGACCGAAATCTTGTTGGACTCGAAATCAATGCCCTCAAAGCTGTCTACGTAGTTGATTGTGTTGTAGTAGACGCTGATCTCGTCGTGGTATTGATGGTCGCGGGCAAGCACGTAGAACTCGTCGAAGCAGCACAGGACGGGGACAGCGCGAGAATCCTCCGAGGCACGGTTCAAGACCTGCTGATACAGCTCCACGTCAATATTGCTTTTATAGATATAGCTGCCGCGATAGATCACGCAAGCTCCGTTGTCGGGACAAAAGGCGAGGCGGTTCTTGATGCCCTCGAACATCTCCTCGAGCTTGGGGGCGGGACGTCCGCTGGCGGGGCAGAATACGATGCCGGCGTCGGCGAGCTTGTCCAGGCGCTCATCAAGACCCTGGGGCAGCACACGCTCGTCGGTCAGCAGCGTCTTGTCCATATCGACGGCGAGAATCTTAATGTTGCCGATGTTGGCGTCCGATTCGTAAGTTTGCATAAAAGCGAGCCTTTCGTTTCGAGATTGTTTCAGACGTTATAACCATCAACTCGTAGTTGAGCGTATTTTCGCAGGAACGGAGCGTGTTTGCACCACGCTTCACAAAGTAATGAAAAAACTTTTCAGAAATTTGAATTTGTCGCTTGTGCTGCGGGCACTTTAGCGTAATATAGCGACCATCGAAAACGGAGACGGAAAAACAACCGCTTACCGAGTAAAAGGTACCGTTTACGATATTTGAATTGCGCCCGGCGATACGTGAAAGGAGAGGCAGATGCAGTTCGTAAAGATCATCACCACTGCAGACAATGCCATCCGACGCCAGCGCGCAATTTCCCGACGACGATAACAATCGTCTCTGTCCGCATGGGGCGAATTGCCTCAACAGAGTCATTTTGAGGTCGTTGGGTTTTAGCACGACATTGCTGCATGTTTCTAGGGCATGTATGTGCTGATTTTTGCTATTTAACCTGATATTGCACGGTAAATGACCTTGAAATGACTTGCAACTGACCGATGTTCTAACTAGCTACCAAGGGCGAAAGGAAACAGCCATGAGCAAGGAAAAAGTCGTTCTCGCATATTCCGGTGGTCTTGATACATCCGTATGTGTCAAATGGCTCCAGGACGAGAAGAATCTCGATGTCGTTTGCGTCTGCGGCAACGTGGGCCAGGAAGAGACCGGACTGGATGCCAAGAAGCAGAAGGCGCTCGACCTGGGCGTTCTCGATTGCCAGGTGCTCGACCTGCGCGACGAGTTCTCCGATGAGTTCCTGACCAAAGCCATCGCAGCAAACTCCATGTACGAGAACAAGTATCCGCTGCTCTCCGCCCTGTCTCGCCCGCTGCTTGCCAAGAAGCTTGTTGAGGTCGCCCACGAGTTTGGCGCGACCTACGTCGCCCACGGCTGCACCGGCAAGGGTAACGACCAGGTTCGTTTTGAGGCTGCCGTCAAGGCCCTCGACCCTGAGCTCAAGGTTATCGCCCCGGTGCGCGAGTGGGATCTGAAGTGCCGTCCCGACGAGGTCGCCTATGCCCACGCCCACAACGTGCCGGTTCCCGAGGGTGCCAACGATAACCCCTACTCCATCGACGACAACCTGTGGGGTCGCGCCATCGAGTGCGGTCACCTGGAGGACCCTTGGAATGAGCCGCTCGATGACGCTTGGGTTATGACCAAGAACCCCGAGGACACGCCTGACGCCCCGACCTATACCGAGATCGAGTTTGAGGCCGGCAAGCCTGTCGCCGTCGACGGCAAGAAGATGAAGCTCTCCGAGATCGTCATCGCCCTCAACAAGATTTCGGGCGACAACGGCTTTGGCCGTCTTGACCTGGTCGAGGATCGTCTGGTGGGCCTCAAGAGCCGCGAGTGCTATGAGGTTCCCGGCGCCCTGACGCTCATCACCGCCCACAAGGCGCTCGAGGACATTTGCGTCGAGGGCGACCTGCTCAAGACCAAGATTAAGCTCGAGCAGGATTGGGCCACCGCCGTGTACAACGGCCAGTGGTACAGCCCGCTCAAGAACGCGCTCGACGCCTTTATGGCCGATACCCAGAAGTTCGTGACCGGCACCGTCCGTCTGAAGTTCTTTAAGGGCAATTGCCATGTCGTCGGCCGCAAGAGCCCCTTCAGCCTCTACGACTACGGCCTGGCCACCTATGACCGCGACACCACGTTTGACGAGAAGGCCAGCGCCGGTTTTATCGAGATCGATACGCTGTCGCTCAAGACGTGGGCTAAGGTCCAGGGTCCCAGCTCTGCTGCCGCCCAGGCTTAAGTCTTCCTTTCCTTGGTATCCGCGCGGCCCATCCGCGTGATACATAACGGGCGCATGGGGTCCCTACCTTTCGTTATGCTTGCTGACACTTCTTAACATCGGTGGCCCCTACGTTCCGCCCGCATATATGATGCCGCGTCTGCGGCTGAGTCCGAGCCCCGCCGGGGTTGTCTGGCGGGGCTCCTTCTATCAATTTGGCAGCTCTGCGCCTATATATATATGAGGAGTATCCATTATGTTCAATGCTTTCGCGCATGCTTTACTTGCCCTCGCGCCCGAGTTCGATGCCGCAAAGGTCGAGGACGTTCCTATGAGCCTGAAGGCCTGGATCGATGGTTCGCAGGGCAACATTCGGAGGGAGACGTTGGGCGCCAAGTGCATGGCGCGTCACTTCTTTGCAAATTAGCTACATGGTCCCGCGCACGGCGGGGAATGTGTAAAACTAGCGGTTGAAAATCGCTTTAGCGACAGCGCATTGCTTTGGGCGCTTGTTTTGGTATTTGGAGAAAGGAGACGGTTCCATGGCTCTTTGGGGCGGTCGTTTTGAGGCGGGCGTGGCCGAGGTCACGCAGGAGTTTGGCGCGTCGCTGCCGGTCGACAAACATCTCTATAAGCAGGATATCGCCGGATCTAAGGCACATGCCAAGATGCTGGCGGCCCAGGGCATTATCAGCGCCGAGGACGAGCAGGCGATTGCCGGGGGCCTGACCGGAATCGAACAGGATATCGATGCCGGCAACTTTACCTTCGATATCAACGACGAGGACATTCATATGTCCATCGAAAGCGAGCTGACGCGCCGCATCGGCGAGGCCGGTAAGCGCCTGCATACCGGACGTTCGCGCAACGACCAGGTGGCGACCGATACGCGCTTGGGCGTCAAGGCGCTGGCCAAGGAGCTCATGGAGGCCAATCTTGAGCTGCGCCACGTGCTGGTGGATGCGGCCAAACAGTACGACAAGGTGATACTGCCGGGCTACACGCACATGCAGCATGCTCAGCCCGTGCTGCTGTCGCATCATCTGCTGGCGTATTCTTGGATGTTCGCGCGCGACTTTACACGCCTGAAGGCCGCCTTTGATGCTGCCGACAACTGCCCGTTGGGTGCTGCCGCGCTTGCCGGTACGAGCTATCCGCTCGATCGTCAGATGACGGCCGCCGAACTTGGTTTTGCGGGCGTGATCCCCAACTCGCTCGATGCGGTTTCCGACCGTGATTTCCTGCTCGATCTGCATTACGCCGGCTCCGTCATGGCGATGCACCTGTCGCGTCTTTCCGAGGAGATCGTGCTGTGGTCGAGCTCCGAATTTGGCTTTATCACGCTTTCAGACTCTTACTCCACCGGCTCGTCTATCATGCCGCAGAAGAAGAACCCCGACTTTGCCGAGCTTATCCGCGGCAAGAGCGGTCGCGTGTACGGCAACCTGGTGCAGTTGCTCGTGACCATGAAGGGCTTGCCGCTCGCCTATAATAAGGACTTGCAGGAGGACAAGGAGGGCGCGCTCGATACCGCCCATACGCTCATGCAGTGCCTGTCCGTTATGGCCGGAATGATTTCGACTTGGACCGTCAACGAGAATGCCATGGCGCGCGAGTGCGGCGTGGGGCACCTTGCCGCTACCGATGTTGCCGATTACCTGGCCAAGCGTGGTCTGCCGTTCCGCGAGGCACATGCCGTGGTGGGCCATCTGGTCCTGATGTGCGAGAAGCGCGGCTGCAATCTTGAGGACCTGCCGTTTGAGGTGTTCCAGGAGGCAAGCCCGCTTTTTGAGCGCGACATTACCGAGGCGCTCGATATCCCGTCGATTGTCGCCGCACGCACGACCGAGGGCGGCACCGCTCCTGCCGCCGTTGCCGTGCAGTTGCAGCGTGCCGAGGCACAGCTCGTGGCCGACGAGGGTGTGTTTGGGTCGCTGACCAAGGTCGTTGAAATGGGTCACGGGGCAAAGTAAGGTTTGGCTTAAGCGGCTTTGGCCATTTATTGATAAATCGTTTTCGCTTTACGGGCGCCTGCTGATGTGGGCGTCCGTATTTTGTTGCCCTGGGGGAGGAGCTTGTCGAGAACTTCTGTAGGACCTTTGGGCAGGTTGTGAAGGGGGTACGTTCGCGGGTGGCAACCGACCGTCCGCTCGGTTCGGTGCGGTTGATGGGCGGTCGGATGGTACTCTAATCGGGCTTCGAAACAGAAGTGACACATATGGAGCGCTTTAATAAATTGCAGCGTTTCAATAAACAGCTTTTTGTTTAACTGCAGCTAAAACTCTGTTACGATGCAGTCCAGGCGGGTGCCGGAATGGGACTTGGGCACGCGCGAACCTACTTGAAAGGCTACCTTATGGCTATCGAGAAGACCTTCATCATGATTAAGCCCGACGCCGTGCGCGACCGTAAGATCGGCGAGATCGTTGCTCGCATTGAGCGCAGCGGCCTTGTCATCGAGCGCATGGAGATGACCACGCTCGAGCGCGCTACCGTCGAGGAGCACTACGCCCATCTGGCCGACAAGCCCTTCTTTGGCGGTCTCTGCGACTTTATGACGAGCGGTCCGGTCGTCAAGATGGTCGTTTCCGGTCTCTCCGCTGTCTCCAAGATGCGCACCCTCATGGGCGCCACCAACCCGCTTGACGCTGCCCCCGGCACCATTCGCGGCGACTTCGCTGTCGATGTCAACGCCAACGTGATCCACGGCTCCGACTGCCTGGAGAACGCCGAGATCGAGATCAAGCGCTTCTTTGGCTAAACCAGCTTTGACTCCTTAAAGCTGTTAGCGTGTGGCTTGGGCGCCGCGGAATTCCATCCGCGGCGCCTTTTTTATTTCAGTAGACTTTTGTTAAATGCCCACAAATCTACTAAAGAGCCCCCGTCCGGACGTTTCTTTCGGGCGGGGGCTGGCGTTAGCGTATGGCTTTGTAAGTCTTTAGGCTTCGTCGACGACCTTGAGGCCACGCGTGTGGTCGATCTCGTTGAGGAGATTGACGCGACGCTCGTGGCGACCACCCTCGAACTCGGCGTTGAGCCACTCATCGACGATCATCTTGGCGAGCTCGGAGCCCACGACGCGGGCGCCAAAGGCGAGCACGTTGGTGTTGTTGTGCATGCGGGAGAGCTTGGCGCTGAAGGGCTCGGAGCACACGACGGCGCGTACGCCCTCGACCTTGTTGGCGGCCAGGCTGATACCGACGCCGGTACCGCAGATCAGGATACCCAGATCGACGTCACCGTTGGCAACGGCCTTACCCACCTTGTAGCCGGCGATGGGGTAATCAAAGCTCTCGGAGGTGTCGGTTCCAAAGTTCACGACCTCGCAGCCGCGCTCCTTCAGGTGCTCGGAAATGATGTTCTTGAGCTCGACGGCGGCATGGTCGTTGCCGATACCAATCTTCATGAGTGGTTCCTCTCTGGTCCGTGCGGCGGAATTGCTAAAGGTTTTACCGCGTTCGACTGCATGATAGCGCGACTTTTGTGTAAACGCTCGGGCGTTTTTTGGTCAAACGCTTTAGCATGCAACAAGACCGGCTTTTCATGAATGAATGCCGTCAGATTGCGCTTAAGCGCCGTCCGTCGGAACCATGGTTGCGGTTTCTGATGCATTGTTATCAAATAAAAGAGTTAACTATTATCGAGAGCCCAGTTCGTTATGTAAGCAGGAGATACCTATGTCTACCGATTCCATCCGCGATGCCGCTTTTTGCGATGTCTTGAACCGCGAGCTTGTCTGTGCGCTCGGCTGCACCGAGCCCATTGCCGTTGCCTATGCAGCGGCGCTGGCGAGCCAGACACTCGGTTGCGAACCCGATCATATGGATGTTGCCTGCTCGGGCAATATCATCAAGAACGTTAAGAGCGTGACCGTGCCCAACTCGGGTGGTATGCACGGTATTGAAGCGGCGGCCGTGCTGGGTGCCGTGGGCGGCGACGCCAAGAGCGCGCTCGAGGTGCTCGAGAGCGTTAACGACGAAGACCGTGCTCGCGTGTCCGAGCTCCTCGCCGATGCCGGTTACTGCGATGTGTCGCTTGTCGAGGGTGTGCCCAACCTCTACATCAAGGTGACTGCCACGGCCGGGGGCCATACCGCGGTCGTCGAGATTACCGACCACCACACCAATGTCACGTGCCATACGCTCGACGGTATTCCGGTATGCGGCAAGTCGGCGGGGGAGTGTGCCGCTTGCGCCGAGCGCGTCGTGGCCGAGCGTGCGGCAGATAACGCCGATACCCCTATGAGCATTGAGTCCATCATCGACTTTATCGAGGACGGTGACATTGAGGACGCCCGCGCTGCCGTTGAGCGCCAGATTGAGCTGAACGGTGCAATCAGCGCCGAGGGCCTGGCACACGCTTGGGGCGCCGAGGTGGGCCGTACGCTGCTGGGTGCACGTGCCGATGACGTCGCCTGCCGTGCCCGTGCCCGTGCAGCCGCCGGGCCCGACGCCCGCATGAACGGCTGCGCGCTGCCGGTCGCCATCGTGTGCGGCTCGGGCAATCAGGGCATTACCTGCGCGCTGCCTGTTATGGAGTATGCCGAGTATTTGCGCTGCGACCATGATCGCCTGGTTCGCGCCGTGATGCTGTCCGATCTGATCGCCGTGCATATCAAGAGCTATATTGGTGCGCTCTCGGCGTTTTGCGGTGCTATTTGCGCCGCATGCGGTGCCGGTGCCGCGATTACCTGGCTGTGCGGTGGCACGCGTGAGCAGATTGGCGCGACGGTCTCGAACACGCTCGGTAACGTTGGCGGCATCGTGTGCGATGGCGCCAAGGCAAGCTGTGCCGCCAAGATTTCCGCTGCCGTTGATGCTGCGATTCTGGGTCACGATATGGCCATGCAGGGCCGCGGCTTCCGTGCCGGTGAGGGCCTCATTCAGGATACCGTCGAGCAGACGATCGCCAGCATGGGCTACGTGGGCCGTGTGGGCATGAAGGACACCGACGTCGAGATCCTCAACATCATGATCGGCAAAACCCAGGTGTGCTAGTTACGCGGTTTTACCAAACCGCGTAACCAGTCGACGCTGCAAATGCCCCTAAGCGGCAATCTGCCTTTCAATCGTCGGGCATGGCCAGAAGGCCTATGCCCTCCTCTTTCAAGGCACATTGCTCGCTTAGGGGCATTTTCGCTGACTTGTGCTCAACCTGCGGCGATATTTGGTTTGGAGCGAGGGGTCCTACGACAGTTCGTTGGCTATTTGGTGTTCGTAGAAGGCTTCTACTACGGCGTTAAAGTCGCGGGCGAAGTCTTCCATGGTTCCGCGCCAGGTGGCTCGGCTGGGCTTGCCCTGGCCCACATAGGCGGTTTGAATGCCGCAGGCGGGGCTGGGGAAGTCGCGCTTGGGGTCGTTGCCCACCATGAGGACCTCGTGCGGCTCGAGCCCCATCACCTGAAGCTGCTCTAGATAGTAGGTGGCATCGGGCTTGCAGCGGGTGGTGTTTCCCATGTGCGTGACGAGCTCAAAGGGGGCGTCGGCCAGGTCGCCCCAACCCATGCGGCACTCGATGGCCCCCTGCGGAAAGCTGGGGTTGGTAAAGAGCGCGCAACGCAGTCCTGCATCCTGTACGGCCTGAAGCGCGGCGTGTGCGCCGGGCATGGCGTGGGCGTTGATGACATCGTCGTTCTTGTACGGAAGAACTTCTCGGTCGTAGTAGGTAAACGCTTCGTAGATGAGTGGGTCCGAGAGGCAAATGCCGCACCGGCGCTCAACCTCTTCTTGGTAGAACTCAAGATTGGTGCGATTATCCGTGCCGCTGCGGCGGTTGGCGTTGAGGTCGACCAAGATGGTGCCGAGGCGTGCCATCGTGCCACCGCGGCTGCGTCGCCCGATGTCCGCGAGCATCGACGAGACATCCTTAAAATAGCGAAGGATGAATGCGTTGAGGTTGATGCTAAGAAGCGTCTCGTCCATATCGAAAACGACTGCTTTGAGCACGCGGGCACCTTTCTCGATAAATCGTTCTAGAATCGTTGGCTCCGGATACTTTACCTCAAAGGCGTATGGGCAAACTGCTTATCGTCAAGTTGTGGAGACAGCTGTCCATAAGATTACGAAAAAGTCTCCACACGAGTAAAAAAACGCAGTTCACGCTTGAAATCGAACCCATTTCCCCGTAACCTATACGAACGTGATTGCATAAGCGTCACATTAGTATCTGTCGGCTCCCGAGTGTTCCTAAACGTTGTGTGCTTGTCGCACCCTTCTGTAGGTCCTAGCAATCGGGGCCCCGTAGTTCGAAAGGGGTCCACCTTTGAGTGAGATTCAGAACTCGTCCATTTTCTCTCTTGACGATGTCAACGAGGAGGAGATGAACAACCTCATCGACGGTACGATTACCGACTTTGATGAGGGCGATCTCGTTAACGGCACTGTCGTTAAGATCGAGCATGACGAGGTGCTCGTTGACATCGGATTCAAGTCCGAGGGCGTTATCCCGGTCCGCGAGCTGTCCATCCGTAAGGACGCTAACCCTGCAGACATCGTTGCACTTGGTGATCCCATCGAGGCCCTGGTTCTCCAGAAGGAGGACAAGGACGGTCGTCTGGTCCTGTCCAAGAAGCGTGCCGAGTACGAGCGTGCTTGGAACCGCATCGAGGAGAAGTTCAACTCCGGCGAGAACGTCGAGGGCGAGGTTATCGAGGTTGTCAAGGGCGGCCTGATCCTCGACATCGGCCTGCGTGGCTTCCTGCCCGCTTCCCTCGTCGACCTCCGTCGTGTCAAGGACCTCACCTCCTACATGGGCACCCGCATCGAGGCCCGCGTCATCGAGATGGACCGCAACCGCAACAACGTCGTCCTCTCCCGTCGCGTCGTGCTCGAGGAGTCCCGTAAGGCCGAGCGCTCCGAGATCCTGTCCAAGCTCAAGTCTGGCATGCGTCTCCAGGGCACCGTTTCCTCCATCGTCGACTTCGGCGCCTTTGTCGACCTCGGCGGTATCGACGGCCTCATCCACATCTCCGAGCTCTCCTGGAACCACGTCAACCATCCTTCCGAGGTTGTCAAGGTCGGCCAGGAGGTCGAGGTCGAGGTTCTCGACGTTGACCTCAACCGCGAGCGCATCTCCCTGGGTCTCAAGCAGACCACCGAGGATCCGTGGCGCGCACTGGTCAAGAAGTACCCCGTCGGCGCTATCGTCGAGGGCACTGTGACCAAGCTTGTCCCGTTCGGCGCTTTCGTCGACCTGGGCGAGGGCATCGAGGGCCTGGTGCACATCTCCGAGATGGCCAACAAGCACGTCGATCAGCCTTCTCAGGTCACCCACGTGGGCGACAAGGTTCAGGTCAAGGTCATGGAGATCGACCTCGACCGTCGTCGTATCTCCCTGTCCATGAAGTCCGCTGCTGAGACTCTGGGCGTCGAGATCGAGGTTACCCCGCTGCCTTCCGAGAAGAAGGACGAGGAGACCGACGCCGAGTAAATCGGTTTGACGATCACTTGTTTTAAGGGATCCGTCCGCAATGGACGGGTCCCTTTTTGCATTTAGCACCGAGATGCGCGATGCTGCCCGTGCTGTCCACAGGCTATTGGGTTGTCGGTGCATGAAAAAATGCCGACATCCCGCCTCGGGGAGGAGGCGGGAACACACCGAGTAGACGGAGGGGTGCGGAGCGCGGTCGCGTCTCGACTGACGACGTTGCCCATCGACAGGACCATTGTAACGCATGGCGGTTCTTGGTTTATCGTGTCGAGCGTTTGCGTTGTGCCATTGCCTGCGGCAACGGTGTGTTACACTCTTGCACGGCTGAGTGGGCCAGACGGTCGCGCGATGTGCTGCTTGCAGCACGCGTGAGGAAAGTCCGGGCTCCAGAGGGCGGGATGCCGGCTAACGGCCGGGCGGAGTGATCCGACGGAAAGCGCCGCAGAAAAGAAGACTCCCACCTGCGCCGCAAGGCGTAAAGGGAAAAGCTGAAACGGTGGTGTAAGAGACCACCAGCGTCGTGGTAACACGGCGGCTTGGCAAGCCCCATCCGGAGTAAGCGCGAATAGGAACGCTATGGGCCGGCCCGGTCCGCGTTCGGGTAGCGTGCGTGGAACTGCACGGTAACGTGCAGACAAGATAAATGACCGTTCACGACAGAACCCGGCTTATAGGCCCACTCGGCAACTATGTTGACGCTGCGACGGCGTCAGCTGGCCGATTTGGCGCTCATTCGTCGGTCGCCGCCATAAGGCGTGCTCCCTCCTTTTTCGGGCCAAATCGACTCAGCTGACGCCGTCTCGCTGTTTTTGCCTGGTCATCGGCAGCCTCATTTCTGTTGCAATCTCGTTTTTCAAGGCACCCTGCTCGCGCTGACGGGTTCTCGCTGTTGGTGACGGTATCATTGGCGTTTCCGTTCTTGTTGGCGAGGTCAACGGTGCTGTCTTTGCCGTATTATTGAGGCTGTTTGTTGCTGCGCTTTATTTTGTTGAGGGGCTTTGTTGGACAGCTATTTTACTCTGCAATCGAATATTGAGGCTTCGGGCGAGTTTGTGGACCGCAAGAGCCGGTTTATTGCCCAGCTGGTCCATATTGAGTCCGAGGATGAGGCGAATGCCTTTATCGAGATGGTTCGCAAGCGTCATTACAACGCTCGGCACAATGTTCCCGCGTGGATTTTGGTCGATGGACGCGAACGCCAGAGCGATGATGGTGAGCCGAGCCGCACAAGCGGTATGCCGACGCTCGAGGTGTTGCGCGGCGCGGAGCTCAAAAATGTTTGCTGCGTAGTGACGCGCTATTTTGGTGGCACGCTGTTGGGGCCTGGTGGCTTGGTACGCGCCTATACCGCGGCGACGCAGGCAGCGGTGGC
This sequence comes from Collinsella sp., assembly GCA_048343195.1. Classification (GTDB taxonomy): domain Bacteria; phylum Actinomycetota; class Coriobacteriia; order Coriobacteriales; family Coriobacteriaceae; genus Collinsella. The sequence goes on from DBGDDN010000003.1 coordinate 58,996, forward strand.
CGCGGCTCAGGAGGCTGGGCAGATCGTTGAGATGACAAGCGTCGTGCTGGTTGACGTGCATGTGGCCTATTCGCAGTACGAGCAGGTACTTCGTTTGGCGCAGGATTCGGGTGCCAAGGTTTCGGATACCGATTACGCGGATGCCGTGACACTTCATTTGGTGTTTGAGGCGGGGGAGCAGGAGCCATTTTGCGCTAAGATGCGCGAGCTTATGGCGGGGCGCGAGGAGATTGAGGTCGGTGCTCCCGAGTTTGCCGAGTTCTAACGACGACGGCCGGCGTGCTTTTGGATGGATTCCAAGCGCGACGGCCGTCGTTTTTCTGTTGCTGCCGTTTACTCGGCGAGCTGCTTTAGCACATCGCAGGCGATCTCGACGGCATCGTCGATGCAGCCGGGACAGCTGCGGAGCGGACCCTTGTCCGATCCGATGCCTTTGAGCGTGCCGCAGATGGTCGTCGTGTTCTTCTCGCCAAAACGCTTGGCGATTTCGCGCGACAGCTTGTAGGTCTGGCCCTTAGTCTTGGGGTTTTCCATGCCGTCGCTCATCACAAAGCCCATGATGGCCACGGCGCCCGAGATGGCGCCGCAGGTCTCGGTCATGCCACCCATGCCGGCGCCAAAGCCCTCGGTGAGGGTAAAGGCGGTCTGGGGGTCGAGCCCGACGGCGGGCGCGAGCGTGCAGGCGACGGCCTGTGCGCAGTTGAAGCCACGGGCGTGATATTCGGCAGCTTGAACCTGACAGGCGGTGATGTCGAGCTGGGCCGTATCGATTTGCTTCATCGTTGTCTCCTTGGTCACGGTGTACCCGCCTATGGTACCCGTGACGGGGCATGTAATCATCGAGAGCTTCATGTATGCCTCATTTTTATCTATCGAGCAAATGCCCAAGGCTTGAGATAAATACCCCTGATCAATTTGTCCATTAACCTACCTTGGGGATGGGTTGAGAGGGGTACAGGGTAGCGGTATCGTGAACCGAATAAAACTAAAACCCAGGCAAGGGAGCTAGATATGAGCGAGCAGACCATCGGTACTACATGTGTTCAGGGCGGCTATCACCCGGGAGATGCCGAGCCGCGCCAGGTGCCCATCTACCAGTCCACCACGTGGAAGTACGACACGTCCGAGCACATGGGCAAGCTGTTTGACCTAGAGGAGTCGGGCTACTTCTACAGCCGTTTGCAGAACCCCACGTGCGATCTCGTTGCCGCCAAGATCTGCGAGATGGAGGGCGGCACCGCTGCGATGCTCACGAGCTCGGGCATGGCGGCGAATTTCCTCGCGATCTTTAACGTGGCCGGTGCCGGCGATCATGTGGTCGCGAGCTCTGCTATTTACGGCGGTACGTATAACCTGCTCGCCCACACCATGGGCCGCATGGGCGTGACCTGCACGTTCGTCGCCCCCGACTGCACCGATGAGGAGCTCGAGGCAGCCTTTGAGCCCAATACCAAGCTCGTCTTTGGCGAGACGATTGCCAACCCCGCCCTTGCCGTGCTCGATATTGAGCGCTTTGCCAATGCCGCACATGACCACGGCGTGCCGCTGATGGTCGACAACACCTTCCCGACGCCTGTGATGTGCCGTCCCTTTGAGTGGGGTGCCGACATCGTTACGCACTCCACCACCAAGTACATGGATGGACATGCTGCCTACCTGGGCGGCGTGATCGTTGACCACGGCCAGTTTGACTGGATGGCCCATGCGGACAAGTTCCCGGGTCTTACCACGCCCGATGAGAGCTACCACGGCGTGACCTATGCCGAGAAGTTTGGTCGCGAGGGTGCCTTCATTACCAAGGCAACCGCTCAGCTCATGCGCGATCTTGGTCCTATGCAGAATCCGCAGGCGGCCTTCTTCCTGAACAGCTCGCTCGAGAGCCTGCATGTGCGCATGCCGCGTCATTGCGAGAACGGCCTGGCCGTTGCCAAGTTCCTGCAGAGCCATCCCAAGGTGCGCTTCGTGAGCTATCCGGGCCTGGAGGGCGATAAGTACTATGACATCGCTCAGAAGTACATGCCCAACGGTACCTGCGGCGTTGTGAGCTTTGGCTTTAACGGTGGTCGCGCGGCGGCCGAGACCTTTATGAAGAGCCTCAAGCTCGCCCAGATCGCCACGCACGTTGCCGACGCCCGCACTTGCTGCCTGCATCCTGCTAACGCTACGCATCGCCAGATGAACGACGAGGAACTCATCGCCTGCGGTATCTCCGCCGACATGGTGCGCCTGTCGTGCGGCCTCGAGGACACGGCCGATCTGATTGCCGACCTTGAGCAGGCACTCGAGCAGTGCTAGGCTAGCGTTCGCATAAGGCGCCGATGCTGGCAGAAAGCTTCGGCGACCTTTAGTTCCGATTCCGTAGGCGGGACCCCAATCGCGACTGTTTACAGGCGATTGGGGCCCCGTTTTTGCGTTGGGCCACTCGAAAGGATGGATATGGAGAAAACCGCAGAGCAGCTGCGCCGCGAGCATATTGCCCTAGAGGGCGACGCCCATGGCAAGAACAAGTGGGCGATTCTGTTTACCGTGCTCATCATGACGTTTATGGTGTGTCTGGATTCGACCGTCGTGACCGTGGCGCTGCCCGTGATGCAAAAGGAGCTGGGCGTGGGCCTCGATCGCATTCAGCTGGTAAGCTCGGTGTATCTGCTTGCGACTTGCGTGGCTATGTTGCCGTTTGGCCGTCTGGGCGACGTGCGCGGCAAGGTGAACGTGTTCCAGTTGGGCGTCATCGTCTTTTCGGTCGGTTCGCTGCTGTGCGGCCTTTCGGCCTCGCTCGAGGTTCTTATCCTGGCACGCATTGTTCAGGGCGTCGGTTGCGCGGCGGCCATGGCTAACAACATGGGTATCATCACCGAGTCGTTTCCGGCGCGCGAACGAGGCCGTGCCATGGGTATTCTTGCGACCTTTGTGGCCCTCGGCATGATGTGTGGCCCCGTGCTCGGCGGCATGCTGGTGGCAAGCTTTCCTTGGGAGAGCATCTTCCTCATCAACCTGCCCATTGGCGTCATCTCGTTTATCGTGGGGCTCTACACGCTGCCGCATGTTAAGCCGGAGGCCGGCGAGCGCCCCATGTCCCTGATCGAGGCCGCTCGTCGCTGCTTTGCAAATTCGGCCTTCACCATCAACCTTGCCTGCATGCTCATCGTGTTCGTTGGCATTGGCGCATCCGAGTTTATCCTGCCGTTCTATTTTCAGGACGCGCATGGGTTTGGGTCTGACGTTTCGGGCCTGCTGTTTTTGGCGCTGCCGATGGTGAATGCCTTTATCGGCCCGCTTTCGGGTACGGTTTCGGACCGCGTTGGCTGCGAGGGCCCCACGGCGGTCGGCCTGGGCGTGTATGTGTGCGGTCTCTTTGCGGTAAGCACGCTCAACGAGCGCTCTTTTATCCCTGTGATCGTGTGCTGCGTCGCATTTATGTCGTGCGGTACGTCGATTTTTCAGAGCCCCAACAATTCGTTGTATATGGGCTCGGCCCCGCGCGAGGCACTCGGTTTTGCGGGCAGCTTGGGCAGTTTGGCGCGCTATGCTGGCATGGCGCTCGGCATTACGGTGGCGTCGAATATCCTGTATGGGCAGATGAGCGTAGCGATGGGCGAGGCTGTGACCAGTTTCGTTGCAGGCCGTCCGGATGTGTTCCTATTCGGCTTTCGCTCGGTGTTCTACGTACTCATGGCTGTGGCCGCCGTGGGCTTTGCGCTTGCCATGGGGCGTTTGGTGAAGATGCGCGCCCGCCATTAGCGTGTTGGGAGGCTGTCTGCCACGATTCGCACCGTCCCAAAAAGACTGGTTTGTGGTGCGATGTGGCTTGTGGGGCGGGCGGGGGTCGGTCCGTGGTAGACTATCGAACAACGTTTATTAATCGCGCGGTATCGTTGCCGCGAGAAGGGGTTGCGCCATGCAGGAGCTTGAGGATCGTATTCGCCATGACGGCATCGTAAAGGCCGGTAACGTCCTTAAGGTTGATGCCTTCCTCAACCACCAGTGCGACGTTGAGCTGTTCGACCACATGGGTGCCGAGTGGGCCCGTCTGTTCGAGGGTGTCGAGATCAACAAGATCCTGACGATTGAGGCTTCGGGCATTGGCATGGCTTGCATTGCAGCCCAGCATTTTGGCGGCGTGCCGGTGGTCTTTGCCAAGAAGGCGAAGTCCATCAACCTCGACGGTGAGCAGTATGCCACGACCATCTACTCCTTTACCAAGCAGAAGGAGTACCCGGTCATCGTTGGCAAGCGCTTCCTGTCCGAGGGCGACAAGGTCCTGATCATCGACGACTTTTTGGCCAACGGCTGCGCGCTCGAGGGTCTTATCAAGATCTGCGAGGCTGCGGGTGCCGAGGTGTCCGGTATTGGCATTGCGGTGGAGAAGGGCTTCCAGGGCGGTGGCGATAAGCTCCGCGAGCGCGGCTTCCGCGTCGAGAGCCTGGCCCGTATCGCCGATATGGACTGCGAGACCGGCGAGATCACCTTCGCCTAAGCGCGCAACACAAGCGATTGGTATGCGATGTGACAAAGGGACTGTCCCTTTGTCACATTTTTTGTATGAGGGGAGGTGTTGATATGGATGAGAACAAGATGGGATGGCGCGAGTATGCGCGCTATGCCGAGATGTCGGTCGAGGAGTTGGCGCGCGACTGCGAGGTGCAGGTGTTTCGCGCGACGGGTCCGGGCGGCCAGGGTGTGAACACGACAGACTCTGCGGTGCGCATGAAACATATCCCTTCGGGGATTACCGTGACGGCGCGTGAGAGCCGCAGCCAGTTTCAGAATCGCGCGAGCTGTCTGCGTAAGTTGCGCGCTGAGCTTGAGCGTCGCGGGCGTCCACCGCGCCGACGCGTAAAGACCAAGGTGCCTCAGCGCTCACGCCAGCGCAGGCTCAACGACAAGCACTTCAACGCCATTAAAAAAGCCAACCGTCGCAAGCCGGGTGGGGAGGAATGATCTTCTCAATAAGTTGCGGTGAAATAGGGACTGTTTTGCGGCTTTAGCTGCATATACAGTCCCTATTTCACCGCAACTTAGGTGGGGTTAGCGGGTGGGGCGCCAGACGTGGAGGGCGCCGGCGAGGATGTCCACCTCGATGCGCGAGGCGTCGATGGGCTCGCCGTCGGCCTGGATGGGGTAGTCTGGCTCCTCAAAGGTGAGCTCCGCATGGCGGCAGCGGCGCATGCGAACCGGCGGCAACTTGGTATGGTGGCCGTCTTTGGCCGAAAGGAACATGGGAAGCGCTACCGCTCGAGGGACGGGGCCGCAGGCGTAGCAGACGTCGAATATACCGTCACAGGGGTCGGCGTCGGGACAGATGCGATAGCCCGAGCCATAGGTAGGACCCAGCTGAATCGCCATGATGATCGCCCTCACGCGCTCGGCGGGCGCTCCGTCAAAGCTGACTGTCATGGGGTAGTTGCGATAGCGTAGGCCAAACTGCTCAAGTCCCGAGAGGGTGTAGAGCGGCGCGCCTGTCAAGCCGGTCTTTTTGCGCAGCTCGGTGGTGCCCAGGCCGATGGCGGCATCGATGCCGACCGAAAGCGTCTGGTCGTAGTACTCAACGGTAGCCTCGCCGCTGCCGCTTGCAGGGCTCCACGAGCGAATGCGCCCGACGTCCTGACGCTGCAGCTCGCAGGTGAGCAGCGCGCCAAAATCCTTGCCGGAGAAATCGTCGATGTCGAGCGTCTGGGCAAAATCGTTGCCGGAGCCCACGGGCAGGACGGCAAGAGCGGGGCGGGCGTCCTCCTCTTGCGTCATAAGCCCGTTGACGACCTCGTGGATCACGCCATCGCCGCCAAGGGCGATAACGGTGCGATAGCCCTGAGCCTGTGCGGCAAGTCCCTTGGCATGTCCCATGCGCTCGGTTAGCATCAGGTCAAACTGGGATGCGCGTGCAGTCATGTCCAAAAAGCGCTGCAGGCGCTCGGCAACTTCATGCGCCGCACCCGACTGGGCGGCTGGGTTGGCGATGATGAGCGTGCGACCAAAATCAGTTGCGTGCATGGGGTGACTCCCGGCGTATGACGTGACGGTGCGGTCGCGCTCAGGTCGAATTGCCCCCGATTGTGGCTGCATGTCGAATACTTACGTCTACTCTATCAGGTCGTTGTGGCGCTCGATAGCATCCGCTACCGTACCGCCTTCATCCACAATAAGCGAACGGCGCTTGGGCGAGATGATGCGCTGGGCGGGGTACACGCCGCGGTGTCCGGCGGTTAGGTAGCTGATAAAGGCCACGATGACAAAGAACCCGGCTGCCGTGCCGTGGAACAGGTCGATGGCCATCATACAGGTGGTGATGGGCACGTTAAGGCCGGCGCAGAACACGCCGAGCATGCCCAGCGCTGCCAGAAAGCTGGGATCGATTCCGACGAGGCAACCTATCCAGCCGCCGAGCGCCGCACCGATACCAAACAGGGGCGTGACCTCGCCGCCTTGGAAGCCGGCGCCCAGGGTGAGCGCTGTGACGACCAACTTGATGACTGCGTCCGCCAGGGTGGTGTTGCCGGCAAATCCGGCGCCGGAAAGCCACGTGGAAAGGCCGGCGTAGTTCCAGGCGTCGAGGAGGGCATAGGCGGCCAAAACCACGAGTGCGCCTATGAGTGCGCGAATAAGGTAATTGGTGATAAAGCGACCGTACAGGCTCTTGACGGTTCGAACCGACCAGGCAAAGAGGCGAGCCGTCAGACCGAAGATAATTGCGCTGATAACAACGATGACGACCGTTTTGGGCGTCATAGCGGGAACGCTGGCGATGACATTCGCTTCGTACTCGGTACCCAGGGCGAGTGATGTAAAGTAGCCGGTAAACGAGGCGACCAGGCAGTAGATGCCCGCGGTGTAGTCGATCTTGCCGATAAAGCACATCTCCATGCCAAAGAAAGCCCCGGCAAGGGGCGAGCCGAATACGGCGCCAAAGGCCGACGAGATGCCGGCGAGCATGAGGTCGTGGTGGTCATGCTTTTTGAGGCGGGCGAGGCTCGAGATGTTGCTGGCGATGGTGCCTCCAATCTGCACCGCAGCTCCCTCGCGACCGGCCGATCCGCCCGTTAGGTGCGTGAGCGTGGAGCAGACGAAGGTGAGGACGGCCATGCGCATATGGATGAGGCGGGTGCCCAGAGCGGAGTCGATGACCAGGTTGTTACCGCGTTTGGCGGCAAGACCGTGGTTTTTGTACACCCATGCGGTGGCCATGCCCACAACGGGAAGCAGCGCGTAAATCCACGCATGGTGCTCGCGATAGTCGGTCGCGATATTCAACGAGGCCAAAAACGCCCAAGCGGCAACGCCCATGGCGAGCGAGACAATGACGACGAGTACGAGCAACTTGGCGCTCGCGAGTAGGTTGCGGACGTTGCGGCGCGTGTCGGCAGCCAAGAGATGCTCGGAGCGGGTGAGCTGATGCCTGCCTGCCATGATGACGTCGTTCAGGGAGAAAAAGCCGCCGTCGTCGAGCGGCTGGGGATGATCCTGCGCTTCGTTTGCGCTTTCGGGTTTGTTGTTATGAGCCATACGTTCCTCTTTTAGGTTGCAACGCAAGCATTATAAAACGCGGTAAACGCGACGAGCCGGTGGGTTGGTTTCCATTCTGTTTCGCGGCCTGCAACCGACAGGTGTATTTGCGGGTACAGGCCGAGTCGCGGTCGTGCGTCGGGGGATTATACTGAGACAAGCATAAAGAATTGGCGCCCCTGTTGTGCGCCGTGGCATTAAGAGGTGCATATGGCAGAGAAACTCATACCGCTGGAGGATGCGCAATCGATTGTTTTGTCGCACGTTGCTCCGACGGATCTCATCGAGATTCCCGTGTGGCAGGCGGCTGGTTTTCCCTTGGCCGAGGACGCGGTGGCCGATATCGACATCTCGCCGTTTGCCAACAGCGCTATGGACGGATATGCCGTGCGCTCGGCGGACTTGGCGCAGGCATCTGGCGAGGCGCCGGTGACGCTCGACGTTATCGGACACGAGGCCGCGGGCCATGTGTTTGAGGGCGCAATTGGCGCGGGCGAGACGGTCCGCATCATGACGGGCGCGCCGGTCCCCGAAGGTGCCGATGTCGTGGTGAAGTACGAGATCGTTGATGTGCTCGACGGTGACGGCAACGAGGGCTCGCACGTTCGCTTCTCGGCGCCTGCCAAGGTAGGGGAGAACGTTCGCTCGGCTGCTGAGGAAGCCCATGCCGGCGACGTCGTGATGCGCGCCGGTGAGGTTGTGGCTCCGGCGGGCGCCGGCCTGCTGGCGAGCGCAGGGTATGTGAACGTGAAGGTGCATGCCGCTCCGCGCGTGGGCATTATCTCGCTGGGCACGGAGCTGGTTGCGCCGGGTGAGCTGCCGGCGCGCGGGCAGATTCGCGATTCCAACTCGTCGGCGTTGATGGCCGAAGCACTCGATGCCGGCGCCGAGCCCGTGTTCTATGGCATTGCGCCCGATGATGAGCAAGCGATCGCCGAGCTCGTGCATCGTGCCGTGCAGGAGTGCGACTTTGTCATTACGAGCGGCGGCGCCTCGGCGGGCGATTACGACTACGTGACGGCGCTCGTCCGGCGCGAGGGCGTGGTGCTGTTCGATCGCATCTCGATGCGTCCGGGCAAGGCCATCACGTTTGGCTTGCTCGGGGGCAAGCCCTACCTAGGGCTTTCAGGCAATCCGGCCGCGGCGTATGTTGGCTTTGAGATGCTCGCCCGTCCGGCGATTCGCAAGATGCGCGGCTTTGCCGAGGGCGTGCGTCCCGTGCAGCAGGCGACGCTCACGCACGGCGTGAAAAAGCGCCAGGACCGACGCTTCTTCGATCGCGCCACGGTTTTGCGCGACCCCGAGACCAGTGAGCTGTTGGTGACCGAGGCCAAGACGCAGAATTCGGCGCTGCTCGGCACGATGCAGCGGTCCAACTGCCTGCTGCGTATTGACGAAGGACCGTGCGAGCTCAAGGCGGGAGATGCCGTGGACGTTGTTCGCGTCGACCTGCCCGAGGGCGCCGTGTTGTAGGGGGAATGCTATGGAGCTGAAGATATCGATCGTGACGTGCTCGGATACGCGCGATCTTGCTCAGGACGAGGCTGGAGCCGCACTCGAGGAACTTATCGAGGCGCAGGGCTGGACGGTCGTCTCACATGTGGTCGTGCGCGACGACGCCAGCGAGATCGGTGATGCCATTGTGGAAGCTGCCGATGAATGCCACGCCAATGTCGTGCTCACCTGTGGCGGCACGGGACTTTCGATGCGCGACGTGACGCCCGAGGCGACGCGTGCCGTCTGCGACCGCGATGTGCCGGGTATTGCAGAGGCAATCCGTGCGTACTCCATGACCAAGACGCGCCGCGCTATGCTCTCGCGCGCCGTGTGCATGCAGCGTGGGCATACGCTTGTCATCAACTTTCCGGGATCCACGAAAGCGGCCCGCGAAAGCTGGGAGGCCGTGAGCGATCAGCTGGAGCATGCGGCCCAAATGACGGCGGGCGGCGGACATACCAAATAAGCGGTTTACCTGCGGCGGGGCGACCTGAACGGCTGCTCCGCCTTTGTTTTCCGCTGAAGCGACGCCGAGGTGCACGGCAACTCGAAACTATATTCTCTAGCGAGAATAATTTCTCATTATCATTATTCGCGCGGAAGTATAATCTAGTAACAGAATAAAGCCTGCGGCGGGGTGCCCGGGCATAGCGTTCGAAAGGGTTGAATATGTTCGATATGGTTTCACGCCGCGGTTTTGTCTCGCTTTCTGCTGCCGCTGCCGCCGGCCTTGGCCTTGCCGGCTGCTCGGGCAACAAGACGTCCGAGCCCGCTGGTTCCGATGCCGGCTCCGCCATGTCTTCCTCTAAGAAGAAGGCTGTCGAGCTGCAGGTCTTTGCCGCCAACTCGCTCGAGAAAGCTCTGCCCGAGGTTCAGGAGCTCTACACCGAGCAGACCGGCACCACGTTTGCCGACACGCAGTTTAAGGCGTCTGGCGACCTTGTCGAGCAGATGCGCGCCGGTGCCGCCGTCGACGTGCTCATCACGGCCTCCAAGGGCACCATGGACGACGCCGAAGCCGCCGAGCTCGTCGATGCCGACACGCGTGAGGACATGTTCGTCAACGACCTCGTGATCATTCGCGCCGAGGGCTCCGATACTAAGGTCGAGGCCATCGCCGACGTCGCGAATCTGGACGGCAAGATCGCCATCGGCGACGCCAAGACCGTCCCCGCCGGCAAGTACGCCAACCAGGCGCTGGCTTCCGTGGGCCTCTATACCGGTACCGAGGGCGACGACGGCGAGTACGCGCCCGAGCTCGCCGACAAGGTAGCCCTGGCCGACAAGGTCGGCACCGCTGCGTCTTACGTCTCTACAGGCGACTGCGTGGCGGGTTTTGTCTACAGCTCCGATATCTTCCGCTACGACGGCATCGAGGAGGCCTTCGTGTGTCCTGAGGATTCGCACAAGCCCATCGTGTACCCGGGTGCTGTCGCCGATGGCTCCGAGCACGCCGACGAGGCCAAGGCGTTTATCGACTTTTGCCTGTCCAACAAGAAGGCTCAGAAGATTTGGGCTAAGTACGGCTTTGAGCTTTCCGCGTAGTGCGGCTTGGCGCGATAATTCCATCGTTTTGTGTTTCACTCCGTCCTTGTATTCGCTTGGAGCTTTTCGTGCTTAATAGATTCCGCATGCTTGTCGCCTGTGCTTTGACCTTCGCGCTTTGCTGGGTGCCGGGATTTGCGTTTGCCGGGGACGCTGAGCACGGGGCCCAGGTTGCTGCGACCGCTCATGGGCTTTCCTATGGGATCGAGGGTTTTGAGCGGTTGGCCAAGGGGACCGCTCGTGCCATGGAGGGCCAGCCTGAGGGCTACCGGTTTCCCGTTGACGAGGACGTGGACCTTGTAGTGGCGCCTGCTGCCGATCGCGTTGTGGTGTGGATATCGCCCAAGGCGGTCGAGAAGTATGGGTTGGATCCGCAGGATAACGAGTGCGTATCGGGTCTCAAGGCCCTCGTCTGTAAGCTCGACAGCGCAAACTGCATGGGAGGTGCGCAGCTAGGGGACGTGAATCTTCCTTGGTATGTCACGGCGGAAACAACGTTTGATGCCGGTGGGTATACCTATGGCTTTGACGAGCGCGGTGCGGATGGGGACCGCTATGTGGTGATTGCATCAGCCTCGGGTGATGCCAAGGGCGGCGCGCGTTGGCTTGATAGCGCTCAAATGGTAGAGGCGTCGTCTGTCATGTTGCGGGATGAGCAAGGGCCCTTGACCTCTCGGGCCTCCTTTTTGGGCGACATCGACTACCGTCCGTTTTGGGTGTCTATCAAAACGAGCGGCCTCGCCCTGCTGATCTCCTTTGCGCTGGGCCTGTTTGCCGCATGGAAGACCATGGGTACTACGAGCCGTATCAAGGGCCTGCTCGACTCGGTCTTTACCATCCCTATGGTGCTGCCGCCCACGGTCTGCGGCTTTCTGCTCCTCATGCTGTTTGGTCGATCGACCGGGGTCGGTCGGTGGCTTATCGCGCATGGCATCTCGATCGTCTTTACGTGGCCCGCGGCGGTGATATCCGCCGTGGTGGTGTCGTTTCCCCTGGTCTACCGCACGGCGCTCGGAGCCTTCGAGAGCCTCGACACGCAGATGCTCGACGCCGCGCGAACCTTGGGATGGTCCGAACGTCGCATCTTTGCCAAGCTCATGATGCCGCTTGGCTGGCCCTCGATTGCCGCCGGCACGGTGCTCGCCTTCGCGCGTGCCATGGGCGAGTTTGGCTGCACCCTGTTCTTTGCGGGCAACTACGCCGGCATTACCCAGACCATCCCCATCGCCATCTACTTTGAGTGGATGGGCGGCAACACGTCGGTGGCGCTCTTTTGGGTCATCGTCGTAATCGTGTTCAGTTTCCTGGTCATCCTGTTCATCAATATGTACACCGCTCATTCGCAAAAGTATCGCGAGCGGGGCCTTTCCCGTGCGGAGCGCAAGCGGATCAAAGATCTTGCCGGACAGGGCGATTCGCTCGACCCGGCGGGCGGCGATGCCTTGCGTATCGATCGCGAGGCGCTGGCCGAGCTCATGCGCGATGATGCCGCTTTGCAGGGAGGTCGATAGGCCATGTCGCTCGTTCTGGATATCAAAAAGCGCTATCCCGGGTTTATGCTCGACATGCAGCTTGAGGCCGGCGAGGATCGTGTGGCGCTGCTCGGTGCCTCGGGTTGCGGCAAGAGCTGTACGCTGCGCTGCATCGCCGGCGTGGAGACGCCCGACGAGGGCAAGATCGTCGTCAACGGCGTGACCTTTTTTGACTCGGCGACGGGCATCAACCTGTCGCCCCAGGAGCGAAAATGCGCCCTGCTGTTCCAAAACTATCAGCTGTTTCCCAACATGACGGTGGCCGATAACGTATGCGCCGGTGTAAAGGATGCGGGCGACGCCGCCGCGCGCAAAAAGCTCGCCGAGCGCTATCTGGGCATTTTCGGTCTGTCCGATTTTGCCGACCGCTATCCCGCGCGACTCTCGGGCGGTCAGCAACAACGCGTGGCGCTTGCCCGCATGGTGGCGGCGCATCCGGGCATTTTTATGTTCGACGAGCCCATGAGCGCACTCGATTCCTATCTTAAGAGCGCCCTCGAACAGAACATGCTCGACCTGTTCGACGTATGCAACCGCACCGTGCTCTACGTGAGCCACGACATCGACGAAGCGTGCCGCCTGTGCGGGCGCATCTGCGTGATGCACGACGGGCATGTTGAGGAGATCGGCTCCGTCGAGGACGTGGTCCGCCGTCCGCAGACGCTGGCGGCACTGCGCCTGACGGGCTGTAAGAACACAAGCCGGGCGCGCAAGATCGGCGACGAAGAAGTTGAGGCCCTCGACTGGGGCATGACCTTTAATGTGAGTCGCGAGGTTCCCGATAATGCAGCGTACCTGGGCATTCGCGCAAGCTACTTCCATGTTGACAATCGCGCGGAGCGGGGACGCAACAGCTATGATTTGCACGTGGCCCGCGTGAGCGATTCGCGTTTTGAGCGCCTGGTGCTGCTGGACGTGCCGCGCGCTGATGCGCCCACGCGTCTGCAGTGGAAGGTCAACAAGGTGGGCGTGCCTGTCGACGAGCTGCCGCAAGCAGGCGAGACGCTGCGCATGCACTTCGATGCGAGTAGAATCCACTTGGTTTGTCGATAGCGCCGGGTAATGCCGTCGGGGATATAAGCCTCGGCGGCTTTGTCTTGCCGCGCGCCGAATGAGGGATGGCAAACTCTTATCAATTAAGATAATTATTTATTAAACGACGGCACACGAGGCTGTCGTACGAATGTCAACGGTGTTCGCATGGTCGACGACCGTTGATATAGTTGACCTCAACTTGTAGAGGAGGGTGCGCACATGCCGCAGACGACATACATTCGCCGCGTTGCCGCGCGCGCCCTGTATATGGCTCGGAGTCGCATATGAGCAGGTATGTTCACGGCTCCGGGAGAGACGACGCACAACTAAATAATCGACCGCAAAGCAGGTTCCCTAAAATTCCGGGTTTGAGCACGGCCGGGCAATCGTCGCCTGTCGTGCATCGATACCGCTGTTATCCGTTTTTGGTTCGAGAGGGGAACCGTCATGGCTGAAGAATTCGATTTCCATCCGATGTGGGAGAGCCTCGGCATGAATCTTGCCGACCACGACATGCTGCTGGGCGCCGTGGGCCAGATGTACGGCGATATGTTCCTGACGCAGAACAATCGCCCCAAGTCCACGTCCTACCTGGATTTTGTCGCCACCAACATCCACAGCGGCCGAATTAAGGAGATGCTCGACAAGAAGGAGGCCGGCGAGGCCACCAAGATTGTTGGCAGCTTCTGCGTCTACGTGCCCGAGGAGATTGTGCTCGCCTGCGACGGTATCCCCGTGGGTCTGTGCTCGGGTGCCGATTGGGCAACCGATAAGGTCGAGGAGCACCTGCCGCGCAACACCTGCCCGCTCATCAAGAGCTTTGCCGGCTTTAAGCTGGGCGAGGTCTGCCCCTACATTGAGTCGAGCGACTTGGTGGTGGGCGAGAACACCTGCGACGGCAAGAAGAAGGCCTACGAGTTCTTTGCCACGCAAAAGAACATGTACGTCATGGATATTCCCAACGTACACGACGAGTCGACGCTCGTGACCTGGAAGGCCGAGGTCAAGAAGCTCGCCGACAAGATCGAGGAAGAGTGTGGCGTCAAGATTACGCCCGAGCGTCTGAAGGCCGCCATCCACGCCGTCAATGAGAAGCGTCGCGCCCTGCAGCGCCTCGCAGCCACGCGCGCTGCCGACCCGGCGCCCATCAGCGGTCTCGACAGCCTGCTGACCGTTCAGGCCGCCTTTATGGACGACACGCCGCGTCTGACCGGAGCCATCAACGATATGGCGGCTGAGTGCGAGCAGCGTGTCGAGGCCGGCGAGGGCGTGACGCCCAAGGGGACCAAGCGCATCCTGTACACCGGTACGCCCATGGCCGTGCCCAGCTGGAAGCTGTTCAACCTCATCGAGAAGGCCGGCGGCGTTGTGGTGGGCGAGGAGTCCTGCACGGGCTCGCGCTACTACAAGGACCTGGTCGACGAGTCCGGCGAGACGGTCGACGAGATGCTCGATGCCGTTGCCGAGCGCTACTTTAAGATCAACTGCGCTGTCTTTACGCCCAACGACCAGCGTATGAAGGATATTGTCCAGATGGCCAAGGACCTGCATGCCGACGGTATCGTCGACGTGGCCCTGCAGTTCTGCACGCTCTACGAGATGGAGTCGTTTGCCGTGGAGAAGGCCGCCGAAGAGGCCGGCATCCCGTTTATGCACATCACGACCGACTACGCCGGCGAGGATGCAGGCCAACTGCAAACCAGGATTGAGGCTTTCTTGGAAACCATTTAGGGCTATCCGGTCCAGCGGCTTCCCCAGGCACCCGATCTTGCCGTTCAAACCATCGCTTGCATACCAAAGTACGCGGCGCTCCTCTTTCACGGCAACCTCGGGCACCTGGGAAAGCCGTTTCCTTGGTTGGTTAAAAGGTTTGTTAAGGAGTTATATGTCGGAAAATATTGAGCAGCCGTTGCCGCGCACGTTTGAGGAGTTCAACGAGCAACGCAAGGCGGCGTTTATTCGCGTCAAGGATTACAAACAGGCGGGTAATCGCCTGGTCGGCTTTTTGTGCAGCTATACGCCGCTCGAGATTATCGATGCCGCGGGGGCTGCGAGCGTGGCGCTGTGCGGTACGTCCGATGAGGTGATTCCCGAGGCCGAGAAGGTGCTGCCGGCAAACCTGTGCCCGCTCATCAAGTCGACGTACGGTTTTGCCTATTCGCAAAAGTGCCCGTTTACGTACTTTAGCGACATGATCATCGGCGAGACCACCTGCGACGGCAAGAAGAAGATGTACGAGCTGCTCAATGAACTCAGACGCACGCACATTCTGCATCTTCCGCAGGGTCGCAACCGCGCCTACGAGCGCGAGGGCTGGTACGAGGAGTGCCGTCTGCTCAAGGAGGAGCTCGAGGGCTTCTACGGCATCACGATTACCGACGATGACCTGCGCGCTGCCGTCCGTCGTCGCAACCGCTTGCGTGCGGCCCAGCTCGACATGTTTGCGCTGCAGGCCAACCAGCCGGCGGCCATGAGCGGCGTCGACCTGATGAGCACCATGTTTGCCGGTACGTTCAGCTTTGATATCGAGGCTTATACGCAGCAGCTGGAGCAAAAGGTTGCCAAGCTGCGCGAGGCCTACGACGCGGGCGAGCGCCCGGTCGCGGCGGATGCCAAGCGCATTCTGATCACCGGCTGCCCGGTGGGCGGCGTGATCAACAAGATCGGTCGCACCATCGAGTTCAACGGCGGCGTGGTCGTGTGCATGGACGACTGCTCGGGCGAGCGCACGGCGGCCATGATGATCGACCCGGAGGCTCCCGACATCCTGCGCGCCATCGCCGACCGCTACCTGGATATCAACTGCTCGGTCATGACGCCCAACGACGGTCGTATGGAAAACACGCTGGCCATGTGCGAGAAGTATCACGTCGATGGCGTGGTCGAGAGCGTGCTGCAGGCGTGCCACACCTTTAACGTGGAGAGTGCTCGCATGCAGGAGGCCGTCGAGGGTGCGGGCATTCCGTACATGAAGATCGAGACCGACTACAGCAACGGTGACATGGGCCAGATCGAGACCCGCATCGCCGCCTTTATCGAAACCCTCTAGCTTCCTCAGGCACCGAATCTTGCCCCTCAAACCGTCGCTTGCGTACCCAAAGTACGCTGCGCTCCTCTTTCGGGGCAATCTCCGGCACCTGAGAAACCTAGAGCTAAGGCGCCTGAACGCGCCGCTACCTTTGATGTTTAGATTGGGAGAGAGCCATGATAGGGATCGGGATCGATATCGGGTCTACGGCGGCTAAGGCTGCTGTGGTCGACGGGGAGGGTTCGGTGGCGTGGACGTGCGTGCAGCCAACCGGGTTCTCCTCGGTCGATGCTTCCGAGCGGCTGCGCGAGGCACTGGCAGCGGCTGGCTACGACGTGGCTGCCGACGACGTGCGCGTGATCGCGACCGGCTACGGCCGTGTCGCCGTGCCCTATGCGCACAAGGTCGTGACCGAGATCACCTGCCACGGCACCGGTGCCGTGCGCCTGTTTGGCGATCACGGCACGGTGATTGACGTGGGCGGCCAGGACACCAAGGTCATTCAGCTTAAAAGTGGCCGCGTGGCCAAGTTCGCCATGAACGACAAGTGCGCTGCCGGTACGGGGCGCTTTTTGGAGATCATGGCCGACCGTCTGGGTATTTCCCAACAGCAGATGGCCGACCTTGCGCGTTCCGGTGAGCCCACCAAGATCAGCAGCATGTGCACGGTGTTTGCCGAAAGCGAGGTCATCAGCCTGATCGGTCGCGGTGAGCCGCGCGAGAACATTGCACGTGGCGTGATCGACAGCGTGGTCTCGCGCGTGGCGACCATGGCCGGGCAGGCCGCGGGCGCCCCGTACTACCTGACCGGTGGCCTGTGCGAGAACGCCTTCGTGGTGGAGCGGTTGGGCGAGCTGCTGGGGTCGCCGGTGACCACCTCGCCCCAGGCTCGCTTTGCCGGAGCGATTGGCGCGGCGATTCGCGCACAGGCGCTCAATTAATGCATCCGCCGCAGGCTCGCATTCATGCGTATACTGGGAGAAAATGATTGACCGATGAGAGGAGGTATCGATGGCTGACGATCAGATTAAGCTTACGTCTATGACTGCCGCGAGCGGTTGAGCCGCTAAGTTGGCTCCCGGAGCCCTCGCCCAGGTTCTGGGCGACTTGCCAAATGTGCATAACGACAACTTGCTCGTGGGGTTCGATACCTCTGACGATGCGAGCGTCTTTCGCGTAGGGGAGAACCTGGGGCTTGTGCAGTCCATCGACTTCTTCCCGCCGATGGTCGACGACCCGTTTCTGTTTGGCCAGATTGCCGCGGCCAACTCGCTGTCGGACATCTACGCCATGGGCGGGCGGCCGAGCCATGCCATGAACCTACTCTGCATACCCAGTTGTCTGGGCATCGAGGTTGCCGGTCAGATTCTGGCGGGCGGCGCCGACAAGTGCGCCGAGGCGGGTTGCTCCATCGCGGGCGGCCATACCATTAACGACGACGAGCCCAAGTATGGCCTGTCTGTGAGCGGCTTTGTCGCGCTCGACCGCATGCTCGCCAACAGCGGCGCACGCGTGGGCGATGTTCTGCTGCTGACCAAGGCGATCGGCTCGGGCATTATCACCACGGCCATTAAGGGCGAGCTCATCGAGCAGGACGAGGCCGCGGCCGCGGCCATGTTTGACTCGATGCGCATCCTCAACGAGGCGCCGATTCGTCTGGCCGAGGGGCTCGAACTTCACGGCTGCACCGACATTACGGGCTTTGGCCTGATCGGGCACGCGTGTGAGATGGCCGAGGGCTCGGGCGTGCAGGTTGAGCTTGCGTCGGGGGCGGTACCGCTCTTTGACCAGGTGCTCGATATGGCGCGTCTGGGCATTATCCCCGCGGGCTCCTACCGCAACCAGGACTTCTTTGGCCCGCGTGTGGCTGCCGACGAGGACCTGGAGTCGGGTATGCTCGACGCGCTGTACGATCCGCAGACGTCTGGTGGTTTGCTTATCGCGGCGCCCGCGGCGGATGTGGATGAGCTTGCGCGTCGCCTGAATGCCGAGGGGCGCGTTGCCGCCACAATCGGCCGCGTGTGCGAGCCGGTGCCGGGCGGTCCTGCCGTTCGCGTTGTTCGCTAGCCCGCACGTTTATGTAACTGTTTACCGTTCTCTAGAACGGTTCTTTCGAAAGGATTTTGCTATGTCTACCAAAATTGAAGTCAATGCCATGGGCGATGCCTGCCCGCTGCCCGTCGTCAAGACGCTCAAAGCCCTGAAGCAGCTTGAAGGCGAGGGTGCCGTGGTGACCTCGGTCGATAACGAGACCGCCGTCAAGAACATCTCCAAGATGGCGCAGGAGAAGGGCTGCGCGGCCTCGGTCGAGAAGATCTCGGACGCCGAGTGGCACGTGACCGTCACGACCGCCGGTGCCGTGGCCGTTGCGGACCCCGAGCAGGACGGCGCTGCTTTCTGCGACGCCAGCGCCGGCAAGGGCAAACTTGTCATTTCCGTCTATACCGATTGCATGGGCCGTGGCGACGACGAGCTGGGCCACAAGCTCATGAAGGCGTTTGTCTTTGCCGTGACGCAGCAGGAGGAGCTGCCCGCGACCATGCTGTTCTACAACGGCGGTGCCAAGCTCACCGTCGAGGGCTCGCCGGTGCTCGATGACCTGAAGGGCTTGGCGGAGCAGGGTGTCGAGATTCTCACCTGCGGTACCTGCCTCGACCACTATGGCATTAAAGACCAGCTTGCGGTGGGCGAGGTCATCAACATGTACGTGATCGTGGAGAAGATGGAGCAGGCCGCGCGCGTCGTGCGCCCGTAGCGTATTGGTTGGAGTTGCCATGAGGGAGAAGCGCCCGGCGCTTGTCATCACGTTTCCCACCACGGCGGCCGCCATGGGTTGCGAGTCCCTGTGCATCGAGCGCGGTCTTCCCGGGCGGACGATTCCCGTGCCCGGGGAGGTCGCTGCCGGCTGCGGTCTGGCGTGGAAGGCGTTGCCTGCCGATGAGGAGCTGCTGCGCGGCGAACTCGCCGCGGCGGGCGTTCCCACCGAGGGCTTTACGGTGATCGACATGTGGGAGGTCGTGCGATGATCTACCTGGATAACGCGGCGACGACCATGCACAAGCCGCAGGCGGTCATCGATGCCGTGACGCAAGCGATGTGCTCGCTCGGCAATGCCGGGCGCGGCGCCACGTCGGGTGCCCTCGACGCCGCTCGTACCATTCACGGTTGCCGTGCCAAGCTCGCGCGCTTGCTGGGCTGCCCGCGGGCCGACCATGTTTGTTTTACGCCCAACTCCACTGCGGCGCTCAACACCGTCATCAATGGCGTGGTGCGCCCCGGCGACCGTGTGGTCACAACGGTGCTCGAGCACAACTCCGCGCTACGTCCGCTCAATCGCTTGGCAACGGAGCAAGGTGTGACGGTTGAGCATGCGGGTTGCGATGCGAGCGGCGTGCTCGACTACGACGAGCTCGAGCGGTTGGTCATGCCGGGCACGCGTGCTGTGGTGGTGACGCACGCCTCCAATGTGACCGGCAACGCGGTCGACGTTTCGCGTGTGGCTGCCATCGCGCACGCGGCCGGCGCGCTGGCGATCGTCGACGCCTCGCAGTCTGCCGGTACGGCGAAGATTGACATGGATGCCATGGGGCTCGATGTTGTGTGCTTTACCGGCCACAAGGGGCTCATGGGACCTCAAGGCACCGGCGGCCTGGCCGTGGCGGAGGGCATTGACGTGGCTCCGTGGGCCATGGGCGGCACGGGCGTGCACAGCTTCGACCCACTGCAGCCGCTCGAGTGGCCCACGCGCCTTGAGGCGGGCACGCTCAACGGTCACGGCATCGCGGGACTTTCTGCCGGCCTCGACTTTATCGAGGCCCAGGGTGGGGTCGAGGCGATTGCTGCCCACGAGCGTGCGCTCGCTGATCGCTTCCTTGCCGGTGTGCGCAAGATTCCGAGGATTAAGCTCTACGGTGCCTTTGACCAGCCGACGCGCTCTGCGATTGTGTCGCTCAACGTAGCCGATATCGACTCTGCCGAGATCTCGGATGCGCTCATGCAAGGGTGGGGGATTTCGACGCGCCCCGGCGCCCATTGCGCCCCGCTCATGCACCGTGCGCTGGGGACCGAGCGCCAGGGCGTTGTCCGCTTCTCGTTTGGGTATTTCAACACTACCGAAGAAGTCGACACGGCTATCGATGCTCTGTGCGATTTAGCCTGCTAGAGCGTATATACTTGCGGGACGGGCCTTTTGCCCGTCCCGTTTTTGTTTCGACCCGAAAGGTGTGCATATGGCCTCATCCGCTCCGCGCGGCCTGCGCTCCGACCATGTCGTTACCGTCGGCATTGCGCTGTTCTCGATGCTCTTTGGCGCCGGTAACCTCATCATTCCGCCGTTGCTGGCGCTCCAGGCCGGCACGGCCACACCGCTTGCCATGGTTGGCTTTTTGATTGCCGCCATCGGCCTGCCCGTCATGGGCTTTATCGCCGTGGCGCTTGCCGGAACGGCGCGCGAGCTTGCCGGCCGCGTGCACCCCAAGTTCGGTGAGTTCTTTGTCGCGGCGGTCTATTTAGCGATCGGCCCGTGCCTGGCCATTCCGCGTACGAGCTCCACGGCCTTCGAGATGCTGGTGCCGCTGCTGCCCGAGGGCGTCTCGCTTGGCACGGCTCGCCTGGTGTTTGCCGTTGGCTTCTTTGTCGTCGCGTTTGCGCTCACGCTGCGTCCGGGCGTCATCACGCGCGTGCTCGGCCGCATTACGGGCCCCGCGCTCATTGCGCTCATCGTGCTGGTCGTGGGTGCCGCCGTGATCTCGCCGCTGGGACCGGCTGCCGCCCCGCAAGCTCCCTATGATGCCGGTGCTGCCGTGCAGGGCTTCTTGACCGGCTACCAGACCATGGACCTGCTTGCGTCGCTCGCCTTCGGCATCATCATCGCCGAGACCATTCACGAGCTGGGCGTGACCGACGACAAGCGCGTCGCTTTTGAAATTTCGCGCTCCGGTGTGATCGCCGGCGTGCTCATGGCCATCATCTATTGCGGCTTGGCCCTTGCCGGCATGCAGCTCGGCACCGTGATGCCCGACGCCACCAATGGCGCTGCCATCCTTGCTCGCTCGGCCTCCATGCACTTTGGCCTTGCCGGCACGGTCGTGGTCTTCGCAATCTTCTTCCTCGCCTGCATGAACGTGTGCATCGGCCTCATCAGCTGCTGCTCGCGCTACTTCTGCGAAACGTATGTGGTCGAAGGGGGAGCGGAGGCCTCTGAGGAGGCCATGCGCCGTCCCTTTGCGGTTCTCGCCTTTGTGTTCGCAGCGTTTTCGTGCGTGCTCTCCAATGTGGGCCTCGACGTGATCCTTATGTTCTCGGTGCCCATGCTCAACGCCTTGTATCCCGTCGCAATCGTGCTGGTCCTCATGGGTTTGGTACACGGTTTTTGCGACGCAAATCCGCAGGTGTGGGTGTGGGTCGGCGGCGTGGTCGCCGTGCAGAGTGTGATCACCTCGGTCCGCGATGCGTTCTTTGTGGGCACGTGGCTGCCGTTTGATGTTCTTCCGCTGGCGGATATCGGTGCCGCGTGGGCGCCGGTTGCCGTGGTTGCCTTTGTGATCGGTCTGCTCCATAGTCGTTTTGTCGCACATTCGAGGAGCTAAGGCATCAATGCTTGCACAGGCGGGGAGTCTCCCCTATAATTTCCTTCGCTTTGGGACACGCAAGGTTTAGACCTTAGCTGCTCAACACCTTCGGGACGTGGCGCAGTTTGGTAGCGCGCCTGCTTTGGGAGCAGGATGTCGCAGGTTCAAATCCTGTCGTCCCGACCATATCTTGCGGGCGTAGTTCAATGGTAGAACCCCAGCCTTCCAAGCTGATGACGCGGGTTCGATTCCCGTCGCCCGCTCCATAAGATAGATGAATGGCTCTGATTCCTTTTGGGACCAGAGCCATTTTCATATACATGCCGGGACCCCACATCCCCTCCTAAGTTGCGGTGAAATAGTTCCTGGATTAGCCGCAAAAGCTGTTATTCAGGAACTATTTCACCGCAACTTATTGAGACCGAGCGGGCTGGGTCGATGATGGGTTCTGTTGTCGAGAAGATGAGGGCAGCCGGTCAGGAGTCTGCGTAGGGCTTTGTGGTTGGTATGCCGTAGCCGCGCATCATGGAGCCGAACGCTTTGACATCGTAGGTGTCTGAGAGCTTGAAATGAATGACGTTGTGGCCCATGGCACGCAGGTTCGCGTCGCGCACGAGGGCAGCTCGATAGGTTTTTGCCGCAGTATGTTCCGGATCATTTTGGGCATCGTCCTCAAACTTGCCTAGTCCATGCAGCTCAGCCAGCATCCAAGAGCCGTCTGGCATCTGCCAGCCGTAATCTGCCAAATAATAGCCGGCGTTTCCCGGTCGAGTGATTTCAACCTGAAGTTCGGGAGCGGCAACTCCCGCCAGAATCATTGCCGCCCGTGCCTCGGATTCTCCACCGTTATCCGATCTGCCATCCATGTGTTCAAAAACGTCAAATGCGCGCGCAATGCCGTGCAGTCCGCGACAGTTCGCTTGTGCATATGCACGCAATTCTTCACGCTCGACACCGTACTCACGAGCCAACCCGTCGACATAGCCTAGTGCATATCGAAAAGCGCTCGTTCGGGCGATGTCGACCACCGTGCGATATGGATCCGTTAACGTAAACGGGCCGAGCTGCCATACGTCGCCCGGCCGCCAGCGTCGGTATTCAACGAATTCGTACATATCGCGTCTGGTGGAACGCGGTAGCAGCACTTGCACCCTGTCGAGAAGCGAATATGCAGAACCGATGCCATAGAGCAGTGCCGCCGTTGCTCCACAAAACACGGCATCCGGTTCAACGACTGCAATAGCGGATGCCAATTGAAAGATGCGATCTTCGACGCCGAGGCCATTCCAATACGCGGGATCAGCGTAGACATGGTTGTAGAGTCGAATAATCATCTCTTTTTGCATGAGCGCGTAGGCACAGCGTTCATCCCATTTTTTGGTAGCTACAAACAGATGCCCGCCATGATGGGCCTCGAATAACCGGAAGAATAGCTCTGCTTGCGATTTGGAACAGCGTTTATCATGACTCATTTTCGACCCCATGGTCTCGAGGGGGAGTGAATGGCACTACGCTATCCCATATTTGGTCCGCCAGACCTTGCCATGAACTGACCAAAAGCTTGACGGGGCAGGTCAGAGTCATGAGTCGGAGCCAAACATATCGGCAAACGGTTGATTAGTGCCCCTCGGCGGCACTAAAAACCACCCTTACAGAAAGTTGCGGTGGAATAGTTCCTGAAAGGCTCGAATAAGCCTAAATCCAGGAACTATTTCACCGCAACTCAGGTGGGGATGGGGCTGAGTGGCGGGCGATGCCGTTGCCTGTCGGTTAGTGGCGGGATTGGTGGCGGAGCTTGTCGATGGTGGAGTCGGTGCTGCGACTGCGGGATTCGGCGGCGCGGTCGCGGGCGTCGGCGGCGGTTTGGCGCTGGCGGCTGTAATCGATCATGCCTTGGATGATGGGCTTGCCAAAGCTCACGACATCATCGTTGTAGATGGCGGTTCGGGCTGCGAGGAGGCAGTCGGTAAAGTCCATATGGGTCTTGCCAAAGAGTTTGACGGCAAGGGCGACAACGGTGGGCTCGTCGACCATGACGTCATCGAGCAGCCTTCTCATGGCCGTAGCAATCTCAACGCGGGGAACCTTATAGACGTCGCGCAGCGTGACCACGACTCGCGTGATGATTTCGGGGTAGACACGAGCGGTGCGCGTGGCGATGACCTTGGCAGCGCGCGGCGACAGGACCTCGTCGTCGTTAAGCAGGTAGCGCAGGATGACGGTCTCGTCGATGATGGTGCTACTCATGGATATCTACTTCCTCGGGACCCAAAATCGAATCGTCGCTTTCTGTAGCAAGGTACTCAATCCAGGCATTGCGCTCCTCGGCGCGGCGATTGGGGTCACCATATGCTTTGAGCGATCCATAGGCGGCGGTGCCGTCCTTTGAGCGCACGGCGACCGGCTGAAAGGGAAGCTTGCGCATGAGAATGCTCTGCGCGACAAAAAGACGAACGGCCTCGGCAAGCGATGTGCCCATGGCGTCGTAGAGGCGCTCGGCATGCTGTTTGTCCTCTTCGCGAATGCGCACCTGCAGGATGGCTCGTTTTTGCGTCGATGACATCACTGCCCTCCCTTAGCTAGCGTGCAATATAGTCGGTCAAATGCGGTAAGTGCCAACATCTTAGAATCTTATAACCATTACTTTATTTTACTCAAGTAAATAACCATTAACACGAATACAAGCGTAGTACATCCAAAATGAGAGCGCATAAAAATCTCTGAGGCGTACGCATGTAATACACTCACCTTTATAGCTTCTAGAGAATAATTCCAACCTGCCAAAACCCCTGCAATACACCCGTATTGCAGGGCCTATGCTCAAGTTTGCCACCTGCAACTGCGTATATTTAGCCTGTATATCGTTGGAGGAACTCTATTGAAGCGCCTGTTTCGCCGCATGCGCTCGATACGCCGATGCCAGGCCACGGGCGGCTTGGGGCAACGTCGACAGGGTCTCTCCGGCATGGGATTCAGGAGGGAGTGAACAACATGGGCAATAAACGAGTCGTGGCTGATTCTTCACGCTGCATTGGGTGTCAAACCTGTATGGCGGCGTGCATCGAGGCACACGATATTCCCGGCAACATCGCCGCGCCGCGCCTGCGCGTGACGCGTACGTACGAGATCTCCGCACCGGTGGCTTGCCATCACTGCGAGGATGCCCCGTGCGCGAAGGCCTGTCCTACGGGCGCCTTGTTCTTTGATCCAAAGAACCATCGCATCGGCGTCAACGAGGACAACTGCATCGGCTGCAAGAGCTGCGTCATGGCATGCCCCTTTGGCGCCGTGAGCGTGGCGACCACGCAGGTCCCCGTCTTGATGGGCGACGTGCGCGTGGGTTCGCAGACTAAGAGCTTCGTGCTCAAGTGCGACCTGTGCGTGGACCGTCCCGGCGGTCCGGCGTGTGCCGAGGCGTGTCCGACCAAGGGCCTCACCCTGGTAGACGAGGAGCGTCTGGCAGAACTGACTGCCGAGCGTGCCCGCGCCACCATCGAAAACGAGGCGTAAGCGTCGGGCGACAGGCCCAATGATTGTCAAATAAGTACCGAGTAATCGGTAGCAGAGAAAGGAAGGAGGGTGTCATGGAGAAGCATAAAGTGATCTGCCCGTACTGCGGCGCCGGTTGCCAGTTTAACCTCCTGGTCCAAAACGGCCAGGTCGTGGGTACCGAACCGCTCAACGGCATCACCAATCAGGGCGAGCTGTGCCTTAAGGGCATGAGCGGCTACGACTTCATCAACGACACCAAGATCTTGACTCCTCGCGTACTGCACCCGATGATCCGCCGCACTAAGGGCGCGGATCTCGAGCGCGTAAGCTGGGACGAGGCACTGGATTTCACCGCATCTAAGATGCAGGCCATAATTGACGAATATGGTCCTAACGCTGTCATGACCACCGGCTCTTCGCGAGGCGGCGGCAATGAGGCGAACTACGTCATGCAGAAGTTTACGCGTGCGTGCATCGGCACCCACAGCGTAGACAACTGCGCCCGTACTTGACACGGCCCTACTGTCCTCGGTCTGATGGACACGGTTGGTTCAGGTTGCATGTCATGCTCCATCCCCGGTATGGAGGATGCGGGCTGCATTTTCCTCTTCGGCTATAACCCTGCCGATTCGCACCCCATCGTCGCAAGGCGTATCGTGCGAGCCAAAGAAAAGGGTTGCAAGATCATCGTCGCCGACCCGCGCCATATCGAAACTGCGCGTATCGCCGATCTCTACCTTCCGATCAAGAACGGTTGCAATGTTGCGTTCCTCAACGCCTTTGCCAACTGCTTGGTCAACGATGGCCTCTACGACAAGGAATTCGTCGCCGAGCACACGAACGGCTTTGACGAGTGGTGGGAGACCATCAAGAACTACACTCCCGAATCCGTACAGGACATCACGGGTGTCGAGCCCGCGTTGATCCACCAAGCTGCCGAGATGTACGCCACGGCGAAGCCCTCCGCCATCATTGGCTGGGGCATGGGCGTATGCCAGCAGAAGCAGAACCTGAAGACGGTGCACACCATCGCCTCCATCGCCTGCGTTGCCGGCCAGATCGGCAAACCCAATTCCGGCCTCGCGCCCGTGCGTGGTCAGAACAACGTCCAGGGCTCCTGCGATATGGGCATGCTGCCTAACCTGTACCCTGGCTACCAGAAGGTCACCGACCCGGCAGTGCGTGCCAAGTTTGCCAAGGCTTGGGGCGTGCCCGAGGAAAAGCTCCCGCTCGAGGAGGGCTACAAGCTCACCGACCTGGGTCACCTGGTCGACGAGGGCAAGGTGCACTGCTTCTACAACTACGGCGAGGACCCGGTGCAGACCGAGCCCGATTCGGCCGGTATGCGCAAGACGCTCTCCGAGCTGGATCTGTTCATTTGCCAGGACATCTTTATGACGCAGACGACCATGCTCGCCGACGTCATCCTGCCTGCCACCTCTTGGGGCGAGCACGAGGGTGTCTTTACCGCATCCGACCGTAGCTTCCAGCACTTTGACGCGGCCGTTCCGCCCAAGGGCGAGTGCCGCCACGACTGGGAGATCTTCGCGGACCTGTCCACGCGTATGGGCTACCCCATGCACTACGACAACACCGAGCAGATCTGGAACGAGTGCATTAGCCTGTGCCCCAACTTTGTGGGCGCGACCTACGAGAAGATGGCTCCCGAGGGCGGCTACGCCCAGTGGCCGGTCAAGAGCACCGATGTAAACGACCACGGTACGCCCGACATGTTCGCTGGTGGCAAGTTCACCACCAAGGACGGCCGCGCCAACCTGATGGCGCACGACTGGGAGGCGCCCTCCGAGCTTCCCGACGATGAGTACCCGCTCATCCTGTGCACCGTCCGTGAGGTCGGCCACTACAGTTGCCGCTCGATGACCGGCAACTGCAAGACGCTGGCGCTGCTCGCCGACGAGCCCGGCTTTGTCCGCATGAATCCCGCGGACGCCCAGGCGCGCGGCATCAAGAACGGCGACATCGTCTCGATTCACAGCCGCCGCGGCCAGGTATACAGCCGCGCCGACGTGAGCGACCGTATCAACAAGGGCACGGTCTATATGACCTACCAGTGGTGGATTGGCAAGTGCAACGAGCTGACCATTCACAAGGTCGACCCGGTCTCGCATACGCCCGAGGACAAGTTCTCCGCCTGCCAGGTCGATCCAATCGCCGACCAGGTCTGGGCCGAGGGCGAGGTGGAGCGTCAGTACACCGAGCTCAAGCAGGCTCTGGTGGACGCCGCCGCTCCCCAGGACGTTGAGCCCGGCGCCGCCAAGTTCGACGACGAGACGCACGTGAACCAAATCGTGTAGTCCCGTTCTCGTTGGCTTTTTGGGCCGGGCGTCCCGTACGTTCGGGAGCCCGGCCCGTTATTTTGAAAGGAAGTGGGGATGAACCGCTTCATCGACATCAACCCGGAGAGGTGCATCGGCTGCGGAACATGCCAGTCCGCCTGTGCCGACGCCCACCGGATGCAGGGTCTTCAGGATACGCCGCGTCTGGCGCTCGTGAAGACCGGCGGCATTTCGGCCGCCCTTGCCTGCCACCATTGCGAGGGTGCCCCCTGCGCCGAGGTTTGCCCGGTGAATGCCATCGAGCACGATGGCGATCGCATCCATGTCAAGGAGCAGGAGTGCATCGGGTGCAGGCTGTGCGCCATCGCGTGCCCCTTCGGAGCCATCCATCCCGATGGCACGTCTATCGCCGGTGTCGCAGGCATGTGCGACCCGACGCCTTCGTATCCTAAGTCCCTGAGCAGCCTGCTTACGTGGGCTCCCGGCCAGTACACCTGCGCTGTCAAGTGCGACCTGTGCGCCTTCGATCCGGACGGCCCGCATTGTGTGGCGGCGTGCCCCACCAAGGCGCTGACCGTTATGGGCGGCGCGGCCGATCGCGAACTCGACGAGGCCAAGCGCCTGCGCTCGATTGAAAACGGTCCGGTCGTCGACGTTACCGCTGTGGCCCAGGGCCTCTCCGAGAAAGCAGAAGGGAGCGTAAACAATGGATAGCATGACGCTGTTTATCGCATCGCTTGCCGTCTCGTGCATCGGTGCGCTCGCTTCGGTTCTGCTGATCAAGGCCGATAACGCCGCCAAGACCGCCGGCTGCCTTATCGGCGCCGCCGCCGCGGTGCTTTCGTTTGTGGCCGGTATCCAGGCCGTGCTGGGCGATGTCACGTCGGTCGACACCATCGTGTTCTTCCCGTTTGCCCATTTCCAGCTGCTGCTCAATCAGCTGTCCGGCCTGTTCGTGGCGCTCATCTCGGTGCTCGCGTTTGCCGGTTCGATCTACGGTCTCAACTACTTTGATGAGTACCCGGGCAAAAAGGGCCGCGCCGGCTTCTTCTTTAACACCTTCGTGGCGTCCATGATGCTCGTCATCACCGCCGACAACGTGTTTTGGTTCCTGGTCGCCTTTGAGCTCATGTCGCTGACCTCGTACTTCCTGGTCGTGATCGAGGAGAATGAGAACTCCATCCATGGCGGTTGGCTTTACTTTGTGATCGCGCACGTGGGCTTTGTGCTCATCATGGCGAGCTTCCTCACCATGACCAACTTCGCCGGTGGCTCGTTTGCCTTTGCGGATTTCCGCGCCACGCAGTTTAGCCCCGCGGTCGCATCCGTGTGCTTCGTGCTTGCCTTCTTTGGCTTTGGCGCCAAGGCCGGTATCATTCCGCTGCACGGCTGGCTGCCCAAGGCACATCCCGAGGCGCCGTCCAACGTGTCGGCCCTCATGTCCGGCGGCATGATCAAGATCGGTATCTTCGGCATCCTCAAGGTTGGTCTCGACCTGCTCTCCGCCTCGGGCGTTCAGGTCTGGTGGGGCCTTATGGTCATGGTCTTCGGTGCGATCTCGTCGGTTCTCGGCGTGGCTTTCGCCCTGCAGGAGCATGACATCAAGCGCCTGCTGGCCTATCACTCCGTCGAGAACATCGGCATCATTCTGCTCGGCGTCGGCGCCTCCATGGCCGCCATGGCGCTCAACTCGGTCGGCATCGCCGTCCTGGCTCTGATGGCTGCCCTCTACCACACGTTTAACCACGCGATGTTTAAGGGCGAGCTGTTCTTGGGCGCTGGCGCGCTGCTGTACTCCACGGGTACGCGCAATATGGAGAAGATGGGCGGTCTGTTCCGTCGTATGCCGGCAACGGCCATCTGCTTCCTTGTTGGCGCGCTGGCCATCTCGGCCATCCCGCCCTTCAACGGCTTTGTGTCCGAGTGGTTTACCTACCAGTCGCTCTTTAACGCCGCCATGCAGGGCGACAAGGCCGTCATGATCGTGGCCGTGTTCGCTGCCGTCGCGCTTGCCATTACCGGCGCGCTGGCCGTCACGTGCTTCGTCAAGGCCTATGGCGTCTCCTTTGCCTCCGCGCCCCGCTCCGAGGCCGCGGCCAATGCTAAGGAGGTTCCCGCCCCCATGGTGTTTGCGCAGGGCCTGCTCGCGGCCATCTGCGTCGTGCTGGGCATTGGCGCTCCCGTGATCGCGCCCGTGCTGGTCGATGTCGCCGCGTCCGTGCTGCATCCGTACGGTGGCGTGTTTGCCGCGGAGGGCATGGAGCTCATGAACCAGTACTCCGGCGCTGCCACCTCCACGCCCGCGATCGCTATTGCGCTCGTGGTGCTCGTCGGCCTTGCCTGCGGCTATCGCAAGCTCAAGACCGTCGGCAAGGTGCAGAAGTCCCAGCCGTGGGCATGCGGCTATGCTCCCAACGAGCATATGCCCGTCGTGGCCACGACCTTTGCCTCCGAGGTGTCCTGGTTTATGCAGCCGCTCTACACGCTGCGTGACCGCTGCACGGCCGTCTGCTGGTCCATCGCGCACTTCTTCCAGAAGCTCACCGGTGTGGCCGAGGCTGTGGAGCCCGTACCCGACAAGGTTCTCGTCGATGCCCCGCATAAGGGTGTCGAGAAGCTCGCCGACCTCGCGACTAAGCTCGAGGGCGGCAACTACAGCATCTATATCTGCTACATCGTCGCGGCACTCGTGGTGTTCCTCGTGCTCGCCGTGCAAATGGGTTAAGGAGGGGAGAGCATGAACAACATCGTACTTGCCGTTCTGCAGGGCGTGGTCGTTATGGCCGTCGCGCCGTTCTTCTCCGGTCTCGGTCGCGTGATCCGCGCCAAGATGCACAACCGTCGCGGCCCCAGCATCATGCAGGACTACCGCGACCTGGCCAAGCTCTTTGCGCGCCCCGAGTCCCAGTGCGAGGACGCGAGCTTTGCGCTGCGCATTATGCCGCCGCTGTTCCTCGCCGTCGCCTTTATGCTCGCGATGGGCCTGCCGCTCTTTACGGCACAAAGTCCCATCCCGGTCTTTGGTGACGCCATCACCATCATGTACAGCCTGGCGCTCGCCCGCTTCTTCTTCGCCCTCTGCGGTGTGGATTCGTCCAACGCCTACGCCGGTATCGGCGGCGTTCGCGAGCTGCTCATGAGCGTGTTCATCGAGCCGTCCATGCTGCTGGCGCTGTTTGCCGCCGCCCTGGTGTGCGGCTCCACCGACATCGCCACCATGGGTCAGCACATCATGACGGGCGCCATCGACGCGCCGGTCGCTGTGATCCTCGCCGGCATCGCTTTTGCGATCGCCTGCTACATGGAGCTCGGCAAGCTGCCGTTTGACCAGGCCGAGGCCGAGCAGGAGCTTCAGGAAGGTCCGCTCGCCGAGCTTTCCGGCCCGTCGCTTGCGATGGCAAAGCTCGCCATGTCCATGAAGCAGGTCCTGGTCGTCGCCTGGTTCTGCGCGATCTTCGTCCCCTGGGGCGAGCCCGCGACCGTGGGCGTCGCCGCCGTTCTGGGTGCAGTCATCTTCCTGGTGAAGTGCCTGATCGACTTTGTCGTATGCGGCGTGATCGAGAACTCCTGCTCGCGCTCGCGTTTTAAGGTGCTCGGTAATCAGACTTGGGCCGTCGTTGGCATCGCCGTTCTGGCGTTTGTCTTCGTGGTCGTCGGCGTGTAGGAGAAGGGAGAAACAATGTCATTTGCAGTCAGTCTGTCCCTTCTCGGCTTGGTCGCCATCGCGGCCCCGATGGTGGCCTCGGTGCTCGTCGCCCTGTTCCCCCGTCCGTACGCCAAGTGGTTCAGCGTTTTGGGTGCCGCCGTCTCGACGGTCTGCACCATCGCCCTCGCCGCGAATTTCGCTGGCGCCGGCATGCCCGACACGCAGGCCCCCCTGATCTCGTTTGGGCAGACCCTCGTCATGGGATTCACCTTCGATCGCATGAGCACGCTGCTCGCGCCCGCCTTTGTGGGTATCGGCCTGCTTGTCGTGATCTATTCGATCCCCTATATGAGCAAGAATAACCGTGAGCATCCCGATGCGCCGCGTCGTCGCTTCTACGCGTACCTCGCGACCTTCATCGGCGCCATGGCCGGCCTCGTGTACAGCTCGACCCTTTTGGGCCAGCTCGTGTTCTTTGAGATCACGGGTGCGTGCTCTTGGGGCCTCATTAGCTACTACATGACGCCTACGGCCAAGAAGGCCGGCATGAAGGCCCTAATCATCACGCATATCGGTGCGCTCGGCCTGTATCTGGGCGCCGCCATCGTGTTTGCCCACACCGGCACCTTCGCCATTACCGCGATTGCAGGCCTCGACGCCAAGCTCAAGGCTATCGTCCTCTTGCTCGTGCTGTTTGCGGCCTGGGCCAAGTCCGCACAGGTCCCCATGTACATGTGGCTGCCTTCGGCCATGGAGGCGCCGACGCCTGTTTCGGCCTACCTGCATGGCGCCTCGATGGTCAAGGTCGGCGTGTGCGTGTTCGCGCGCGCACTCGTCTCTGCCGGCGAGATTCCCGAGATCGTGGGCTGGGTCGCCATTATTGACGCCATGGTCACCATGCTCTTTGGTTTCCTTATGTACCTGCCGCAAAAGGACATGAAGCGCCTGCTGGCCTTCTCCACGATCGCCCAGCTCTCCTATGTGTTCTTTGGTCTGGGCCTTTCGGTCTTTGGCAGCCAGCTGGCCTTTGATGGCGCCGTGTGCCACATCTTTAACCACGCTTTCGCCAAGACGCTGTTCTTCCTGATCGCCGGTTCGTTCTCCTTTACGCTCGGCACGCGTATGCTGCCCAAGCTTCGCGGCATCGTAAAGAAGTACCCGATCTCGGGCGTGGGCTTTGGTGTCGCGGCACTCGCCATTGCCGGCGTGCCGCCCATGAACACGTTCTTCTCGAAGTTCCAGATCATCGCCGGCGGCTTCTCTGTTGGTGCCGGCAACGTTGCGATCCTGGTGCTCGTGTGCATCATGGTTGCCGAGACCGTCGCCACCTTCGCCTGGTTCCTCAAGTGGATGGGCTATTGCCTGCCCGGCGAGCCGAGCGAGGAAGTCGCCGCTGGTGCACCGCTCCCCAAGGCAATGGCATTCGTGTTCATCGTACTCATCATCATGGTCATCGTCAGCGGCCCGCTTTCGGCCAGCTGGATCGGTTAGGAGGTAGAACGACATGGGTTATTCGATCGTCAACATCCTTGGCGGCCTTCTGATCGTCACGTCCACCATGGTGGTCGTCTCAAAGAACATCAAGCACGCCATCAGCTGGTATGCGGTGCAGTCGCTGGTGCTTGTGGGGTTGCTCGCCACGCTCGGTGCCACTACCGGTGCGCAGGAGCTGCTTATGTGGGCCGGATCCGCCTTTATCACCAAGGTCGTCCTGGTCCCTTACATCCTCAACCGCGCATACAAGAAGATGGGCGAGCCGAGCGACGCATCGCTCAAGGCCGGCCTTAAGCCCGCGTGGGCCATCTGCATCATCGCCGTGGAGGTCGCGATCTGCTTTGCCGTCGTGACGCAGATCAGCCTGCCCACGGCCGAGGTCGCAACGCCTGCGCTCGCTATTAGCTTCGCTCACTTCTTTGTGGGCCTCACCTGCATCATCTCGCAGCGCAACATCATGAAGCAGATCTTTGGATACTGCCTTATGGAAAACGGCAGCCATGTGACGCTCGCGCTTTTGGCCCCCACCGCTCCCGAGATCATCGAGATCGGTATCGCCACCGACGCCATCTTTGCCGTCATCATCATGTCCATCGTCGTGCGTCGCATTTGGGACGACTCCCACTCGCTCGATGCGCGCGACCTGTCCGAGCTGAGGGGGTAGTCCATGGAAACGTTGATTCTCGCCCTGCTCGCGACTCCTTTGGTGTTCTCGCTGGTCATGGCGTTTTTGCCCAAGAATACGTCCTATAACGTATTTGCCGGTCTCAACCTGGTCTCCGTCGCAGCCGTACTGGTGCTGTCGATTATGACGGCCGGTGACGTCCTTACGAGCGGCGAAACCGCGAGCGCTCTTGGCCTGTGGTTCCACCTCGATTCGCTGGGCGCCATCTTTGTGCTGCTCATCGGCTTTATCGGTTTTCTTACGGGGCTGTTCTCGCTGCCCTATGTAAAGGCCGATATCGAGGAGGGCTCCATGCCCGCCGAGCGCGCCAAGCAGTATTTTGCGCTGTTTAGCCTTTTTGTGTTCACCATGCTGCTCGCGTGCCTGTCCAACAACATGATCCTCACGTGGGCCGCCGTGGAGGCAACCACGCTTTCCACCGTGTTCCTCGTGGGTATCTACAAGAACAAGACGGCCCTCGAGGCTTCTTGGAAGTATGCGATGGTCTGCACCGCCGGCGTGGCCTTTGGCCTGTTCGGTACACTGCTGATCTACGCCAACGCCGCCGACGTGATTCCCAACGCCCACGAGGCCGCGTTCCTGTCGTGCGTGCTGCCGTATGCCGATCAGTTCGACCCGACGCTCATGCGCCTTGCCTTTGCGTTTATCGTGATCGGATTTGGCACCAAGGCTGGCCTGTTCCCCATGCACACTTGGCTGCCCGATGCCCACTCCCAGGCCCCGAGCCCTGTCTCGGCCCTGCTTTCGGGCGTGCTGCTTAAGTGCGCCATGCTCGTGATCATGCGCTTCTACGGCTTTACTATCCAGGCCGTGGGCGCCGAGTATCCGCAGCTTTTGCTGCTGATCGTCGGCACGCTGTCCATTTTGGTGGCGGCGCTTTCGATGTTTCGTCAGGACGACCTCAAGCGCCGCTTTGCGTACTCGTCTGTGGAGAACGTGGGCGTTATCGCCCTGTGCTTGGGTATCGGTGGCCCGCTGGGTATCGCCGCGGCCCTGCTGCACTGCGTGTTCCACGGCTTTACCAAGACGCTTGCCTTCTGCGTGTCCGGCAACATCCAGCACGCCTTTGGCACGCGTAGCCTGGCTAAGATTCAGGGCGTCGTCGAGGTTGCTCCCGCAACCGCCGCGCTCGCCGTCCTGGCGCTGCTCGGTCTTGGTGCCTTCCCGCCCTTTGGCATGTTTATCTCCGAGTTCCTGACGTTTGTCGCCGGCGTTACCGCCGGTCCCATGTGGCTGGTTGTCGTGGTCGCCCTCGGTCTTACCGTGGCCATCTCCGCGCTCACCCGCATCGCACTCAAGTCGGTATTCGGCCATGCGCCCCAGGGCATGGGAAAGCATGAGGCCCCGGCGCTCATGCTTATCCCCGAAATCATCCTGGCTGTCATGATCTTGTGGTTTGGCATCGCCACCCCGCTGCCTCTCGTGCACGGTGTGGAGACCGCGACCGGCATCGTGCTCGAGCAGAGCACCGAGGAACTTCACGCGACGCCGATGTACCGCGCTGTGTTCGGTACCGAGACCGCTCAGAGCGAGGTGGAGTAACGAATGATTGAAACTGAGAACAAGGTGTATGCCCGTCGCTGCGAGAGCCATGTCGAGGCCCTGCGCCGCGCCGTTCCGGGCTGCATCGAGAAGGTTGAGTGGCAGTGCGAGGACCAGCTGACGATTACCGTCAAGCAGGACAAGCTGCCCGAGGCCGTCCACTACCTGTACTACGAGCGCTACGGCTGGATTCCCGTGATCATCGGCAACGATGAGCGCAGCCTGTGCGGCCGTTACGCCGTGTACTACGTCATCTCCATGGAGGGGGAGGACCCCGGCTGGGTGACCGTGCGCACCGAGGTCGATCCCGCCAAGATGACGTTCCCGTCCGTGACGCCGTTCGTCCCCGCCTGCGTGTGGGGCGAGCGCGAGCTGCGCGACATGTTCGGCCTGATCCCCGAGGGCCTGCCCGATCGCCGTCGCCTGGTGCTGCCCGACGATTGGCCCAGCGGCCTGTACCCGCTGCGCAAGGACTCCATGGACTACCGCTTCCGTCCCGCTCCCGCGAGCGACATGGAAAACTACGAGTTCTTGGCCGACACCAAGGGCAAGGAGACCACGCTCGTCCCCATGGGCCCGCTGCACATTACCTCCGACGAGCCTGGCCACTTCCGCCTGTTCGTTGAGGGCGAGACGATCGTCGACGCCGACTACCGTCTGTTCTACGTGCACCGCGGCATGGAGAAGGTCGCCGAGACGCGCCTGAACTATGACGCCGTGACGTTCCTCGCCGACCGTATCTGCGGCATCTGCGGCTGCGCTCACTCTGTGGCCTATGCCGAGGCCGTCGAGCGCGCCCAGGGCATTCATGTCCCGCCGCGCGCCCAGTACATCCGCGCCATCATGCTCGAGGTCGAGCGTCTGCACTCGCACCTGCTCAATATTGGCCTCGCATCGCACTACACGGGCTTCGACTCCGGCTTCCAGCAGTTCTTCCGCGTCCGTGAGAAGTCCATGGACCTGGCCGAGAAGCTCTCCGGTCACCGCAAGACCTACGGTCTCAACGTGATCGGCGGCGTGCGTCGCGACATTTTGGCCGAGCAGAAGCTCTCCACGCTCACGACCATCCACCAGCTGCGCTCCGAGGTTCAGGAGCTCGTCGACGTCTTGCTCTCCACGCCCAACTTTATTGAGCGTACGAGCGGTATCGGCATTCTGGACCGCAAGATCGCACGCGACTTCTCGCCGGTCGGCCCGCTCATGCGTGGCTCGGGCTATGCCCGCGACGTGCGCTTTGACCATCCCTTCGACGGCTACGCCGATCCGGATGTTCAGAAGATGCATGCTGCCACGGCAGACACCTGCGATGCCTTCGGCCGCACCGCCGTCCGCATCCAGGAGGTCTACGATTCGATCGACATGATCGAGACCATGCTCGAGAACTGCCCGTCGGGTCCCATCCTTACCACGGATTGGGAGTACACCCCGCACAAGTACGCCATCGGCGCCACCGAGGCTCCGCGCGGCGAGGACGTGCACTGGGCCATGCTCGGCAACAACCAGAAGTGCTACCGCTGGCGTGCCAAGGCGGCCACGTACAGCAACTGGCCGGTCCTGCGCTACATGTTCCGCGGCAACACCGTGGGCGACGCGGCGCTGATCGTCGGCTCGCTCGACCCGTGCTACTCCTGCACCGACCGCGTGACGGTGACCGATGTCGCTGCCAAGCGCGACCACGTGCTCGACAAGGAGCAGTTCGAGAACGTCTGGCGCGACAAGTCGCCGCTTGCGGGCGAGGGCACCATGGCCGCTCCGCTCGATGAGGAGGCGCTCTAATATGCTGAAGCTTTGGAAGGTTAACGCCAAGGCCGGCGACGCGACGGTCAAGTACCCGTTTGCGCCGTTCCCCACCAACAAGGACATGCGCGGCAAGCCCGAGCACAATGCCGAGCTTTGCATCGCCTGCGGTGCCTGCGGCGTGGCGTGCCCGGCCGATGCCATTCGCATGGACACCGACCTTGCGGCCGATACCATCACCTGGTCGATCGACTACGGCCGCTGTATCTTCTGCGGCCGCTGCGAGGAAGCCTGCCCCATGGAGGCCATCAAGCTCACCGAGGAGTTTGAGCTGGCCGTCATGAGCAAGGACGACCTCACCAGCAAGAGCGTCTATACGCTCGAGCACTGCTCGCGCTGCGGCAAGCCGTTTGCCCCGCACAAGGAGATCGACTACGCCAAGCGCCTGCTGCAAAAGGCCGGCGGCATGGAGGCCGAGCAGGCCGCCCGTACCGTCGGTATGTGCCAGGAGTGCAAGCGCGAGCTCGACGCCCTGCGCGCCGCCTCGGCCGTAAAGACCGGCAACGCGCACGGCATGGCTGCCAACGAGACGCTTGCGTCCGGCGAGCCCCAGGGCCCCGGCATGGAGTATCTGGGCGGCCACGGCGTGAACCCGGAGTATATCGACCGCGAGCTCAACCCCGATGCGCCCGAGATTCCCGCCGGTCCGGCGCCGGTCGAGGGCATCATCATGGATTTTGAAACGAAGGAGGAGTAACCATGGCCGAACCCACGCTTTTGCCCGAGCGGCTCCAGTACCGCCCGACCAAGATCGAGCTCGACGAGAGCATCGAGAAGGCCAAGGCGACCCTTCTTAAGAAGATCAAGCGCTCGGTGTATGTCTACCGCGTTGACTGCGGCGGCTGCAACGGCTGCGAGATCGAGATCTTCGGTTCCATCACGCCCGTCTTCGACGTCGAGCGCTTTGGCATCAAGGTCGTGCCCTCGCCTCGTCATGCCGACGTGCTGTTGTACACCGGCGCCGTGACGCGTGCCATGCGCATGCCGGCCCTGCGCGCCTTTGAGGCCGCACCCGATCCCAAGATCGTGGTGTCCTATGGCGCGTGCGGCTGCACCGGCGGCATCTTCTACGACAACTACTGCGTCTGGGGCGGCACGGACAAGATTCTGCCGGTCGATGTCTACATCCCCGGCTGCCCGCCCAGCCCCGCGCAGACCATCTACGGCTTTGCCATGGCGCTCGGTCTGCTGGACCAAAAGCTCCATGCCGAGACCACGGTGGAGGCCGCCGGCGAGCAGGCCGATATCCTGCACCCCGGCGTGCCGTACAAGCTGCGTGTGGCCATCGAGCGTGATGCTCGCGCCATGAGCGGCTACCGCTACGGCCGTGACCTGGCCAACGAGTTTATGGATACGCTCGAGGGCGCGCCCAAGGGCGATATCCGCGGCGCCATGGCGCTGCTCATCGATAAGCAGGACGATCCGCGCCGCGTCGAGGTGTACTCGGCGCTGCAGGATCTGGTGCTGGCCGGAGGTCGCTAGATGGAGCTCACGGACCGCTCTGGTTACTTTGCGGGTCCCGGCATGCTCGGCGGCTCTTTTGGCGATGCCTCGCGCGCAAGCGACGAGGCCGCCGAGGGCGTCGCCGACCCCTGCCTGGGCCATACGCCCGACCAGGTGGTCTTCTATGAGCTCACGCGTAAGTTTGTGGAGACCGAGGAAGACGTTCCCCAGGAGGCCTGCGACGTGCTGTACTACACGCTCGCCGTGGGCCACCACACCGGCGTGCTCGACTGCTTTGAGCCGCGCCTGTCGGTGCCGGTGAACGTGTTCTATTCGCTCGTCGACGCGCTGCCGGAGGGGGAGGCCAAGACCAAGTTCAAGGCCATCCGCTCCTTTGGCGAGTGCCAGCTCGACAAGGCGGCGGTGCCGTCGCTGCTCGAGGCCTGCGACACGCTGCTCGACGATCGCGGTTTTCGCGGTTCGGCCAAGGCCGGCATCTCGGTGTTCGATGACGACTTTGGCCTGCATGCCCAGCAGGTCGCGTTCTTAATGAAGTTTCGCGATCTGGTTGAGCGCGTGCGCGATGTGTCGGGCGTGTATCTGACGGGGAGGCTACAGTAATGGGTCGCGTTGTGGATGGCCGTGTGAACGGCGCCCCGTTTGCGGGCATTGTGCTCACGGCGGGAAGCGTGCTGCGCGCCGACGATGCCGCCGGCCCCGTGCTCTCCAAAAAGATGGAGGACACGCCCATCGCCGGTTGGTACACCATCGACGGTGGGCAAACGCCCGAGGACGACATCATCGAGGTCAAGCGCGAGCGTCCGCCGCGCCTGGTGTTGGTCGATGCCGCCGACATGGCGCTGCCCGTCGGCGCCATCCGCTTGCTCGACAAACGTGACGTGGCCCGCAAGTCGATGTTCACCACGCATTCGCTTCCCTTGTCGATTCTGATCGAAGAAATCGAGCAATCGTGCGAAGATATCGTCTTCATAGGGATTCAGCCGGGCGATACGGAGTTCTATAACCCCATGTCCCCGGAGGTCTTTGAGGCCGTCGACGCCGTGTATGACGCCGTGGCCGCCAACGACTTTTCCCACTTTGTCCGCTTGGGGCAGGAGCTATAGGAGCGCTTGTCCCTGCTGATTAGGAAAGAAGTGATTGACATGGCAGATTCCAAGGCAGAATATTCCGCTCCCGATTGCCTGGCGCCCGCCGCGATCGAGGCCAAGACCGAGGCCGCCGGCGTGACCAAGGCTAACCTGCCGGTCGCTAAGGCCTTTCTGTTGGCAATGTTCGCCGGCGCGTTTATCGCCTTCGGCGGCCTGTTCTTTACGGTGTTTTTGAGCGACAGCACGCTGGGCTGGGGTGCCCAGCGCGTCGTGGGCGGCCTGTGCTTTTGCCTGGGCCTGGTGCTGGTGCTGGTGTGCGGCGCTGAGCTGTTCACCGGCAATTCGCTTATGGTCTGCGCGCTCAAGAGCAAAAAGATCACCTTGGTCCAGATGCTTAAGGCATGGATCGTCGTGTGGGTCGGCAATTTTGTCGGTGCTCTGTTCATCGTCTTTTTGGTGTACATGGCCGGCATCTATAAGCTCAACGGCGAGGCGGTCGCCAACTCCATGGTGAGCGTCGCCGCCGGCAAGGTGACGATCGACTGGGTGACGATCTTCTTCCGCGGCATCCTGTGCAACATCTTTGTGTGCCTGGCCGTGTGGATCGGTACCGCCGGCAAGACCGTGGTCGATAAGGTTGTGGGCATTTTGCTGCCCATCGCTGCCTTTGTGGCCTGCGGTTTTGAACACTGCGTCGCCAACATGTACTTTTTGCCTATGGGCGCCGTGATGCATGCATGC
This sequence comes from Collinsella sp., assembly GCA_048343195.1. Classification (GTDB taxonomy): domain Bacteria; phylum Actinomycetota; class Coriobacteriia; order Coriobacteriales; family Coriobacteriaceae; genus Collinsella. The sequence goes on from DBGDDN010000003.1 coordinate 98,949, forward strand.
GGTTACGGTGCCGACGTCGCCGGCGCCGATGCGCTCAACGCTGCGGGCATTGCGTTTAACCTGTCCGCCGCCACGCTGGGCAACATCGTGGGCGGCGCGGTTCTGGTCGCGCTCGGCTACTGGTTTGTCTACGCCAAGAAGTCCGAGGCGTAATAAGCCGGAATGACGTACGGGCCTCCCGAGGGGCGTTTGCCTTTTGGGAGGCTCTTCATGTCTTGCTGCGGTAGCTGCTGCGGGCTTTGCGTCGCGGCAGCTGGCGGCAGAGCTGTGGTGCGGTGGGGCCTGAACCCCTGAGCTGGAAGGAATAATCGAGATGGCATCGAGAACTATGCATGACGGTCGCTCCGTGGTGACGACATGCGGGGGATGCTATGCCGATTGCGCCTTTGCGGCCCATGTTGAGGATGGACGTGTGGTGGCCGAGTTGCCGGTGCCGGGGCATCCGTGCGCGGCGCGTGCCCTGTGCGCCCGCGGACGGCATCGCCTGGCAATGCCGTTTGACGAGCGTGACCGCATTGTGCACCCCATGCGACGCCGCCGGGATGGCTCGGGGTTCGATGCGATTACCTGGGACGAGGCGTTCGCGCAGATTGCCGAGCGTCTTTTGGGGATTGTTGACGAGTGCGGGCCTCGTGCACTGGGCATGACGCTCGGCGTTCCCTCGTTCGACCGCTACTGGGCCTATCGCTTTATGCATGCGCTGGGTTCGCCCAACGTGTACGGTGCCGATGGTGCCTGCGAGGTAAGTCGTCTCACCGGATGGGAGCACAGCCTGGGCTACAGCCCCGCCTCCGACCTGGCGCATACCGACTGCATCATGTACCTGGGGCGTTCCATCGTCGATTCATCGACGATGGGGGCCGTCGATGCGCTCAACGATGCGCGCCGGCGCGGGGCGAAGATCATCGTGGTTGACCCCCGGCGCAGCGGTTCGGCCGCGCTTGCCGATCGCTGGCTCCGCGTGCGTCCGGGCTGCGACTTGGCGCTGCTGTTGGGTATTGTCCACGTGCTCATTGCCGAGGGCCTGTACGACCACGAGTTCGTTGCCCGCTATACCACGGGTTTTGACGAGCTGGTGCAGGCGGCCAGTGCTTGGACGCCCGAGTGGGCCGAGTCGATGTGCGACGTGCCGGCCGCAGAGATTGTCGCCACGGCGCGCGATCTCGCTGCCGCCGCGCCTGCCGCTGTGGTGGATGCGGGTTTTCATGGTGGCATCGGTATCGCGTATGCCAATAGCACCCAGACCGCGCGCGCTATCTGCTTGGTCGATGTGCTGCTGGGCTGCATCGGACACGCGGGCGGCGCCCTCAATCCGCCCACGCCGCTTGTGTTGGGCGACCTCGATCCCGCACGCTTTGCGACGCCGCCGGTGCCTCGCGGACCCAAGCTGGGGTCCGAGCGCTATCCACTGGTCGATCCGGTGCGCGGCCTGTGCACGACCATCGGCCAGTCGATTCTTGCCGGCGATTTGCGTGGGCTCATCGTCTATGCCAGTAACCCCGGTGCGGGCTATGGCAATGCACAGGCTTGGTTGAGTATTTTGCAGCAGCTCGACTTGCTCGTGACGATTGATATTCGCTGGTCCGAGACGGCGCGTGCTTCTGATTTCGTGCTGCCCGACGTGACGTATCTGGAGGCCGACCGCGGTGTGGGAACGGTCGTGGGCCGCAACGACGCGCGCGTGTTCTACCGCAACGCCGTGCTGCCCGTGTTGCATGGCGACACGCGTCCCGGTCGGGAGATCTTTGCCGGGTTGGCTGCGGCCTGCGGCGTGGGCGAGTACTTCCAGTTTACGTCTGACGATCTGGCGGCTGCCCAGGTGGCGCCGTTTGGAATTGACCTCGCTGCGCTTAAGGAGCGCGGTTGGGCCGATACGGGCGTGCCGCTGCCGTCGCGCACGGGTGAGCCGGCGATTCCCCTGGATGGCGGCAAAATTGCGCTGGCAAGCGACGTATGGGAACGAGCCGGCCTGGGTTGTGTACCCAACTGGATCGCTCCCATGGTGGAGCCTGGCCCGGGGATGTTTCGCCTCATTAGCGGCAACCGTCCCTTTGAGTCGCATACCTCGCGCAGGCTCGCTGCCCAAGGTGCCGCCGAGGCTGGATCGGACCTGGATGCCGTGCAGATGAATGCCGATGCTGCTGCGCACATGGGCATCGCCGACGGCGAGATCGTCGAACTCGTGAGCGACATGGGCCGCGACCGCGTGCGCGTGGAGACGACGCCCTATCTGCATCCGGCGTGCATCTTCACCTCGGCCGCTCCCGGCGGGCGTTCGTTTGGCGCCGATGCCGGTGGCGCTCAAGCCTTGGGCGTGGGCCCGCTCGACCATACGCCGTTGCGTTGGGACCCGTTGACGGGCGCTGCGCTCACCCAGGAAAACGCCGTTCGTGTGGAAAAGATCGCGGCACGCGAGGATAATAGCGATTGATTGACTCAGCCGATCGAATTGGCTGATAGTTTGACGTTCGCACGATTGATTCACCTTTGGTTTTGAAAGGTCGCACATGAGCGATAGCCAGAACATGTCCGATGAGGTGTGCGCCCGCCTGCGTGCCATTCCCTCCGTCAACGAGCTGCTTGCCGAGTGGCCGGTCGTGAAGGCGGCGGGGGAGACGTGCGACGCGGTAGTCCATGCCGCCGTTACGGCCGAGCTCGACGAGGAGCGCGCCGCCATTCGCGCCGGTGCCGCCCCGCGTTCCAAGCGCGAGCTGGCCTCGGCCATCGAGTGGCGTGCGCACCGCTCTGCGCTGCCGAGCCTGCGTCCCGCCGTCAACGCCACGGGTGTGGTTATCCATACCAACTTGGGTCGCGCCCCGCTCGCGGAATCAGCTGCCAAAGCCGTGGCCGAGGTCGCGCGCGGGTATAGCACGCTCGAGTACAGCGTCGACACCTGTTCGCGCGGGTCGCGCAAGGAGCACGCCGCGCAGCTGATCCGCTCACTCACCGGTGCCGAGGACGCGCTCGTGGTCAACAACAATGCCGCCGCTGTGCTGCTGGTGCTGGCGACCCATGCCGCAGGCAAAGAGGTCATCGTCAGCCGCGGCGAGCTTGTCGAGATCGGCGGCAGCTTCCGCATCCCCGATGTCATGGCGGCTTCGGGCGCCAAACTCGTCGAGGTCGGCGCCACCAACCGCACGCACCTGGCTGATTATGAGCAAGCCATCACGCCCGATACGGCGATGATCCTTAAGGTCCATCCTTCCAACTATCGCATCGAGGGTTTTCACGAAGAGGTGGGCTCTCGGGAGCTTGCCGCCCTGGCCCACAAGCATGGCCTGCTGTTCTACGAGGACCAGGGGTCGGGCGCGCTGTTGCCCGACGACATCTTGGTGCGCGGAGGCGAAGAAACCACGCCGGCTTCGGTCGCGGCGGGGCTCGATATCGTGTCATGCTCGGGCGATAAGCTGCTCGGCGCCGCGCAGGCGGGCATTATCATGGGTCGTCGCGATCTGGTCCAGGCCTGCGGGTCGCATCCGCTTATGCGTGCCCTGCGTCCGGGTAAGCTTGCACTGGCGGCGCTCGAGGCTACACTGCGCATTTACATGGACGGGGCGGATGTGGCCCATCGCGAGGTGCCGGTACTCAACATGCTCACGCTTCCGCAGGCTCATCTGGAGCGTCGCGCACGCAAGTTGCGCGATCTGATGGTGGCGGGCCTCGATAAGGCTGGCTGCCCGTGCGCCGTTCAGGTGGAGATCGTCGAGGAGTCGTCGACTCCCGGCGGCGGCTCGCTGCCTACCGTCGAGTTGCCCACCATGTGCGTTGCCGTGCGTCTTGTTGACGCGCGCCTGACGGTCGATGTGCTCAAGCGCTCGCTCGTCCAAGATTTCGACACGCCGGTCGTCACGCGAACCTCGCACGATCGCATTTTGTTTGACGTCCGTACGCTTGTGGGCGACCGCGATATCGAGACGGCGGCATCGACGCTCGTCGCGTGCGTTAAGAAGGCGATTGCTCGATGAGTGAGGTTCAGAAGCTGGTGGAGTGCCCCGTTATCGTTGGCACGGCGGGCCACGTCGACCACGGTAAGTCCGCACTGATCGAGGCGCTGACCGGCAAGAATCCCGACCGTCTGGAGGTTGAGCGCCGTCGCGGTATGACCGTGGAGCTGGGCTTTGGCGAGCTGGCACTGCCGAGTGGCAAGATCGTTGGCCTGGTCGACGTGCCGGGCCACGCGCATTACTTGCGCGCCATGGTGCAGGGCGCCACGGGCATCGACGTGGCGGTGCTGGTGGTTTCGGCTGTCGAGGGCGTGATGCCGCAGACCCGCGAGCACGTGCATGTGCTGGAGCTGCTGGGCGTTACGCATATGGTGGTCGCGCTGACGATGTGCGACCTGGCCGACGCCGAGATGACCGAGCTTGCCGAGCTCGATGTCGATGACTTTTTGTCGGGTACCGTGTTTGCGGGCGCGCCGATGGTCCCCGTGTCGTCCAAGACCGGCGAGGGGATTGACGCGCTGCTGGCCGCGCTTGACGATCAGGTCGGTGCCTGCTGGGATTCCTGCCGCGACCGTGCCGAGCGCACCGATGCCGCGCCGCGCCTGCCGATTGACCGCTGCTTTACGATTAAGGGCGTCGGCACCGTCGTGACGGGAACGCTGCACGATGCGCCCGTCGCGGTGGGGGATGAGCTTGTCGCGTTGCCGTCGCGTACGGTCTGTCGTGTGCGTGGAATTCAGGTGCATGGCGATACGCCGCAGGCGTTGCCCGGTCAGCGTGTGGCGCTCAACCTGGTCGGCGACGGAGTCGCGGCGCTTGACCGTGGCGAGATACTGGGCGTGGCGGACCGCTTTGGCCAGACGATGCGCTTTATGATGGCGTTTACGTATTTGGGCCGCGAGGGCGCCAAGCCGCGTGTGCTCGAGTCGGGTGCGCGTGTGCACGTGATGGCGGGTACAGCCGAGGTTGTCGGCCGCATCATGTTCATGGAGGGCGAGGCCCCCATGGCGGTGGGCGAGACCCGTACCGTACAGGTGCGCTTGGAGGAGCCGCTGCCGCTGCGCGCCGGAGACCATGCCGTGGTGCTGTCGTATTCGCCCGTTATGCTCATTGGCGGCGGGCGTGTGCTGCTTTCGCGTTGCCGTCGTTCGCGCGAGCTTGCCGAAGGAGAGCGTGCGCTGTATGTGGCGCTTGAGGCCGGCGATATCGCGGGCGGTGTGGGCGCTTGGCTGGCGCTGCAGACGCTGCCGGTCGTGGCTGCCGACGTTGCCGCGGCGCTGGATCTTGTTTCCGGTGGAGTCGATGCCGCGCTGAACGAGTTGGTGGCGCGAGGTGCTGTGTGCGAGCTTGCCGGCTCGGATGGCTCGCTGTATGCAGATTCTTCCGCGCTCGACGCAGCGATGGATGCCCTTGCGGCGACCCTGTCAGCCATGCACGCGGCGGCTCCCAAGGAGACGGGCTTTACGCCCGGCGCCGTTGCCCATGCTGCGTGGCCTGCCGCTGATGAAGGCGTTGCCGCGGCCCTGATTGCCGAGGGCTGCTCGCGTGGCGTGTGCGCCGCCGAGGGCGCCGAGGTATTCGATCCGCATTCGGCCGCCGCAGCGGCACGCGTGGTGCGAGAGGCTTGCGAACGGATCGTCGCGCTGCTTGACGAGGCCGGCCTGGATGCACCGGCACTTCCCGAGGTGGGCGAACAGCTGCAGCTCGGCCGCGACACCATGACGCGTGCCCTGCGCGAGCTTTCGCTCAACCGCTCCATCGTGAAGGTCGAGCGCGACGTTGCCCTGTCCGCCACCGCGGAGTCGCATGCGCGCGAGCTTGTCGCTGCTGCCATCACCGACGCCGGTGGCGCTGCCACCACGAGCGTGCTGCGCGAAGCCCTAGGTGTGTCGCGTAAACGTGCCATCAGCATCTTGGAGCACCTGGATGCCGTACGCTTCACAGTCCTCGACAAGGATGCCGGCGGCCTGCGCTCCCTGCGCTAGCCTACCCTTATCAGTTGCGGTGAAATAGTTCCTGTTTTTGGGGTCTTGCAGCCTAAGCAAGAACTATTCCACCGCAACTTCTTGCTCGTCTTTTTGGGATGGGGCCCGCTCGGTTTGGTAAAATACCTCCGCACTTGGGAACGGATGGGCTCCGGTGGGCTCCGCGGTCCTCAAAACCGTTGCGAGGCGTGCAAAACGTCTTGGATGTGTTCGATTCACATACGTTCCCGCCATACGCTACCAGCGCTTTTGTGCTCGCGGTCTTGCTGCGTGCCGCAAAGGCGCTGTTTTGTTTTTGCACGAGCTTTTCGTAGCGCCGCTATTTCGACGGCGGTATTTAGCTTCGTGCACCGGGTTTTGAGCATGCCGATGGGGGTGGTTTGCCGTATGACTACCGTAAGACGGGCCGATCTTTCTTGTGTCGTCCAGGCGGGCGGACTGTCCTCGCGCATGGGCTGCGATAAGGCGCGCATGGCGTTTTGCGGCGAGCCGCTCATCGAGCGCGTGCTGGGTCGGCTGGCGCCAGTTGCCGGCGAGTTGGTCGTGACGACTTCGCGTCCCAGCGAGCTTGCCTATCTTGAGGAGCACGCGTTTGGCGGCCTGGTGCCGCGAATAGTGCCGGACCTTGAGGGGTCGGCGGGTGCCATGCGCGGCATCGCGAGCTCGTTGGCTGCGGCCCGATTGCCGCTCGTGGCGATCGTCGCCTGCGATATGCCGTTTGTCTCGCCGGAACTCATCGGCGCGCTTGCCGATCGTTTTGAGGCCGAGGCGATCGACGTGTGCGTGCCACGCGAGGAGCAAGGGATTGAGCCGCTTTGCGCCGTCTGGCGCCGTGACGCTTGTGCGCCGGTTGCCCAAGAGCTGCTTGCCTGCGACCGACAGCGCATTCGCTGCCTGATCAATCGCGTTCAGGCCGGTTATATGGATGAGCCGCAGATTGTTAAGGCCGCGGGCTCGACGCTCTGCTTCGAAAACGTCAATACGCGCGAGGAGTTTGCGGCGGCCGAGTTACTCGCCTAGACGATTGGAGTTGCCATGTCTCACGATATTTGTCCCGACACGGGAGAGCCTTGCACTTGCGATGGTTCCGAGCCCTGTACCTGCGGCTGCGGTGGCTGTGGACATACTGCGGAAGAGGAGGCGGCCGCTGCGGCGTATCGTGAGGCACACCGCGAAGGCCCGTCCGGTGATGCCCTCGACCACGAGCGCAAGATCATCGTTTCGTTCGATAGCACCTTCGATGTGATGGAGTGCGAGCAGCTTTGCCTGAATGCCGGCGTGCCCGGGCGCATTATGCCTTTGCCCGGCTCCATTACCGCAGGTTGCGGTCTGTGCTGGGCCATGCCGTTCTCGGGTGATGCGCTCGCCGCCTTCCGCGCTGCTACCGAAGGCCGCGTAACGCCCGCCGACTACCATCAACTCGTCCTTTAACCCCCACACCACCACAAAGGTGCCCCAATGTGGTGGTTTGGAACATGTGGACGAAACAGGTTTGAAACACAGGTTTTGCACGTCAGGCACTCAAAAACGCTTCTACCTGCATCGTAATCAAAACGAAACATCTGCTCGTCGGCTTATGCGAAACTTTGCTGCAACAGTGCGATATTATCCATACTCGATAAAGCTCGCGGCGCATGGGGCGCCTCGAACGACACCTTTCTTTTCCATCAATTGGAGGAAGCATGAGCTACACGCAGAAAGTTCTCGAAGAGCTCAAGGCCCGCTATCCCGAGCAGCCTGAGTTCATCCAGGCCGCGACCGAGATCCTCGGCACCATCCAGCCGGCGCTCGACGCCCATCCCGAGTACGAGGAGGCCGCCCTGCTTGAGCGCCTCGTCGAGCCCGAGCGCATCGTCATGTTCCGTGTTCCCTGGGTCGACGACCAGGGCAAGGTTCAGGTCAACCGCGGTTACCGCGTCGAGTTCAACTCTGCCATTGGACCCTACAAGGGCGGCCTGCGCTTTAACCCGACGGTCACCCTGGGCATGCTCAAGTTCCTGGGCCTGGAGCAGATCCTCAAGAACAGCCTGACCACTCTTCCCATGGGCGGCGGCAAGGGCGGCTCCGACTTTGACCCCAAGGGCAAGTCCAACAACGAGATCATGCACTTCTGCCAGTCCTTCATGACCGAGCTCTATCGCCACATTGGCCCCAACACCGACGTTCCTGCCGGCGACCTGGGCGTTGGCGGCCGCGAGGTTGCCTACCTGTTCGGTCAGTACAAGCGCCTGACTAACGAGTGGACCGGCGTCCTTACCGGCAAGGGCCTCTCTTTTGGCGGCTCGCTCGCCCGTACCGAGGCCACCGGCTACGGCCTGGCCTACTTTGTGGACGAGTACCTCAAGAGCCGCGGCGACTCCTTCGAGGGCAAGAACGTCGTCGTTCACGGCTCCGGTAACGTTGCCATCTACGCGGTCCAGAAGGTCTCCCAGCTCGGCGGCAAGGTGCTAGCCTGCTCCGACACCCATGGCTGGGTCGAGGATCCCGACGGCATCGACTACACCGTGCTCGAGCATGTCTACAACAAGAAGCGCTCCGGCCACGACAAGGGCGTTACGCTCGCCATGTACGTCGATGAGAAGCCCAATGCCACGTGGCACGAGGGTGACGGCCGCGGCGTGTGGCAGCTGCCCTGCGACATCGCGCTGCCCTGCGCTCGCGAGAACACGCTGCTGCTCGAGGACGCCCAGGCGCTCGTCGCCAACGGCTGCAAGGTGGTCGTCGAGGGCGCGAACATGCCCACGACCATCGAGGCCACGACCTACTTCCAGGAGAACGGCGTCGCCTTTATGCCCGGTAAGGCTGCCAACGCCGGCGGCGTGCTCGTGTCCGGCCTGGAGATGAGCCAGAACGCCGAGCACCTGTCCTGGACCTTCGAGGAGGTCGACGGCAAGCTCGAGCAGCTCATGCGCGGCATGTTCCACAACGTGGACGACACCGCCAAGGAGTATGGCCAGGAGGGCAACTTTGTCATGGGCGCCAACATCGCCGGCTTCCTGAAGGTTGCCGACGCCATGCTCGCCCAGGGCGTCTGCTAAATCTTCGCTCGATATAGCATCGCAGAAGGCTTCCAGTCATCTTGGCTGGGAGCCTTTTTTGATCCGCATGCGACGGAGGAAAACGGTTCATTTTGTCCCGACACGAGCTATGCCCCCTCGTTTGGTACACTTAAAGGTACTGGACAAGTGAAGAGATGGGGGAGAACGTGCTCAAGTTCGGTACCTACGTCCGTGTTGGAAACGCGGCCGAAGCCTATGAGCTCTTACAGAAGAACCGCAACAACAAGATTGTGGGCGGCGGCATCTGGATGCGCCTGGGTTCGCGTCGTGTGGCGACGGCGATTGACCTTTCGGCCTGCGGACTCGATCAGATCGAGGAGACCGAGACCGAGTTTCGTATCGGTGCCATGTGTACCCTGCGCCAGCTCGAGCGTCATGCCGGGCTCAACGCGCTTGTCAACAATGTCTTTGAGTTTGCCGTCCACGATATCGTGGGCGTGCAGCTGCGCAATACCGCCACGGTTGGCGGAAGCATCTACGGCCGCTTTGGCTTCTCGGACGTTCTCTCCGCCTTTCTCGCGCTCGATTCCTATGTTGAGCTGACGGGCGCCGGCCGCGTGCCGCTCGCGGAGTTCGTGGACATGGGCTATGTGCGCGACGTGATCGAGCGCGTCGTGGTCGTTAAGCACGACTACCGCGCGAGCTATGAGGCCGTGCGCAAGGCCGCGACCGACTTCCCCTCGCTCAATGTCACCGCCGCCTGGTGGGACAACAGCTGGCATGTCACCGTGGGTGCCCGTCCGCTGCGCGCGACCCTGCTGCAGGGCGAGGCATGCGGCTTGGTGAACGAGCAGCCTTCCGAGGATGAGCTGCGTGCCCTTGCCGCGTCCGTGCGCGCGCTGAGCTACGGCACCAACCTGTGGGGCTCAGCCGAGTACCGCCGTCGCATCTCGGCGCCGCTTGCCGTGCAGGCTGTGCGCCGCGCCGCCGGCATCGAGCTTTCGGCCGCGCTTGCCCGCGAGCTCGAGACCGTGCAGATCCCTAAGTTCGCTACGGACGAGTATTCCTGCCGCCGCGTGCCCGGCGTCGATTCTAGCGAGGTGCGCTAATGGCTGCCAAACTCATCGATCTTTCCTTTACACTCAACGGCCGCAAGGTCAAGGTTCAGATTGCCCCCGACGCCATGCTCTTTGCGCTGTTGCGCGAGCAGGGTTGCGCGTCGGTGCGCTGCGCCTGCGAGACCACCAACTGCGGCCTGTGCACGGTGTGGCTGGACGGCGATCCGGTGCTGAGCTGCTCGGTTCCCGCCGCCCGCGTTGAGGGTCGCTCCATCACCACGCTCGAGGGCCTCAAGGCCGAGTCCGAGGCTCTCGCCCGCGCTATGGCTGCCGAAGGCGCCGAGCAGTGCGGTTTTTGCGCCCCCGGCCTCATCATGAACGTGCTGGCGCTCGCCCGCGCCGCCAAGGAGGACCCGAGCCTCGTCGCCACGCGCGAGGAGCTCTCGCGCCAGCTCGCCGGCAACCTCTGCCGTTGCAGCGGCTACGAGAGCCAGCTGCGCGCCATCGTCCGCTTCCTCAACGAGTCGGGCGTGCAGGTGGGCTTCGAGATGCCCGAGCTGCCCGTCAACGACACGAGCTCCGACGGCGTCTCCTACAAGCAAATCACCCACAAGCAGCCCAAGAAGGATTCGAAGGCCCTGCTCGAGGGCCGTCCCGTCTACACGGGCGATATGGTGCCCGCCGGCGCGCTCATCGTCAAACTCAAGCGCAGCCCCTATGCCCGTGCCAAGATCCGTTCCATCGACACCTCGCGCGCCTTGAAGGTGCCGGGCGTCGTGGGCGTTTACACCTACGAGGACGTGCCCAAGCGCCGCTTTACCATTGCCGGCCAGAGCTATCCGCAGCCGAGTCCCTACGACCGCCTGATTCTCGAGAACCTTGTGCGCTATCAAAACGAGGAGGTGGCGATTGTCGCTGCCGAGACCGAGGAGGCCGCCGACAAGGCGCTCAAGCTCATCAAGGTCGACTACGAGGTGCTCGAGCCGCTGCTCGACTTTACCCAGGCACTCGATAACGATATCGTGGTCCACCCCGAGGGCGACGTGACCTTTATGTTCCCGCAGGGCGGCGATGTCCCGCGCAACTTGGTGTGCAGCGGTACCAGCGATTATGGCGACCTGGACGAGGCCTTCGCCCAGAGCGACATCGTCTTTGAGCGCACTTACACCAGCCAGGCCACCCAGACCGCGCCCATGGAGACCTTCCGTGCCTTCGCGACGACCGACGCGTTCGGCCGCATCTCGGTGACCACCTCTACGCAGGTGCCCTTCCACGTGCGCCGCATGGTCGCGCAGTCGCTCGACATTCCGCAGTCGCAGGTGCAGGTTATTAAGCCGCGCATCGGCGGCGGCTTTGGCTCCAAGCAGACGGGCTGCTGCGAGATCTTCGTGGCGTTTGTTACCCAGCAGACCGGCCGTCCGAGCTATTGCTGCTACACCCGCGAGGAGACCATCACCGCGGGCAACTCGCGCCATCAGATGCAGATGACCGTTAAGCTGGGCGCCATGAACGACGGCACCATCACGGCCATCGACCTGCATACGCTGTCCAACGCCGGCGCCTATGGCGAGCATGCCACCACGACGATCGGCCTTTCGGGCCACAAAAGCCTGCCCATCTACAACCACGTGAAGGCGAGCCGCTTTAGCTGGGACGCCGTCTACACCAATACCAACCGCGGCGGCGCGTATCGCGGCTACGGTGCCACCCAGGGCCAGTTTGCCGTGGAGAGTGCCGTCAACGAGCTCGCCGACATGCTGCACATGGATCCCGCCGATCTGCGCCTTAAGAACATCGTGCGCGAGGGCGAGATCATGCCGCAGTACTACAACGAGAAGCTGAACGCCTGTGCGCTCGACCGCTGCCTGCTGCGCGCGATGGACATGATCGGCTGGCGTGACAAGCCGCTGGCCGTGGACCTGGGCGACCGCGTGCGCGCCCTGGGCTGCGCGCTCACCATGCAGGGCTCGGGCATCTCCAACGTGGACATCGCCGGCATCGACATGCGCCTGGAAGAGGACGGCTTTATTACCATCGGCACCGGCGCCACCGATAACGGCATGGGCGTCGATACAATCCTGGCGCAGATTGCCGCCGAGGAGCTGGGCGTGGAGAGCTCGCTGATCGTTGTGCGCGGCGTGGACACTGACGTATCGCCGTTCGATGCCGGCTCGTACGCGAGCTCGGGCACGTACGTGACGGGCCTTGCCGCCAAGAATGCCGCGACCGAGCTGCGCGAGAAGATCTGCGCCAAGGCTGCCCGGATGTGGGATGTGGACGCCGCCGACGTGGTCTTCGATGGCCAGTACGTGCGCCTGTCCGACGAGCGTGCTGCGCGCGAGCAGAACCGCTACCTTACGCTGCGCGACTTTGCCAACCTGTGTGTCAAGAACATCGCGGGCGGCGACGCGCTCACCTCGCATGCTTCTGCCTGCCTGCCCGTTTCGCCTCCGCCGTTTATGGCCGGCATTGCCGAGGTCGAGGTCGACAAGGCCACCGGCAAGGTGACCGTGGTGGACTACGCGGCGGCTGTGGACTGCGGCACCGTGATCAACGAGGCACTCGCCCGCGTTCAGGCCGAGGGCGGCATTGCCCAGGGCATCGGCCACGCGCTCTACGAGATTGTCGAGCACGACGACCGCGGCCGCCTGCGCACCGGCAACTTTATGAGCTACAAGCTGCCCACGCGCCTGGATATCGGCAGCATTCGCGTGGCCTTTGAGCCGAGCTACGAGCCGACGGGTCCGTTTGGTGCCAAGTCGATCGGCGAGGTCGTCATCAACACGCCGCTCGCCGCCGTCGCCTCGGCCGTGGCGCACGCCACCGGCCACCAGGTTCGCTCGCTGCCGATCACGCCCGAGAAGGCCCTGCTGGGGGAGTAGGCGAGGAGGCGCTGTACCCGCTCATTGCCTAGCCCGGGGAAACTGCAGCCCACTTTTCAACTGAATTGTGGGCTGCAGTTTCCGTTTGAGGGCCTTGGCGGAAAGTGCATCCCGGAATAGGGGCTCAAAACGGGTTGCAGTTTCCGGTTGATGGCTATAGCGGAAATTGCATCCCATTCCGAGGCCCCAAACCGGGACACGCTTTCCGGCGCATGGCCAGCATCGCCAGGCTGCCGAGTCCTACCGAAGTTGCGGTGGAATAGGGACTGTTTTGGAGGACTGGAGCCCCAAACAGTCCCTATTCCACCGCAACTTCGATGGGGCGGCGGGGGATCCGATGCGTACTCGTGGTGAGGTCGTGAGCTTGTAAAAGGTGTGCGTGCGCTTGCCGTTCGTATCTGCTATCATTCCTAGTCTGTGCGCTCATGCGGGCGTGGCGGAATTGGTAGACGCGCCAGATTTAGGTTCTGGTGGGATTCCCGTGAAGGTTCGAGTCCTTTCGCCCGCACCAACGCATCTGCGTCGGCTTCGGCCGTCGCGACTCTTTGTTGCATAAAGGTACCAGCACCTCAGATAAGCTGGGCAGTATGAGGAGGAACGTGTTGAACATCACCGCTTCTGACGTCAAGGACGCCAAGCTCACCGCTACGGTCACCATCCCGGCCGCCGACGTCGACGCCGCGATCAAGAAGGCTTACAAGGACACCGCCAAGAAGTACCGCTTCCCGGGCTTCCGTGCCGGCAAGGCCCCCCGTCCGGTCATCGACTCCGCTCTTGGCGCCGAGGCTACCCTCGCTCAGGCCACCAACGACCTGATCGCCGCCAACGAGCCCGCCGTCCTCAACGAGCTGGACATCGTCCCCACCAAGAACGGTGACTACAAGGAGCTCGACCTCGCCAAGGATCACGAGGACTACACCTACACCGTCGAGTTCTCCCTGCGTCCTGCTGCTGAGCTCTCCTCCTTCGACGCCGTCGAGATCGAGATGCCTCCCGCGGAGGTCACCGAGTCCGAGATCAACAACCAGGTCGAGATGCTCCTCAACTACCGTGCCACCTTCGAGGACGTCGAGGGTCGCGCCGTCGAGGCCGAGGACTACGTCACCGTCGATCTCAAGGCCGTTGAGAACGCTGACAACTTCGCCGCCGAGGGCCGCATGCTCATCGCCGGTAGCGACAGCAACCCCAAGGAGTTCAACGAGGCCCTGATCGGCGCCAACGTTGACGACGTCAAGACCGTCACCTGGACCGACGAGGTCGAGGAGGGCGAGGAGGCCGAGACCCACACCGTCGAGGTCACCGTCAAGGGCATCAAGGTCCGCAACACCCCCGAGCTCACCGATGAGCTCGTCAAGTCCGACTTTGGCTTTGACAGCATCGACGCCATGCGCGACGCCATCAAGATCGAGATCGAGCAGGACAAGGCTTCCCGCCTGCCGGCCGAGAAGGAGAACCGTTGCGTCTCCGCTCTCGCCGAGCGCCTGCAGCTCGACGAGATGGATGCTGACTACGAGCAGTCCGTCTTTGAGGAGCTTGGCCAGAACTTCCTGTCCAACCTCGCTGCCCGCGGCATGACGCTGGACACCTGGCTGCCCGCTTCCGGCCTAACCATGGAGCAGTTCATCGGCGACCTGCACAAGCAGGCCAACGACGTTGCCCGTGAGTCCCTGGCTCTCGACGCCCTCGCCCGTGAGCTCAAGATTGAGGTCACCGAGGACGACGTCAACGCCGAGTTCGAGAAGGCCGGCGTCAAGGACGTCGAGGCTTCCAAGGCCGAGTTCATCGCCGATGGCCGCATGCCTGCCGTCCGCGAGTCCATCCGTCGCTCCAAGGCCGTCGACCACCTGGTCGAGAACGCCAAGGTGACCGAGGTCGACGAGACCGCCAAGGACGCCGAGTAATTCTCGCCACCTTGCCCGCGAGCGCATGCGTGCGCCCGTGATGGGGTAAAGTTATACACCGGTTATCCGGTTGCTTCGTACGGTGCCAGCCAATGCATAGCATGCGGGCACCGTACGTTTATCTAGAACCAATTTGGTCCGCAAGAGAGAAATGGAGATGCGTATGATCGCCAAGTTCGATTCCGCCCTCGTGCCATACGTTATCGAGCAGACGCCGCGCGGCGAGCGCAGCTACGATATCTATTCGCGCCTGCTCAACGACCGCATCATCTTTTTGGGCGAGGAGATCAACTCCGTCAGCGCCAACCTGGTCGTTGCCCAGCTGCTGCATCTTGAGAGCCAGGATGCCGAGAAGGATATCTCGCTCTACATCAATTCGCCCGGTGGCGAGGTCTACTCCGGCCTGGCGATTCTGGACACCATGAACTTCATCAAGCCGCAGGTCTCGACCATTTGCGTCGGTATGGCCGCGTCTATGGCCGCTGTGCTGCTTTCGGCCGGCGCCAAGGGCAAGCGCTTCTGCCTGCCGCACTCCAAGGTCATGATTCACCAGCCCAGCGGCGGTGCCCAGGGTCAGCAGACCGAGATCGAGATCGTGGCCGAGGAGATCAAGAAGACTCGCCGCGAGCTCAACCAGATCCTGTCCGACGCCTCGGGCCAGCCCATCGAGAAGGTCCAGGCCGACACCGAGCGCGACAACTACCTGACCGCTGCCGAGGCCCTCGACTACGGCCTGATCGACCGTATCGTCACCTCGCGCGATCTCGCCGCGAAGGACGCCTAGGATGGCAGGTAACATGCAGGACAACTTTGACGAGAACGGCAACCCCATCCGCTGCTCCTTCTGCGGAAAAGAGCAGGGCCAGGTTCGTCGCCTCGTAAAGGGCCCGACCAACATCTTTATCTGTGACGAGTGCGTCGCCGCCTGTTCCGAGATTCTGGAAGAGTCGCTGGCTTCGGACTTTATGGACGCTGCCCGCAACGGCAAACTGCCAGGCTTCCTCAACGACCACGGTCAGGCTGCATCCCAGCCGGCTGTGGACCCCGAGACCGAGGGCTTTGAGCTTGAGGACGACCGTCAGGTCATCACACACGTGCCGACGCCGCACGAGATCTATGACGAGCTTTCGGCCTATGTTATGGGCCAGGAGGACGCCAAGCGTGCCATGTCGGTGGCCGTGTACAACCACTATCGCCGCGTGATCGAGGGCGGCGCTGCGCTTTCGGCCTTTGACGACGGTTTGGACTCGCAGCTCGATGATGATATGGACGAGGTGGAGCTCGCCAAGTCCAACATTTTGCTGCTCGGTCCCACCGGTACCGGTAAGACGCTGCTCGCCCAGACGCTCGCACGTATCCTCGAGGTGCCGTTTGCCATCGCCGACGCCACCGCGCTCACCGAGGCCGGTTACGTGGGCGAGGATGTGGAGAACATCCTGCTCAAGCTCATCAATGCCGCCGATGGCGATATTGAGCGCGCGCAGGTCGGCATTATCTACGTGGACGAGATCGACAAGATCGCCCGCAAGGCCGAGAACCTCTCCATCACCCGCGATGTTTCGGGCGAGGGCGTTCAGCAGGCGCTGCTTAAGATTCTTGAAGGTACGGTGGCAAGCGTTCCGCCCACCGGCGGCCGCAAGCATCCCCAGCAGGAGCTGCTGCAGATCGACACGACCAACATCCTGTTCATCTGCGGCGGTGCCTTTGTGGGTCTGGATAAGATCATCGCCGATCGCGTGGGCAACAAGGGCGTGGGCTTCAACTCCGAGATCGCCGGCCCCACTTCGGTCGACGAGAACGACCTGCTGCGTCAGGTGCTCCCGCAGGACCTCAACGCCTTTGGCATGATCCCCGAGTTTGTGGGACGTACGCCCGTCGTCACCCAGACGCAGGCGCTTGACGAGGACGACCTGGTGTCGATCCTGACCGAGCCCAAGAACGCCGTGGTGCGTCAATACCGTAAGATGTTCCAGCTCGAGGACGTTGAGCTTGAGTTTGAGGACGCCGCCCTGCACGAGATCGCCCGCATGGCGCTCGCCCGCAAGACCGGCGCCCGCGGCCTGCGCTCCATCTGCGAGGACGTGCTGCAGCAGACGATGTTCGACCTCCCCAGCGAGGAGGGTGTTTCCAAGGTCGTTGTAACCGAAGCCTCCGTCAAGGGCGAAGAGCAGCCCCAGCGCATCTACGGCTAAATCAGCCTAAAGCGTGTTTGCAAATAGCCTCCGACCACCCGCGGTCGGAGGCTATTTTATATATACGCAATAACCCCAACTACCTGTGTTATTCTGTGTGTTTGTTTAAGCCTCAGCGAAGTCATATCAGACTGAAGTAATCGATACCTAAGGGGAGGAATGCAGACCCTGGCGGGCCTACATTCCTCCCCGATGGGCAAGGGAGAGATATATGGAAGAGATGCCCAAGAACTACGATCCGTCGACCAATGAGCCGGCGATCCTGCAGAAGTGGCTCGACGGTGGCTACTACAAGCGCCGCGAGGGCGTGGGCGACTGCACCGTCACCATTCCGCCTCCCAACGTGACCGGCAAGCTCCACATGGGCCACGCCACCGACGACTCCATCCAGGACGCCATCATCCGCATGGCCCGCATGCGCGGCAAGTCCACGCGCTGGGTGCTGGGCACCGACCACGCCGGTATCGCTACGCAGACCAAGGTCGACAAGAAACTCAAGAGCGAGGGCATTAGCCGCCTGGAGATCGGTCGCGACAAGTTTGTCGACGCTTGCTGGGATTGGACCCACGAGTACGGCGGCATCATCGTCGAGCAGATCAAGCGTATGGGCTGCTCCGTTGACTTCGATAACGAGCGCTTTACTATGGACGAGGACTACGCGCAGGCCGTGCGCAAGGTCTTCTGCGACTGGTACCACGACGGTCTGATCTACCGCGGCAAGCGCATCGTCAACTGGTGCCCCAACTGCACCACCGCCATCTCGGACGACGAGGCCGAGTACAAGGACGAGAAGGGCCATCTGTGGCACCTGCGCTATCCGCTGACCGAGCCGGTCAACGGCCAGGACTACATCGTCGTCGCCACCACGCGCCCCGAGACCATGCTCGGCGACACAGGTGTCGCCGTCTCCCCGAAGGACCCCGAGAAGGCCGCCTTCGTGGGCAAGACCGTCAAGCTTCCCATTGTCGACCGCGAGATCCCCATCTTTGAGGATTGGCATGTTGACGCCAACTTTGGCTCCGGCTTTGTCAAGGTCACCCCGGCCCACGACCCCAACGATTACGCTATGGGTCAGGCTCACGACCTGCCGCAAATCAATATCTTCGATGAGCACGCGGTGGTCGTCGAGGGCTATGGCGAGTTTACCGGCATGAACCGCGACGAGTGCCGCGAGGCCGTCATCAAGTGGTTCGAGGAGCACGACCTGCTCGATCACGTCGAGGACCTCGATCACTCCGTCATGCACTGCTACCGCTGCGACGCTGCGCTTGAGCCGTGGCTGTCCGAGCAGTGGTTTGTGGCTGTTGACAAGCTCAAGGGGCCGGCGCTTGACGCCGTTAACTCCGGTAAGGTTACCTTCC
This sequence comes from Collinsella sp., assembly GCA_048343195.1. Lineage (GTDB taxonomy): Bacteria > Actinomycetota > Coriobacteriia > Coriobacteriales > Coriobacteriaceae > Collinsella. The sequence goes on from DBGDDN010000003.1 coordinate 117,271, forward strand.
ACCCCGCGCGCTGGACGCAGACCTACACCACCTGGATGGAGAACCTTAAGGACTGGTGCATCAGCCGCCAGCTGTGGTGGGGCCACCGCATCCCCGTGTTCTACTGCGAGGACTGCGGTTGGGAGGACGCCCTGACCGAGGACACCGACGTGTGCCCCAAGTGCGGCGGTCATCACGTGCACCAGGACGAGAACGTGCTGGACACGTGGTTTAGCTCGCAGCTGTGGACCTTCGCCACGCAGGGCTGGCCGCAAAAGCCGGAGCTGCTCGAGGGCCATCACCCCACGACGGCGCTCGTCACCGCGCGCGACATCATCGCGCTGTGGGTTGCCCGCATGGTCATGAGCTCGTTGTACTTCCTGGACGAAGTGCCGTTTAAGGACGTCGTCATCTACCCGACGATTCTTGCCAAGGACGGAAGCCGTATGTCCAAGTCCAAGGGCAACGGCGTTGACCCCATGGACCTCATTGGCATGTACGGCGCCGACGCCATGCGCTACAACCTGCTGACGCTCTGCACCAACAACCAGGACGTCAAGTTCGACGCGAACATCGACAAGAAGACCAAGAAGCTCATCGACAGCCCGCGTACCGACCAGGCCAAGTCGTTTGTGACCAAGATCTGGAACGCCAGCCGCTTCCTGCTCATGAACATGGAGGGCTACACGCCCGGCGAGCCCGTCGTGGAGACGCCGGCCGACGCCTGGATGTTCAGCCGCCTGGCAAAGGCCGTGAAGATGGTCACCGAGGGCATCGAGAACTACACCTTTGGTGACATGGCCCGCGGCGTGCAGCAGTTCTTCTGGAACGAGGTCTGCGACTGGTACGTCGAGGTCACCAAGGCCCGCTTGAAGGGCGAGGGCCGTCTGCAAGCGCAGCGCAACCTGATCTTTGTGCTCGATACCTCCATTCGCCTGATGCACCCGCTTATGCCGTTTGTCACCGAGGAGATCTGGGACAACATGCCGGCGAGCGTGCTCGATCTGGACGCCGAGGGCAACGTTGACCGTGCCGAGGCGCTCATGATTGCCAAGTGGCCGGAGCCCGCCGACTACGCGAAGTATGTCGATGAGCCCGCCGAGCGCGCGTTTGAGCTGTGCCGCGCCGTCGTTTCCGCCGCTCGCGCCACGCGCTCGCGTTACCGCTTGAGCCCCAAGGCCGAGCTCGACGTGGTCGTGCGCGCCGGTGCCGAGGATATCGAGAAGCTCGAGAGCCTGCGCTCGACCATCGAGCCGCTGGCGAACACCGCCTCGCTGGTCATGGGTACCGACGTTGAGAAGCCGGCCGCGAGCATTGCCGTGGTCGATAGTGGCGTCGAGGTCTTTGTCGTGCTCGAGGGCAAGGTTGACCTTTCGGCCGAGAAGGCGCGCCTGGAGAAGGAGATCGCCGCGGCCCAGAAGGAGCTCGCCGGCTGCGAGAAGACGCTCGCTAACGAGGGCTTTGTGGCTAAGGCCGCACCTGCGGTGGTGCAGAAGAAGAGGGACCGTGCAGCTGAGCTCAAGGAGATCCTGGTGGCGCTGACTGCTCAGGTTGCTGACTTCTCGTAAGCGTTACTGGGGGACGCGGTTTGGGGCATTGCTCGCTACTGCGGACAGTCCTGCTCGCACGAAGGCCACATTAAGTGGCCTTCGGCTCGTGCGGAACTTGTATCGAGCAAAGCCCCAAACCGCTCCCATGGCGGTTACGTGGTTGTTTGTAACTGGTGGGTTAGGGCCACTTGGTTGTGGCCTTGTTCTCGCTGCAAAGCGGTGTTTGGCTGATATTTTGAATGGAAGGGGCTCGTTGTTGATTCGGGCCTCTTTTTATGTTGAGGGGACTTTGGGTTATGGCTAAGCGTTCTGGGTCGTATTCTGTGCCGTTCTCGTTTGAGTTGCTTTCGTTTGATGAGGCTGTTGGGCTGGCTGCTGATACGGGGCGGATTTCTGGGGATGCTGGTCCTCTGCTCGAGACGGTTGTCGATATGCTCGATGAGCTGGGACGTCCGGACGAGTACTTTGATTGCATTCAGGTTGCCGGTACCAATGGCAAGACTTCGACTACGCGTTTTTCAGCTGCTATCCTTCGCGGCGAGGGGCTCAAGACCGCGCTGTATACGTCGCCGCAGCTTGTGCGCTATCCCGAGCGCATGGAGGTTGACGGGCGCGTTGTGAGCGATGAGGCGTTTGCCCGCGGTGTTTCTGCTGCTGTTGAGGCGGGCCGTCGCGTGAATGCCCGTCGTGTGGCGGCGGGGGAGCGTGCCTATTCCATCACACCGTTTGACCTGTTGACGGCTGCCGCGCTTGTGGTGTTTGCCGAGGCTCGCGTGGATGTCGCCGTGCTCGAGGTCGGCATGGGCGGCCGTTGGGACGCCACGAGCGCGACCGATCCCGTTGCCGTTGCCATCACGGGCATCGGGCTCGACCACACGCGCATTCTGGGCGATACGCTCGAGGCGATTGCGGGGGAGAAGGCTGCGGTTATTAAGCCTGGGCGCCTGGTTGTTTTGGGCGAGGGTACGCATGAGCCGAGTGTTCAGCGCGTGATGGATGCGCGCTGTCGCGAGTGCGGCGTCGTGCCGCTCGTGGTGAACCATGCCACGACCAAGGCGCCGGCGCATGTGGGCGATACGGTGGAGTTTAGCTGCACCACGCCGCGCGCGATTTATACGTCGAGCATGGTTAAGCCGGCGTATCAGCCGCAGAATGCCGCGTGCGCGATCATGCTGTGCGAGGGGTATCTGGGCCGCGAGCTCGACCACGAGGCGCTCGATGCTTCGCTTACGGGCTGCCCCACGCCGGGTCGCTTTGATGTGCTGGGAACCGACCCGCTCAAGCTGATCGACGCCTGTCATAACCCTCAGAGCTGCGAGAACTTTGTGAGCGCGCTGGACGAGATCGATCCGTTCGTGGAGAACCGCCCCACGCTGCTGTGTGCCGCGCTGGCAGACAAGGACGTGGCGGGCATCGTCGACGTGCTGATTCCGGCCTTCCCGCGCGTGGTCGTGACCCAGACCGATTCCGATCGCGCCCTGCCGGCAGAGGAGCTTGCTGCCCTCGTGGACGCCAACAAGCTCGCGGGCGTATACCCCAGCGTATCCGAGGCCCTCGCGGCTTTCAAGGCCGCGGGCGAGTCCTTCGTAGCAGCCGGCACCATCACCCTAGCCGGCGAAGTAGCCGGCCTGCTGCGCTGACCCGTCCCAAATTAGCTGCCCTGTGCCCCGAGTTGACTCGCTTGCCACGAAATGGGCCTATTTACTACGTTTGACCGGTAATCTCCGACCATACCGAGAATTGCGAAATCAAAACCGCAGGTAGAGGGCTTGCCATTTTTCAAAAAAGACCCGCATGGTCGACCTGTGCGGGTTAAACGTAGTAGATAGCCCGTTTTCGTGGCGCGACGTAATCGCAATGTGACAAAGGGGCTGTCCCTTTGTCACATTGGCTAGTCTAGACGTAGCGGATCGTGGGGGTAGGCGTTGAGAATCTCGACGCCGGACTCGGTAACTAGGGCCAAGTCCTCGATGCGGACGCCGGTGCGGCCGGGGAGGTAGATGCCCGGCTCGATAGAGAACGTCATGCCCGGCTCTACGACCTGCTCGTTGACGAGCGAGACGTCGCCCGGCTCGTGGTCCTGCAGGCCGATCGAGTGTCCCAGGCGGTGCGTAAAGTACTGTCCATAGCCCGCATCCTCAATCACGTCGCGCGCGGCGTGGTCCAGGTCGCACATGCGCACGCCCGGGGCGATGAGCGCCTCGGCGGCCTCGTTGGCACGGCGCACGATGTCGAAGATGCGCGCCGCCTTCTCGTCCGGCTCGCCCCAAAAGAATGTGCGTGTCATATCCGAGCAGTAGTTGCGATGACGTCCGCCAATGTCGAACAGCACCACGTCGCCACGCTTGAGCACGGTGTCGTCGGGTTCATGATGCGGGTCGCCGGCGTTGGCGCCAAAGCTCACGATGGGCGGAAAGCTAAAGCCCTCGCAGCCGTGCTTGCGATACAGGCCGAGCATCTGGTCGGCAATCTCGCGCTCCGTCACACCCTCGTGGACGAGTTTGATGGCGTCGGCCATCACAGCGTCGTTAGCGGTCGAGGACGCGCGCATAAGCTCCTGCTCGGCGGCATCCTTGTAGGTGCGTGCGGCGGTGACGGCAAAGTCGCCTAGGAAGAACTCGCTCGCGGCGTGACGCTCCATGAGCGGCATCAAAAAGCCAGAGCGCATGACGGTGTCGATGCCAAGGGGCTTGGATGGATTGACTTCGCGTGCGATGGCGTCGGTCACGACGTCGGCATCGGTGTGATAGGCGATGCGGGCATTGTCATACTCGGGCAGCTGGTGCAGTGCGTTGACCAGGATCACCGGCTCGGCATCGCGTGTGAGCAGCACGCCACAAAAACGCTCGAACATATCGGCATAAAAGCCGGTCAGATAGTAGATCGACCACGGGTCATTCACAAGCAGCTGCGCGCCGGGGTGCTGAGCCTCGAGCGCATCGAGCACGCGCGCCACGCGCTGGTCATCGACATGTGCCATGAAACATCCTTTCGCTAGGGTGCCACCATGGTATCCCCAATGCCAGGGTAGTCAATTTGCGACGGGGCTATTTTAGCTGTGTCCAACATGCAGAATGATCGGGCAAAAGTAGTCATAAGAGGGCCGTTCCAAATGGGCTGGTTTCAAAAGTATGGCGGATTACGGGGCTGGACCTGTATTACTTGACCATGGGAAAAAATCGCGAAATTAAAACCGCAGGTAGAAGGCTTATCAAAACTTGAAAATGGCCGGTATGGATGGAGGTCTCCGAGCCAGCCCCGTAATCCGGCATAGTATTGAAATGGCACTAAAGTAGGCACAAGCTAAATAACGATTCCAAAAAAAGTTGCGGTGGAATAGTTCCTAGATACCGGGGTTTTGGCGGAAATCAGGAACTATTTCACCGCAACTGAGGAGGGCAGGGTGGATGGCGGGGTAGCTAAAAGAGCCCCGTCCCTAATTAGCTACTTAGACTCGGTCGATGTCCATGCTGGCGATTAGGTTGATGTTGGTGTCTAGGAGGTTCTCTAGCACGACGTCGCCCATGCGGATGGGGGCGTTGACGACTAGGCCTCGGATGAGGTCCATGGCTTGGGCGTGGAGTGCCAGCGGGATGGCTTCGGCCGTGCGCACAGGCAGAAGCGCTTCGTCGCCGCCGGAGACGGCCACGGTCGTCGTGAGTACGCGCATGGGGCAGGTGAGCTCCTGGTGCGCGAATTTCTCGCCGCGCGGGCAGCTGTTTCCGGTCACGGAGCGCACCTCCACCACGGCGCCGTCTGCTCTGCGCTTGACCTCCACGGTCAGAAGGCACTCGGATGGGCAGGTCGTGCAGTTGAACTGCAGCGTTTCGATCACGTTATCGCTCATAGTCTATGCCTCCTCGACGGGATCGACGGACAGGACAATTTCGCTAGCACCTAGGTCGAGTGCGCGCTGAATCACCTTTGCTGGCAGTGGGAAGCTTTCCATAACGCTCGGCTTAAACGCGCGGACCTTGCCGGCGAACAGTTCCTCGTCGTCAGCTAAGATCCTCACGCGGGCGGTATCGACTGGCCGGCGCACGCGGAAGTTCAGCTTGGTGAGCGCCACGGTTGTAATGCGTCCCGGTAGCGCGTAGCCCGCAATGCCGGCAGGGGAGACGGTGAGCTCGCAGTTCGGAACGGCGCCCGCACCGGTCCCCAGCGCGTACGCCGCCGCAGCTGCGCCAGCCCTCTCGGACTCGGTTGTTACGTTGTCGGCCAGGTCGTGCACGTGCAGTACGTTGCCGCAGGCAAAGATGCCCGGCACGTCTGTCTGCAGGCTTTGGTCCACCACGGCGCCGCGCGTACGCGGGTCAAGCTCTACGCCAGCGGCAACCGAAAGCTCGTTCTCGGGAATCAATCCCACCGAAAGCAGCAGCGTGTCGCACGGAACGATGCGCTCGGTTCCCGGAATGGGCGCCAGATGTTCGTCGACTTGGCTCACCTCGACGGCTTCCACGCGGTCGTGCCCGATCACGCGTGTGACGGTGGTGGACAGGTGCAGCGGAATTCCAAAGTCGTCCAGGCAGTTTTTGACGTTGCGGCGCAGACCGTTGGCGTACGGCATGAGCTCGTACACGCCCTCGACCGAAATCCCCTCGAGCGTACAGCGGCGTGCCATGATGAGCCCGATGTCGCCCGAACCCAAAATGACGGCGCGCGAGCCGGGTTTGAGGTTCTCGATATTGATGTATCGCTGCGCCAGGCCGGCCGTAAACACGCCGGCGGGACGACTGCCGGGAATCTTGATCTCGCTGCGCGTGCGCTCGCGGCAACCCATGGCAAGGACGATCGCGCGTCCGGTGAGCTGCAGCATGCCGGCGGGATTCATGAGCGTGACGGTGTGAATCGCGGCGTTGCCCGCGCCCGAGTCATCCGCCGCATCCGCGTCCCCGTCAATCCCAATCACCATGCTGTCCAAGAACAGCGCAATGTCGGTCTCGCGCACCTGGTCGATAAAGCGCTGCGCGTACTCGGGACCGGTGAGCTCCTGCTTAAAGTGCGAAAGCCCAAAACCGGGGTGGATGCACTGGCGGAGAATTCCGCCCAGATGCTGCTCGCGCTCCACGATGGCCGCGCGTGCGCCGGCCTTGTGCGCGGCAAGCGCGGCTGCCATACCGGCAGGTCCGCCGCCGATAACGACCACGTCGAAGGCCTGCGTCGGCACGGCGCCCGCGGCAGCAATCTCGGCGTCGCGTTCAGCGTCCATCTCGATATCCGTCGCCATCCTAGCGCACCCCCTTCAAAGGCCCCTCGACCAGCCAGGAGCCGGCGTCCTCCAGTAATACCTCGCTGGGGTCGCAGCCCAGCTCGCGGGCAAGAATCGTCACCACACAGCTCTGGCAAAAGCCGCTCTGGCACCGACCCATGCCGGCACGACAGCGGCGCTTGACGCCCTCGACCGAAACCGCGCCCGGTTGGCGTCGAATCGCGGCCACAATCTCGGCCTCGGGCACCGTCTCGCAGCGGCAAACAATCTGTCCCCACGCGGGATCGGACTCGATCAGCTCCTCCTTGCGCGCCAGCGGTGCGCGGTCAAAATCGTCCGGCGCGCGGCGAATTGGGTTCCAGTTCGCCCGCTCGTGCAGCTCCACGCCCGCCTCACGCATCGCAAGCTCCATGCGCTCGGCAATGGCCGGCGCGCTCGCCACGCCCGGCGACTGAATGCCCGCTGCCTGGAAAAGCCCCGGCACCACGGCCGACTGTCCAATAAAGAAGTCGTTTGTCCCCTCAATGACCGGGCGTCCTCCGGCAAATGCGCGCACCACGCGGCGTGTATCCAGATCGGGCACCAGCTTGCGCGCGCCGGTCAGCAGCGCGTTCACATCGCTCGCATAGGTCTGCGTGTCGCCCGGCTCGCGCACGGCAGCGGTCGCGGTAATCACTGTGTTGCCGTGCACGGTGCCCGTGACGATAACGCCCTTCGACACCGGCGTCGGTACGGGGTAGAGGGGCATGAGCGCGCGTGGTTCCTTGTCCAGCACCACGATGTTGCCCTGACGCCAGATCATCTGGAACTCCTCGGCGCCCGCCATATGCGAGATGTCGGCGGCGCCGTTGCCCGCGGCGTTGATCAGGTAGCGGCAGCGCACGTTGCCAGCGGGGGTCGCCAGCGTAAAACGCGCGGTTTTGTCATCCGAGCCGGCAACATCAATTGCGTCCACTGGCGCAGACCGCATAAACGTCACGCCGTTGGTGACCGCGTTCTCCAGCGCTGCAATGGCTACTTCAAACGGGTCGACGTAACCGGTCGAAGGGCACCACAACGCGCACGTCGCCTTAGCACTCGCGAGCGGCTCCAGCTCGTGGATGCGCTCGGGGCCGATAATCGACAGCTCGGGCACGCCGTTGGCAAGGCCATTCTGGCGCAGCTTCTCCAGGTGAGCGCGGTCTTCATCGTTGAAGCCCAGTACCATCGACCCGGTGCGGCGGAACAAAAAGCCTAGCTCCTGGGCCCACGTGCCATATAGCTCGCAACCACGGGCGTTGACCTGTGCCTTAACCGTGCCCGGTGTCGGATAGTAGCCGGCATGCACCAGGCCGCCGTTGGCCTTCGACGCACCCAGCGCGATGTCGTTGGTCGCCTCGACCACGCAAATGGAAAGGTCAAATCGCGCGAGCTGCCGCGCGATGGCGCATCCGGTGATGCCCGCGCCGACAATCGCGATATCAAACGTTTCTGTCACAGTGCCTCCCAGAAGAGTTGACAGGCCGTCAATAAGACTATCCTACGGTCTACACATCCCCAGCGCGGCGGCAATGCGGCGAACAGCCCCGCAACACCCGCCAACGGCAGACGAGGGGAGACCCGGCACGGATGTCGACCTCGTTTGCCGACAACTGCGGCAACCGTTCGTCTCGATCTGTAACAGTTAGACGAGGATTTGGGTCCCAGATGTTACAGATTGAGACGTTAGTCTGACTGGTAATCCGTTTGTCTCGATCTGTAACATCTAGACCCGGATTCCGCTCCCACCTGTTACAGGTTGAGATGTTTGTGTCTGCACCAGTCCCGTACCCAACCGTAGTCTCATATAAACAAACCCCGTGGTAAACTTGACCGGACTGTAAATATTCCGAAAGGTACACCCCAATGTCCAAGTACATCTCCGAGCTCATGTCGCCGCAGCTTATGGGCGTCATCTATGCCTTTGTTGGCTTTATCATCGCCCTGTACGTGCTGTCGGTCGTTTATGTGTTCATCGACGCTCGCCGCCGCGGCGCCAGCGCCTACGTGGCATGGGGCATCATCGCCCTCATCCCGTTTGTGGGCCTCATCGCCTATCTGGTCCTGCGTCCGCATTCCTACGCGGCCGACCGCGAGGAGCAGGAGCTGGACATGGCCCTGCGCGAGCGCCAGCTTGCCCAGTACGGCACCTGCCCGCAGTGCGGCGCGCCCATCGAGAGGGACTTTGTGGTCTGCCCCGTGTGCGATACCCAGGTTCGCAACGTGTGCCCCAGCTGCCATCGCCCGCTCGATGCGCACTGGAAGGTCTGCCCCTACTGCCGAACTCGCATCCAGTAACGCATCCATCGCCGGGCCGGCCGCAGGCCACGGGCACCGCGCGTCCCGCGCAAGCCGCACGCGCGCCCCGCAGCCCCGCCCCCACACGATGAAGCATGCGTAGAAAATCGCCCGCCGTGCCATTAAGGTGCGGCGGGCGCTTGTATACCAAGGCAACCTGCCTATAATGATGCAAGTCAAAAACGCCGAGCGCATCGCACGCACTTGCATCAGGCATCCGAGAGGAGAAAACATACCCATGAAGGCACTCTACAATGACGGCTCGGTGGCCGAGCTCCCGCAGGACGAGGTCACGCACGTCATCCGCCACTCTGCCGCGCACATCATGGCGCAGGCCATCAAGCGCCTGTACCCCCAGGCCGACTTTGCCTACGGTCCCGCGACCGACAATGGCTTCTACTACGACGTCGACCTGCCCGAGGGCGTCAAGATCAGCGAGGACGACTTCCCCGCGATCGAGGCCGAGATGAAGAAGATCGTCAAGGAGAACCTCAAGTTCTCCGTGTACGAGAAGCCCCGCGCCGAGGCCATCGCCCTTATGGAGGAGCGTGGCGAGAAGTACAAGGTCGAGCACATCGGCGACCTGGACGACGACGCCCGCATCACCTTCTACCAGCAGGGCGATTACATTGACATGTGTGTCGGTCCCCACATCTGCTACACCAAGGCGCTGAAGGCCTTTAAGCTCACCGGCGTCTCGGGCGCCTACTGGAAGGGCGACAAGGACAACAAGATGCTCACCCGCATCAACGGCGTCGCCTTTGCCACCAAGGAAGAGCTCGACGAGCACATGCACATGCTGGAGGAGGCCAAGAAGCGCGACCACCGCAAGATCGGCCGCGAGATGGACCTCTTTATGATGCGCGACGAGGCCCCCGGCTTCCCGTTCTTCCTGCCCAACGGCATGATCCTTAAGAACACGCTGCTGGACTACTGGCGCGAGATTCACCACAAGGCCGGCTACGTCGAGATCTCCACGCCGCTCATCATGAACAAGCAGCTGTGGAAGACCTCGGGCCACTGGGACCACTACAAGGACAACATGTACTCCACCGTCATCGACGACGAAGAGTACTGCATTAAGCCCATGAACTGCCCGGGTGGCGTGTTGGTGTACGCCTCCAAGCCGCACTCCTACCGTGAGCTGCCCATTCGCGCCGGCGAGATTGGCCTGGTGCACCGTCACGAGCTGCGTGGCGCCCTGCACGGCCTGTTCCGCGTGCGTTGCTTTAACCAGGACGACGCCCACCTGTTTGTGCGCCCCGACCAGCTGACCGACGAGATCGTGGGCGTGGTCAACCTCATCGACTCCGTGTACCAGAAGTTTGGCTTTAAGTACCACGTTGAGCTTTCCACCCGCCCCGAGGACTCCATGGGTTCGGACGAGGACTGGGCGCGCGCCGAGGAGGGCCTGCGCACCGCTCTGGAGCAGCTGGGCATGGACTACGAGGTCAACGAGGGTGACGGCGCCTTCTACGGCCCCAAGATCGACTTCCACCTGGAGGACTCGCTCGGCCGTACCTGGCAGTGCGGTACCGTGCAGCTCGACTTCCAGATGCCGCTCAACTTTGACCTGGAGTACGTGGACGCCGACGGCACCAAGAAGCGCCCCATCATGCTGCACCGCGTGTGCTTTGGCTCCATCGAGCGCTTCATCGGTATTCTGATTGAGCACTTTGCGGGCAAGTTCCCCACCTGGCTGGCTCCCGTGCAGGTCAAGGCGCTTCCCGTCTCTGAGAAGAGCCGCGACTACGCCCACGAGGTATGCGCCAAGCTGGAGGAGGCCGGCATCCGCGTGGTCTGCGACGACCGCGACGAGAAGATTGGCTACAAGATCCGCGAGGCTCGCAGCATCGACCGCGTGCCCTACATGCTCATCCTGGGCGAGAAGGAGGTCGAGGCCGGCAACATTTCCGTCCGCGATCGTTCCAACGAGACCGTTCAGATGAGCGTTGACGAGTTTGTTGCCAAGGTGCTCGAGGAGATTCGCACGCGCGCCTAAGGTAACCCAACAGAAACAACGAAAGGCGATCGTCCACAAAGGGCGGTCGCCTTTTTTTATGCCAAAACGAACAAAAGCCGCTGGTTGAGCGGCTTTTTTGTTGCACAAAAAGGTACGATTTGGATTCTGTCGATGATCATTGTCTTGTGGTCGGATCAGTTGGTCGGCAAACTGCTGTTTCCGAAACTAGCGATCTTGACCTTTTGTTTGTACTGCCGCAGGTAGTTTATACGAGATTCAATGCCTATGACTCTAATGGGCAGTCGGCGCTTCTCCAAGAAGTCAAAAAAACAATTAAAAGCCGTTACCCCAAGACTGACATAAAAGGTGACGGACAAGCTGTAGTGATTAACTTCACAGATAGGTTTTATTCGATTGATTTGGTTCCTGCTTTTGAGCAGGACGACGGATCGTTCAAATATCCCGATTCAAATGATGGTGGGTTTTGGAAAAAGACGGATCCTATTCCTGAGCAAGATGCCTGTTCTACTCTATTTGAAAAGACCGATGGAGATGGCAAAAGGCTCTGCAATGCTTTAAGGGTTTGGAAAAATACTCTCGGATTCCATTTCAAGGGACTGCTCATCGATACTCTTGTTAATAATTTTTACAGCCAGGATGACCGCTCAGGTGAACCTTATGATCTTTTGGCTGATCTCTTTGAATATCTGTCCGAGCAAGATCGCGAACAATCATTTTGGCATGCCCTGGGTAGTAACCAGCAGGTTACAAATGATGATGGCGGGGCGTTTGTGCCAAAAGCCAAGAAAGCTCATGGAAAACTAATCGATGCCACTAGCTCTGATGAAAAAGAGCAAGCTCTCATTGATTTATTTGGAAAGTCATTCTCCGACGCTGTTGTCGATGGTTCTTCCGATAGTGAAGAAGCCCAATTTGCTTCCAAGTATGGCGTGGCCATTGAGGAGCGATTTGTCGAGGATATATTTAAGGTCGACATTCGTCGTTCGATGGATATCGATTGCGAAGTTATACAGCGTGGATTTAGACCCTCATTACTTAGGGATATGTTGTCTAGGCATTGTCCTTTGCTACGAAGGCGTTCGCTTCACTTCTTTGTTGTCAATGCTGCTTCTTTTAGAGATTGCGTTTTTTACTGGAAAGTTCGCAACTGCGGTGAAGCTGCATTTCAGAGAAACTGCATCCGAGGCGAAATTCAACGTGGCAATAAAGATGGCTTTCATGATGAGAAGACTGATTTTGTTGGCCCACATTATGTTGAGTGCTATGCGGTTAGGAGCGGCGTTTGTATAGCACGATCTAGAATTGAAGTTCCTATCAGTTAGCTCAAAGCACGAATTGCGTTTTTTGATCTGGTTGAAGAGGATGTCCTCAGTGATACAGTCGTCGTGCACTTTGCGTGAGGCGGAGACAAAGAAGGGCCGTTGTTCGGTTTCCGACAACGGCCCTTTGACTGAGTATTTGCTCGCTTGAGCACTGTTGAATATCGCGAAACAGCACCGCCGATATCGCGCTTGGGCACCGGGGCCGACACTGGCCCCGGTGCTTTTTTATTGCTACCGGTCTATCCGC
>DBGDDN010000004.1:0-3917 GCA_048343195.1 Collinsella sp.
TTCCATTCGTCACCTTCATTACTCCAACGACGAATTCTAGGCGGTGTCCCCTCCCTTTCAAGAAAGAGAAGAGGCGGGGCATGCCCCGCCTCTTACACCACATCTCTGCGCGCTACCCTTCGCGCAAGGGGCAGTGGACAAAAAATGCCAAATATGAGTACTGTTGCTGCGTTGGTCACATATGTTTGCACATAATAATGGGCTCCTAATGAGAGTACTTCTCGTTAGGAGCCCATTTTATTGAACATTTGAGGAGCTACGTCAGCTCGTGCAGCTGGTCGTCATGCCTACAAGCATCAAAAATGCCCCAAGTTGCTGCTACTAAAAAGGTAGCAGTACTCATATTTGATGTTTTTTGACCACGGCTATCTACAAACCCCTAGGCCACTCATTGGGGACAGACTTAAATGACTAGGTGTGGCTGCCCGGGCTAGGCTGTTAGGTCGAGTTCGTAGAGGAAGCTTTCGCGCGGCATGTCGTGACGGCGCTCTTCGCGGTTGGCGCGGTGCGTGGCCGTGCGCTTAAAGCCGTGCAACTCGTAGAACTTCCACGAGCAGTTGGAGTCGGTGTACAGGTGCGCCCTTGTCGCCCCGCGCGAGGACAGGTACGAGACCGCGGCATCGAGCAACACTGAGCCTACACCCAGGCCATGGACGTCGCGATCCACGGCAAGCAGCGTGACCTCGTTGTCGTGGGGCAACGGGCTGCTTTCGAGCAGGCGGTTGTTGGTTCGGATGGTTGCGCGCACAAACGAGAGATACTCGGCGCAGGCATCGGGCTCCAGTTCACGCATCTGCGATAGCAGAGCGCGTTCGGTGTCCATCCAATGTTCCTTGACGGTGGCGCCGGAACTCTGTCCCGCGCGCGCGAGCGCAATGCCACGCGCCTGACCGTCGATTACGGCAACCTGCGAAAACGTCGATGAAGAAAGGCAATAGGCGAGGTCGCACGCGGCCTCAAGGCGGTTGTACTCATCGTTATCCGAATTGTTATGCCAAAGCTGCTGCAGAATCAGCGCGATGGCGTCGAAGTCTTCGGTATCAAACGGTCGGTAGAGAACCCGCGAGACCATGGTGCCTCTTTCTTTTGCGGATGCATATCGAGCACAGTTCTACCACGCTATTGGCATCTAATTATGGTGCCCCTGTGTTCCATGAACTCACCGTGCCCGGTGCCGTGCCCATCCCCTCTGCTCGCAAACTTTTTCTGCACATGCGCCCGTTGCGGGGTGCATCGATGCGCTCGATGCGCTACATTGAATCAGTATTTTCAATGCCGCTGCGCGAGCGCTGCAGATCGACGTATCACCGACTCACAGAGCACGGCGGCGTACCAGACAGGAGGACTGCATGGGATCTGATGTGAAGATCGCACGCGCGTTGATCTCGGTTACCGATAAGACGGGCGTCGTCGATTTCGCACGGACGCTGGTCGATGACTTTGGCGTCGAGATCATCTCTACGGGCGGCACGGCTCGTGCCATCGAGGACGCGGGCGTTCCCGTAACCCCCATCGAGGAGTTCACGGGCTACCCCGAGATGATGGACGGCCGCGTTAAGACCCTGCACCCCAAGGTTCACGGCGCGCTGCTGGCCCGCCGCGATTCCGAGCAGCACATGCAGGAGGCCGCTCAGCACGGCATTAAGCTGATCGACCTGGTCGTCGTCAACCTGTACGAGTTCGAGAAGACCGTCGCCAACCCCGAGGTCACCTTCGCGGACGCCATCGAGCACATCGACATCGGTGGCCCCTCCATGCTGCGCTCTGCCGCCAAGAACGCCACGAGCGTTACCGTCATTTCCGACCCTGCCGACTATGATGCCGTCCTGGCCGAGATGCACGAGACCGGTGGCTGCACCACGCTTTCCACCCGTCGTCGCCTGCAGGTGAAGGTCTACCAGACCACCGCCGCCTACGACACGGCTATCTCCCGTTGGCTTGCCGCCCAGGCAAGCGACGTGGCGGACACCTCTGCCAAGCTCGAGATCTCGTTGGAGAAGGTCGACGACCTGCGCTATGGCGAGAATCCTCAGCAGAAGGCTACGGTCTACCGCTTTGCCGAGGGCTGCGAGAACACCGCGAGCTCGCAGTTCCCGCTCGTTGGCTCCGAGCAGATCCAGGGCAAGCCGCTCAGCTACAACAACTATCTGGATGCCGACGCCGCTTGGAACCTGGTCCGCGAGTTCGACGAGCCGGCCTGCGTGATCCTCAAGCACCAGAACCCCTGCGGTTCCGCCGTTGCCGAGGACATCACGGCCGCCTACGACCGCGCCTTCGCCTGCGATCCCAAGAGCGCCTTTGGCGGCATCATCGCCTGCAACCGCGAGGTTCCCTATGAGCTGGTCGAGCACTTTGCCGATCAGAACAAGCAGTTCGTCGAGGTCATCATCGCCCCGAGCTACACTGCCGAGGCGCTCGAGCGCATGGCTAAGCGCCCCAACCTGCGCGTGCTGGCCACCGGCGGCGTGGACCACGGCGCCCAGGTGGAGCTGCGCTCCATCGACGGCGGCATGCTGGTGCAGGAAGTCGACCATGTGACCGAGGATCCCGCGACCTTTACGTTCCCCACCGACCGCAAGCCCACCGACGCCGAGATGGCCGAGCTCGAGTTTGCCTGGAAGGTCTGCAAGGGCGTTAAGTCCAACGCCATCCTGGTCTCCAAGGGTAAGGCCGGCATTGGCATGGGCCCGGGTCAGCCTAACCGCGTTGACTCTGCGCTACTTGCCTGCGAGCGCGCCGAGGACTTCTGCGAGCGCGAGGGCGTGGAGAAGGGCGGCTTTGCCTGTGCAAGCGACGCGTTCTTCCCGTTCCGCGACAACGTCGACGTGCTTGCCGCGCACGGCGTGACCTGCATCATCCAGCCCGGCGGCTCCAAGCGCGACGACGAAAGCATCCAGGCCTGCAACGAGCATGGCATCGCAATGGTCTTCACCGGCGCCCGTCACTTCCGCCACTAAGTTCCGCCCTGGGACAAAATAATCTCTGCAAAAGACGGTCGCTCCGTTTGGAGGGCCGTCTTTTTGGTATAAGAGGACGGAATGACTAACACGAAAGGTACAACCATGCCCCAGATTGATGATGCCGAACTGTTTGGTAATGCCGAGGATCAGCGTGCGTACGAGGACTTTTGCGCCAATCAGGAGGCGGTCGAGAAGTTCACGCTCGACAAGCCCGCGCTCATCTGCCGTTGGCGCATGTCCAACAAAAAGGTGCCCATGCTCAACCGTCACATCCGCGCGCTGTCTGAGCGCCTGGTGCAGGGCGAACCACTTACCCATAACATGCTCAGCTGGGCCAAGCAGCACGTTGAGTGGTCACTTGCCGAGGGCGACTACACCGCCCGCGACGGCGTGCTCATGCTGGTGATCGATATCAACGGCAACGCCGCCATGACGGTGGGGGAGTACGAGCCGCTGGCCGACACGTCGGCCAAGGCGCTGCGTGCCCGTTCTGCCGAGGCTCGCTCCGAGGCCGACGAGACCGGCGTGGCGCCCGAGCTGCTCGCTGCCGTCAACAACGGCGAGCTTGCCTTTGTGGCGCCGGCGGACGAGTGCCTGTGCGGCACGGCGACGCTCATCGAACAGCTGGCCCAGACCAAGGGCATCTCGGTCACGCGCGTAGATATTCCCGCGCAGCTTAAGGGCGCGCTGTTCCTAGTGAGCGACGAGCACGGCGTGGTTCCCGCCACCGACGCCGATGCCGCCGAGCCCGACGCCGCCACGGTCGCCTTCTTTGCCGACGGCTACGAAAAGCTCCGCGCCCGCCGCTAAATGATTTTTCTGGGACGGGGATTAAAAAAGGCTCTGTTAGACCAGGATTGACATGCCGACCTGCCGGCTAACTCGCCGTCTCCCCGTCGGGCGCCGGCATCTTGACCCTCATCTCGAACGGCATCCCGCCCTCCCGGACGAGCGCCC
>DBGDDN010000005.1:0-24495 GCA_048343195.1 Collinsella sp.
AGCCCCTCCACCTGCGGAAACGAAGTGATGGCCAGGTGCCGGGAGCTATTTCCGCGTTGCGCTAGCTGCGGAAACGCGGGGTCCGTTCAGGCTGTTGCGTTGAGATTGAAAATCAACCCCCCAATGTGCGCCGCACTTCGCACTTTTGCTACCGATCGCGTCACGTATATTTTCGCCAAGCACAATTGACCCTTCGAAAGGACCGTTATGGATACCAAGCAGCAACTCGTCAATGCCCTCGCAGGCCTGGGCTCAACCATTACCGAAGCTATGGATGTCATCGAGGGCTTTGTCCCCTGCGGACATCCCGCCCTCACGGTATCGAACGCACTCGTCGCGCTGGACGCTGACGATGATGCGGCTCTCGCCCAGCAGCTCGAGACCGTCGAGGGTTTTATCGACCACGTGAGTGAGAACCGCGGCGTGTCCGCCTACCACGGCATCGAGGTCGAGCTCGCGGGTCCCAAAGCCGACTTGCTCGCAGCAATCCGCGAGGTAGGCGCCCTCATGCAGACCGCAGGCGTCAAGAACACCCAGGTCAACGAGTGGGTCTACCGCAGTCTGGCAGCACTCGACAGCTCCGACGAAAAGGCAGCCGAGCAGCTCACCGAAGTCCCCGCCATCAAAGCTGCACTTGCCTAAAAAGGCCTGCACCCTGGCGGTTGCGGTACCGCCCGAATGCAGGCCATAAGCTCAATCGAAAACCCTAACGAAGATACGCTTTCGCGTTGCTCAGGCTGTAGGCAATCGTCGAACCGTTGTGCAGCAACGACGACATCTGCGGCGTAATCGTGCCGGTAATGCCCAGCGCCAGGAGCGCTGAGTTGGTGAGCATCACCTTAGAATAGGAACTCGTCAGACGATCAATGAGGCCCTGGCTCATGCGGCGCAGGCGCACGATCGCGGCAAGATCCGTATCGGTCAGGATGATATCGGCGACCTCCTTGGCAATATCACTTCCGCCACCCATGGCCAGGCCCACGTCGGCCAAACCGAGCGCCGGCGAATCGTTGACGCCGTCGCCCACCATGGCAACATGGCGCCCCTCGCTCTTAATGCGCTCCACATAGGCGTACTTGTCCTCGGGCAGCAGCTCGGCCTTAAACTCGTCAACGCCCGCTTCGCGCGCAATGCGCTCGGCAGTGCGCTCCGAATCGCCCGTGAGCATAACGACATGCTTGACGCCCAGCGCATGCAGGTCGGCGATGGCCTCACGGACCCCGGGCTTAAGCGGATCCTCGATGCCGAGCACGCCGACGACCGTGCCGTCGACCGCCAGATACAGCGGCGACAGGCCCTGCATCTGAGACTCGATGCGCTCCTTGATGTCGGATTCGAGCTGTGCGCCCTCGTCCTCAAATACAAAGTGCGCGGAACCGATGATGGCACGACGTCCTTCGATGGACGAAGCGATGCCGTGCGCCACGATGTACTCGACGGCAGCATGGCGTTCACGATGCTCGAGCCCGCGCTCACGTGCCGCATTGACCACGGCGCGCGCCACCGGATGCGGGAAATGCTCCTCCAAGCAAGCGGAAAGGCGCAGGACCTCGTCATCGCTCCAGCCATCGGTGGTGAGCACGCAGGCAAGACGCGGCTGCGCCTCGGTGAGCGTGCCGGTCTTATCAAACACAATGGTGTCGGCCTTGGCAAACGACTCAAAGTACTTCGCGCCCTTGACCATGACGCCCATCTTGGCAGCATCGCTCATGGCAGTCATGACGGCGACGGAACCCGTGAGCTTGAGTGCGCACGAGTAGTCGACCATCAGCGCCGCCGAGGTCTTGATAAGGCTGCGCGTGGTGAGAGCGACAAGGCCCGCGAGCAGGAAGTTCCACGGGACGATCTTGTTGGCGAGGTCTTCCATGTGCGACTGGCCCTCGGACTTGAGCGAGTCGGCCGTCTGCACGAGTGAGACAATCGAGCGCAGCTTGGTCTGTGCCGTGTTGGCGCGCACGCGCACCAGGATACTGCCGTCCTCCACGACGGTGCCGGCGAACACGTCGTCGCCCACGCTGCGCTCGACGGCAAGCGGCTCGCCGGTCAGGGTCGCCTGGTTGACCATGGCGCTCCCCTGCTCGACAACACCGTCGATGCAAATGGACATGCCAGTGCGCACGGCTACCAAGTCGCCGGGCTCAAGCTCGGTGGCGGCAACGCTTACCTCAGTGTCGCCGACGACCTTTTGCGCCTTGTCGGGCACATCGAGCAGCGAGTTGATGAGCTCGTTTTCGCTCATGGCGCGGGTGTAGTCCTCGAGCAGCTCGCCCACGTTGAGCAGGAACATCGTCTGGCCCGCGGTGTCGACATCACGCTTGACGAACGAAATGCCGATGGCCGAAGCGTCGAGCACAGGAACGGTCAGGCGTGGCTGCGCCAGCTCATGAAGGGCAGCGCGCAAAAATGCCATGTAACCGGCCACGACAAACACCGCACGCAGAGGCGTCGGCAAGAACCAGCGGCGCGCGTAGTGGGCGCCGATAAGTGTGGCAAGATCCATAACGAGTTTGTGCTTGCGCGGCTCGAGTTGCATCACGTAGCCCGACTTGGCATCGGCGATAGCTTGAGCATCGAGTGCGCCTAGGGCGTCGAGCACGCTTGCGCGGCGCGGCTCGTCGTACTCCAGCGCCATCTGGCCAATGCGGCCATAAACGCGCACCTTGTGTACGCCATCGATGTCGCCGCCAAGCTTAAGAAGTGCATCGAGATCGCTCTCTGGCACAGGACCCGCCAATTGAAGACGGGTCCTGCCGGGGATCTCGCTAATAATCGAGAATCTCATAGTTTGTGCCTGAGAGCGTTACTCGGCTGCCTCGTCAGCAGCGGCCTCGCTCTGGGTGATGTAGGCAGCCTCGGCAACCATGTCGTCGACATTGGCCTTGGCCTGCTCGACCATGTCCTGGTAGCAGTTCTTGACGCGCATACCGCACGCAATGCCCTGCACGCAGGCATTCTTTACCGGAGCGCTGGTGAGCAGCTTGATGCCGGCCGTACCAAGCAGAAAACCGCCACCGACAAGCAGGGTGTTAAAAGTCGACTTCTTCATGTTGCTTCTCCCTTTTGCCGCACAAGCGCGGCATGGTGCCTTAGCACCCGAGTTCATTAGTTTGCTCGAGCACGCTTTGAGACTAGTTTAGTCGAACTATTATGGTCAACCAAAGTTAACCTTTGGAAATCTTGGTCCCCTTTCCTACAGCTGCCAGGCAGCCGCTTCCTTTTGCAGTGCGACCATACGGGCAAATTCTCCACCTGCCGCCTTGAGCTGAGCCGAAGCACCCTGCTCGGCAACCACACCATCCTTGAGCACAACGATTTTGTCGGCATTTTCCACCGTACGCATACGGTGGGCAATAACGATAACCGTCTTACCTGCAAGCAGACGGGAGAGTGCCTGCTGTACCACGGTCTCATTCTCCACATCCAAGCTTGCCGTCGCCTCGTCCAACAGCACGATGGGCGCGTCTTTGAGCAGCGCGCGGGCGATGGAGATGCGCTGGCGCTCGCCACCGGAGAGTTTGGAGCCGTTCTCGCCGATCATGGTGTCGTAGCCCTGCGGCATGCGGTTCACGAACTCGTCGCAGTTGGCGGCACGCGCGGCCGCAAGCACTTCCTCATCGGTGGCATCACGACGCCCGAGGCGGATGTTTCCCATCACCGTGTCGTCAAAGAGCAGCACGTCTTGGAACACAATGGCGTAGTCGCGCAGCAGCACCTCGGGATCAACGCCCGCAACATCCACGCCACCCACGGTGACCGTGCCTTCGGTGGCATCCCAAAAGCGCGCGGCCAGGCGGCTCACCGTAGACTTACCGGAACCCGAAGGACCGACCAGCGCCGTAACTTCGCCTTCCTTGGCGGTAAAGCTCACATCGGTAAGAACTTTCTCGCCGGCACGGCCGTCCTCGCCCGCACCATAGCCAAATGCCACGTGATCGAACACCACATCGTGGCCCACGGGCTCAAATTTCTCGCTGCCCCGTGCCACGGGCTCTTCCATGATGGAACGCATGCGCTTGGCAGAGGACTCGGCGGCAAACAGCTCGGACATTAACATTAACGCCTGGTCAAAGGGTGCATAGATACGGCTCACCATAAGCAGGAAGGCAAACATCACCAAAAAGTCGACCTGCCCGGAGGCGACCATCGCGGCACCCGTGACCAGCGTGGTGGCAATACCCAAACGCAGGATGGCAAAGGCGGAGTTGACCAAAAGCCCGTTAGCGAGCTCGCCCTTGGTGGTCTCGCGCTCCTCGGCATCGATCACGACGTTGAGTCCCTCAAGATAATAGGCCTCCTGGTTGGTGGCGCGGATCTCGCGAACGCAGTCGAGCGTCTCTTGAATTGCCTCGGTAACCTTGACCTTCTCGGCACGCACGCGATCGAACACCGGAGTCATGGGGCCGCGTGTTAGATGCAGCACGGCAAAGGCCACGGGAACGCTCCAAAACGCCGCGATCGCCAGCTGCCAGCAAAAGAACAGCGACGCCACGAACACAATAGCGCTTGCGATAATGGCGCCCCAAAGCTCTCCCAACACGTGGCTGTAGGCATGTTCCATGGTCTGGACATCGCCCATGATGGTCTCGGTTAAATCGGCCAGATCGCGACGTCCAAAAAACGATAGCGGCAGCCTGCGCAGGCGCTCGGCAATTTCCATGCGCTGCTTGCCGCACTCCTCGTAAAAGATGCAGTAGGTGTAGTAATACTGCTGCCAGTTAGAGGCAAAGAGCAACACAAAAAAGACCAGGAGGCCGCCCACGATCGGCAGGGCATCCGGCAGGTCGGCACCGGTGACGAGATGCTCGACAAAGCCGGCCATGACCAGGAACAAAAAGCCCATGCCGGCCATGGTCACAAGATTGGTGAGCGTGGTCCAGAAAATGCCACGTTTTACGCCGGCGACGCCTTTATCGGATAGGAAATACTTCTTTTGGAATGAGGCGAACATTTAGGCCTCGCCTCCCTTCGTGACGGCGGCATCCGCGGTCGCTGCAGTGATTTTCCAGCTCGCGGCCTGTTCGTATTCGGTCCACATCTTGGCATACAGGCCCTCTTGGGACAGCAACTCGGCATGGGTACCCGACTCCTGCACGCTGCCCTGGTTGAGCACCACGATTTGGTCTGCGCCCACTACAGTCGAGAGTCGGTGCGCAATCATAATGACCGTGCGACCCGCCGCCAGCTTGCTAAAGGCGCGTTGGATGAGCGCCTCGTTCTCGGGATCGGCAAACGCCGTGGCCTCATCGAGCACCACGATAGGCGCGTCTTTAAGGATCGCGCGGGCGAGTGCCACGCGCTGGACCTCGCCGCCCGAAAGATACGCCCCGCCGGCGCCGAGCATGGTATTGATGCCCTGTGGGAGCTTGGCCACAATGTCGTCGCACTGAGCTGCGGAGAGAGCTGCACGCACTTCGTCGTCAGTGGCCGTAGGCTTGGAGGCGCGCACGTTATCGGCAAGTGTTTGCCGGAACAGCTGGTTGGTCTGGAACACGAAGGCGACCTGGTCCATAAGCTCGTGCGGATCCATATCGCGAACGTCCACACCGCCTACGAGCACTCGACCCGAGGAAACATCCCAAAAACGCGGGATCAGGCTTGCGCAGGTTGACTTACCGCCACCCGAGGGACCCACCAGGGCGAGGGTGCTACCCGCGGAAACGCTAAAGCTCACATGGCTAACGGCAGGTGCTTCGGCACCCTCGTAGGTAAAGCTCACATCCTCAAATCGCACGTCGCTGCCGGCAGGGTGCTTGGGTTGGGCGGTCACGGAGAGCTGCTTGGAATCCATGACGCTTCGAATACGAGCCAGCGAATCGGCACTCATCTGAGAGGCCTCGCCCACAAACATGAGCTTGGTCATGGCCGTCGGCACCACGGCCGAAAATATCGCGTAAAACGTGAAGTTGGCCATAAAATGCGCGAAGTCCGTCTCGCCCGGCGCCAACAGCAACGCCACGGGCAACAGGAATGCCACAAGACCATTGAGCGCGGTAAGGTTGAGTACCTGCGGACCTCGACAGAACGTGCCTGCATAGTTTTGTGCCATGTCGGCGTATTCGGCGATCGCATCGTGGAAGGCCTTAAAGGAGTAGACCGTCTGCTGAAACACCTTGACAACGGGGATGCCACGTACGTATTCGGTGCCGGTCTTGTTCATCTTGACCAGCGCTCCCATGTAGGCCTTCATGAACTCGGCGCCTTTGCCGCTCATCATGGTGGCCATGGCGCCAAACGAAACGACGACCGAGATAAGGCATGCCGCCCCCAAACGCCAATCGAGCGCGAAAAGCAGCACGAGCAAGCCCACGACCATGGCGGCGGCGCCTGCGATATCGGGCAGCATGTGTGCGAGCAAAGTCTCGGTGGAGGCGGCACATCCGTCTACAACACGACGCAGCTCACCGGTGGCGTGCGTGTCAAAGTAGCCAAGCGGCAGCTTAAGCAGGTGCTCGCTCGTAGTTTTGCGAATATTGGATGCGCAGCGAAACGCAGACAGGTGCGTGCACATGAGCCCCACGAAATAAGCTACGATGCTTGCCAGGGCAAAACCCACGGCCCACCAGCCATACATCGCGATATCGGTGACTTCGCTCCAGTTAGGTGCCACGGCGATCAGATTGCGTGCGACAAGCCAAATGCACACGAACGGGCCAAAGCTTAGCAGCTGCGAGAGCGCCGAGAGCGCCATGCCCAAATACGTTAGGAATTTGCGGTCACCAGCATATGCAAGCAGCTCGCCGATACCGCCGCCTTCCTTTTTTGATTCCTTTGCCATGAGATTCCTTTCTAACGGCTTGAGAGTTAACCGTAATGAACTTATCATTGGCATGTTAGCCATGGCTCACAATCAACCGAGCTGTGGACGTTTCTGCAAAGGAAAGGGACGCTTTTGCAAATGCGGCGGGCAGCGACCGACATAACCGAGCTCTACGCACCGCAGTTTGAGCAGTTTGGCCTGGAGCTTACCGGCAAGGGCGCCGTCTTTACCGGCGAGGTGGCAAACGATCGGGCGCACGGACGCGCATGGATCATGCCTCTCTCCCCTGCCTGCATTGTCATGGAGCATTTCATCACCCCGACGCACGATATGTACCTGGCCGAATACACACCCGAGCCGTACGCCTGCGTGAGCGAAGTCAGCGCGCCCACACTTACATGCATGCCCGAGGCTGGCATAACGCCCGCGAACCTTAAACCATTGCATGGACCGTGGCCAAACAATGCCGTTTGCAGCTTTATCCAAGATAGCTGTGGCGAGGAATTAAGCCCGCTGTTTGCGGGGGAGCTTTATCACTCGCGCTCGGTGCTCTTTTTGCCTGGATATTTTGACGAACTGGAGCACCGCTATCCCACCGAGTTCGTGGGAATCTTTGAGGCGTTTGCCGAGCCATGGCACGAGGAAGCGGCGTCTGCCATCTGCCACACGCTGCGCCGGATTAACGAGGACCGCGCCCGCACCGTAGGCGGACACGTCTATATGCAGGGCATCGTGGAGGCCATGGTCGCGGAGCTCGCCTGTTCGTGCGCGGCCCACAAGCAGGCGCGGCAGGCGGCAGACACACGCGTCAGCATAACCATTGCCGAAGAAGCAACGGCAATGATTGAGCGCGCGCTCGACAAAGGCAGACGTGTGGGTATCAACGAGGTGGCCGAGAGGCTCTACACAAGCCGCTCCAAACTATGCGCCACCTTTAAGGCCCAAACTGGCGAGTCCCTGGGCGCCTACATTCGCAGACGCCGTATGGAGCGAGCACAGGACCTTTTGGCCGATGGCGCGCTCACGATAGCGCAGGTGGCAGAGCGTCTAGGCTACCCTCAGCAGGCCGCCTTCGCCCAAGCCTTCAAACAATACACCGGCATGACACCCACGGCTTGGCGAAGCAAGCATCGCTAAGGCCCAAGCTCCCTGGCCGTAACGGAGCGATTAATTAGCCGCCGCCCGTCAGCTCACCCAGGATCTAAACGTCAAGATGTGCACAATCAAGCGCCTTTTTGATAAGAGGGACAGATCGATCAGCCAAATACAACGGAATGTTGAGCACCCCGTCGTCGAGCTTTAGGTTCTTAAGTGAGTAGCGGACCCTCAATGGAGTCGTCTCCGCATGCTTGTCGGCATAGTACTTAAGGCTCTTGGAATGAACGACCTCTCCCGATTTGACCTCGACGGGAACGATTTCGTTTCCGACTTGAATCAAAAAATCGACTTCGTGCTTCGGCTTCTCGTTTGTCCAATAACGCGGAGCAGCATCTAACTGTGAAAGTAATGCCTGAAGCACATAGTTCTCGGCGAACGAACCTTTGAACTCCGAAAAAAGCGCATCCGAGATGGCAAAAGCGGACGCATCCAGCCTTGCCATGCGGCGCAGCAAGCCGACATCAAGACAGTAGACTTTAAATGCCTTGAGGTCATCGTACGCAGAGAGCGGCACACCACCGGCAGCATTAAGGCGAACCGCCGTGATGAGCCCAGCATCGGCAAGCCATTCCAGAGCATCCTCGTATTCTCGAGCACGAGCCCCCTCGCGCACCGCACCCCAAACGAACTTTTTGTTCTCGCGCGCCAACTGAGCTGGAATCGAGTTCCATATTTGCGAAAGCTTGGCGAACTGCGCACGGCCACCATGCTTGGCAAAATCGCGCTCGTAGGAATCCAAGAGATCAGACAACACCTTATCGACCTGAACGATATCGCCCGTCTCCACCCACCGGCCAAGAGCCTCTGGCATGCCGCCGCATGCAAAATAACGACGAAGATGCTCGACGAGACGGACATGGAAGAAATCGGGCACTGTCTCGATCTGATCCAGGCCGCCAAGGTATTCGTCGTAGTTTGCAGCGCCCTCGGCTTTCAGAAACTCGGAAAAGCTCATGGGGCGCATCTCCATGAACTCGACCTTTCCCACCGGAAAAGCGCTGGTCTCACGGGACAAGCGAACGCCCAACAAAGACCCTGCGCATGCGACGTGATACTCGGAGGCCTCGTCACAGAAGTATTTAAGGGCGCCGACTGCAGAAGGACAATCCTGGATCTCATCAATAATAAGCAGCGTTTCGCCGGGATCGATAGGCTGTCCAAGTGCCAGGGAAAGATTTGAGATGATCCGT
This sequence comes from Collinsella sp., assembly GCA_048343195.1. GTDB lineage: Bacteria > Actinomycetota > Coriobacteriia > Coriobacteriales > Coriobacteriaceae > Collinsella. Next base: position 9,106 of record DBGDDN010000005.1, read on the forward strand.
CGAGGATCGCGCGTACCTTCGAAAAACTGAGCGTACTCGCTCTGTACCCCAGGTGACGGCTCCTCGAGCGTCAGATACACAAAATTGAGGTACGAGGTTCGGCCGAACTCCTTAAGCGCCCACGTCTTTCCAACCTGGCGCGCCCCCTTAAGGATAAGCGGCTTACGATATTCTGACGCTTTCCAAGCGTTAAGCTTGGCAATGATATCTCGCTGCATGGCCGAACCTCCCGCAAAGAAACTTCCGTAAACGTGATATTTCCCACATTTTACCCTAGGTAAAACGTGACATTTATCACATTTACAGAAGTTTTAAGCTCATTTCGCCACACTTTCATCACATTTATTGCAATGTGACAAAGGGACAGTCCCTTTGTCACCCGCACAAAAATGGACGCGCCGACGGCGCGCCCATTCACTCTATTCCATTCAGCCCGCCTGACCCGAACAGCCGAGTCGTCACAGAACCCGGGAGCCCCGGCAGGGCGGGTGCTTCCTCAAAATGAGTTCCGCACGCAAAGAAGGCCACTTAATGTGGCCTTCGTCTTGCGCAGGACTGTTCGAAATTTTGAGGAAGCACCCGCCCTGCCGGGGCTCCCGGGTTCCCGCTTACGAGAGCGACGTTCTCAGCAACTCGTTGAAGAGCTTCGGGTTGCCCTTGCCGCGGCTCGCCTTCATGCACTGGCCCACCAAAAAGCCGATGACCTTCTGGTTGCCGTCACGATACTGCTGCGCCTGCTCGGCACAGTTTGCCAGCACCTCGTCCACGATCAGCTGCAGCGCGCCGGCATCGCTCACCTGACGCATACCACGCTCGTCGACGATCTTGTTGGGATCGTCACCGGTCTGGGCCATGGCCTCAAAGACCTCGTGCGCTTGGTTGGAGCTGATGGCATCGGTCGCCAGCAGCTTGGCAAGGGCTGCCACCTGAGCCGGCGCGATGCCGGACTCGGCGAGCGACACGCTTGCGCCCTTAAGGTAGGCGATCATCTCGTTGACCAGCAGGTTTGCGACCGTTTGGACCTCCTTGCCAGCCATACCGGCAGCGGCAGCCTCAAAGAAGTCGGCAAACTCGGGGTCGCCGGCAATCTGCTCGGCATCGGCCGTCTTAATGCCAAAGTCGGCCTCAAAACGGGCGCGCTTGGCATCGGGCAGCTCGGGAATCTCGCCACGGCAGCGGTCGATGAACTCGTCGGCCAGATCAAACGGCGCCAGGTCGGGATCGGGGAACAGGCGGTAGTCGTCGGCCGTCTCCTTCACACGCATGACCACGGTGCGCTTGCGGCTGGGCTCCCAGTGGCGGGTCTCCTGATAGATGATGCCGCCCTCCTCGAGCACCTCGGCCTGGCGGCAAATCTCGTAGGCAAGGCCGTCATGCAGGCTCTTAAACGAGTTGAGGTTCTTGAGCTCGGTCTTGGTGCCCAGCTTGGTCTCGCCGCGGCGGCGCAGCGACACGTTGCCGTCGCAGCGCATGGAACCCTTCTCCATGGAGCAGTCCGAAATGCCCAGCGTCACAAAGATGCGACGGAGCTTCTCCATAAACAGGCGCGCTTCCTCGGGCGTGCGCAGATCGGGCTCGGTGACGAGCTCAATCAGCGGCGTGCCGCAGCGGTTGTAGTCGACGAGCGACTCGGCCGCGGCGGTAATGCGGCCCTCGGCACCGCCCACGTGCACCATCTTGGCAGCGTCCTCCTCCATGTGGATGCGCAGGATGCGGATGGGCACCGTGTAGGAACCGTCCTCGCGACGCTCGGGCATCTGCAGGCTGGACGCGTCGTAGCTGGCCAGGTGGCCGGCACGCTGGTTGCCCTCGCGCATGGTCGACGTCATGGACGTAGACAGGCCCTCGGCGTTGGCCGAAGCGCTCGCCAGACTCTGGGCCTCGGCCTCGCCAAACGCGCAGTCGGGGCGCTCGGCGGCACCGCGACCGGTCACATCCAGATCCAGGTGACCGTACATGGCAAAGGCGACCGGACCCTGCGTGGTCTGGAAGTTCTTGGCCATATCGGGATAGAAGTAGTGCTTGCGGTAGAACATCGAGTGGCGCTGAATCTCGCAATTGGTGGCGAGACCTGCCTTGACGATGCTCTCGATGGCGCGCTTGTTGGGCACCGGCAGGGCGCCGGGCAGGCCCAGGCACACCGGGCACACGTTGGCGTTGGGCTCGTCATCGTGGCTGAGCTTGCAGTTGCAGAACATCTTGGTATCGAGTGCGGTGAGCTCGGTATGGATCTCCAGGCCAATCACGGCCTCCCAATCCTGCAGGACCTCGGAAAGCTCCTTCATTACAGCTCGCCTCCCTTCCCGGCAAAATCGGGCGCGACGGAAAGCGCGGGCGCACCCGTGGCGGCATCGGCAAAGCCGCGCTCCAGGGCGCGGGCAAACGTGAGCAGCTGACGGTCCTTAAAGGCAGGTCCCACCAGCTGGGCAGAAACGGGCAGTTGAGTATCCTCACCCAAGCCCAGCGGCACCGAGATGCCACCGTTGCCGCAAATGTTGAGCGAGATGGTGTACAGGTCGGAGAGGTACATCTGCGTGGGGTCGCTGATCTCGCCAAACTTAAAGGCCGTGCGCGGCGAGGCCGGCATGAGGATGGTGTCCACCTTGGCATACGCGGCGTCGTAGTCCTGCGTGATGAGCGTGCGGGCCTTTTGCGCGGCGTAGTAGTACTTGTCGTACACGCCCGAGCTCAGCAGGTAGGCGCCGAGCATCTGACGGCGCTTGGCCTCGGCGCCAAAGCCGTGGGCGCGCGAGAGCGAGCTCTGATCGGACAGGTTGGCGCAGCCCTCCTCCTGATAGCCGTAGCGAATGCCATCGAAGCGGGCCAGGTTGGAGAACGCCTCGGCCGGGCCGATGACATAGTAGGCGGCGATGGCGGCGTCCAGGTGCGGCAGGTCGACCTCGACCAGCTCGGCGCCCTGGTTCTGCAGTTCTTGGGCGGCGCGTTGAACAGCGGCCTTGACCTCGGGCGTCAGGCCCTCGGCCTCCATAAACGCGGGGATGATGCCCACACGCTTGCCCTCGATGCTGTCGTTGAGATGCTCGGTAAAGTCGACGGCGCAATCCTGGCTGGTGCAGTCGTACGGATCGTGGCCCGCGCCGGTAAGCGCGTTCATGGCCAGCGCGACATCCTCGACCGTGTGACCGAAGGGGCCCACCTGGTCGAGCGACGAGCCAAAGGCAACCACGCCGTAACGGCTCACGGCACCATACGTGGGCTTAAAGCCCACCACGCCGCACAGCGACGCCGGCTGGCGAATGGAGCCGCCGGTGTCCGAACCCAGCGAGAGCGCGACCTCGCCCGCGGCGACGGCGGCAGCGGAGCCGCCCGAGGAGCCGCCAGGCACGCGCTCGGTATCCCAGGGGTTGTTGGTGCGATGGAACGCCGAGCTCTCGGTGGAGCTACCAAAGGCAAACTCGTCCATATTGGCCTTGCCCATGGGCAGGCAGCCGGCATCGAGCATCCGCTGGACGCAGGTGGCGGTGTAGACGCTCTGGTAGTCCTCGAGCATGCGGGAAGCGCAGGTGGTGCGCGTGCCCACGAGGTTCATGTTGTCCTTGATGGCCAGCGGCACGCCCGCGAGCGGGGGCAGCGGCTTGCCTGCGGCACGGTCGGCATCCACGCGCGCAGCGGCCTCGAGCGCAAGCTCGGGCGCCACCTGCAGGAATGCCTGAACCCCGCCCTCGCGCGCCTCGATGGCGGCAAGGGAGGCCTGGGCCACCTCGGTAGCGGTAAAGTCGCCGGCGGCAACGCCCGCGGCGATCTGGGCGGCGGTAAGGGAATCGAAGCTCTGCGCCATTACTCGCTCTCCCCCTCTCCCAAAATGGACGGCACGCGGAAGTAGCGGTCGCGCGCGCTGCCGGCGTTCTCGAGCGCGACGTCGAGCGGCAGATCGCGCTCGGGCTCGCGCAGGTCGTCGCCCATCACGTTGGACAGGCTTCCGATGGGATGGAACGTGGGCTCCACGTCGGGCAAGTCATATTGCAGGACGGGCTCGAGCATCTGGACGGCGTCGTTCATGTAGGACGTCATCTGGGCGAGCTCGTCATCGGTCAGTGCGATCTTTGCGTACTCGGCGATGCCGCGCACATCTTTCTCGCTGAGTGCCATAGGCGCTCCCTTCCGCATAACAGATAAACCGCTCTAGTATACAAGGCAACGCCGCTTGGAGCAGGTGCTTTACCCAAATGCAGCGAAAACGTAACGAGGGCGGCGGTTGGCAGGCGGCGGGCTGGCGATTCTGCAGCGAAACCGCACCGTCCATAGCGAAAACCGTCCCGCCCGCAACGAGGACCGTCTCGCCCACAACGAAAACCGTCTCGCCCACAACGAGAACCGTCCCGCCCGCAACGAAAAGCATCACAACATTCGATGTTTTTCGCCAAAATCGAGATTTTCATCGAATGTTGTGATGGTTTGGAAGTCCCGACCACCACAAAGGTGCCTGTCCCCATTGTGGTAGTTCTGGAGAATGTCTTATGCCGAGGCCTTGGCCTTGCGGCGCTTGCGGACCGCATGGATCACGATGTCCAGCAGCAACAGCACAATGGCCACGACCACGATAAGCACGGCAAACTCGCGCTTGCCCCAGTGGCGGCCGGCCAGCGACTTTTGCTTGTCGACGTCCTTCTTGCTGTACTTGGTGCGCACGCAATGCACCAGCAGGCGATGGTCGTTCACGCCGTAGGGCGTGCAGGTAACGAGCGTCACCTTGTCGGCGCCGGGCTCAATGGTCAGCGACTCCATCTCCTCGGGCAGCACCACCTCGGAGTCCACCATCTTGTAGGCGAGCGTCTTGTTCATGGTGTGCAGCAGCACCAGGTCGCCGGGCTCCAGCGAGTGAATGTCGTCGAACATGCTCAGGTTGCGCATGCCCGAGTGCGCGGTGAGCACGCAATGCGTCGAGGTGCCGCCCACCGGCAGGCTCGTGCCCTCCAGGTGGCCGACGCCCGCCATAAGGACTTCTTCGCTCGTGCCGTGGTAGATGGGCATACTCACGTCGATGGAGGGGATCTCGACCCAGCTCATCATGGGGTCGCGGTCAAAGATGAGCTGCTGAGCATAGGGCTCGATCTGGTCGGCGGGGAGCTCGGTGGCCTCGCCCGCCAGCTGCTCGTTAAAGGAGCGTGCCTGGAGCAGGATGCGCTCGCGCTCCTCGGCAGAGAGCGCGTCCACGGTGCTGGACACGGTGCTGATCTGGTTGAACACGCCCGAGGCCTCGAGCCGGTCCAAGATCCACGGCCAGGTCATAAGGCCCACGCCAATAAGGATGATGACGATGGTGATGAGACGGTCGGCCCAGCGCGGCAACCGCTTGCGACGACGCTTGGGCTTTGGTTGAGGTTTGGGTTGAGGGCTTGAGCCGCCGTTGGCCGCGGCGTTATTGCTCTTCATATGTTTGGCGCCCTGCACCATCGCCGGTCACTCCTCTATAGCTCAGGTTGTCTAAACAAATAATAGCCGATTAGCGAGCTTCCGCGCCGGACAACGCAGCTAGACTGCACCGTCCGGGCCACGTAACCACACTCAACCAATCAAGCCATATGTTGCTTTCATCGTCTCAAGCAACTGCGCCATCGTTGCGCCCGCAACCCCGATCTGTTTCAGATTGACGTCGCCCACCTCACAATCTTTAACAAACGCAATCATATCGTCCTTCAGTTCTCCGCGCAGGTCGACACCTTCCGACTCGCCAAGCAGCTGAGCAAGCCTCAGCGCATCGCGTTTATGCTTTTTTACCTTCTTCGAATCAACGTTCTCCCCCGCTTCCCTTCTAGCTTTTAGGTCGAGATACGCCTTCGCTTTGAACGGGACAATGTATTCCGTACCCAGGACCGAAACGCCGCCTACGGTCCGAATTCCCTGAAGGAACAAGTTGTAGTAAGCATCGTCCAACAAAATTGCCGAAAGACTGCTTATGTTTTCATCAACGTGAATTGGCGCCACATCAATCCCCTCACGACCCTTTAGAAAGTCGGGGCACTTCGCGAAGAGTTCGATCATATGGGGGTAACCCGGCCTCTTAGGCTCTGTGAACCGATAAAAACATGAGCCTTTGCCTTCGCCCCAGCCGCAGCGGTAACCGCCATCACGCACCAAAGTCCATATGGCTTCTGCCGTCTGAGGCAACCGGTCATCGGCGACAATTACCACATCAAAATCGTGAGTCGCCCTAAACGGAAGTCCCGCCTCCGCGAGCAAAATGTCGCATGCCGTGCCGCCGATAAGGGCATACGATCCTGCAGCTTCTTGCATATGCTGCTGAAATTCTTGGAGACCTTCTACAGCGCTTCTTGCCATGGATATTCCTTTCCAAACATGCGATCGACTTCGAGCTGAATTCGCTCATCGTCGATTGCCGCCAAAGATAGCGCAAGCGAAATGTCATCGACGCGGGAGGAGTCGGCAAACACGGGCGCATAGCGCCACACTTGGATCAACGCCGTTTCGTTATCCGGCAACTCCCCGTCTGCGACTTCGAGGTCGCTCAGTTGACGCCATGCACTTCTTAAGACGGCCTTTTGTTCCATACCCGGCGCAGCGAGCATCGAACGCGCAGCGAGCGCCGTCTCCCCGGCGTCAACAAGATAGTCGATCTGCGGCGTCTTCCTTGCAAAAAAGACCTTCGAGACAGGCGAGGAGAGCTCTGCCATGTGCTCACTGAGCAGAAGATCAACGGCAACAGGGAACACAACGACACGTCGCTCGCGACGCTCGCGCTTCGCGAGCCCCCTGTCAACAAGCTCGGTTATGGCCTCACTCGCGCGGCTTGCCGAAATCCCAAGCGCACGACAAAGGTCATAGGGACGATATGGCTCCTGGGCTGCTCCCCAGATTGCGGCAGCCTGCGCGTTGGGCGACATCTTGGTCGCGTGATTGCGAAACCGGGCACCGCCCCTCTCCGTGCAAGCTGTGCCCATAAATGGAAGAAAAGCCTGTCTACCGGGACAGACAAAGGGAATCCCTTGTGCGACCAATGCTTTGCGCTGACGTGCATCGGCATCAGGAAACGAAACGACAACAGGAGTCTCCGCACGCAAGGCTAGCTGACTATAGACCCTCTTAGCCTCGGGAAGCCCGACGCCAGTAGGCAAACTTGCAAGCAAAAACGAAAAACCGTTTGCGTCAACAACGCGGACCTCAATCGCACGCAGATGCAGCGGCAAGCGTGCGGATCCAGGCCAAACTTTGGCCTTGGCGGAGAGGCCTAGTGCTTCTTGTAAGTAGATTAGCGCTTCGTTCATTTCCATCGTTTTCGTTTGATTCCAGTTTTAATTGGAATTGTACATTATTTTCGGAATTAACGAGATTCCTTTCGTGCATAAGCCAGCATTTGAGTTTTCAAAATGTCCCGGATCGGCGGGGCGATTCGGGATACAATGTCTATAGAAAACGACGCACCCCGCGTAAGTGTTGAGAGCGCGGGCGGCCTAGTTTTCAGCTTTTGTTAAATGCCCGGGCCTCTAACCCCGGGCATTCTTATTTGCGCTTGTTGTGGCGCAAATGCCTTCTACCGTCCGCACCGCGCGTGCGCCTACGGACCTTAAACCGAACTTCATACGAGTCAAGAAACGCGATGACGAACGAGCCCACCGCCGCGAGGGCGGCGAGCGCGTTAAGGAATTTCAGCATATGGTGACCTCCGATCGAGTCGTCGGCCGCCCGCGCACGGGATGCGTCGCAAGGATATTTTACTGCGAGCACTCGCACTTACAGCTGGTAAACGCGATTTTGACAAACATTTGTTCGATGGTTACACACACGATCCTTTGAGCAGCGGAGCCTGGCGGCATTGCCCGGTCAGGTAGAGGCCCGTATTTGAGTTTTCAAAATATCTCGGATCGACAGAGCGATTCGGGATACAATGTCTCTAGGAAACGACGCATCCCGCGTAAATGATTGAGAGCGCGGGCGGCCTAGTTTTCAGCTTTTGTTAAATGCCCGGGATCCGACCCCCGGGCATTCTTATTTGCGCTTGCGGCGCAAATGCCTTTTACCGTCCGCACCGCGCGTGCGCCTACGGACCTTAAACCGAACTTCATACGAGTCAAGAAACGCGATGACGGATGAGTCCGCATCGGACGGTGGAGGCTGCCTGTATTGTCCAAAAAACGGGGCAAACTCCAGTGTGGAGTCTGCCCCGAAAAGAAAATGGCGAAGCAAGAACGTCGATGGACGAGAAAAGTGTCCGCAAGTCTCATGGCCATCACATCCCACCTGCCGCAGGGATGGGTGAGCGAGCGCTACTCCTGCTCGGACTCCTCAGCCTGCTTACGGCTGCGGATGAGGTGCGCCACGCCGATGCACAGCACCGCGCCACCAGCGATCCAAGTGAAGGTCACGCCGTTAAGACCGGTCAGCGGGAGGCCGGAGCCCTTCTTGTTCTCGATGGTGACAGGGATCTTGGTCGTGGTCACATTTTCATCAGTCGTAGGAGTGGCCATGTTGGAATTGGACGTAACATTGAGTTTTTCAAGCGTGCCGTCTGTCTTGTATTTAGGCGCCACCGTGATTTCGAAGTCGGGGATGGTGTTGTAGCCCGCAGGTGTCTTGCTCTCAGAAATCAGATATGTGCCTGCAACAAGTCCAGGAATAAAAACCTTGTTGCCCGTCTCCTTGGTTTCAAACGTATATGCGTCATTTTGGTTATTGCTGAAGCTGCCGTCTTGCTTCAACCATTTTTCAACCTTTTTATCGGACCCTTCCTTGGTCATTTTGACCGTAAAGCCAGCAACGAGCTGCGCAGACGAGTTCTTCGGGTCGGTCTTAGTGACTTCGAAGCCGAAGACGTAATCAGCGACCTTCTTTGATTCGGAAGTGCCAGTGCCGTTAGACATGGGGTCGTTGGAGTAAACAAGCTTGACTTCGTTGGTGGTGCCGTCGGCCTTGTATTCGACTTGACTGTTGAGCTTAGCCTTGTAGGTTACGACCACCTTGGAGTCAGCATTTACGCTAATCGGATTTCCATTAGCTTCCTGAACTGCCTTAAGGTTAGCAAAAGAAAGCTTAAGGAGCTCAGTTCCGGCGGTTGTATCGGGAGTCACAGTTACCTCGTAACCATTGGTAGCGTTGTGTACAACCTCCTTCTCAACATTGGTCTTGCTATCGACAATACAGACGTGTAGGTCCTTCGGTGTGCCATTGGAGTCCTTCACGACCTCAAGGCCCTTGCTCAATGTGTCCTGAAATACATACTCATACTTATTAAACGTATCGATGTTGCTAGCAACGGAGCCGGTCAGCTTATATTCGACCTCCTCGCCAATATACGAGTCGCTCACATTTTTCCATCCCGTGCCCTCGCGTACCTGCTTTTCAACCGTAGGAATGCTGGTTTTCTCGGTAACCACCACATCGCCGGCGCCCACAACGGCATAAATCGGAGAAGTGGCAGTATTCTTGCTGCTGGCAGCCCCATCCGGAGCCAAAGTGTTCGCATCAGTCAGAAACAGGTAATAACCGGATTTGGCGAAAGAAACCTTGGTGCCTGCTGCAAACGAAGCATCCGTAGCGTCCTTCGGAGTGGTCGGATAGACCTGCTTCGCAACCAGTCTAGCAAGCGTATTGAGCAAGTCGGTGTCTTTGAGAACCGTTGTACTTGTGTTCCCGGAAATGTTGGCAACCAGCCAATCGGCAACATCCTGTGCACTGGCACCAGTCTTCAGCGCACCGGGCGTATTGATATTGATGGCTTTGATGATGGCATCCTGGGTATCAGTGTCATTAAATGCCCATTTAACATTCGAAACGACCTTATCCGTCTTTCCGTCCTCATCCACGACATCGGCCTCAAAGATCTGATAAGCCTTGTACTTCACATCGCCATTCGCATTGTTCTTATTGATGGTGATGCTGTTGGTCGTAGTAGAAGCCACATCCTCAGCAAACGCCATCGTCACCGGGGCCATCACCCCACCAAAGCTCAGCGCTGCTGTGAGGCCTGCCGTCACTGCCAGGCGGGCGATGTTCTTGCTCATACTCATCTTCTTTTCCTCTGCTTTCTGCTTGAAATCCATTTGATCTAAAACCATCTGTCTGTGTCTAAGCATCTGCTTGGTTATGTCTCGCCCCGCTCTCTGTGGGGCCATTGGCTACTCTGTATGGCTGCCACCTCCCCGCTTGACCAGGAGCGCGACCACGATGAGCGCGGCTCCGGCGACCGCTGCGGCGGCCGCGGCGTACATTGCCATATCGCCAGTCGAGGGCATAAAGCCTCCGGTGGTAATGCTAGGGGGTGTGCCGGTGGGCGTGTTGATGAGCGACGCCTCCAGGCTGCCCGTCGACCCGTCCGCGCTGTCGGCGCGCAGGGGCGACTCGGCCGTGATGGTGAGCTTGGGCTTGGCGGCGGCCACCTGGTCGACGTCCAGGCCCTCGGCCTTGACCGTCACGGAGCGCGCGCCCTCAAAGGCGGTGTAGCCCTTGGGCGCCTTGAGCTCGCGGACCTCCAGCTTGCCCGAGTCCACGCCCGAGACGGTCACGCGGCCGTCCTCGCCCGTGGTGACGGTAGCCTTGCCCTCCGCATCCCACGTGCCGTCGGCCGCCAGCGTGCGACCGCGGTCGTCGGCGATGCTCAGGACCGCCCCGGCAAGCGGCTTGTCGCCGTCGCTGCCGCGCTTGGTGAGCGCGAGATCCCAGGTGTAGGCGCACGCGTCGTCGCTCGGCGTGTGGGTGAAACCGGCTTCTCCGGACTGGTCGGCAAAGGAAGAGCGCGGGTAGCGCAGGTAGACCTCGTTGGGGTTGCCCTTCGCGATGCCGTGGTTACATGCGCTGTTGAGTGGCGCGTTGTACACGGCGACCACGCGGGCGCCCGCCGCAAAGGCGTCGGCCCCGCCGAGCGCGGCGATCAGGTCGCCGGTGCGCACGGTGAAGGTTCCGTCCGCGGCCACCTTGGTGGCGCACTGGGCCGTGATGTCGGTCCAGCCCTTGGCGGGCTCGGTGCCGGCGCGCCCATCCTTGCCGGTTGAGACGGCGTCGAAGCCGCCGTCCGCACCCGCCGCCACGTACACGTGCATGCTCGCTGCGACCCTGGAGGGATCGAGCCCCGCGCTCATGGCGTCGACGAACTGCACCGCGTAGGTGTCGTAGGCGGTGAGACCCGCCGGGACCGTGGCCGAGAGGCGCCAGTACAGGTCGTCGGCGACCGCGGCGTCGGCGGCCTTGCCCCATGCAGCGGTGCTGTCCTCCAGCACGTGCTTGGCCACCTTGGGGGTCGCCGCCTTGGGCTTGACGGTGACGGCGCTGCCGCCGACCAGGGCCATGATCGGCGCGGTGCCGGCCTCGCCCTCGGCGATGGCATCGTCGTCGGCGACGATGAGCCAGTAACCGCAGGGCAGTTCGGCCGCCGTGCCCGCGTTAAGGGCCACGGACACAGCGCCAGAGCTCTGGAGGGAACGAGCGAGCTGTGCGCTCAGCGCGCTCGTAAGGTGGGAATCGACGTTGAGCCACTCGGCAGCTTCCTGCGCGGTGGTCTGGGACTTGGGCATGCCGGCGCTGTGCAGCACAGGCAGGACAGCGTCGCGCGCGGCGTCGTTTGCCCAAGCGAGGTCGGTGGCGATCTTAGCGTCGCTGTCACCGTCGACGACCTCGGCGCTAAAGATCTGGTAGGCATCGTAGCTGCTCGCCACGGCGCCGCTCACCGTGATGGAACCTTTCGAGGTCGGCGCGGCCTGCGCGGAAGCGGGGAACACAACCGCGCAGGTACCGATCAAGAGGGCAAGCAGCGCAAACAAGATCGGGAAGGAGCTAACATTCTTATTCACGACGCTCACCCCCCTTCGCATTCGCCTTGCGACGAATGTGCATCCAGGCCGCAGCAGCGCAAAGCACCGCCGCGCCGGCAAGGTACGTCAGAGTGACGCCCGACATACCAGAAAGGGGCAATGAGGTGGAGTAGGTGTTGGTGAAGGTGGGGGTGTCGGTCTTGGTTTCCGCGCCGTTGGCGTCGACCTCGTAATAGGCCGGCGTGCAGGTCAGATGTCCTTTGCCGTCATCCTTTGCCGTCACCACGACCTTGAAAGTCTTTGTGTCGTTCTTGTAGCCTTCGTGCTCGGTGCCTTCGTTCTCGTCGGCGGGGCATTCACGGATGTAGTAGGTGAACTTCGCCTGCTGATTGCTATCGAGCTCATCAACGCCTAGTGGGCCGATTTGTACCGGATTGAACTTTACTGTCTGAGGGTTTTCTGACCCAGAAGTATATGTATATATGGGCTGAAAAGTTTTCTCCGTGTTGTCGGTATTCTCAGCATACAACTTGAACTTGAACTTCTTCATCTCGCCGCCATCGACCTTCTTGGTCACCTGAGGCGTCCAGGTGCCTGAGGTCTTGTAGGGAGCAAGTTCGTTCATAAATGCAGGATTGGAGCCGTTGCCGATTTTTACGGTCGAGACGGCACTGTCAGCCGTATCCGTGCTCCAGCTATAGAAGCCATCATAATCAGTGAATTCGGTACCGTTTTTCTTTTTGACGGATACTTTGGATGTGTTCGCATCAACCACATAGCGATTAATGTTGATCCCCAAAAGGCTAGTTGTAACCGGATTAGCGCTGACGCTCACATGAATTTTATAGATGGTCTTATCGAATGTGGTGCCCTCCTCATTGATGGGGACCTCAACCAGGTAAAGGTCGTAATTACCCGACTGATAGTTCGCGGCAGTATCAATGACAATCTCACCGTCTTCATTAACGGTAACCGCAGACGTCGCCTCGCATCCGTTTGCGTTGAGTGTGCCGTCCTCATTCCAGTATGGTTCATTGGATGAATTGGCAGGTGCGCCCAGGAGCTCAAACTGATAGGAATGATTCTTGAGATCTTGTTTAGCGCCATCCTTTATAAGGAACTTGTTGGCCTTGACTTTAATTGCAGGGTACACGTCCAAGGCAGCGGCGTCGCCAACGACAAGATCGCCGTTGGTCATAATGCCGCCACCGTGGGTGTAGGAGTAGTTACCACTGATGATGGTCGTAGCCGCTGTCTTCGCCTTTCCCATGGCCTCATCAGTCGGATGGGCCTCAAGACCGAACATGTACTTGGCCTCGGCACCGCCATTTGGGTCGATGGTAATCGGATTTCCATCGCAAGTGCCCTGCCAACCAGCCGATCCGCCGCCGAGCATCTTGCCAAGAACGACAGCGATCGTCTTATCCGCGCCATCTTTATTACGTACCAGGAAGAAATCCTTATGGCCGGCGCTTTTGAAGTCAGGCGTGATGTAATCAGGATCCTGGTCTTGCTTTTTGCCATCGCCACCAGCGGAATAATGGGGTGTATCCAATGTAGCGCCATCTTGGTCAACGTTATCAGTATTGCCATAGATAGCAGCACCATTGGAGTGTGAAACGATCGTCTCGCCCGTAGGACATGCGCCAATTCCGCCGCTCCAGCCACCGGCCTTATTGTCAGTGATGAGCGATTTGAGAATGGTGAGTCTACCGTTCTTCTGAATGAAGATACCGCCGCCGCCCCAGTCGCCTTTGCGACCTTCGCCAGAGTTAGAGCCCGTCATGGTCTTGTTGTTGGTGATATATATCTTGCCGTCAGCGTCAGCGTCAATTGTCGCGTGCGTATCAGTGCTGATACGCAGACCGCCGCCTTCGGCGTTCTCCGCCACGTTGCCCGCGATTGTACCGCCCGTCATTTTGAACGTAATCTTCTGGTTCCAAAAGCCAGCGTAGATTCCGCCGCCAGCCTCATGGGAGTAATTGGCCGTAACGGAGCCGCCCGTCATAGTTAGCGTTCCATTGGTGGTAGACGCAATGCCGCCGCCGCCGAGCAGGCCGTTGTTATAAACGTTACTGTCAGCAACGCGAGCGTTAGCTCGGTTGTTAGTTATAGTGGCAGATCCACTGATGGTAACGTTTGCGCCCTTGGTGTAAACACCGCCGCCGTAACCGCCATCATTGGTGTTATCTCCATTGTTGATAGTGTTTGCATACGTAGCGTTGCCCGAGATGACACCACCGGAGAGATTCAGCGTGGCATTCTCAGCATAAATGCCGCCACCAGAAGCGGCCTTGTTCGCGGCAATCACGCCGTTGGTCATGTTGACTGTGACTTTCGCGCCTACTACGCACAGGCCGCCGCCCCAGCCTCCGCGCTGCTGATTAAGATTCGCGCCAGTGATATAGCCGCCGCTGATATTCACTTGGGTATCGTTATTCTTGCCTTCGGCAAAAATAATATGGCCATTGTTAGCCAAGTTATTCGGCGTTGTGATCATACCGCCGGTGAGGTTAAGCGTACCGCCATCCTGAACGGAAATGACCTGTTGAACCGATCCGCTTTCGGACGCACCGATAATTGCACCGAAGCCGCTGACGACATGCTTAGTTGTGGTTTCAGTGGTGCCAAGGCGGTCCTCATTAGGCACACTTGATGTCACATAGTAGGTAAGAGTAGCTTTGTTGCTGGCATCCCATGCCATGATTGCGGGCTGGCCGGGATGATCACCATCAACAAGAGAAGTCGTATCGATTGGTGTTGCAGAGTCCTCAATGGTAAGTGCGCCACTCTTAACCGTAATGAACGTGTCGTTGCTGCCGGTGCGGTAATTAAGCTTGTGCCCCGCAAGGTCGATCGTGGTGTTTTGGCTGATGGTGATTGATGTACTCGAACTAATATCAGCCGCAAGACGCAGCTTTTCGGGCTTCTTCTCCATGGCAAGATAGGTAGTCCAATCATCGTCACTCTCCAGCAGCGTGTAACCGTCCGTATCTTGTTGAAGTCCGTGAGCCTCACCTTCATTTGCAATAGTAGCGACCTTATAGACGGGCTCTCCATCATCCGCAGGTTGCGCAGCACCCTCGGCTTCCGCGTCATCAGACAACGGATCTGCCTCGGAAGCATCGTCGCCAGTCTCGCCGCCCTCGACCTCGTCACTATTCTGGTTTTCGACATCCCCGCCAGTGTTGTCTACATCAGTAGACTCACTTGAGGAACCCCCCCCATTACAGTTTTCTCGGTAGAGGCTGCCTGGGCATCATTAGCAATGGCCTGGGAGATCGGAGGCATGACGAGCGACAGTACCAAGCTCAAGACAGAAGCTCCGCACAAAACACCCGCTATCACACGATGCGCCGCTTTATTACCTTGCTTAGATTTATTTGAATTTGCTGTCATCGATGCCTCCTCCCCAAGAGACCGCGATCCTGCTCTTTCGCTATCTAACCGGCACGCAGTCAATATTTATACGTGCCTTACATTGGTAAGTTTAGCCATTATTTAAACATGTGGGGCGTCTTTTTCTTCCATTTTTGCGTCGAAAAATCTTTACCTTGATTATCGACTTCATCCGAACACCTCCCACATTCATCCGTACATGTACGGATGAATGTGGGAACCCGATACCCTGAGGGCCGGACCGGCCGGCCCCGGGAGATCGGAGGACGGC
>DBGDDN010000006.1:0-7949 GCA_048343195.1 Collinsella sp.
GCCCCTCCACCTGCGGAAACGAAGTGATGGCCAGGTGCCGGGAGCTATTTCCGCGTTGCGCTAGCTGCGGAAACGCGGGGTCCGTTCAGGCTGTTGCGTTGAGATTGAAAATCAACCAATACGTACCAGACGACAACCTCGCATGACCAGTTGTTACGCGGTTTAGTAAAACCGCGTAACCTAAAGGTTGTCGGTATCGAGGATGATGGTGAATGGGCCGTCGTTGATGAGGTCGACCTTCATGTCGGCGCCAAAGATACCGTGCGCCACATGCTCAACGTCCTCGTGCACAAGCGTCAGGAAGTACTCGTAGAGCTCGTTGGCGACATCGGGGGCGCCGGCATCCGTAAACGATGGGCGGCGACCGTGGCGGCAGTCGGCGAACAGCGTGAACTGCGACACCACGAGCACCTCGCCGTCGACATCGGCAAGCGCCAAGTTGGTCTTGCCGTTCTCGTCCTCGTTGATACGCAGCCCGCGGAGCTTGCTCCACAGCTTGTCGGCCTCGGCACGCGTATCGCCATGGCCCACACCCAGCAGCACCAGGTAGCCGCGTCCAATGCGGCCCACGCACTCGCCGTCGACCGTCACGCCGGCGTTGAGTACGCGCTGCACCACCGCACGCACGGCCTACTCCTCGCCCGTCAGCTTGGCGGACAGATGCTCGAGCGCGTGGAAACGATGGCTGATGGCGTTCTTCTCGTCCGCCGTCAGCTCGGCCATGGTCTTGCCCGGCGTGTCGACCGGCAGGAACAGCGGGTCGTAGCCAAAGCCGTGATCGCCGCGGCCCTCGTGCGCGATAACGCCCTCGCAGGCGCCCTCGCCATAGGTGACCAAACCGTCCGTGTCGATGAGCGCGACGACGCTCATAAAGCGCGCGGTGCGCTCATCGTCCGCCACACCTTCCAGGTTAACGAGCAGCTTGGCGTTGTTGGCGGCATCGTCACCGTGAACGCCCGCATAGCGCGCGCTATACACGCCCGGCTCGCCGCCCAGCGCGTCGACGACCAGGCCGGAATCGTCGGCGATGGCCATAAGGCCCGTCTCCTCGACCGCAGCCTGCGCCTTGATGATGGCGTTCTCCAAAAACGTCGTGCCGTTTTCCTCGGGATCCTCAAAATCGCCCAGCTGGCCGAGCGCCACAAAGCGCACCTCGGGCATGACCTTGCCCAAAATGGCCTCGATCTCGGTGAGCTTGTGGGCGTTGCCCGTTGCCACGACGATGGTCGCCGCCGGGTCAAGGGTGTCGATGTCAATCTTCTCAAGTGCCATGGCTGGCCTCCTTGTCTCTATAGCAATGCCGCGCCGAGGGCGACGAGGGCCTCCGCCTCTCCCCTATCAATCAACGGCAGTCTTATACTTCGACGTTTTCCCAGATAAAATCTGCCAAAATAAACCTGTCACTTTTTGGTAGGTTAGGCGAGGGCCTGGCGCTGGAGCTCGATGAGCTCGGCGATACCCTTGTCGCCCAGGTCGAGCAGGGCGTTGAGGCGTTTGCGGTCGAAGGGCGCTTGCTCGCCGGTGCCCTGGAGCTCGATCATCTCGCCGGTGTCGGTGGCGACGAGGTTCATGTCGACCTCGGCGTGGCTGTCCTCGGAATAATCGAGGTCAAGCAGCGTATTGCCGTCGACAACGCCCATGGAGATGGCAGCCACCTGGCCGGTAAGCGGGATGCGCTCGATCTTGCCCGCCTCGACCCACATGGCGAGGGCGTCGTGCAGCGCCACCCAGGCGCCGGTAATGCTCGCCGTACGCGTACCGCCATCGGCCTGAATCACATCGCAGTCGACGGTGACGGTGTACTCGCCGAGCGCTTTCATGTTGACGACGGTACGCAGGCTGCGGCCAATAAGGCGCTCGATCTCCATGGAGCGACCCTTGCGGTTGGCATGCTCGCGCTTGCAGCGCTTGCCGGTCGACGTCGGCAGCATGGCGTATTCCGCGGTCACCCAGCCGGCCTTAGCTCCCTTTCGCCAGCCCGGCACGCCCTCCTCGATAGTGGCGGCGCACAGCACGCGCGTGTCACCGAACTCGGCCAAACACGAGCCGTGGGCGTGCTTCATGACGCCGCGAGTCAGTTTGATGGGGCGCAGCTCATCGGCGGCGCGGCCGTTGGCGCGGTTGACCTGCATGTACTCCATAGAAATATCCTTTCGGCAAAATATGTGGCGAAGGCTTTGGCGGCTGCCTCACATCTATTTCAGCTCATCGATATCGATATGTTCGATGCTCTTGAGCGGCTGACCAAAGATAAAGCTGCCCGCCACCGCAAACTCGGCAATGTTATCAGCCGTCGTGGCAAAACGATGCTGCGGCTCGGCGGCGTCGCCCGCCAGCTGCTCGCGGCGCGTGAGGATATCGGTCAGCTCGCGCGTGGTCTCCTCGGCGGAACTCACGACGCGCACCCCAGGCCCCAGCGCATGGCGGATAGGTCCCACCAACAGCGGAAAATGCGTACAGCCGAGCACCACGGTATCGATACCGTGGTCGCGCAGCGGCTCAACCGTGGCACCCACCAGCGCACGCACGGCAGGCGTATCGAAGATGTCCTCGTTCTCAAGCCACTGTTCCTGCAGATGTGCACCCGAGGCGAGCTCGTGTTCGACAACCTCGACAAAGCTCGAGGCAGGACAGCCGTATACATCGACGCCGGCATCCAGATCCTGAATGGCGCGCGTGTAGGCGCCCGAGCGAATGGTGAGGTTGGTGGCGAGCACGCCCACACGACGCGAGCGGGTGCTGTTGATTGCCGCACGGGCACCCGGCGCGATCACGCCGATCACGGGAACGTCGAGCACCTGCTGGGCCAGACGCAAGGCCGCAGCGGTCGCCGTGTTGCAGGCGATGACCATAATCTTGACGTCGTGCTTCGAAAGCCAACGACCCGCCTGCAACGCAAACGAGCGCACCTCATCCTCGGTGCGCGTGCCGTAGGGGCAGCGTTTGGTGTCGCCAAAGTAGTAGACGGACTCGTGCGGCAGCGCCGTCGCGATGGCGCGCGCAACCGTCAGACCGCCCAAACCAGAATCGAACACGCCAATCGGGCGCGTGTCGCCTGCCGGATTCTCGATATCGGACATTACCTCACCAGTCTCTCTCGAAAAGACATGTCCAAGTGCGGCGGCGGCGCGCTACGAACGCGCCGCGACCAGCAGCTCTGCCGTCGCCGCCCAACCGTCGACAATTTTGCCACGCGTAACGAAAGCGTTCTCGCAAGCAGCCAGGAACTCGGGCGCGCCGGCGCTCGTCAGGCCATTCTCGACCAAGCAGAACGTGCCCACGTGATCGGCCATGTAGAAGTCGGACTCGGAGTCGCCGAGCGCGAGTGTCTCCTCGCGCTCGATCCCCAGGTGCTCGCAGAAGCGCGCAATGGCGACGCCTTTGTTGAGGCCCGCGGGGTTGATATTGAATGCGCGACCGTCCTCGACGCGATCGAGCTCGAGCGTCGTCGGCTTGGACAGATGCGTCAGGTGACCGTTGCAGGCCCACACCAGGCCGCAGCCGGCCTCGTCCAGGATGGCCTGAACCTCATCGTCGGGCACATCGCCGCGCATGCCGACGGTGACCTCACGGTACTTGTAGCCGGTCGACATGTCGTTGTGATACTCGATCTTGTGCGGCCAGCGGGCGAGGATCTTCTCGCACACGCCGGTCTGCTCGATCACCTGGTGCGGCGTGAGGCCGCAAGAGGGGTCGTAGGGCATGTCGCCGGTCAGATACTCCCAATCGTTGGCTTTGAGGTCGTACATGACCAGGCCGCCCATCTCGCCGATGTAGGAGTTGAGGCCGAGCACGCGCGCGTCCTCGTGGATCATGGTACGGTTGCGGCCCGAGGTGGGAACCACCTGAATACCAGCGCGAGCGAGCGCCACGACGGCCTCGACGAGTTTGGTCGAGGGGTTGCCGTCGTTGTCACGTAGCACGCACGAGCCGGGTGCAAGCATCGTGGCATCCAGGTCGGTAAAGACGTACTTGACCGTGGCCAAGCGCTCGCGCATCTCGCCCGAAAGCTCAGCGACGGTCGGCAGGGTATTGTGGGACATGGTTACTCCGTTTACGTAGAAGGATTTGGACTTGGACGGCATGTTTTGATTGAGGGAACACGCTTATGGCGACAGCGCACTCAGGGCGCCGCCGCCATCATGGTTCATTAGTCAAACTGGGTAACATCGATCAGGCGATTGGCCAGCGAAAGGTCGCTCTCGATGGGCACGAACTCGTCGCCCACGTGCATGAGTTCCTCGTCACCTTTTGCCAGCAGCAAGACAATGGTGGGAGCATCGGGGTTGACGTACTCCTCGCGCGCCGCCTTGAAAGCCGCATGCACAGCGGCTTCGCGATCGAGGATGATCTTGTTCGGCGTATCGTCGGGAACATGTTCGGCAAGCTCGCGACAGACCTTCATCGGGTCCTCGTGAGCCGGGTCCTCGTTGGCAAAGATCATCAGGTCGGAATATGGTGCGGCCTCGCGCGGAAGCTGCTCGCGGCGCTCCTGCGCCTTGCCGCCGGCAGCGCCAAACACCGCAATGACTGGACTAGCGGGAAACGCGCGCTTGACCGACGAGAAAAGCGAACGGAACGAAAGCTGGTTATGCGCATAGTCAACGACGCAGATCACGCGGCCGTCCTTCGACTCCACGACCTCCATACGGCCCGGCACACGCAGTTTGGAGAGGCCCTTCTTGATAGCCTCGATACCGATGCCGATCTCGCGCGCAGCGGCGATAGCGACCAGCGCGTTTTCCACGTTAAAGTCGCCCGCGATGCCCAGCAGGACCTTCTCCCCCGTCTCGGACTCGTCGGCACACAGGCCATGCAAGTTGAACTCGATGCTAAAGCCGACCATGCGTACGTCGCTTGCCCACAGGCTCGCCTCGGGATGCTCGACCCCAACGGTCACCAAGCGATCGGCCGTCGACGCTGCCTCTAGCACACGGTCAACCTCTTCGGTGCCTAGATTCACCACGGCGGTCTTTGCCTGGTCAAAGATCCTGAGTTTGCTCTCAAAATAATCCTCAAACGTGGGGTGTTCGATCGGCGAGATGTGGTCGCGGCCGATGTTGAGGAAGCACGCCACGTCAAACGGCAGATTCTCGACGCGTTGGTACTTGAGCGCCTGGCTCGAAACCTCCATGACCATGGACTGGCGACCGGACGTGCGGCAGTTGGCGATATGGCGCCAGACCTCGGGGGCCTCGGGCGTAGTATTGGTGCTCTCGTAGCACTCGATGCCATCGTCGGTACTCACCGAGCCGATCATGCCGCAGGACTCGCCCGCCGCTTTGATAATCGACTGGAGCATAAAAGCGGCCGTGGTCTTTCCCTTGGTACCGGTGATACCCACGATCTTGACGTCGTGGTCGGGACGGTCGTAGACCTCCGGCGGCAACAGGGCCATGGCCGTGCGAACACTATCAACAACCAGCATCGCAGCACCGCTCTCCTGCGCCAGCGGCTCCAGAGACTCGACCAGCGACTCCTCGCACACAAATGCGACGGCGCCCGCATCGAGCGCCATGCTCAAAAACGCGGGCTTAAAGGCAGCACCTTTGCAAAAGAATACGTCACCTGCCGAGACCGCGCGCGAATCAAACGAGCAGCCGGTCACGGCACGCTCGTCAACCTGCTCTGATGCGCGCAGCTCGCCGCACACATCGAGAAGCTTGGCAAGCGTATCGACCGTGGTCACGGTCGCGGAATCCGAATGGTGCATCTTTCACCTTTCTCAGCCATTTGGCAGGGACGGTTTTTATAGTAACTGAAACGCACCCACGCAAAAACGGCTCCCGGAGGAGCCGTTACGCGCAGGCGTTCGTAAGCCGAGGCTAGGCAGCCTGAACAGTGGGCTGGTCCTCGTCGATAAAGAAGCGCTTGTACCACACCAGGAACACGAGCGGCGTATAGATCTTGCGCTGGAAATCGCCCTTGCCCGCAAAGTGCAGATCGAGCAGGTGCATGAGCTCATCGGTATCGAAGAACTCGCTTGCCCACGGCGCGGTGAAGTACTCCTTGACATAGTCGTACCACTTTTGCTCGCGCAGCCAGTAGACAATCGGCACCGGGAAGCCCACCTTGGGACGGGTGGCCCACTCATCGGGCAGCGACTTGTTGGCAGCGTGGCGGAGTACCTGTTTGTTGCCGTTCTCGTTGATGCGGTAGCGGTCGGGAATGTGCTCGGCGAACTCCATGACTTTGCGGTCCAGGAAGGGCACGCGCAGCTCCAGCGAGTGCGCCATGCACATCTTGTCGGCCTTGAGCAGAATGTCGCCCGGGAGCCACATGTTCATGTCCAGGTACTGCTTCTTGACCAGCTCGGGCTGACCCTTCACGCGCGCGTAGATGGGAGCGGCAAGCTCGAAGGCGCCGTCGCCGGTGTTGTACTCGGGCTTGAGCACGCCGTCGACCTCGCGCTCCGGCCATACCAGAGCCTGTCCCAGGAACGACTTCTCGGGGATCTCGGCACCCTTGACCAGGAAGTTATGTCCCTTGAAGTACGGCATATGCAGCGCCAGGTTACCGAGCGCGCGACGGATGGGCAGCGGCACCATCTTTTTGTACTTGCGCACCGGGACCGTGTCCTCGTAGTAGGCGTAGCCGCCAAAGAGCTCGTCGGCACCTTCGCCCGAAAGCACGACGGTGACGTCCTTGCGGGCCATCTCGGCCAAGAACCACAGCGGCACGGAAGACAAGTTGGACTGCGGCTCGTCCATGTGATACTGGATGTCCTCGAGCGCACCGAAGAACTCGTCGGCGGTAATCATCTTGCGAACGTTCTCGACGCCGAGCTTATCGGAAAGCTCCTTGGCGTAGTTGGTCTCGTTGAAGTTCTTGTAGTCAAAGCCCACCGAGAAGGTCTTGTCGGGCATGAGGCAAGCGGCGATGTAGCTGGAGTCGACGCCACCGGAGAGGAACGACGCGACCTTGACGTCGGCGATGCGATGGGCCTCGACGCTCTCGTGCACGACCTCGTCCAGCTCGTCGACGTACTCCTCGAACGGCTTCTCGACGGCAGAGTAATCGCAATCCCAGTAGCGCTCGATGTTCATCTTGCCGGTCGGGATATCGACGGTAAAGTAGTGCGCCGGCGGCAGCTTGTAGACACCCTCGAAGAAGGTCTCCTCGGTTGCCGAATACTGCAGCGTCATGTACGGACGCAGGGCCTTTTTGTTGACCGCCTTGTGGAAGTGCGGGTAGTCCAGGAAGCTCTTGATCTCGGAACCAAAGAGCACGCCCGGAGCGCCGTCGCCCGCATCGGCCATGGGATAGTAGTAAAGCGGCTTGATGCCAAAGATGTCACGGGCGCCAAAAAGCTTGTTCTTCTTTTTGTCCCAGATGACGAAGGCGTACATACCGCGCAGGCGATCGAGGACAGCCTCGCCCCACTCCTCGTAGCCGTGCAGGAGGCTCTCGGTGTCGGCGCCGCAGTGGAACTTGTAGCCCTTGGCCTCGAGCTCGGAACGGAGTTCTTGGAAGTTGTAGATCTCGCCGTTGAAGACAATGACGACGCTGCCGTCCTCATTGGCCATGGGCTGAGCGCCGGCCTCGGTCAGGTCGAGGATCGACAGGCGGCGGAAGCCCAGGGCAACGCGGCCGTCGATAAACTGACCGCCCATGTCGGGACCGCGATGGACGATGCGGTCCATCATCTTGGTGAGCACCTCGGATTGGTTATCCGTCCCACCGACAAAACCGACAAAACCGCACATATACTATCCCCTCTGCTGTTGCTGGGCATCAAATCGAATCAGTAGCTTTTGAGTATACCCGAGGGCGTAAAGAGGGGCGGAATGTTCAGGCAATCTCAACTGAATCAGCTCCGCTGCGACACGTGGGTTGATTTTCAATCTCAACGCAACAGCCTGAACGGACCCCGCGTTTCCGCAGCTAGCGCAACGCGGAAATAGCTCCCGGCACCTGGCCATCACTTCGTTTCCGCAGGTGGAGGGGCT
>DBGDDN010000007.1:0-9429 GCA_048343195.1 Collinsella sp.
AGCCCCTCCACCTGCGGAAACGAAGTGATGGCCAGGTGCCGGGAGCTATTTCCGCGTTGCGCTAGCTGCGGAAACGCGGGGTCCGTTCAGGCTGTTGCGTTGAGATTGAAAATCAACCACGCATAAAATGTCGGATTCCGGCTCTACAAGATTTAGCTTTCAATATTATGCAGATGCGAATTATTCAACTTTGCATAATTTTTGGGTGCGGCTTGCACTCCAGGACATGTATATCGACTGAGGTAGCGTGACCGCCCCGCTCGCTGGCCGCGCGCCGTGGTACGATTTTTGAGTTTGAAAGTTCCGCCGTGCTCCGGCTGCCCTTGCAGCTCGGCGTGCGGCCGCACGTAAAGGAGCCATCATGGCCGGTATGAACATGCAGCAGATGATGAAGCAGGCTCGTAAGATGCAGGAGCAGCTTGCCGCCGCGCAGGAGAACCTCAAGTCCCAGACCGTCGACGCCTCTGCCGGCGGCGGCATGGTCAAGGTGACCGTTAACGGCGAGATGGAGCTCGTCAATCTCACCATCGATCCCGATGCGCTCGATCCCGAGGACGTCGATATGCTGCAGGACATGATCATGGCTGCCGTCAACGAGGCCGTCCGCGGCGTCAACGAGCTCGCCAACAAGCAGATGGGCGCCATCACCGGCGGCCTCAACATCCCGGGCATGCCGTTCTAAGACACGCATATATATGAATGCGAATCACAGTCTGCAAAAACTGCTCGATGAGCTGGGCCGCCTGCCGGGCATTGGCCCCAAGTCGGCCCAGCGCATCGCCTATTACCTGCTCGAGGCCGATGCCGAGGAGGCCCGCCGCCTGGCCGAGGCCATCCTGGAGGTTAAGCAGGAGGTCCACTTTTGCAGCCGTTGCTTTAACTACGCCACGGCCGACGAGTGCTCCATCTGCCAGGACCCGATGCGCGATACCACTCGCATTTGCGTGGTGGGCGAGCCGCGCGACGTCCAGGCGATTGAGCGCACGGGCAGCTACCATGGCCTCTACCATGTGCTGGGCGGCGTGATCAGCCCCATGGACAAGATAGGTCCCGAGCAGTTGCACATCCGCGAGCTGCTGGCGCGTCTGGGCCACGAGGACATCCACGAGGTCATCATCGCCACCAACCCCAATATTGAGGGCGAGACCACGGCGAGCTATCTGGCCCGTACCATCAAGCCGTTGGGCGTCGAGGTGTCGCGTCTGGCAAGCGGCCTTCCCGTGGGCGGCGACTTGGAGTATGCCGACGAGCTTACGCTTGGCCGCGCCATCGAGGCCCGCCGCACGATTTAGGTGGCGAGCCTGCTCCTGCCGTATGTTTTCCTCACGACGCACGGGGTAGTCATAATTTCCCTGTGCGACTGTAAGTTTGTTGTGCAACAAAGATGCTTTGTATCCGCTTATCGCATGGATGCTTCCGTTCACATCCTTAATTTGCCCATTCGTTGCGCAACCTTTTGGGTTCGCTGATACACTCAAATATGGATTCAAATGAATGCGCCGCTCCCGAGCGGCGTGTTTTTGTTAGAGGAGAACGCATGCGGCCCGGTGGCACTCAGACAAAGCGCGGCGCCGCGGTGCGCATGCGACGCCGACTGGGCTTGGCGCCGCGAGCGTACGCGCTGCTGTCTTGCTCGCTGGTACTGGTCGTGGCCGGTGTTTCTGCCTACGGCATGACCGTGCCGTCTATGGTGCAGGCGCACGCCGCGCGCGAGGCGCATGTGGGAAGCAAGGCGAAAAGCGACCTGGGAACTACAACCGGATATGCCTGGGCGAGCGTGGTCGCACACGTTGTGTTTGGCGTTGACGACGCAGATGGCGCCGAGGCTCCGGACAACGAGGTTACGCTGCCAAACGGCAAGACCATCGTGCTCACCAACACCAAGATCATCGATCGGTTGTCCAACAATAGCGTGGCGGCAACGGTGAATAAGGTCGAGCAGCAGAAGGAACAGGACGCCCAGCAGTCCGGAAAGCCCGGTAGCTCGGATACTTCTGGCTCCGGCTCGGATTCGCCGAGTTCGGGCGGCGGTTCTGGGTCGGGTTCCTCTGTCGGAGGGTCTGGAAATGGCGCCTCGACGGGCGGCAACACTGACAACGATGCAAACTCCGGTGGCCTTTCCGCTGCTGAGGAAGAGAGCATTCACAGCTGGCTCGTGACTAAGTACAACATGCTCGACGGCTACGTTTCTCGTGCCAATGAAGTGGTCTCGACCTATAACTCTACAGGGGATCCCAGGCCGTGCGACAGCTTGGTCGGGGAGATGTTTGTCATCCGCGCCGAGTTCGGTCGTCAGACATTCTCGCCCCGGTCAAAGTGGTATCAGCAGTATGCCAATCTGTGGGGCTGTTACACCAACCTATGTCAATGGGTCGGCCATTACGGCGATGATGACGTCGCGCTCGGTAACTTCAACAATAACGTGGCGGCGCTTGCCCTATGATGACCGATCTTGCATCCACCACACCACAATCGCTCGGTCGCGATCCCATGGTCGGCCTGCGCCTGGCGCGTGTCGACGGGTTTGAGCCGGCCATTGCGCTCGGTCAGGACGAACTGCCTGCCTATCTGCGTCGTTTTACGATACTGTTTGCCGACGATGCCACCATGCGCCGTGGCGGTATCGGCCGCGTGACGCGTGCCGTCAACGCCCAAGGCGAGGCCGTGGCGCTCAAGCAGCTCATCTTGCCGGCGCGCGATGAGTTTGACGACGATGCCGCCCATGAGGCGCTGGTCGCCAAGTTCAAGGCAGCGTTTCGCGAGGAATACGAATGCCATCGCGCCCTTTCGGGCCTTAAGGGCTTTCCCCGCCTCTATGGCTGGGGCGAGGTTGACGGTGTGCCTGCAATTGTCATGGAATGGGTCGAGGGCGAGACGCTCGCCCGCTTGCGCTCGCGCTTTGCCGTGGACGATGCCGGCCGCCTATCGCCGCTTGTGGCGGCGCGCTTGGGGCGCGACCTGTTCGACCTGCTCTGCCGCATGAGCCTGGTGGGGGAGGGCTTTGTCCATCGCGATATCTCGCCCGCTAATATTATGGTGCGTACGGCGCGTCTGCCGGTTGACCGGCAGCTTGCCGAGGGCACCTTTGACCTGTGCCTGATCGACTTTGGCTCGTCGCTGGCGCTCGAGCCTGCGTCGGCCGTGGCCGGTACCGGCGGCAAGGCGTCGTTTACGGAGCGTTATGCCACGCTGCGTCGCGCGACGGTTGCCTATGCCCCGCCCGAGATGCTCACCGACGATATTCCCGACCTGCGCGCTTTGCGTATGTCGCCGGCGATCGACGTCTATGCCGCGGCAAGCACGGTTTACGAGCTCATTGCCGGCGTCGCGCCATACGAAGCCGCGCCGGGCACTTCGGGCACCTCGGGCTCGCGCAAAAAGACGCGCGACATCGCCAGCCCCTATCGTCTCAAGATGGACACGCGGCCCGACTATCCCATTGGTGTCCATGCGCCCGGTTGTGATTTGACTCAGCTGCTTCGTCGTGAGCCCGATGTGGCGCTCGCCGCGGCCGAGCAGGCCCAGCAGCTAGGGCTTGAGCCGGATTCCGAAGAGCTACGCGATGCGCTGGCGTTTGTCGATGCCCAGCTGTTCGACGTGGTGATGGCCTGTCTGTCCAGCCATCAAAAAGATCGTCCCGAGCCGGCGGCGGTCGAGGCGGCGCTCTCGGCGTTTTGTGACCACTATGCGCAAAATGTCGGTCGTTCGCTCCGCGGCGAGCCGCTCACGCCGTGCCCCATGGATGCGTCCGGCCGCGCGGTTCGTCGCGCGCTGATGGCCGGCGCGACGGTCGTCTGTGGCGTGGTTTGGGCTGTGGTCGTGGTTTCGGCCGCGCTGCTGGCGTCGGGCGCTCGCGTGACGGCGACTTTGGGATCGCTCGTGTGGTCTGGGTCGCTACCGGGTATTATTGCCGCACTGGCGTTGGCGCTGCCAGGCATAGCCGGCGTTGCCGCGGGGGCACTTGCGCGCGATCGGCGCTCGGGCTTCCTGCAGGGTGTGCTTGCGCTTTCTGCCTGCGAGGTTCCGGTGCTGGTTGTGGCTGCATGTAGCGTATTTTCCCAACGCGCCGTGATGGGCGGCCTTGTTGCCGCTTTGGTTGCAACCTATACGCTTACGTGGTTTTTGCTTGCGATGGGCTTTGCCTTTGAACTTCCCGTTTCGGCACCGCGACGCACAAAAGTCCAGATGGCGACTCCGCTTGCCGGTGGAGCCGCAGCTGCCCGTACTTTTGGCGGACCTGTCGAAGTATCGTCCGATTCTATTTCTACGACCAAGGAGGCCTAGGTCATGGCATCTCAAGTTGAGCTCACCCCATGCGGGGCCATGTTTGACATCTTTAAGCGCGCGGCGCATCTGAGCCATATCGAGCTGTGCGGCTTGGTGCTTTCGTCCCGTCCGCTCGCCGACGGCCGCAGCCCGCAGAGCCGAGCCGCCGATCGCTCTTGGGTTTCCCGCTTTATCGTTCGCGCACCGGTCGGCACGCTTCAGCAGCGCTACTTTGCCGAATACGGTACCTCGGCTGCGCGTATTATGTCGCAACTGGCCCTGCGCCAGCGCAATCCCATGGACTCCACGGCTGTGATCAATATGGTGTGCGGTCCTGCAGGTGAACCGATGGTACGCGCGCTCGAAGAGTGCCACCAGGACACGAATCTCTATCGCAACGCGCTCGATCGCCTGTCCCAGGCGGCGGAACTCATGCCCGCCGAGCGCGCCGAGGCCGTGCTGGTGCTGTTTGTTGCCGTCGGTTGTTCGGCGGATGTGCGGTCCTCGGTGAACTATGCCATCGACTACGCACACGCGACCTGTGGCGGAGGCACATCCACGCCGCGTTCGCTTGGCATGTCGCTGACTGCGAGCGAACGCGAACCCGCCCCGGCGCACCCCTTGGGCTTGCTGCGCGTGCAAAACAGTTTTGTCGTGAGCGCCCCGCGCTGGATTCAGCCGAGCGAGCAGGGTGTTGAGATTGGCGCGCTGGCCACTGGTGAGGGCGATATTACCGACGTCGGCGACGATGTCTCGGCCCGCCATGCCCATATCTGGTGCGATGCTCAAAATATCTGGCACGTCGAGGACTTGTCGTCCACCAACGGAACCGTGGTGGTAAACGGGGCCACGCGCGTCTGCATTCAGGTCGAGCCCGGCCGTTCCGCCCAACTCAATCCCGGCGACGAGCTCAAGCTCGGCGAATCCACTACCTACGCCATCCTCTTCGGTGCCCTCTAGCCGGCAGTTAGGGACGTTCCTTTTCTGCCGGCACTTGGGGACACTCCTTGGCGCGCCAGGGCCGGCCGCTTGGGACGAGGGGCCATTTCGCCCCTTGGCGGTCAGTCGGGGTAAACCTTTACCGCCCGCCTATATTTGCCGAAATTACACTTGACGGCGGGGTACAATAAACCCGCATGCGGATTTCCGTTGCGGGCGCTTCCCATCGCCGGGGCGTGCCCGGGAGCATCCGGCATGCGGCCTTTGCGGCGCTCGGTCATGTGCAAGACGGGTAGCTGGGCTTGTGGAGCGCGTGCAGCCCTCCTCGCCTCGGCATGCCTTCTCTCCACGCCATGTACCTGCTGCTGAGCCTGCCTGCCAGATGATTGGAAGCAACAGCGAAAATCCCATCACGCCAACATCCCGGCGATCGCCGGGGCCTGTATACCTATATGAGAGGAGAGGGGTATATGGCGCGTAAGTTTAAGTCTATGGACGGCAACGAGGCGGCCGCATATGTTTCGTATGCGTACACCGAGGTAGCGGGAATCTATCCCATTACGCCGTCCAGCCCGATGGC
The DNA here is from genome assembly GCA_048343195.1 of Collinsella sp. GTDB lineage: Bacteria > Actinomycetota > Coriobacteriia > Coriobacteriales > Coriobacteriaceae > Collinsella. The sequence goes on from DBGDDN010000007.1 coordinate 5,786, forward strand.
CGACCATGTCGACCAGTGGGCGGCCCAGGGTCGCAAGAATATCTTCGGCACCCCGGTCAAGGTCGTCGAGATGGAGTCCGAGGCAGGTGCAGCCGGTACCGTTCACGGTTCGCTGGGCGCCGGTGCTCTGACCACCACCTACACGGCTTCTCAGGGTCTGCTCCTGATGATCCCGAACATGTACAAGATCGCGGGCGAGCAGCTCCCGGGCGTCTTCCACGTCTCCGCGCGTTGCGTCGCTTCCCACGCCCTGAACATTTTTGGCGATCACTCTGACGTCATGGCCTGTCGTCAGACCGGCTTCGCCATGCTCGCCGAGGGTAACGTCCAGGAGGTCATGGACCTCTCGCCGGTGGCTCACCTTGCCGCCATCGAGGGTAAGACCCCGTTCCTTAACTTCTTCGACGGCTTCCGCACCAGCCACGAGATCCAGAAGGTCGCCATGTGGGACTACAAGGATCTGGCCGAGGATGTGCACATGGACGCCGTCCAGGCTTTCCGCGACCACGCGCTCAACCCTGAGCACCCGCACACCCGCGGCAGCCACGAGAACGGCGACATCTTCTTCCAGAACCGCGAGGCCTGCAACAAGGTCTACGACGAGCTTCCCGCCGTCGTCGAGGGCTACATGAAGAAGATCAACGAGAAGCTCGGCACCGATTACGGCCTGTTCAACTACTACGGCGCTCCCGATGCTGATCGCGTCGTCGTGTGCATGGGCTCCTTCTGCGACGTGCTCGAGGAAGTCATCGACTACCTCAACGCTCACGGCGAGAAGGTCGGCCTGGTCAAGGTTCGTCTGTTCCGTCCGTTCTCCATCAAGCACTTCGTCGACGTTCTCCCCGAGACCGTCCAGAAGATCGCCGTCATGGACCGTACCAAGGAGCCGGGTTCCATCGGCGAGCCGCTCTACCAGGACGTCGTCTCCGCTCTCTACGAGGCCGGCAAGACGGGCATCAAGGTCGTCGGCGGCCGTTATGGCCTGGGCAGCAAGGACACGCCTCCCGCGTCCGCGTTCGCTGTCTTCGAGGAGCTCAAGAAGGACGAGCCCAAGCGCGAGTTCACCATCGGCATTGTCGATGACGTGACCAACCTGAGCCTGCCCGAGGCCGAGGATGCGCCCAACACCGCAGCCCCCGGCACCATCGAGTGCAAGTTCTGGGGTCTGGGTGGCGACGGTACCGTCGGCGCCAACAAGAACTCGATCAAGATCATCGGCGACCACACCGACAAGTACGTCCAGGCCTACTTCCAGTACGACTCCAAGAAGACCGGCGGCGTCACCGTCTCGCACCTGCGCTTTGGTGATTCCCCGATTCGCTCGCCGTACTACGTGACCAAGGCCGACTTTGTCGCCTGCCATAACCCCAGCTACATCGTTAAGGGCTTCAAGATGGTCCGCGACGTCAAGCCGGGCGGCACCTTCCTGGTCAACTGCCAGTGGAGCGACGAGGAGTTCGCCGAGCACATGCCCGCCGTGGCCAAGCGCTACATCGCGAACAACAACGTCAACGTCTACCTGATCGACGCTATCGACCTGGCCGCTAAGGTTGGCATGGGCAAGCGCACCAACACGGTGCTCCAGTCCGCCTTCTTCGCGCTGGCCAAGGTCCTGCCCGCCGAGGACGCCCTGCAGTACATGAAGGACGCGGCCACCAAGTCCTACATGAAGAAGGGCCAGGCCATCGTCGACGCCAACCATAAGGCTATCGATGCCGGCGCTACCGCCTTCCGTAAGTTCGAGGTTCCGGCCGACTGGGCTACCGCCGAGGATGCCGCTCCCGTCGAGCTCTCCGAGGAGACCAAGTCCTCCATCGCCCAGCAGGTCAAGAACCTGCTCGAGCCCATCGATCGCATGGATGGCGACAGCCTGCCCGTTTCCGCCTTCGTCGGTTGCGCCGACGGCCAGTTTGAGCTGGGCGCCTCCGCATACGAGAAGCGCGGCGTCGCCGTGGTCGTTCCTCACTGGGACGAGACCAAGTGCATCCAGTGCAACCAGTGCGCCTATGTGTGCCCGCATGCCACCATCCGTCCGTTTGCGATGACCGAGGACGAGGCTGCCGCCGCGCCCGAGGCTACCCGCACGCTCGACGCCATGGGCCCCAAGGCCAAGGGCATGAAGTTCACTATGGCTGTGTCCCCGCTCGACTGCATGGGTTGCACCAACTGCGTCAAGGTCTGCCCCAAGGGCGCCCTCGAGATGGTTCCCACCGAGCAGGAGATGGACCAGCAGCCCGTTTGGGACTACATGGTCGAGAACGTCTCCGAGAAGAAGGAGCTCATCGCGGCCAACGTCAAGGGCAGCCAGTTTAAGCAGCCCTACCTGGAGTTCTCCGGCTCCTGCGCCGGCTGTGCCGAGACCGCCTATGCACGTCTGGTGACCCAGGTCGCCGGCGACCGCATGTTCATTTCCAACGCCACCGGCTGCTCCTCCATTTGGGGCAACCCCGCTGCCACCGCTCCTTACTGCAAGGACAAGGACGGTCACGGCCCGGCGTGGAACAACTCCCTGTTCGAGGACAATGCCGAGCACGGTCTGGGCATGGCCGTCGGTTACGAGGCCGTCCAGAAGAAGCTGATCGCCGCTACCCAGGACATCATCGCTGCCGATGGTCCGTCCGATGAGCTCAAGGCCGCCGGCCAGGCTTGGATTGACTCCGTCAACGACGCCGAGGCCTCCAAGACCGCTGCTGCTGCCTACGTTGCCGAGCTCGAGAAGTGCGGCTGCGACGCTTCCAAGGCGATCCTCGCCGACAAGGCTTACCTCACCAAGAAGTCCTTCTGGATCTTCGGCGGCGACGGTTGGGCCTACGACATCGGCTTCGGTGGCTTGGACCACGTCCTGGCTTCCGGCCACAACGTCAACGTCTTCGTCTTCGACACCGAGGTCTACTCCAACACGGGTGGTCAGGCCTCCAAGGCCTCGAACCTGGGCCAGGTCGCTCAGTTCGCCGCTGCCGGTAAGGTGACCAAGAAGAAGTCCCTGGCCGAGATTGCCATGAGCTACGGCTACGTCTACGTGGCGCAGGTCGCCATGGGCGCCAACCCGGCTCAGACCCTCAAGGCCATCCACGAGGCCGAGGCCTACGACGGTCCGTCCCTCATCATCGGCTACAGCCCCTGCGAGATGCACTCCATCAAGAAGGGTGGCATGCAGAACTGCCAGGCCGAGATGAAGAAGGCTGTCGAGTGCGGTTACTGGAACCTCTTCCGCTTCAACCCCGAGGCTGCTGCCGGCAAGAAGTTCTCGCTCGATTCCAAGGAGCCCGCGGGCGGTTATCAGGAGTTCCTGATGAACGAGGCCCGTTACGCTTCGCTGACGCGTTCCTTCCCCGAGCGCGCCGAGGAGCTCTTCAAGGAGAATGAGCAGGCCGCTATGGACCGCTATCAGCACCTGCTGAAGCTCAAGACGGTGTACAACGAGGCCTAAGTCTCCCACCGCAGGATCTGAGGGCTAACCTTCGCGGACGTCCTCGGACATGAAAGAACCCCCGCTGCGCACTGCGTGCGGCGGGGGTTCTTTCGTCCTGACGCTCCTATTTGGCAAGGTGTTTTTTAGAATCCATTTTGCGCTCGGCCTCGAAGGCTTGCCTGTCCCAATCGAGCGGAAGTCCGGCCTCGACCCATGCCTCGTAGGCCCTCCT
>DBGDDN010000008.1:0-39694 GCA_048343195.1 Collinsella sp.
GCGCGCCAGGGAGATAGTGGACGAGATAGTCGAGAAGCGCGGCCTCAAGAAGGAGTAACATCGGGACTTGCAGCGACGGACCTCAGGACACTCTTACACCACGTCTGCGCGCGCGACCCCCACAGCTCACTCGTTTCAAGGGCAGTGGTCAAAAAATGCCAAATATGAGTACTGCTACCTCTTTTGTAACAGCATTTTCGAGGTCCCAAAGGGCAAATCTGACATCAAAGCAACGGCTAACGGTCCAGATGAGCATGTTTTCTGACAGCAAAACTGGACATATGCGGTCCAATTCGTCAAATTGTGTCTAATTTATATGCTACAGAATTAGTGCCCGTACTCATATTTGGCATTTTTTGACCAGAGGGACTTTTGACCATCGCAAATCAGCAACAAAACGGGCTCCGGATCGCCAAATCATGCCGCATATGACACACCCAGCAGTCCGGAACCCGATCCAAATTGAGTTATTACGCTGCGTTAGCCCAAGACACCCGACAGGATCTCGATCAGACTGTCCACGTCGGCTTCCTCGCAGACGAGCGGCGGCAAGAAACGCAGCGTATGAGCACCCGTAGCGTTAATCACGGCACCGGCGGCCAGCGCGCGGGCAACAATATCATGTGCGTCACCCGCGGCATCATCCAAATCACAGCCGAGCATCAGGCCACGGCCACGCACCTCTACCACATGCGGAAGCTTAGCCAGCGCCTGCTCCATATAGGCACCCACCTTGGCAGCATGCTCGGCATAATCGCCGCGCACAAGCGCGGAGAGCGTCGCGGCACACGCCGCGATGGCCAAGCAGCTACCGCCAAAGGTCGAGCCGTGGTCGCCCGGCTTAAACACGTCGGCAATCTCCTTCTTTGCCACGACGGCACCCATGGGCACGCCATCAGCAATGCCCTTGGCAAGGCTCATGATGTCGGGCTCCACGCCATAGGTCTGGAACGCAAATGGCTTGCCGGAGCGGAAGATGCCGCACTGGACCTCGTCGGCGATAAGCACGGCGCCCACTTCGTGTGCCAGGTCGCGCGCTGCCGCCATAAACTCCTCGGTCATAGGGTGCACGCCACTCTCACCCTGGATCGGTTCGAGCATTACAGCGCATATTTCACTGCCCAGCTGCTTAAAGATCGCACGCAGTTCATCGACATCGTTGGGCGTGCAGGCCACAAAGCCACCCGGCAGCGGGCGGAAGCTGTCCTGCAGCCAATCCTGCATGGTGGCGGCAATGGTCTCGAGCGTACGGCCGTGGAAGCCGCCGCGCATGCACACGATGGTGTTGCCGCCATTACCGGCACGCTTGGCGTACAGGCGCGCGAGCTTCATCGAGCCCTCGTTGGCCTCGGCGCCGGAATTGGCAAAGAACGTCTCCCACACCTGCTCGCCCGCAGCCGGGGCACCAAGAGCAGCTGCCGTGGTCTCATCGCCGGCGGCAATGGCATCGGCAAGCACGCGCGCACCATCTACGTCGTCGTTAGCAAGCTTGGACAGCAGCGCCGCGACCTGTCCGCGCTGCTCGATGTAAAAGTAATTGGAGACATGCATGAGCTTTTTGGTCTGCGCCTCGAGCGCCGAGAGCACAGCAGGGTCGCCATGACCTAGGCTGCACACGCCGATGCCGGCAAGAAAGTCGAGGTACTCACGGCCATCGTCGCCGGTGAGCTTCATGCCGTGACCCTCGACAAACTCGACCGGAGAGCGGCCAAAGGTATGCATAACGTAATGGGATTCAAGCGATTGCTGAGCTGCAAGTGACATGGGATGCCTTTCGTTGGGCGCCAGCCGGCGCGGGGCTATGGGTGCAGGAATGGGGCGGCTGCGGGTCAGCTAGACCGTCTGAAGTTTCTCGACCTCGTCAAGGTTCTCGGTCAGACGCGCAGCAAACGTCGAAAGCGGATGCGGATGCGTATCGAACTCGTAAGCCGTCTCGGTGGAATGGATCACGGTGCCGACGCCGGCATCGGTCAGCAGCTCCAGGAGCAGCGAATGCGGCGTCGTGCCATTGATGATGTGGGCTCGGAACACGCCAGCGGTAAGCGCGTCGACAGCCGCACGCAGCTTGGGAATCATGCCCTTATCGACCTCGCCGCCGTAGAGCATTTCGTTAACCTCGTCGAGCGTTAGGTTGGAGATAAGCGAGTCCTTGTCGCTAAAGTCCTTGTACAGGCCATCGACATCGGTCAAAAAGATCGCCTTATGCGCATGGAGCGCCGCGGCAACGGCACCGGCGGCGGTGTCGGCGTTGATGTTGAAGAAACCGCCGTCCTCCCCCGCCGCGACGGTAGCGATGACGGGGATGTACTCGCTATCGAGTAAGCGCTCGATATAGTCGGTGTTGACGTGCGTCACTTTGCCCACGCGACCGAGATCGGGGTCGAGCGGCTCGGCGATGAGCGTGCCGGCATCGCTGCCCGACACGCCCACGGCCAGGTTGCCGTGGTGGTTAAGTGCCGCGACCAGCTCCTGATTGACCTTGCCGCCCAGTACCTCGCGCACGATATCCATGGTGGCAGGCGTGGTCACGCGCTGGCCGTTCTTAAACTCGACGGGAATATCGTAATGGCTCAGCGCCTCGTTGATAGCCTTGCCGCCGCCGTGCACGATGACGGGGCGCATACCGATGATCTTGAGCAAAACGATGTCGCTCATCACGTCGCGGCGCAGCTGCTCGTCAACCATGGCGGCTCCGCCATATTTGATAACAACCGTCTTGCCGGTCAGGTTCTTAATCCACGGCAGCGCTTCGAACAGCAGCTGCGCGGTTGCTTCGTTGGATTCGCTCGAACGACAATCGCGTGCGAATTTCATAATCTGCCTCGTCTTTCATATCGTTATCGCGCCGTGCTCCGCTGTCCGCAATCGCAGCAAGATGCGCAACGTGCCTGGAATCTAGGAACGGTAGTCGCCGTTGATGGAGATGTACTCATGCGTGAGGTCGCAGGTCCACACGGTCGTCGCCGCGTCGCCTGCGCCCAGGTCGGCCGAGATCACGATCTCGGGCGCCTCGAAACGTCGTAGAGCCTCGTCCTCGTCAAAGGGAACAGTCAGACCGTCGCGACAGACAGGCATGCCCATCATGTCGATGGAAACGTCTTCCTGATTAAACTTCACGCCGCACTTGCCAAGCGCCATAGCAACGCGGCCCCAGTTGCAGTCGTGGCCGGCGATGCAAGTCTTAACGAGCGGCGAGTTGGCAACGGCACGGGCGGCGATATCGGCCTCCTCGTCGTTCACGGCGCCGGTAACGTTGACCGTAACAAGCTTGGATGCACCCTCGCCGTCGGCGGCGATATTGCGCGCCAGGCTCTCGCACACCTCATGCACGGCATATGCCAACTCGTCGAAGGCATCGGAGCCCTCGACGATAGGCTCAGCATCTGCGGCAGCGGCGCCCGAGGCAAGCATGATGCAGGTGTCGTTGGTCGAGGTGTCGGAATCGACCGTTACCTTGTTAAAGGTCTGCTTGACAGTCGAGAGCAGCAGGGCATGAAGTGCCGCAGGCTCGACGGGGGCATCGGTGGTGATAACTGCGATCATGGTGGCCATGTTGGGCATGATCATGCCCGAGCCCTTGCACATTCCGCCTACCGTATAGACATTGCCCGCATGACCCGCAGCCTCACTGACGTAGGATACGGCGTACTCCTTGGAATGCGTGTCGGTCGTCATGATGGCGCGAGCGGCATCGGCGCCACCGTGGGCGGAGAGCGCCTCGTAGGCAGCAGGAATGGCGGTCTCAAACGTGTCGATCGGCAGAATCTGGCCGATCACGCCCGTGGAGGCAACCAGGATCTGCTGAGGTTCGCAGCCGATGACCTGCGATGCGATGCTGCACGTCTCGCGCGCGCATGCAAGGCCGGTCTCACCCGTGGCGGCGTTGGCATTGCCAGAGTTGACCGAAACGCCGGCGATGATACCGTAGCCCTTGTCGGCACCGCCCAGGTTGGCACGGCTCACCTGCACGGGCGCCGCGCAAAAGCGATTGGTGGTAAACACGCCGGCACCGGGACAGGGTTTATCGGGCACGACGAGCGCGTAATCCAGGCGCTCGGGATTCTTGCGGAACCCAGCGTGGATGCCTGCGGCTTTAAAACCAGCCGCAGCCGTAACGCCACCCTCGACGGCGCGAATCTTGATATCAAACAGCTCGGTATTCATCGTCTTTATGACTCCTTATGTCAAACAAAAAACGGACATCGGTTGGTACGCCATGCCAGTCGTGATCATGAGACCAGCTTAAAAGTGGCGCCCCACTCGATGCCCGACTACCAAATCGTTAACAATCGAATGTGCTACACCGGGCACGCCACTGTGGGCAAGCCTCGTCGCTCGTCAAAGCCAAAGACGATATTGGCGCACTGGACCGCCTGGCCTGCTGCACCCTTGCACAGATTGTCGATGGCGCCCGTAGCCACCAGAACGCCCGCGCGCTTGTTGATCGCGAGGCCGATCTGGGCGGCGTTGGTGCCGACGACCGAAGTCGTCTTGGGCTGTTGGCCGGCATCGAGTACGCGCACGAAGGTGCGACCGGCGTAGAACTGCTTGTAATGGTCGACAACGTCCTCAACCGTCAGGCTGTCGATAGCCTGCGGCGCAAGCGACATCGTCACTGTGGAAAGCAGGCCGCGCTTAAGCGGTGCCAGATGCGGGGTAAAGACGACGCGATCGGCCAGGCCCAAGATTTGCTCAATCTCGGGCGTGTGGCGATGTTTGCCCACGCCATAGGCCTCTAGGTTCTCGTCGGCGCTGCAAAAATGGGTACGGGCGTTGCAAGACTTACCGGCACCCGTCACACCGCTGATGGCGTCGACGATCACAGGGCCGCTCTGGGCAATCCAGCCGGCGCGCACGGCGGGCGCGGCGGCAAGGCTCGTTGCGGTGGGATAGCAGCCGGCACAGGCGACCAGTACGGCCTTGCCGTCGGCGTGGTCGGATGCAGCGGTCTCCAAATCCTGGCAGAACAGCTCGGGCAGACCAAAGGCGCGGGTCTTGAGCAGCTCGGGGCTCGTGTGCTCGGCGGCATACCAAGCCTCAAACACGGCTGGATCGCTCAGACGGTAATCGGCCGAAAGATCAAAGCAGGACACGCCCGCGGCGAGCAGTGCGGGCACCTGCGCCATGGCGGCCGTGTGCGGCACGGCCAAAAAGACGGCGTCGCAGTTCTTGAGCTCGGGAGCGTCATGCGTCGTGAAGGCAAGGTCACTCACACCGGCAAAGCTCGGGTAGACCGCAGACAGCGGCTGGCCGGCATCGGCGTTGGACGTAATGGCAACAAGTTCAAGCTCGGGATGGCCGAGCACGAGGCGAATGAGCTCGGCTCCGGCATATCCAGCCGCGCCGACGATTCCAACCTTCAAAGACATATCAGACTCCTTGTCTGCGATTTATGCACCGATGCGCATTTCGCAGCGGTCGTTATGAAGTGGGTTGAAACTTTAGCACCAAAAGATGCATATATACGCAAATCTTTTGCATATTCATGCATTGAAACATTCCCGACACATTCGCTCAAAGAAATTGACAGATAAAAGCAGGCCCCCACATTGCCCGGCGCGTCTTACGGCGCTGTTGCAATGTGGGGGCCCGCTATATGCGAGTATTTGAATTGTTGAGGTTGGTTGGGAAACTCGTTTAGAGCTCGACCGGCACCCATTCGTCATGGTTGCAGATAAAGGCCTCGGGGTCCTCCACGCTAAAGAAGACGAGGGTGGGGTCGCCCGCGCCGTCGTAGTGCTCGCCCAGACGCTCCAGATGTTTCCACCCGGCCTCACGCATTTCGTCCGAAGCCTGGTCATCCAAGCCGGCACGCCCGCGCAAGATGAGCCAGCCATGACCCGGCCACCAGCTCGTTGCCTCAAAGCGCTGATTTTGCAGCAGCTCCTGCCACACGTCTTTGGTGCGCGCCGTCACAAACCACAACTTACCGTCCTGAATCTGAGTAAACGAAAACGGACGCACATGCGGCTGTCCGTCAACGCTCGTCGCCAAATACCATGCCGGCACTGACGTCAGATACTCCAAAACCGTATTCAATCCGTCCATGTGTCCTCCTGGCACTAGCTAATTCAGAACGGGTAGTTAATTTGAGACGCGCTAGAGCTCCAGGCGCTCCTCGCTGCCGTCGATATCGCAGAAGCGCGCGGCAATGTTGCGGACCGAAAAGAAAGCGAGGCGGCCGTCGTTGGCGCTATCGTGTTGTTCGCCAATGCCCACCATGTGTTTAAAGCCCGCCTGGCGTACCTTGTCGCTCACGACCACATCGTCCTCGAGCGCGGCCTCGCCGGTCAGTACAATCCAACACTCCCCCGGTTTCCAACCCGAAACCTCAAACTTGGGGTTCGCGCTGAGCTCGGCCCACACATCCTTGTCGCGCGATGTGCAAAACCACAGCTTACCGTCATCGACCATGGCAAATGAAAACGGCCTCACGCGAGGCTGATACCCGTCGGCCACATCGGTCGTGGCCAGATACCACGCCGGAATGCGCCTGAGATACGAACAGGCGCGCTCAAGCTGAGCCGTGCGGTCGTTGTCGGTCATAGGGACCCCTTTCTTGCGCTCGAATCGCGCCTAAACAAGTTGAAGATTGATGACGATGACGCAGATGAGCAGCAACGCCGTCACCACCGCCGCCAACGCATCGCTGCGGCCAAATGCAAGCGCATGCAAACGTGTGCGGCCCTGCTCGCCATGATAGCAACGGGCATCCATGGCGGCCGAAAGCGTCTCGGCATGACGGAACACGCCCGTGAACAGCGGAATCGCCACACTGCCGAGCATACGCACGCCGCCGAGCGGGCCTCCCGTCACGCGCGCACCGCGGCTCGCCTGCGCATCGGCCGTCTGCTTCATCTCGGTGGCAAACTGCGGCATAAAGCGCAGCGCGATACCCATAATCATGCCGAGCTCATGCGCAGGGAGCCCCACGCGCGCAAACGGTGCGAGCAGACGCTCAAAGCCCGCGGTGAGGTCGAGTGTCGGTGTGGTGAGCGTGATAGCGCTCATACCGGCCATCATCAAGGTCAGGCGGCACGCCATAAAGGCGGCGGAATGCAGCGAGCCCTCGCTTATCTGCAGAAAGCCGAGCTGCCACAGGATGCGCCCGCTCTGATCGGTAAACAAGTTGAGCACCGCGACCACGACGACGATTGCCAGCAGCGGCGCCATCGACGACAGAACGCGACGAACCGGCACCCGAGACACGGCATAGGTCAGCACAACGAAAATTGCGACCGGGGCCAGTCCGCGGAAGCCACTGACCGTGAGCGTCGTGATCAGAAACACAAAGCCCAAGAGCAACTTGGTTCGCGGGTCCAGGCGGTGGATTGCACTATCGCCGGGATAGTAACTGCCAAACGAAAACGCCTCCATCAGCAGCCCTCCTCTCGCGCGACCGTCTTGGATTTAGCAATGTCCGAGACGTTAGAAGAACCGTCTGAGCGACCGATCAGCAAATTTTCCAACTCGTCGGCCAACGACTCAACCGTATAGAGCCCGCCGCGACGCAGCGGCACGCCCGCCTCCGTAAGCGCCAGCGCCATACGCTGGGCGGCGGGAACGCCCAAGCCGATCGACTTGAGCTCATCGGCATGCGCAAACACCTGCGCGGGGGTTCCCTCGGCAAACACCGCGCCTTCGTTCATCACGACGATACGGTCGCAGCAATTGGCCAGGTCATCCATGCTGTGCGAAACCATGACAACGGTCAGGCCCCCATGGTGAAGTCGATCGATGAGCTCCAGGAAATCACTGCGCGCCGCCGGATCGAGCCCCGCCATGGGCTCATCGAGTACCAGGACCTCGGGCTCCATGGCAAGCACGCCGGCAAACGCCACGCGCCGCTGTTGGCCACCCGAAAGCTCAAAGGGACTCTTGTCGCCCACCGTGGCCAAGTCGAGGCCCACGCGCGCGAGCGATGACTCAACGCGGCGCGCGACCTCGGCCTGCGACAAGCCAAGGTTGTGCGGGCCAAACGCCACGTCCTGCGTCACGGTTTCGGCAAACAGCTGACGCTCGGGATATTGAAACACCACGCCGACCTTGGCCTTAACCGCGGCGGCATCTTTCTTGTTTGCCAGGTCGAGCCCCAACGCGTAAACGGAACCCTCCTGGGGGCGAATCAAACCGTTGAGATGCTGGACCAGCGTCGACTTACCCGAACCGGTATGACCTGCTAAGCCCAGGAACTCGCCGCGACGCACCGTCAGCGATACGTCGCGCAGCGCCCACGGGCTGCTGGGGTCGTTTCCCCAGAGAGCCTGTTTGCTCGATTTGCCCGCAACGGCCGAGCGCTTATGCCAGCGGCGGCGCTCGCGCGGACTGAGCGAATAACTGTACGAAACATGGGATAGCTCGATGACGGGCTCCGACGCGTTGCCCTCGTTGTCTACCGGAACAGTGCCGTCAGCGATTTCCAACTGGGACGCGGAAGGCTGCCCCGCAGTGCCTGCCCCGCTCCGCTCGGTATAGGCCTGCGCAACCTCGGCAACCATATCCGCCTCGCGCACCTGCGCGCAAACGGGTACGCCCTTCGCACGAAGTGCCCTGCCCAAACGGCACGACTCCGGCATGTCCAGGTTGAGCTGCGCAAGTTCGTCCGCCCGCGTCAAGATTTCCTCGGGCGTACCGAGCATGGCAACGCGCCCCGCCTGAAACACCGCGACTCGATCGGCCTCGGCGGCCTCTTCCATAAAGTGCGTAATCATCACGATGGTCATGCCGCGAGCGTGCAACGCGCGGCAAGCCTTCATGAGGCCCTTGCGTCCACGCGGATCGAGCATCGAGGAAGCCTCGTCCAATATGAGCACGCGCGGTTCCATGGCAAGCACGCCGGCAAGCGCCACGCGCTGCTTTTGGCCACCCGAGAGCGCATGGGTCTCGTGGCGCTCAAAGCCCACCAGGCCCACACCCTTCAGCGCCTCGCGTACGCGCTGCGCAATTTGCGCCGATGGCACGCCAAGGTTTTCGGGACCGAACGCAACGTCATCTTCGACAAGCGTTGCCACCAGCTGATCATCGGGATTCTGGAACACCATGCCCGCGGTCGAACGAATGTCGTAGACCAGCTCGGGGTCGGACGCATCCATGCCGTTGATGCGTACCGTGCCCGCATCGGGCTGCAACAGTGCATTCAGATGCTTGGCAAACGTCGACTTGCCCGACCCATTGCCACCGAGGATGCAGAAAAACTCCCCGTCCTCGATGTTCAGATCGACGCCGTCGAGCGCCGGTGCGGCACCGTCATAACTAAAGGAAACGCCCCGACACTCAATCATGCGCGGCCTTTGACCTGGTCCTTTTTAGGCGTGATGAGGTTGGAAACCGCCTTGTACACCGCAAGCGTCAATACCGAGTTAAGCACGGTCTTGATAAGGTTGAACGGCAGTACGGCAGGAATCATGAGCGGGGCGATCGCATCGACCGAGCCATACCAGAACCATACGCCAATGGTAAGGTTTGCGACCATAGACAGCGCTGTAGCGGCAATGACGCCGAGCACCAGGCCAATCACGGCACCCTTATAGGTGTGCATCTTCTGGTAAACGATAGCCGCGGGCAGAATATAGCCCAGCGTGGCAACCAAGTTCATAAGCGCACCGACCCAGTCACCCGTGGTGAGCGCATGGATAACGATAGCCATAGCGGCAACAGCGGTGCCGGCACTAGGACCGTACGCAAACCCGCACACCATCGCCGGCACCAGCGACGGGTCATACGTCAAAAACGGCGCCGAAGGAAGGATGGGCAGCTGCACGTACATAAACAGGGCACCCAAGGCGCACATCAGCGCCATGGTAACGAGCTGTTTGGTGCTCCACCTATTCGTGTTCTCAAAATGGATATGCTGCGACTGTTCAGACATAAGATCACCTGCCTCTTTCATCCGGACTCTAACCGTTGGTACTGGAATCTCACCAGTTCAGCCGGCATGCGAACCAACGCACACACGGGTCGCGGACTCATCGGCTCGGCCGCAGGCGTCTCGCCTGCACCACGGCGCCCCTTTGGCACCGCCCGATTTACCGCCAGTGGGGAATTTCACCCCGCCCTGAAACAGCAATTGCAAGTGTAGCACCAGTAGGCTTTCGCGCAAGTATGCCATGGGTAATTTATGGCGGGGACCAGTTACCGCAACAACCACGTTCCCCACCCGTCCCAAAGTAACGCGCCTTTCGCGGCAAAGCCGCGAAACAGCGACCGGGACACGTATCCCCATCAGCCACGTCCTTCTCCGCCCGCCGACCCCAAGGCCGTAAACGCAGGGGATCCGGGGGCGTGACGGGGGCTTCTCTCCGGAACATTTCCGCAGGACGCAAAGAGGCTCCGCAGCGCGAAGCGCGATGCGGAGCCTCTTTGCATGTCCGAGGACGTTCCGGAGAGAAGCCCCGTCACGCCCCCGGATTCCCGGTGGGAGTTCTAGACCTTGTCGGCCTTAGTACATACCGCCGCCCTGCTGACCAGCGGTGGCAGCAGCGATAGCGTCCTCAAGCTGAGTGTTCTTGGGCACATCGGAGACGGTGGCCTCGGTGATGAGAATCAGGCTGGCGACAGAAGCAGCGTTCTGCAGGGTGACGCGGCTGACCTTGACGGGGTCGAGGACGCCCATCTCGATCATGTCGCCCCACTCGCCGTTGGCAGAGTTGAGACCCTGGCCGGCGGGCAGCTCGGCAACCTTGTCGACCACGACAGCGCCCTCAAAGCCAGCGTTCTTGGCAATGGTAGCGACCGGAGCGGTCAGAGCCTTCTTGACGATGTCGACGCCGATCTTCTCCTCGGGGTCGTCGATCTCGACAGCATCGAGCGCAGGAGCAGCGTCCATGAAGGCGACGCCGCCGCCGGCGACGATGCCCTCCTCGACAGCAGCGCGGGTAGCCTGCAGGGCATCCTCGACGCGGTGCTTGATCTCCTTGAGCTCGGACTCGGTAGCAGCGCCGACCTTGATGACGGCAACGCCACCGGAGAGCTTGGCCAAGCGCTCCTGGAGCTTCTCGCGGTCGAAGTCAGAGGTGGTGTTCTCCATCTCGCCCTTGATCTGAGCGATGCGGGCGTCGATGGCCTCCTTGGAGCCAGCGCCGCCGACGACGACGGTGTTGTCCTTGGAGATGGTGACGGACTTAGCAGTACCGAGCATATCGGCGGTGATGTCAGCGACCTTCACGCCCAGCTCGTCCAGAGCGGCCTGGCCACCGGTGAGGACGGCGATGTCCTCGAGGATGCGCTTGCGGCGATCGCCGTAGCCCGGAGCCTTGACGGCGCAGACGTTGAGGGCGCCACGGATCTTGTTGAGGACCAGGGTCGGCAGAGCCTCGCCGTCGATGTCCTCAGCAATGATGAGCAGGCCACGGCCGGCGCGCTGGACAGCCTCGAGAACAGGCATGATGTCCTGAACGCTGGAGATCTTCTGGTCGGTGATGAGGATGTACGGATCCTTCATCACGGCCTCCATGCGGTCGTTGTCCGTGACGAAGTAAGCGGAGACATAGCCCTTGTCGAACTGCATGCCCTCGACGGTGTCGATGGTGATGTCAAACGTCTGGGAATCCTCGACGGTGATGACGCCGTCCTTACCCACAACCTCCATGGCCTCGGCGATCTTCTCGCCAACCTCGGGGTCACCGGCAGAGATGGTACCGACGGAAGCGATCTGCTCCTTGGTCTCGACCGGCTTGGCCTGCTTCTTCATCTCGGCGACAGCGGCGTTTACAGCCTTGTCGATGCCGCGACGGATGGCCAGCGGGTTGGCGCCGGCGGCGACGTTGCGCAGACCGTCGTTGACGATAGCCTGAGCGAGCAGGGTTGCGGTGGTGGTGCCGTCACCCACGGTGTCGTTGGTCTTGGTGGCGACCTCCTTCACCAGCTGAGCGCCCATGTTCTCGATGTTGTCCTCGAGCTCGATCTCCTTAGCGACGGAAACGCCGTCGTTGGTGATGGTCGGGGCACCGAACGTGCGCTGCAGAGCGACGTAACGGCCCTTGGGGCCCATGGTGACGGTAACGGCGTCGGCCAGAGTGTTGACGCCCTTGGCGAGCTTAGCGCGGGCATCGGTGTTGAACGTAATGTTCTTTGCCATGGTGAGTAATCCTCCAAAAGAAATGTGACTCGCGTCGCCGCTTCCGAGTCTTATACGGCGGACGCGTTCAAAGACGAATCAGAGATTCTGACGAGACTAGGCCTCGACGACGGCGTAGATGTCGTCGGCGCGCATCAGCAGATACTTCTCGCCGTCGACCTTGACCTCGTTGCCACCGAACTTACCGTAGATGACAACGTCGCCGACCTGAACGTCCATGGGGATGCGCTCGCCCTTGTCGTTGACCTTACCGGCGCCAACGGCAACGATGGTGCCGCGCTGCGGCTTCTCCTGAGCGTTGCTGGCGATGTACAGACCAGAAGCGGTCTTCTGCTCGGCCTCGTCGGGCTTGACCAGGACGCGATCTGCAAGCGGCTTCAAAGACGACATGCTTGTTTCCTCCTTTGTGGGCCGCGCGGTCATGCCGCGCGGGTTAACCCTTTTTGTTTGCGTACGCGTTGAATGGTACCCACGAATGGCGGGTTATACAACACGGAGTCAAAAAATCTTATTTTTTGGCACTTAGATTTTCTGAATGCCGGGGGATAACTTAGCGGTGGCTCCCGGGGCGGACCGGAGGGCATGAAGTTTGCTGCTCTACAGTCCTGCGCAAGACGGAAAGCACATTAAGTGCTTTCCTTTGCGTGCGGAACTCGCGACAAACTTCATGCCCTCCGGTCCGCCCCGGGAGCTGGGGTAACTTATTCGGGCCCGGCATTCAGAAAAGTCAGTGCAGCAAAATGGCGATGCGGATAGGAACGTGGGCATGGTTTTCGCTGCGCGCACGGGTCCCCTGGGGAGCGCCGTGCATTTTTGGGAGTATTCAGCAGGCCAGAACGGCTGCATACGCGCCGGACACCCCTTATTGGCCCCAAAGACGCCTTCGACCGGCGATTTGGGTCGGCAGACAGACTTCGTCGAGACGAATAAACATGTCTCGCGTCGCACCGGACCCCAAAATGACGTTGATCTCCGCAATGTTAGCCAACTGCAGCGGCACCGGCGGAACTTGCGTTGCTGAATACTCCGTTTTTTTGCACGGCCCAGGCGGGGGTACATAAGGACCAGAAAGAACATCCCATCCTATTTTTGCAATCTGCAATGGAAAGTATGCAAAACACCAAGAGACGGCATTACTGATGTCCAAATTGAGTGCACGGAGCAGCTGCGCCTCCGCCCCGCGCCCAAATCAAGCAGAGCGGGAACGCTCCTAACGGACCCGATCGGCAAACAAACGCGGCCCGAGCGCCATCCCAAAATAGGCTGCCCGAGCCGCGTTTAACGGTACGGCATGAATATTAGCGCTCGTAGATTAAGTTGCCTGCCAGGTAGGTGGCTTGAACCTTGGTAGCCTGGAGCTCTTGGGGGTCGATGGTGAGCGGGTTTTGGTCCAGGACTACCAGGTCGGCGTATTTGCCGGGCTCTAGGCTGCCGAGGTTTTGCTCGTCGCCCGCTGCGTACGCGCTACCAAGCGTGTAGTTGCGCAGGGCAGTTGCCGCGTCGATACGCTCGCTGGGGAGCCAGCCGCCCTCGGGCCAGTGACTGCGGGGGTCTTGGCGCGTGATGGCCGTGTAGAGCACGTTCATGCTGGTAACGGCTGTGATGGGGCTATCGGTACCGAAAGCTTGGCGGATGCCGCGCTGCTTATAGGTCGCAAACGGCCACATGATGCGGCTGCGTTCCAGACCCAGGTCGCGCTCCGGGCCACCCGGGTCGAGCGTGATGTGGCAAGGCTGGCTCGAGGCAATGACGTTGAGCTTGCGCAGACGATCGATGTCCTGAGGCAGCAGATTCTCCAAATGCTCAAGCGTATTATGACCGTGCGGCGGCAGACCGTAGAGCTCTGCCGCCTCCTCAAAGATATCGAGTGCGGCATGGATGGCACCGTCGCCGATAACGTGGATGCGCACGGTGTGGCCGCGCTCGGCTGCCGCCAGAACCAACTTGCGCATGCGCTCGACAGGAACCGTCAGGCGCCCCTGGTCACCCGGGAAGCGCGGGTTGGTATAGGGCTCAGTGAGGTATGCGGTATGCTCGCTCGACACGCCGTCGAAGAACTGTTTAAATCCTGGCGCCGAGAGCAGCGCGTTGTTTGCGTAGCGGGTCTGGAGTTCCTCCAAGCGCGATTGGTCATCCAGCAGCGTGGGAAACAGATGGGCGCGGATGCCCAGCTTGCCGGCGGCCTGCAGCTTGTCGTAAACATCGTCGCGAATAAAGTCGCAGCCCGGCATGGGCATGAGCGACATATCGCAGATTGAGGTGATGCCTTGCTCGGCCATGCGCTTCATCTGGTCGCCGTAAGCGCTCGCGATGCGGTCCTCGCCCAGCCATTCCAGGCAGCGCGGCAGCAGCTGCATAGCAGCTGCCTCGTGGGCAATACCCGTAAGCTCACCGTTTGAGTCTTTGTCGTAACTGCCACCCGCCGGAGGCTCGCTGTCACGCGTCACGCCGAGGGCTTCGAGTGCGCGGCTGTTGAGCCACAGCGTATGCCCATCGCCCGAATACATAACACAGGGGCGACCGGGGAAGGCGGCGTCGAGGGAGGCCTTGGTAGGATGCTCAGGCGGATCCCAGCGGTAATCGCGCCAGCCCTGGGTCACGACCCAGGCGTCGTCGGGCAGGCCCTGGGAAAACTCGAGCGCATGCTGCACCAGTGCCGCCTCTGACGTGCCCATATCCATGAGCATATACGGTGAGGAGCCGACCGAGGTATGGAAGAAGTGCAGGTGCGCATCATGGAAACCGGGGCAGATAAATTGTTCGCCGTAATCGACCACCGGCGTGGCGGCAGGGGCGGCGGCAACCACGTCATCGGATGCGCCGACAGCGACGATGCGATCGCCCGCAATGGCAATCGCCAGCTCGCGGGCGGTATCGATGCCGTCTTGGGCGGTAAAAACGTTCTTGGAGCGGATAATCCGATCGATATGCTGCATGGGCATCCCCATCTCTGGCAGGAAATTCAACACTCCCGAGTGTACTCCCCCGCCCTTGCAACAAAACCCCAAGCGGCAAACGGCAACTTTACCAGCCCTAGCGGCAGGTGGCATACTGGAGAAAGCCTGTACGATTTTGCGATCAACCCAGCAAGGAGCAAATCGACCATGACGAAGACCAAGGCACAGCAAATTATGGCGGCAACCGAGGTTCGCGCGGCAGACGACGTCACCGCGGCCATCCAGGATATCGCCGCCGAGTTTGAACCCTACATCATCAAGCAGCGCCGGCACTTCCATAAGCACCCGGAGTTGAGCCTTGCCGAGGAGCGCACGACTTCCGACATCGCCAACCAGCTCGACGCCATGAATATCCCCTACGAGCGTCCGCTCAAGACGGGCCTGGTGGCGACGCTTCGCGGCACCGCGCCGGATGCCTACCGCGAGGACGGCACGCCGCGCCGCCGCATCCTGCTGCGCGCCGATATCGACGCCCTGCCCGTCACTGAGCAGACCGGCGAGGAGTTCGCCAGCGTCAATGAGGGCTGCATGCACGCCTGCGGTCACGACTGCCATATCGCCATGATGCTCGGCACGCTGCAGATTCTGCGCCACATGACCGATGACATCCACGGCGAGATTCGCATCGTATTCCAGCCCAGCGAGGAAAACGGCCAGGGCGCCAAACTCATGATTGGCACGGGTGTGCTCGACGGCGTCGATGGCGCCTACGCCGCGCACATCTGGAGCGAGGTCGACGCCGGTACCGTAAGCTGCGAGCCCGGCCCACGCATGGCAAACACCGACTGGTTCCGCATCGACGTCCGCGGCACCTCGTGCCATGGCGCCATGCCCCAGCGCGGCCACGACGCCGTTATGGTTGCGGCAGAGATCGTCAACGCCCTGCAGACCATCGTCTCGCGCGAGATTAGCCCCTACGAACCCGCCGTCATCACCGTCGGCGAGCTGCACGGCGGCACCGCGCGCAACGTTATCGCCGGCACGGCGTACCTCGCCGGCACGGTGCGCACCTATGGCGACAAAACGCATGAGGAGATGCCCGAGCTTATGCGCCGCATCGTGGAGCACACCGCAGCAGCGCTAGGCGCCGAGGCCGAACTCACCGACTACACCATCGCCAACTACAAGGTCGAAAACGATGCCGCCTCGAGCGAGCGCTGCCGCCAAGCTGTGCTCAAGTGCCTGGGCCCCGCAGGCGAGGGCCATTACCGCGGCACGCTTTCGGGCGAGGACTTCTCGGAGTATCTGCGCCGCGTACCGGGCGTGCTCGCCTTTGTTGGCACGCGCAACCCCCAGATCGGCGCCACCTATGCCCAGCACTCCTGCTTCTATAAGATCGACGAGAGCGTGCTCGCCAAGGGCTCCATGGTAGCCGCTCAGTATGCCATCGACTTTTTGGCCGAGCCCACGCAAGAAGAGCTCGACGGCCCCACGATCGCCGCGGTTGCCGAGACCAATCCCGACCTGGCAGCCAAGCTGCGCTCTGCCAAGGCAACGGCCGCCGAGGCCCGCGACGCCGTGCACGACGCCCGCACCGCCCGCCATGCCGCCATCAAGGGCATCCACGATGCGCGGGCTGCCGCTCGCCACGAGGAGAAGCATGGCGAGTAGCCGTCACGCCCACCCATAACAACCTGGCTAGAGCAAAGCGAGGGCGAACGTTATCTCAACGTTCGCCCCCGCTTATATGTCGACCGTTTTTCTAGCGCGTCCTCCGTCACGACAGGTAAGAGCGAAGGATGGTGAGCCAGCGTGGGGTTTCGAGGTGGATGATATCGGTGGGAACTCCGGCGGGAGCGTGGCCACCAAAGAGCAGGCCCGCGTCTGCCGGGTTGATAAGGCGCACGATCCATACGGCAACGACCAGCACGCACAGAACAATAACCGCAATGTCGATGCCGCGCTTTAGCTTGCTCGACGTCACCTCCTCGCGCACGAACGCGAGCACAAACGCAATCGGCACCACCCAAAACAGCGGATGGTAGGCAAAGGCCGCCGCAAAATCGAGGCGCAGTGCTGCCAGCCAGGCCCTCGTCATGCCACATCCCGGACAGGGAATGCCCGTCATCAGGCGAAACACGCAGCCGATATCGAGCAGGTAGAGTGCGAGCCAGGCGACAAAGAGCGCGCCGATGCAAGAAAGGGCGCGGCGAATGAGTTCCGCCGCGCCCTTATGTCCCTGGGAGCTGTTCACGCCGCTCTTATCGTTAGGCACGAGCGCCAAGACGGACGTTATAAGCCGTTGCCATGGCATTGGTATTCTTGATGATGATGTTCATGGCAAAGATGGGGCCAAGGCCGCACAGCAGCGCACCGACGATCTGCCACATAAGAACGGTGGTACCGTTCTCCTGGAACATCAGGCCATAGCGAGGAGCATTAGCCTGCAGGCGGTTGCCGATCTTGTAGTACCAGTAGGGTGCGTAGAAGCCGCAGGTCACGAACGACAGCAGGATGAATGCAGCCAGACCCGGTGTGGAATCGCCGTCGTCCTGGCACATGACATTGATGTCGCGCGCGAGGCAATAGAGGAAGTAATACGAATAGATGCCGCAGGTCACGATGGAAAGCAGGAGCCAGTCGATCACGCCACGGTCGGTCTTAATCGGAGCATAGCCCATCGGGGCGGGTGCAGGCTGCTGAGCATACTGCTGCTGACCGGTGTACTGCTGCTGGCCGGTGTACTGCTGCTGAGGCTGGGGCTGAACTGCCTGAACCGGAGCGGGCTGAATCTGCGTGGGCTGCGGAGCAGGCTGGGGCTGAGGTGCAGGCTGCGGAGCAGGAGCAGCGGGAGCGGCACCGACGGCAGAACCGCAGACGGGGCAGAATTTGGCATCATCCGAAATGGGAGAACCACAAGTGGGACAGAACATAAGCCTCTCCTTTTCCTAAGGCGTTGCACGCCTTCAAACCTTACACGACTATGTTCTCAACAATAGCCGCGACGTTGTTGCGCAACATTGGCCAATTTCCGAGAAATTTTGCTGCAACCGTTTTCCCAGGCATTTTCTTGCTTTCGCAGTAGAAAAAGGCACCCCGGGCTCAGTTGCCCAGGGCGCCTCGACCGACTGTTCGGTTTGATTGTTTTCGGCAGCAGGATTATCGCCCGGCTCATCCGCCGGCGTGGCAACGGCATTCCAATCTGGCTCCGCAGGCGTCGCCTCGGGCGCGGGGGCCGGTGCCGGGGCAGACGTCGGCGCGGGCGACGTTGCAGGCTCGGGCACAGGTGCCGGCTCAGGCGCAGACTCGGGCTCGGGCTCGGGCGCAGGTGCCGGCGAAGCATCCGGAGCGCTGTAACCCGAAGGAGCGGACTTCTTCTCAAACGGCAACACAAAAGTCAGGACGTCATCCTTGTCCTCGTCGGCCCACTCGCTTGCATAACGCGCAACCCAATAGCCAACGGCACGATGCTTGAGCATGTTGCCAAAGACCGTGAGGAATACCGTGACAAACGCCGTCAGCACCAAGAACAATACGAGCGTAATGCCACCGCCGGTAACAAGCGCCTCAATAGCCGTAGGACGGTAGTAGTAGCTATACATACCGACAGAGGCAATGGTGCCAAAGACGAGCGTCAGGATCCATGTGATAACGTTGGCGACCAGACCCGTCAAAAACTCGGGAAGGAACGATGCGCAGAACAGCTTGGTCTTATTGTTCTTAAAGGCCGCCCAGACCTTATCGAGCGAAAACGCGCTCTCGACGCGACCGGTCACCGCAAAGTGCATCACGGCGATGTCGGCGAACATAGTAAAGAAGACACCCAGGACCGCCGTGGTAATCATAGCCAGAACAAACAGGCCCAGCGAGCCAAACAGAGCGGCCTCAAGCGCATAGGAGCCGCAATAAGAGTACGCACCCGCGGCACCAATTACCACGCTCTCCACCAGCGAAAGCGCTACACCAATAACGGGAATAGCCGCGATAACCTTGAGCACGACCGAAATAACGCTCGAAAAGACTCCGAGACCAAACGACGTGGAACGCATGAGTGGACGGTCCATGCCGTCATCGACCTTGAGCGAAAGATCACGGCCCCACTCGATACCAAAGCCGGAACCGCACACGCTCGCAATGCAAGCTGCCAAAAAGCCGATGGCAGCCGCAATGCCGCCAATAACGGGAATAAACAGCACGAGCACCGACACAACGCAAATCAGCGCCGGCAAAAACGCGATTTGGCATACACGCTGAAGCACACCCGGAGTCTTGGTCATATCTTGGAACGCCTGAGCCACACACAGCCCTTTGACGCATTCGCCACGGGCGGTTGCGGAACAAACTGCTGGGGCTGAGGCTGTCCCTGGGGAGCGGGTCCAGCGGCACCGGCATTAGGAGCACCACACGCGCCGCAGAACTTGTCGTTATCGCCCATGGGGGCGCCACACTGCGAGCAGAACATAGAATCATCCCTTCGTATCTTGAGCGAATCACTTGGATCGCAAACGATGTCTTTAGCATCATTATTGCCCAATGTGGGGTCAAATACTCAAAGATGACCGATTTGCAAGGTACACAGCGCCAGCAGGCGGTTCGTTGAATACGTCTGCGTTAGTTCGTTCCGCGGAAACCCTTGCCGACGATCTCGGAGCTGTCGACAATCGTGATAAAGGCACCCGGATCGATCTCGCGCGCGTAGCGACGCAGTTGCACGGCCTCGCGACGACTCAGCACGCTCATAATCACCGTCACGCACTTGCCCGAGAAAGCACCGTAGCCGCGGCTGATAGTCGCCGTACGGTTGAGATGCTTGACGATAAACTCCTCGACCTTAAGGGGCTCGGAACAAATGACCGTGCAGACCTTACGAAGGTGAATGCTCTCAATGGCTTTGTCGACCACAAGCGTCTTGGCAAACAGGCCGAGTACGCAATACAGACCGACGCGCGGACCGTACAAGAAGGCCGCGATGGTCACGATGCCGATATCGACCAACAGCAGGGCGCGGCCAATCTCGAGCGTCGTGCGACGTTTGAGGATCATGGCAAGAATGTCCGTGCCGCCCGTTGAGGCTCCGATATCAAAGACGATAGCGCTGCCGAGCGCCGGCAGAATCACGGCAAAGCACAGGTCGAGCCACATATCGCCCGTCATCGAGACATCGGTCGGAATAAAGAACTCAAACAGCGAAACATAGGCGGACAGCGCAAACGAGGCAAAGACACTCCACAGGATTGCCTTGCGCTCCAAAAAGATAAAGCCCAGGATGACGAGCACCGCATTGATAATCCACATAAAAACGCCGACGGGCAGGGTCGGGAACAGCGTGGACAGAATGACCGACACGCCCGAGGTGCCGCCAAAAGCAAAGTGATTAGGTGTTTTAAACGCAACGATGGCAAAGGCCGTGAGGATCAGGCCCAAATTGAGCTCGGCAAAAAAGCGCGGAAAGCCGGGCTCCTGGCTGCGCTTGCGACCAGCGCGCTCGCCCTGCTCGATAACATCGCGATCGACCACGCGCTCCATCGGCACCACGGGAGGACGATGCACCTCCTCGGCAGCACGCGACGCCGCCTCTGCCGCAGCGGCCTCAATCGCCCATGCCTTGCTTTCTGTTTCGTGCTCGTCGGCCATTACGGCAACTCCTCGTTAACAATTTGGAAACAATGCGCCCATTAGGGTAACGCGGAACGCGACGATTGCAACCCCTAGTTAGACGAGCGGTATGCCTACATCGGGGGGGCATACAAAAAACGGCCGGCCACGATTTTGCTTGCGCGGTCGGCCGTTTAACGTTTTCGCAGATAAAACCTGCCAAAACAAACCTGTCCCTTTTTTGGAAGGCTATTCGTGCTGGCTGGTGCGGTGCTCGTACTCCTCGGGGGTGATGACGTCCTCGATGCGCAGGTTGACGCCCGCCACCTCAAGGCCGGTCATCGCGGCAAGGCGCTCGGTGACACGTGCCTTGACATCGTCGAAGATCGCGGGCGCATAGGCGCCGTACTCGATGATGACGGAGATGTTGACGACCACGCGATTGTCATCAGTGACCTCGACCGTCACACCCTTGGTAAGATTCTCGGCACCAAACTGCTCCTGCACAAAGTGCATGAGGTTGCCCTTCATGCCCAAGACGTGCGGCACCTCGCGGGTGGCCATGGCGACGATCTTCTCGATCACACCGTTGGAATAGGTCAGCGAGTCCTCGGACTCGTCCGCTTCCTCATCGTCGCCCGCATCGTCGGCGGGCTCGGTCTCGACGAGCGCCTCGTCCTCGAGCGTTACGTCCTCAGCCTCGGTGGCGACGGTCTCGTCTGCCTCGAGCTCGGTATCGGCCACATCGACCTTCGTGTTAAAAGCCATGGTTCCTCCTTATGCCCACCGCACACGCGGCGGTCGAATACATGCTAGCGGCCGCTAAACAGACGGCCGAAGAAGTTAACGATCCCGTTCTCGCCGTCACGGATCTGGCCAATCACGGCGCCGATCAGCACAAAGAATGCGATGACGAGCGTATCCCACAGGCCGAGCGTGAGCACCAGCACGGCGAGCACAAAACCAGCGACGGCTCCGAGCGTGGTGTTGGGATGACGAACGGCATAGCTCCAGATGGCCGCCCCCGTACCCTTGATGAGACCCATGGCCTCATCAAAATCATCGGCGACCGCGTCATGCGACTCGGCGCTCTCTACCTTGGGATCGACGACCTCGCTTGCCGGCGCGGCGCTCTGATCGATGGTCAGGCGCGGAGTGCGGACGGTCTTGTCTTGATTGGTATCACTCACCGGAAACCTCCACGGTCTGGACGGTAGTCTTGGACGGCAAAAAACGAACGCGTGCGGTCGTGCCCGGTGTGCCGAGCATGGTATCGCAGGCCTCCTCGATACGTTGCTGCATCGCGATTGCAAGGGAGGCCACGTCCCGGTCGTCGAGCGCGATGGCGTCGACCTTAAAACGGACGCGCGATTCGTCGGATCCCTGGACGCGCGCCTCGACGCGCTCGACCATCACGCGGTCGTCGCGCTCTGCCGCGGTGCGAGCGCACGAGGAGAGGGCCGCGAGCGTGACCTCGATATTGCGCTCCCCCGCCGGATGCACGCAGGACGGCTCGCGACGAGCAAACATCAGGCGGAAGAAACCAACGAGCACGCCGAGCGCCACGACACCGCCGCACGCCGTAACGATGATACGCGGCATGGGGTCGCGCATCAGCAGCATAAAGCGATAGGTATATGGCCCCCAAAACTGGCAGACTAACGTGCCCAGCGCCACGACGGCGGCGGCAAGATACACAATCGCCAGGGCTCGTTTGAGCACGCGCATGCGGCGCTCCCTTCAAATCTCGATCTACAGAATGCAAAACGATTCGCATCATTATAAAAGAGCCGGGTCCGGTGCCTCATGCACGCGGATCCGGCTCATCTATTCCACGAGGCTTGCATGCTCGCTTCATTATGCCCAGATATGCACGGCTCAATCCGTGCGGGCGCTACTCCTCCTCGAGGGCAGCGATGACCTCGTCGGTCATGTCCATGGTGCTGTAAACATCCTGGACGTCGTCGAGCTCCTCAAGACGGTCGATGAGGCGCTGAACCTTCTTGGCGTCGGCGCCGGAGACCTCGGTCGGGGTAGTCGGGACCATGGTGGTCTCGGAGCCCTTGACCTGGACGCCCTGCTCCTCGAGCGCCTTGGAGACAGCCATAACCTCGTTGGCAGTAGTCCAGACGATCCACTCCTCGCCGGCATCCTCGTAGTCCTCGCCACCGGCCTCGGCGATAGCCATCATGAACTCATCCTCGTCACCGGCAGCACCGTTGGCGATCATGGTCTCCTTCTTGGCGTTCTCGTCCAGGATCTCCTTGGCGACGACAATCTGGCCCTTGCGCTCAAACTGGAAGGCGACGGAGCCGGAGGTGCCCAGGTTGCCACCAGCGTGGGAGAAGGCGGAACGGACATCAGCGGCGGTACGGTTGCGGTTGTCGGTCAGGCAGTCGACGTAGACGGCGACACCGGCGGGACCGTAGCCCTCGTACACGATGTTCTCGTAGACGGCGGCGTCAGCACCCGAACCAAAAGCCTTGTCGATAGCGGACTTGATCTTGTCCTTAGGCATGGACTGAGCCTTGGCCTTGGCAACGGCAGCGGCGAGGCTGGCGTTGTTCTCGGGCAGCGGGTCACCGCCGAGACGGGCAGCAACGGTGATGTTGCGGCTGAGCTTGGAGAAGAGGGCGGAACGCTTGGCGTCCTGCGCGCCCTTACGATGCTTGGTTGTGGCCCACTTAGAGTGTCCGGACATACGTGTCTCCTATCGGTTTCGACCTAAAGCCCAGCGCAGATGCTCGGGCAATATAAACAAACGTCGTTATGATATACCTACTGGCCTGCGAGATAAACCCCAAAATGAAGGCGTCGTGATGATGCAACCCCTTGGGGCAAGGAGATCAGGCTTGTTTGCGCCAATGTGGTGCAGATTAAGCTGACCCCCATGCACCAAGTTAGGACCAGAGGAGGTCGCTGCGGGTGATGGTGGCGCCGATGGCAAAGGGCATGCAGGCGATGACCGGGTACAGGTAGCGCATGTAGGTCGAGCCGTTGCAGGGGCCAATCAGGCACACAGCGAGCACACCCAGCAGCGGTATCCAGATGGCCAGCGCGCGCCACGAATGGCGGCGCAACAGGTAGACCACCACGACGATCATGATCCACACGTAGGTGGCCGAGCTCATGGTGAGCGAGATAAACGGGATGCGCTGCACCGCCACGCGGTACAGGTTAATCAGGTGGTCGCACCAGCGTACGACCTTGCTATCGACCGGATGGAAGTCAAAGTACTTGAGGTTATCGGGCTTCGCCATGATCTCGGCACTACGCGCCGTGCTGTAGACCCAGGCATCGCGCGCGCTCGGATAAAAATAACCATAATAGTTATTGATAAGCGCCGAAATATAGCACTTGGGATCCTTCTTAAACATCTGAGCCCACACCTCAAAATAGGCCTTGATGTCCTCCTGCGAGGCGTACTCGTTAAAGCAGTTCTTGACGGCATCGGACTTGTCGGGGTTGTAGCGGCGGCCCAGGTTCTCGTACTTGAGTACGCGGTCGATCACGGCACGCTCTTCGTCGGTCACCGAACCGTCGCAAGGAGCCTCCACGATGGTGCCGTCCTCCTTAACCGTGGGGTTGACGCCCGAGTTGAGGCCGTCGTGCTTTTGGACGAAACGAGCCGTCTGCTGGAACGGAATCGAGAGGATTTCGCGCTTGGAACCAGGCGTGATGTCGTGCGCCGGCATAAAGACCTTGGTGAAGTACATATTTGAGGCAAGGCAGAGCGCGAGCACCGCGAGAACGCCAACCCAACGGAAACGCGGGATGGCGCCCGAAGGCGCAGCACCAGTCTGCTTGGCTGCACGACGAGCCACATGCACGTCCCATACGCAAAACGCCGCCGCGATTACGCATGCCGCCAGGGGAAACATCAGGCCGCCGTTGCGCAGAAACGTGGAACCCATGGCGCCCAGAGCGAGCAGCAGCCAGTCGTGGCGCGCAAAGAGCACGGGGGCTTTCTCGCCCGCTCGCTCGGCATTGGCATCACGACGGGGCAAGCCACATGCCACGAGCTTGACGGTCTGTGCCAGCAGCACCAAAAACGCGTCGGCAAAGAGCACGTCTTTGGTGAGCAACGCCGCGTAGTTAGAGAACATCGGCATAAACGCAAAGAACAGCAGGATCGCACCGCGAACCGGCAGGCTCACGCCCAATTTGCGCAGCGACGAAATGGAATAGGCCATGCAGGCAGCCGTGATGACAAATTGAGCGCAGGTGTAGATGGCAAGACCCGCGTTAGCGCTGTTGAACAGCGAAAGCCCCAGCTGAACGCACGAGCCGATAATGGCCGTGTGCACTACGGGATGATGCCCGTTGAGCAGCACGTTGGGGTTGAGTAGGCGCAGGTAGTCGCTCGTGCCGTTGGGATAGTTAAACCACTGGCGAATCTGCGCGCCCGTATCTCCCATAAAAAGGCCAGGCAGCGAAGCAACGAGCGTGGGCGCCCAGGCGATCATAAGCACCAGGAAGGGCCCGGCAAAGGGATGGACCGAGAGCACGGCGTGAGCCACACGCCATACGCGGCCAAAGTGCGCTTCAGAAAACGGAATGCGCCGAGAGCTCAGCCAATCTAGACACTCAAAAGCCAGATAGAAGGCAACGACCGCCAAGAGCATCCAGCCCGCACCGCCTATCCAGGCACAGATAATGCGGGCCTTGTCGCCGAGCACGATCTCGGCCGAATCGGTGAGGTCGTAGCTGCGGCCAAACACCATGCAGACGGCAAAGAACAGCGACGGAAGGATCACCGAGGGACGCCAGGCGTCGCCGCGGCCAAAGAATACGTAGCGAAACGGCAGCGTGAGCAGGCAGGCGAGCGCAAGCAGCATGACCGCGTCGGTATGGCCGGCAAACGAGAGGAGCACCTCGTAGCACACGTACAGCATGCCCGAGGCTTTGGGGTCAATTGCCAAGACTGCGTTGCTCGACACCGGGGCGGGATCGATGGAAAACGCCGTGGTCGCCAACAGCGCGAGCAAAAATGCGATGAGCGTCTGCTTGGCGGGGTAGCGCTTAAACCAGACGATGCGGGCAGCGTCGCGCGCAGCCGTTGTGGAGAGGTCGGAATCCTTCACAGTCCGAAAGCCTTTCTAGAAACCTATCAAACTCGGCAAGACCACCACAAAGGTGCCTGTCCCCTTTGTGGTGGTTTTGGTGGTTAGGCGTCCAGGTAGACGCGCTGGGGCTGGTTGCGGCGACGGCCGAAAATGATGAGCGCCAGGCCGGCGATCACGAGCGGCAAACTCAGCAGCTGACCCATGGTGATAACGCCTCCCAGCAGATAACCCAGCTGGGCATCGGGCACGCGCACAAACTCAATGAGGAAGCGGACGATGCCGTAACCCATCACAAACACACCCATAAACGTGCCCTGGGGTAGCAGCGGTTTTTTGCGGCTGAGCACCTGCAGAATGCAAAAGAGCACAATGCCCTCAAGAAACGCCTCGTAGAGCTGGGAGGGATGGCGCGGCATATCGCCCGCGGTGCCGCCAAAGATCACGCCCCAGGGCAGATCGGTCGGCTTGCCCCACAGCTCGCCGTTGACAAAGTTGGCGCAGCGCCCCAGGCACAGGGCCAGCGGAGCACCGATGACCGCGAGGTCTGCCAAAGTCCAGGCGTCGAGCTTGTACATGCGGCACACGATGATGCCGCCCAAGATGCCGCCCACCAGGCCACCGTGGAAGCTCATGCCTCCCTCGTTGGTGGCAAAGATCTCGAGCGGGTGGGCCAAATAGTAGCCATCACCGTAAAAGACGACGTAAAACAGGCGCGCGCCGATAATGAGGCCAAAGACCGCGCCGACCACGACGCTCGTCAGGTCATCAATCGTAATATCGAAGCCCCAACGACGCTGCGTGCGGTACATGACGACTGCCGTAAGCAGAGCGCCGACCACGTAGGCCAGGCCGTACCAGTAGATGGTGATGGGGCCCGCCGAGATCGCGACGGGATCAAGCATGTGGTAGAGGTCGTTGAGCATATCGATCCCCTGCTCCCTACATACAAATGCGGCCGCGGGCCTTGCGCTCGCAGCCGCATATCTGGGCGTAACGTCTATGCGGAGCGTACCGTCCGCAGCTTTCGCATCTTAGAACGGCGCGTACTCGTCGTACAGGTCCTCGGCCTCGCCGGAAGCATTGACCTGCTCAACGCGGGTAACGCCGGGCACATGCTCCTTCAGGATGCGCTCGATACCCATAGACAGGGTCAGTGAGCTCATGGGGCAGCCGGCGCAGGCGCCCTGCAGCTCCAGCTTGACGACGCCCTCGTCGTCGACGCCCACATACTCCATATCGCCGCCATCGGCCTGCAGGTTGGGGCGAATCTCTTCAAGAACCTTCTTAAGCAGCTCTTCGTTAACAGCCACAGGGGCTCCTTTCTCACAATAACGCGGGCACGCCCGCGGACAGAAGCTATGTTACTACAGCCATGTACCCGCTCACGAGCCGTCCATGCGCGCAGACGCGACTTTCACGAGTAGTCAATTTGGGACGGGGCTCTTTGAGCTGCGTTCGTCGTCAGATGGCGACAACGCATATTACTGCTGAGCTTGTCCCCCGGTACCAATCTGAACATCGACGATAACCTGGCGGTAGCTGATGCCGCAGGAGTCGAGAATGCGCCGGCTGATACGGCCGTCATCGGTGTCGGCATACTTATTGTCCAGGTAGACGACCTCGCCCACGCCCACCTGCGCCAGGATCTTGGCGCAGTCGTGGCACGGGAACAGCGTAACGTAGACCGTGGAACCCTCAAGGTCTTTGAGCGAGCCACGGTAGTTGAGCACGGCGTTTGCCTCGGCATGCACCACGTAGTTGTGCTTGTCCTGCAACGGGTCATCGCTCGTTCCCCACGGGAAAAAGTCATCGTTGAGTGCCGAGGGCGTGCCGTTGTAACCCACCGAAAGGATGCGGTGGTTGGTGTTGGCGATGCACGCGCCCACCTGCGTGTTGGGGTCCTTGCTGCGGCGCTGCGCGGCAATGGCCACGCTCATAAAGAACTCGTCCCAGCTAATGACGTCGCGGCGCTTGCCCGACGCGGTTTGATGAAGATCGTCCGACATGGCAGACACCTCCGAAATTGCAATAGTTTGACCCATTGTAGCAGGTGGAAGGTAGGGGCGCTTATCCCACCAGCTCCTCGCCCTACGCGCGACGGGGCTTTTGGTTGATGTGGTAGAGCTCGGCGAGACCCCGCAGCGTCAGCGCATCATCGACCGTCAGGCTATGGCCGACCAGCGCCGCAAGCGCCTCGGCATCGTCGCCGGTAATGACGATGGGCACGTTGCCCTCCCCCGCGGCCTTGGTCGCACGCATCTCGGCAAGCACCATGTCGAGCATGCCGTCGATGCGCGCCACCTCGCCCAAAACCACACCCGAGCGCATGGCCTCGCGCGTGTTGCGGCCGATGACGTGTGTCGGCGCCGAGGGCTCAACCTGGGGCAGGCGCGCTGCTGCCGCCGAAAGCGAGCGGGCGCCGAGGGCCAGGCCTGGCGCGATAACGCCGCCGACAAAGGTACCGTGCGCGTCGATGACCTCGATATTGGTCGTCGTACCCAGGTCGATCACAATGCACGGCGAGCCGTAGACGGCGCGGGCCGCCACGGCATCGGCGATGCGATCGGGGCCGATCTCGGCCGGATCGTCGTAGTGCACAGGCATGCCGGTCTTAAGCCCCGGCCCCACCGCGAGCACGCGCCCCGTGCAGGTACGGGAAAGTGCCGCCTTCCACGGGCGCTCGAGCACCGGGACCACACAGCTCAGCACTGCAGCTGCAGGAACGAGCGCGCCGGGCATGCCCGCATCGGCCGCCAGTGCGGCCATGACCTGCACGAGACGCATGCGCGCCTCGTCTGCTGTGATGCTCGACGGCGTGGTGATCTCGCACGTCGCAAGCGGACATTCCTGCGCCGCGGCCGAATCCTCTGCAAACAGGCCAAAGCGAATGAACGTGTTGCCCACATCGACCGTCAATATATATGCGCACCCATTAAGCATCGTCGGCGCTCCTTTCGTCTGCCCAGCAGTATATCGCCTACCTAAACCAGTCATCCCAAAATGACTAGCTTGCGGCTATACTGGTGCGCGGTCGCGCGCGAGCTCACGCGGCGGCCCTTGGTAACCCGACTTCCCACGCCGTATCCGTAACGGCGCTCCCGGGGGAAGCGGATATACGCAAAGGAGTTTTATATGAGCAATCCCTCGAACCGCGCTTCGATGCGCGGGCAACTCACGCTGCGCGGCGTCGTCATCGGCGTCCTTGGCTGCGTGATCATCACGGCAAGCTCGGCCTACACCGCCCTCAAGATGGGCGCCCTCCCCTGGCCGATCATTTTCGCTGCCGTCATTTCGCTGTTCTTCCTGAAGCTCATGGGCAACGCCAGCCTCAACGAGGCCAACGTCACCCACACCATCATGTCCGCAGGCGCCATGGTCGCTGGCGGTCTGGCGTTTACTATCCCGGGCGCCTGGATGCTGGGCTATGCCGACCAGATCAGTTGGCTCGACATGTTTATCGTGGCACTCGCCGGCACTATCCTAGGCCTGCTGGCCACGGCACTCATCCACCGTCACTTTATCGTGGACGCCGCGCTTGAGTTCCCCACTGGCAACGCCGCAGCTCAGACCCTGCGCGCGACCGAGGCCGGCGGCAAGACCGGCAAGCAGCTCTTTGGCTCCATGGCCATCGCCAGCATCTACAGCGTGCTGCGCGACGCTCTGGGCATTGTGCCCAGCATGCTGTGTACGCTCAATATCCCCGGCGTGACCTTTGCCATCTATAACTCGCCCATGTTGCTGTCCATCGGCTTTTTGGTGGGCTTCGCCCCCGTCGCGTTCTGGTTTGCCGGCGCGCTGCTGGGCAACTTTGGCATCATTGTCGGCGGCACCGCTGCCGGTCTGTTTGACGTTATGACCGCACAGGGCATTGTTAAGTCCCTGGGTATGGGCCTCATGATGGGCTTTGGCGTCGCCGTCGTTCTCAAGGACATCCTGCCGCAGGTCGCCGGTATCGTCCGCGGCCTCGCCGCCGACAGCTCCACCGACACCGACGAGCAGTCGCTCATCTCGGGCTCCCTTAAGCTCGACGCCGGTATCATCGGCCTGGGCGCTGCCGCCATCGCCGTGATCATCGCCATCGTGCTCGACCTTGGCCCCGTTCCGGCCGTCATCGTCACGCTGTTCACCTTTGTCACCACCATCATGAGCGCGCAGAGCTGCGGCCAGACGGGTATCGACCCCATGGAGATCTTCGGCCTCATCGTCATGCTCATCGTGGCTGCCTTCGCGCAGCTCGCGCAGGTCAAGCTGTTCTTCATCGCCGGCATCGTGGCCGTGGCGTGCGGCCTTGCGGGCGACGTCATGAACGACTTTAAGGCCGGCGCCGTGCTGGGCACCAACCCGCGTGCGCAGTGGATCGGCCAGGCCATCGGCGGCATCGTGGGCGCCCTGGTCGCTGCCGCCGTCATGGTCGCGCTCGTCACTGCCTATGGTCCGGACGCCTTTGGCCCCGACAAGAGCTTCGTTGCCGCGCAGGCAAGCGTGGTCGCCACCATGGTCTCGGGCATCCCGAGCGTGCCGTGGTTCGCAGGCGGCTTTATCGCCGGCATCGTCATGTACTGGCTCGGCATTCCGGCCATGATGATCGGCCTGGGCGTGTACCTACCGTTCTATATGTCGCTCACGGCTTTCCTGGGCTCCTGCGTTAAGCTCGCCTACGACAAGTGGGCCGCTCACCGCGACGCCGAGGCCGGTCTTTCGGACGAGGAGAAGGCCGCCAAGGATGCCGCCTTCCAGGAGCAGGGCCTGGTCGTTGCCAGCGGCCTGCTGGGCGGCGAGTCCATCGTCGGCGTTATCCTGGCGTTTGTCTCCGTGGGCTTGAGCCTGCTGGGATAAACCCAACAACAACGTAACCGCACAGAGCGCGGGGTCGGTGACTATCCGGCCCCGCGCTTTTTTTGTATCTGCCGAAACCCTCAGCAGCACTCGCATGTGGCCTGTCTTCCTTTGCCTGCTCGCCTAAGTTCCATGTCAAGATGACCGCCCCGCCCGTCACGGTGTAGAGTACATGCTGCGAACGCACCCGCGTTCCTGCGGCAATACGAGGTGGACATGGAACTCGACAAACAACAGCTCAAGCGACTGCGTGAGCGCCATCATCGGCGCCATGGCATCCGCCCCGCTCACAGCGAGGCCATGGAGAACGCAAGCCGCTTTCTAAAGCAGGCATTCAACATTCGCGAGGGACGCGCGCCCTATCACGTGATTCGCAAGCGCTTTGTAAACGGGGCGCGGCTGACTGGCTCGCACTTATGCATCCTCATCATCGCGATGCTTATCGCGAGCATTGGCCTCGACATCGACTCGGACATTGCTATCGTGGGCGCCATGCTCATCTGCCCGCTCATGGGCTCGGTCCTTGCCATGGCATATGGCATCGCCACGCTCGACCGTGAGATTACCGTCGAGGCCATTGCCGGCCTCGCGCTGCAGACGGTCTTTTGCCTGGTCACATCCACGTTGTACTTTAAGCTCTCGCCCCTTGGCGCCACCACGGCCGCCATCATCGACAACTCGACGCCCACCGTGTGGGACCTTGCCGTCGCGCTCGCGGGCGGCTTTGCGGGTGGTCTGGGCAACTCGCGCGACCAGGAACCCGCCACGCTCATCGCCGGCGTGGCCGTGGCGACCGCGCTCATGCCGCCCCTGTGTGCGGCGGGCTACGGCATCGCCATCGCAAGCGGGTCACTGTTTCTCTCGGCGCTCTACGAATTTGGCATCAACGTGGTCTTTATCGCACTGGCTGCCGAAGCCGTATTGCTTCTTTTACGTGTACCGCTCAAGCGCGACCTCAACGGCGACGGCATTGTGACCGCCGAGGAAAAAGCCGAGGTCGACGAGCTATCGCGCAAGGTGCGCCGCCGCATCATTGTGGGCACGGTAGTCTTTGCCATCCCCTGCATCGTTATGACGGCGGGGTCTATTGGCTCGGCGCAGGCCGGCGTGCAGGACGGCTACGGCGTCACCGAAACCACGCGCGAGCTTGCGGCGGTGCTGCCAGGCTTTAAGGATTACACCGTCGCCGTCGAGACCTCGGCCACCGAAGGCGACGAGGAGGACATCGTCGAGCGCGAGATTGTCGCCCATGTGACGACAAGCGAGGCGCTTGGGGCACACGACCGCCGCGTTGCCCGCAAACTCATCGACCTCAACGTACCCGAACTCGATCGCGTGGAGTTTGACGTGAAGTGATGCGGGGCGGCCCTACAGCTCGTACTTGTACACGCGGTAGATGTACTTTTCGGCTTCCATCTCGTAGGTGGTGATGGCCAGACCGTACCGATCGTACTCGGTGAAGGTCTTGGCCTGGCCCGATGCCACGAGCATACTGTTTGAATTGCCGACGCGCTGCGCCTTGCTGACGTAGCCCGAGAACGGCACCGCGGTCTGGTCTTCAAGCTCGTAGGTGCGCACCGTCTCGTCCACTGTAAAGATGTGCCCAAACGGATGCGTGCCCTTGCTGTAGTCGGTCACCACCGCGGCACCCAGCTGGCTCCAGTCGAACTTGGGATAGCTTTCGGCCGCACCAAAGTTGTTGTCGTACAGCAGCACCTGGTAGCAACCGGTCGTTGCCATGTCAGAACTCGGCAGATACGTCACGCTGTGCTGGCCCGCATTGAGCGAAAAAACGCCCTGGGCTTGCAGCAGCTTGTCCTCAAAGCCCGAGCCGGCCCATTGCCACTCCTTTCTATTTCTGGGTCCATCTTCTCACTGTTGGCGGCCGAAAATGATCCGTTTTCCTCCGTCCCCGAGATGTCATTTTTTAGTACTTGAAGAAGCCCTCGCCCGAGCTTTCGCCCAGCTTGCCTTCGTCGAGCATTTTCTTGAGGACGGAGGCCATGGCCTTAAAGTTGTAGGGCATCATCATCTTTTTGAGCAGCGGGCTCACCAAGCCCGGCACCTTCTGATACTGCATGACGATGTTGTAGGCCGTCTGGATACCAACCGTGTCGAATACGCGGAACGGACCCTTGGGGGCACCAGTACCACGCGTCCATGCAAGGTCGATGCTCTTGGGGTCGCTCACGCCCGAGACATACAGGTCGAGGCCCGAAAGCAGCCATGGCACCAGCATAGAGTTGAGCAAGTAGCCGTTCTTTTCCTTGTTGACGGGAAGCGCCAGCATGCGGATGTCGTTGGCAAAGTCGACAAGCTCATCGAAGTAGCGCTTGTCGGTCTGGCTCTGGGCCATGACCTCGGTCATGTTGTTCTTCCAGATGGAATTGGCAAAGTGCAGCGACAAGTACTTCTCGGGGCGGCCGGTGTACTTGGCAAAGGTGCTCGGCAGCAGCGTGGAGGAGTTCGTCACGACGACGGTCTTTTGCGGGAGAACCGGGGCGAGCTTCTTGTAGAAGTCGATCTTTGCCTGGGTGTCCTCGGCCATAGACTCGATGACCAGATCGGCGTCGGCTACGGCCTTGGCAAGATCGAGCTCCAGCTTGAGCGTGGAGTAGGCACGCTCGACGGCGGCGAGTGCCGCCTCCTTGTCGAAGGGCTGGCCGCTATCGGCGATGCCGGCACACCACTCGCCCGTACCGTCCGCCATGCCCTCGATGGCAGCGATGTACTCCTCGCGAACATGGTCGATCTTGGGCTGGGTGCGGCCGATGCTGCCCTCGCTGCGCAGCCAAATCGTTACATCGAAGCCGCAGTAGGCAGCCTGAAAGGCAATCTGACTTCCCAACACGCCGCCGCCGGCAACACAAACGGTCTTGTAGCTCATGGGACGGTCCTCTCTTACGTAATTCCATAGATGTGTATTTATTGAACCGTAAGGAGAACGCGCGCTGGGGGTGGGTTCTATAAACGGACGGTAATTTGCGGCGAACGGCAACACCTGTTCATTAACTCTCGATTTTGAGGGCATTTTTTGGCGCTGCTGAACCGCTGTTTTCGGAAGTGCGAGGAAAAATCGGGTTTCGCCGACCAGACCGGCTTTTTTTAAAACAAAACCGCAGGTCGCGAGAGTCTAAAAAGGCGGTGCGCTCGGGAGGTTCACGTTTTTCCCCGCACTTTCGAAATTCGAGTGCACAGAAGGCTGCAACAAAACGATTTACGCAACATATGTCCAACAAAAACGGGTGGTAGCCGGTTCGGCTACCACCCGTTTGCCTCGCATCTAGTCCAAAACAGGCAAGTTACTTCTTAATGCCGCGTCCCAGGCGCTTGGCGACCGATGCCACGGCCTCCTCGCTCACCGAGTCACAGCTCACGCAGCCATCGTGGGCGCGCATCTGGCCGGTGACCTCATCCATCGCGAGCGGCGCCACCTTCTCGAGCTTAAAGCCCTTGCCGGCGCGCATGTTTTCCTTGGCCACGCTGATCATGAGCTTAATGCGGTTGAGCTGGTTGACCTCGGACGCGCCGGGGTCGTAGTCCACCGCGACGATGTTGCTCTCGGGATGCTGGCGGCGCAGCTCCTTGATCACGGCCTTACCCACTACGTGGTTGGGCAGGCACGCGAAGGGCTGCGTGCAGATGATGTTGGGCGCACCGTGGTCGATCAGGTCGAGCATCTCGGCCGTGAGCAGCCAGCCTTCGCCCATGTTGTTGCACACCGAAAGCACCATACGAGCCTTGTCCGCCATGGTGCCAATGCGCTCGGGCGCCTCGAAGCGGCGGGACTTTTCGAGCATCTCCTCCACCGGCGTACGCATCCAGTCCACCAGCTTAATGAGCGCCTGCATGCTAGCGCGCGCCGTGGCAGAGCTTCCCAGCTCGTCTTTTTGAAGCTCGGCGTTGCTCATGGAGTACAGGAAGAAGTCAAGCAGTCCCGGCACCACAGCCTCGCAGCCCTCGCGCTCAATGACATCGACCACGTGGTTGTTGGCCGTGGGGTGGAACTTGACCAGAATCTCGCCGACCACGCCCACGCGCGGCTTGGAGCCCTCGCCCACAAGCGGCATGCTGTCGAACGCGCGGATGGCCTCACGCGCAAGCTTGGTGTAGTTGTGGCGGTTGAACTTAGGCGCCAGCTTGCGGGCGCGCGCCATGTACTCCTCATAGAGTGCGTTGGCGGCACCGGGCGTGGCCTCGTACGGGCGGCAGCGGTAGAGCATCTGCATCATCACGTCGCCAAAGAGCACCGCGTAGACTGCCTGCTTAAGCAGCGCCGGAGTAATCTTAAAGCCGGGGTTGTCCTCGCCGAGCGCCACGGCCGAAAGCGAGATCACCGGAATCTCGGGGTGGCCGCTCTCGCGCAGGGCCTTGCGGATGAGTGCAATGTAGTTGGTGGCACGGCAGCCGCCGCCGGTCTGGCTGATGACCACGGCCGTCTTGGACAGGTCGTACCGACCGCTCTCGATGGCCTCCATGATCTGGCCCGTCACCAGGATCGACGGGTAGCAAATGTCGTTGTTCACGTAGCGCAGGCCGGCCTCGACGGCGTCGTGGTCGGTCGAGGGCAGCAGCTCCAAGTTGTAGCCGGCACCGCGGAACACCTCTTTGACCAGGTCAAAGTGGATCGGGGCCATCTGCGGGCACAGGATGGTATAGCCCTCGTCACGCATCTGCTCGGTAAAGGGCACCTTGGGCCATGCGGTCGAGGCGCTCTCACGCTGCGCCTCGAACGTGTACTTGCGGCTCGCGAACGCGGGAGCGTCCGTGGAGGGAGCCACCGGCGCAGCATCGCCCTGCTCGTAGGCCTCGCCCGCAGCCGTGGCCTCTGCCAGGCGCTCGGCCTCCTG
This sequence comes from Collinsella sp., assembly GCA_048343195.1. Taxonomy (GTDB): domain Bacteria; phylum Actinomycetota; class Coriobacteriia; order Coriobacteriales; family Coriobacteriaceae; genus Collinsella. Next base: position 35,321 of record DBGDDN010000008.1, read on the forward strand.
GTCCTTGAGCGCTGCCATGAGCGAGCGGATGCGGATGCGCGCGGCGCCCAGGTTGGACACCTCGTCGATCTTGAGCACGGTGTAGATCTTACCGCTGGCCTCAAGGATTTCCTGCACCTGGTCGGTGGTCAGAGCGTCCAGACCGCAGCCGAAAGAGTTAAGCTGGATCAGGTCCAGGTCGTTGCGCATCGTCACAAAACGGGCGACGGCGTACAGGCGGCTGTGGTACATCCACTGGTCGACGACGCGGATGGGACGCTCGGGCTTCACCAGATGCGCGAGCGAATCCTCGGTAAAGACCGCAAAGCCAAAGCTCGAGATAAGCTCGGGCAGGGCGTGGTTGATCTCGGGGTCGTTATGGTAGGGACGGCCGGCGAGCACAATGCCGTGGCCGCCGTGGTCCTCGACCCACTTAAGAGCCTCCTCGCCCATGGTCTGGATGTCCTCGTGGAAACGCGCATCGGCCTCGTAGGCGGCGTTGACGGCGGCATCGACCTCGGAACGCGTGATCTTGGGTCCACGCACACGACCGCGACCGGCCTCGGCATCGGCCACACGGTCGACGGCGAGCACCTGGTACAGACGGCGCTTGAGCTCGGTCTTGTCGTGATAGGGCACAAACGGGTACAGGAACTCGATGTTCTGCTCGCGAATCTCGTCGATATTGAGCGCCAGCGCCGTGGGGTAGCTCATGACAATGGGGCAGTTGTAACAGTTGCCGGCGGTCGGATCCTCCTTGCGCTCCCAGCGCACGCACGGCATCCAAATGAAGTCGACATCGCGGTCGATGAGGTTCATCACGTGGCCGTGGCTCATCTTGGCCGGATAGCACACGCTCTCGGACGGCATGGACTCGATGCCCGCCTGGTAAGTCTTTTTGCTCGACTGGTCGGACAGCTGCACGCTAAAGCCCAGGCGCGTAAAGAACGCATGCCAGAAGGGGTAGTTCTCGTACATGTTGAGCGCGCGCGGGATGCCGACGGTGCCGCGCGGGGCCTCGTCGGGGCTCAGGATCTCGCGGTTAAAGAGCAGCTCGTTTTTCTTTTTGAAGAGGTTGGGGGCCTCAGTCTTCTGCTTTTTGTGGCCAGCGCCCTTCTCGCAGCGGTTGCCGGTAATGAAGCGCCTGCCGCCGCCAAAGTCGTTGACGGTAAGCTGGCAGTTGTTAGAGCAACGGCCGCAGCGGACATGCTTTTGCGTCACGGTGAGGTGCGCGATGTCCTCGGCCGAAAGAATGGTCGAAGTGCCGTCGGCACCGGCGCGATCGCGGGCGAGCAGGGCCGCACCGTAGGCGCCCATGCAGCCGGCAATGTCGGGACGCACGGCATGAACGCCGGTGAGCTGCTCAAACGCGCGCAGCGTGGCATCGGACATAAAGGTGCCGCCCTGGACAATCACCTGGCTGCCGATCTCCTTGGGGTCGCGCAGCTTAATGACCTTGAAGAGGGCATTCTTGATGACGGAATAGGACAGGCCGGCCGCGATGTCGCCCACCGTGGCGCCTTCCTTTTGCGCCTGCTTGACGCGCGAGTTCATAAAGACCGTGCAGCGGCTGCCCAAATCAACCGGGGCCTTGGCATGGATGGCAGCGTCGGCAAATGCGCGCACGTCCATGTTCATAGACACGGCGAAGCTCTCGATAAAGCTGCCGCAACCCGACGAGCAGGCCTCGTTGAGCATGATGTGCTCGATAACGCCGTCCTTGACGCGCAGGCACTTCATGTCCTGGCCGCCAATGTCCAGAATGAACTCGACGCCGGGCAGGAACGCCTTGGCGCCGCGCAGGTGCGCAACGGTCTCAATCTCGCCGGAATCGGCCTTGAGGGCCTCGATGAGCAGCGCCTCACCGTAGCCCGTGGTGGTCACGTGGCCGATGGTGCAGCCGGCGGGAATGTGGTTGTAGAAATCGGCCATGATGACCTTGGCCGTGCCTAGGATGTCGCCGTTGTTGTTGCCGTACCAGGTGTGCAGCAGCTGACCGTCCTCGCCCACGAGCGCGGCCTTCATGGTGGTGGAGCCGGCGTCGATACCGATGAACACGCGGCCGGTGTAGCCGTCGAGCTTGCCCTTGGGGACGACTTCCTGGTCGTGGCGGGTTTTGAACTCGGCAAAGTCCTCGTCGGTGGCAAAGAGCGGATCCAGGCGCTCGACCTCGGCACCCTGTGTGTCGCCCAAGCTGTCGATGGCCTCGATGAGCTGCGGGAACGTGCTGAGCTTGTTGGACTCGTGCGCCATGGCGGCGCCGCTCGCCACAAACAGGTGAGCGTTTTGGGGCACGATACGGTGCTCCTCGTCCAGGTTGAGCGTGAGGTAGAAGCGGTGGCGCAGCTCGGAGAGGTACTGCAGCGGGCCGCCCAGGAAGGCGACGTTGCCGCGGATGGGACGGCCGCACGCCAGACCCGAGATGGTCTGGGTCACGACAGCCTGGAAGATGGAGGCAGCCACGTCCTCGGGGCGGGCGCCCTCGTTGAGCAGCGGCTGCACGTCGGTCTTGGCAAAAACGCCGCAGCGGCTGGCGATGGGATAGATGGTGGTGGCGTTGGCCGCGAGCTCGTTGAGGCCGCTCGCGTCGGTGTGCAGCAGGGTTGCCATCTGGTCGATGAACGCGCCCGTGCCGCCGGCGCAGGTGCCGTTCATGCGCTGCTCGATGCCGTTGTCGAAATAGATGATCTTGGCGTCCTCGCCGCCCAGCTCGATGGCAACGTCGGTGGCCGGGATAAGAGTCTCGACAGCGCGCTTGCTGGCGATGACCTCCTGGACAAACTCCAGGTCGAGCCACTGGGACAGCAGCAGGCCGCCCGAGCCGGTAATGGCGCAGGTCATCTGGGCCGTCGGCAGCACGGTCGCAGCGCCCTCGAACAGGTCGCGGGCGCAGGCGCGGACGTCGGTGTGGTGGCGCTGGTACTTGGCGTAGACGATCTGGTTGTCGTCGTTGAGCACGGCGAGCTTAACGGTGGTGGAGCCCACGTCGATGCCCAGATGCAGGCTGCCGCGAGCGTTCTCGGGGTTGAAGATCGCGCCTTCGGGGGCGTGGGCGGCGGTGGCGGTTACGGACTCGGCAACGTTGGGCGTGGCTGCGTCAGCGGTGAGCGTCTCCCCTGCCGCGTTCTTGGCATCGGCAACTGCCTCGGCAACTTTCTCGGCAGCCGCGGTCGCGGCCTTCTGCGCGGCGTCCACCACGGCGGGCGCGGCCTCGCGTGCGGCAGCGACCATACGATCCTTGATGCCCTCGACGAGTTTGCTCATTGTCTCTCCTCTTAGTTGTTGGACTCGACGGTTGCGGCGGTGTCGGCCGCGTCCTCGAGCTGCAAGTTCAATAGCTTCATGCCGTATTCCGGCACGTTGATATCGATGGGTTGGCCATACAGGTCACCAGGGCGCACAAAAGCGAGCACCGTCATAATGCGCGCCATGGCCTCGGGCGATTCGGTGAGCCCACGCTCAAACCAGCGCTGAATCATGCCGACCTCGGCGCTCACGACGTAGGTGACGTAGTAGTCAAAGAACGTGCCCAGCGCTAGGCCCAAAATGCCCGTCTGCGCACGCGGCACCACAGCCTCACGCGCGGTGTCGATGATCCTTTTAATGAAGGCCTGGTCGCCGCCCGGACCCAGCAGCGCACCGATTAAGTCGCGGTTGGCCGCAAGATAGCGCAGCAGTTCAACCGAACCGGGCGCCGGCTCGAGTTCATCGATGTTGTGGTAGAGATCGGGCAGCTGAGCTGCGGTGATGAGCTCAATGCGTTCACGGATCTCGGCCAGCAAGCCGTCCTCGATTTGATTGATGAAGTCGGGGATATCGCGGTAGTGCGAATAGAACGTGCGGCGCGTAAGGCCGGCGCGCTCGGTGAGCGACGCGACATTAATGCGCGAAAGGTCGCCGCTTTCGGCAAGCTCGCTGGCAAGTGCCTGGCGAAGGGCACGCTGCGAGCGAAGGGACCGGCGATCGCATTTCTCGAGCTGGGACAAGCGTCCTCCTTGTTACTCAGCCTGTGCGCTATTGCACAGTGCGAGTATTATTGCACACCGTGTGTATCAACACGTAAAGGCAATATTTGGAATGTGACAAATGGCAGTCCCTTTGTCACATCCAGCGACCGCCTAGGTTGTGCCGGTTGTGCCAGGCTTTTAGAGCGGCATTACCGATTGTCCAAAATGTCATTCGTGGGTAGAATAGTGTCGACGGCAGCCCAAGTTCTGGAAAGCTGGGCAGCGCCGTTGCTTGGATTAAGGGGTCAACGCCTTAGCGGCGGCGACCCCTTTTAATATGAGAAAGCCATTGTCAATAGGCATGTTCGTTTGAGCCCGGTTTAAAACCGGGCTTTTTCGTTTCCCGTCGGGAGGGCCCGCGCACGCTGCACGTTTAGTCGACGCTTGC
>DBGDDN010000009.1:0-22268 GCA_048343195.1 Collinsella sp.
CTTCCATGAATGCGGCGTGGCCGCCGCGGCTGGATTAGACACTCACCATTGTCGGCCTGATCCGCGGTCTTTCATGCAGCAGGGGCTCTCAATGTTTTTATGTCCTGCTCATATCGTCTCTGCCGGCACTTGGGGACACTCCTGGGAATCATTTCCCGTCCGCCGATTTCGGTCTTGAAAATTGTATATAACGACTATAACGTAGTACGAAACATATTGGTAACAAAGCCAAGGAGGCTACGTTGAAGAGAAGCAATCTGGGCTATGTGCTGGTGCTGATCGCCGCGCTTATGTGGGGCACCATCGGAATCTTTGTCAATGGAATATCGGCCCTTGGCGTTTCGTCTCAGAGCATGGCGGCCTTTCGCCTGTTATCGGGTGCCATCTTAATGGCTCCGGTCTTGGCATTTATGGGTTGCCAGGGAGGTGCTCGTGAGGGAAAAGCCTCGGGTCCTATGGCGCTCTTCAAGGCAAGCCCCAAAGAGCTTGTTCCCTGCGCGCTTGTCGGTATCGTCGGCCTTGCCATCGCCAACACCTGCTATTACGAGTGCATGGGCGAAGTTGGCATGTCCACGGCATCGGTGCTGCTCTATACCTCGCCGGTGTTCGGCGTCGCGCTCGGACGCGTGCTCTATCGCGAGGACGTGACCCCCAACAAGCTCGTGGCCATCCTCTTTAACATTGTTGGCTGCGTGCTCGCAGTGACGAGTGGCGACCTGTCCGGTTTCCATTTCTCGGCTTGGGGCGTTACGTCGGGCGTGATCGCCGGACTGTGCGGCGCATTGCTGGCCGTGTTTAGTCGCATGGCCACCAAGACGCTGCATCCGCTGGCCGTCACGTTTTGGGGCTTTGTCTTTGGCGGATGCTTTATGGCAGTGCTTTCGGCCCCGTGGTCCGATGTGACCGCAGCAATGTCCCCGCAGCTCATCCTGCTGTTTGCAGGCTTTGGCTTTATTCCTACGGCCCTTGCGTACATCTTTTATATGCAGGGCCTTTCCATGGATCTTGAGACGTCGAAGGTGCCGGTCGTGGCTTCGTTCGAAACCGTGGCGACCGTTCTGGTGGGCATTGGCATCTATGCCGAGTCCGCCGGCGCCGTCAAGGTTCTGGGCATCGTGCTGGTGCTCATGTCCATCCTGATCATGAACACCGACTTCTCCAAGTTGCGTAACAGTGTGTTTGTCGGTCATGTTATTGAGAGCATGACCTTTAAGCCCAACGCGTGGTGGACCGAGAAATCGAGGGACATGGATCTGTTCAAGGAGCGTACGGGTATCGTGCTGGAGCCCTCCGTTCAGGAAAGCCCCTGGTACTTCGTGCGATAGGGGAGCGCTTATAGCCTCCGACCTGGGGTTATCCAGTCGACGCCGACCTACCCCGTGCCAACGTTTCGAGTACGTTAAACCCGTCAACGGTCGATTTTCACCCGCGAACGGTCTTTATACTAATTAGCAATATAAGCAACGTATAAGACGTTATAATGACAATAACGAAAAGGAGGAGGCAAGATGAATCAGATCATTCTCGCATCTCATGGCGGCCTGGCCGCAGGCGCCAAAGACACGCTCGAGATGGTTCTCGGCGACGTGTCGAACGTCCACGTCGTGTCGCTTGCTCGTGACGACAAGGAGCCCATCACCAATAAGGTTGAGGCTATGATCGCCACGTTCAACGCGGACGACACCGTCTATGTGCTAACCGATATGCTCGGTAGCTCGGTCAACAACAACATGGTCGAGCTTTCCAAGAACGGCACGAAGTTCACGGTTATCAGCGGTTTCAACATCCCGCTGGCGCTCACGCTCGCTATGAGCCCCGCCCCCGTCAAGGGCGCCGAGCTCGCGGCCCTCATCAACGAGGCCCGCAACGGTCTGACCAACCCCAACGCCCCGGTCGAGGTTGCTCCCGCAGCACCCGCCAAGAAGGCCAAGGCCGTCCGTCACAACGCCGGTCCCGCCAAGATCGTCCTCGCACGTCTTGACTACCGTCTGCTGCACGGCCAGGTCGTCTTTACCTGGACCACCAAGGTCCAGGCCGAGCGCATCATCGTCGTCGACAACGCTGCCGCCAACGATGAGATTAAGAAGGGCGCTCTTAAGCTGGCCAAGCCCCAGGGCGTGCGCCTGAACGTCTTCACCGTCGAGCGTGCCCTCGCCAAGATGGACAAGCTCAACACCCTCGGTGAGCGCGTCATGTTCGTCTTCGGCAACACCGCCGAGATGCTGCAGTTCTGCCAGGGCTACAAGCTCGATGCCATCAACCTGGGCGCCACCGCCAACCATGACGGCGCCGATCAGGTCGGCGGCAAGGACAGCTCCGTCTTCTTCGACGCCACCCAGAAGGCCGACGTCAACCAGCTGCTCGACATGGGCATCAAGCTCTACGTTCAGCAGACCCCCACGTATCAGAGCGTCGACATCGACGCCAAGCTGTAATCAACCAGGCTTTTGCCTGACTGAAAGGAGAAGGGTATGAATACGTTCATCAGTGCGGTGCTCGTCGGCCTCGTCGGCGTGTTCTGCATGTGGGACTCCCGCCTGCTCGGTCGTCTTAACTTCGAGCAGCCCCTCGTTGGCGCTACGCTCGTCGGTCTGCTGCTGGGCGATGTGCCCACCGGCCTCGCCGTCGGTGCCGCCGTCGAGCTCGTGTCCATGGGCCTGGTGCAGGTCGGCGCAGCCGTTCCGCCCGATATGGTCCTGGGCGGCATCGTGGCCGCTGCCTTCGCATGCCTGACCGATGCTTCCGCCGAGACCGCCATGACGATCGCCATCCCGGTCGCCGTCCTGGGTCAGCTCCTCGGCATCGTGTTCCGTTCCATCATCGCCGCCCTCACCCACGTGGCCGATAGCGCGATCGATAACGGCAAGTTCAAGACCGCCTACCGTATGCACATCTGCGCCGGCTCCGGTCTGTACGCCATCATGTACTTCCTGCCGATCTTCCTGGCCGTCTTTGTCGGCACCGACCTGGTCCAGGCCATCGTCAACATGGTTCCCGAGTGGCTGTCCGTTGGTCTGAACGTCTCGACCAAGATCATGACCGCCTACGGCTTGGCCCTGCTGCTCACCATGATGATCAAGAAGGGCATGACCCCGTTCCTGTTCATCGGTTTCCTGCTCGCCGCCTACCTCAACCTGTCCGTCATCGCGGTCGCTCTGATCGGTGTGTGCCTGGCTATCGTCTTCATGGGCTTCAAGTTCAACGGTTCCCATGCAGCTGCCGGTGTCGATTCCGACTACGATCCGCTCGAAGACGACGAAGACTAAGGAGGAACACACTATGGCAACCGCAACCAAGGACGTGTCCCTGAACAAGAAGGTCAGCCAGTTCTTCTGGCGCTCCTGGGCCATCCAGGCCTCTTGGAACTACGAGCGTCAGATGAACATGGGCTTCCTCTACGGCATGGTTCCCACGCTCGACCGCCTCTATCCGGATGAGTCCGACCCCAAGCAGCTCGCTGCTAAGAAAGAGGCCTACCACCGTCACATGGCGTTCTACAACTGCACCCCGCAGACGAGCGCCTTCATCCTGGGCCTCTCCGCTTCCATGGAGGAGGAGTACGCCAAGGATCCCGAGAACTTCGACCCCGATTCGATCAACGCGGTCAAGACCTCCCTCATGGGCCCGCTTTCCGGTATCGGTGACTCCTTCTTCCAGGGCACCATCCGCGTCATCGCCTTTGGTCTGGGCGTTCAGCTGGCTCAGCAGGGCTCCATCATGGGCCCGATCCTGGCCATGCTCATCTCCATCGTCCCCTCCGTGCTGATCACTTGGTTCGCTGCCAAGATGGGTTATCAGGGCGGCCACCAGTACCTGAGCAAGCTCCAGGGCGGCGACCTCATGGAGAAGCTCATGTATGTCTGCGGCATCGTGGGTCTTATGTCCGTGGGCGGCATGATCGCCACGCTGATCGGCGCCACCACCCCGCTGCAGTTCGCTGAGGGCACCGTCGTTATCCAGGACATCCTGGACGGCATGATGCCCCAGATGATCTCCCTTGGCCTCACCGGCCTTATGTACTGGCTCATCAAGAAGAACGTCAACACCGGTTGGCTTCTCGTGATCGCCATCGTGGGCGGCATCGCCCTCTCCGCGGCCGGCATCCTGGCCTAGTCGCGACCAAGCGTCTAACCGCTTTCCCCCGGGGGCCTGCCTGGCATCCCATACCCCAGGCAGGCTTCCATCCCCAAAATGCGACAATGGGACAGTCCCTTTGTCGCATCCTCAACGGGCCGGCGACTCGGTCCAAATCACGGTAACCCTGCGAGCGCCCGGCAATGTGGCGCCGCAAAAATCGAAAGGAATGTGTCAGATGTACGAGATCGACCTTAACCTCCCTAAGCAGATCGTCGCTGACGTCCTGTCCAACCACGAGATCCACAGTGTCGCCTTCGTCGGCTGCGGTGCTTCCATGTCCGACCTGTACCCCGCCAAGTACTTCCTGGCCAACAACACGGACAAACTGAACGTTCAGATCTTCACCGCTAACGAGTTCAACTACGACACGCCTTCCTGGGTCAACGAGCACACCTTCGTGATCACCTGCTCCCTCGGTGGCTCCACGCCCGAGACCGTCGAGGCCAACAAGACCGCCAAGAAGCACAACTGCCCGGTCGTCTCCCTCACCAACAAGGCTGGCTCCGCTCTGACCGTCGACGCCGACCACGTCATCGTCCACGGCTTCCACGCCAACTATGCCGCCAAGGCCGAGAAGCCTGGCTACGCCATCGCTCTCGCTCTCGAGATCCTTCAGCAGACCGAGGGCTATGATCACTACGAGGATATGATCACCGGCCTCACCAACATCTTCGACCTGTGCGAGAACGCCGCTCAGCACTGCACGAAGCTTGCCAAGAAGTTCGCTGAGGACTTCAAGGACGACAAGATGATCTACTTCATGGCTTCCGGTGCCTCCGAGAAGATGGCCTACTCTCACGCCGCCTTCCTGTTCACCGAGATGCAGTGGATCGACGCCGCCGCCTACAACACCGGCGAGTACTTCCACGGCCCGTTCGAGGTTTCCACCGAGGGTAAGCCCTACGTCTTCTTCATGTCCGATGGTGCTACCCGTCCGATGGACGCCCGCGCCCTCACCTTCCTTGAGCGCATGGGCGCCAAGGTCGCTCTGATCGACTCCAAGGACTACGGTCTGGCCGACGCCGTGCCGGCGAGCGTCATCACCTACTTCAACCCGCTGCTGCACCTCGCCGTTATGCGCGAGTACGGCAACCAGATCGCCGAGGCCCGTCAGCACCCGCTGACCATGCGTCGCTACATGTGGAAGCTTTCCTACTAATCACAAGTAAGTAAACCTTACGGGTTGATTGAAAGGGGATGGGGTTTACGCCCCGTCCCCTTTTTTGCTCTGGGGAGGGCGTGTCTGTCGTGTCGCAAAACCCCAGATAAAACCTACCAAAATAAACCTGTCCCTTTTTGGCAGGTGGGAGGAGATGCGTATGATCAAGGCAGTGCTGTTTGATATGGACGGCGTGCTGGTCGATACCGAGTGGTTCTACAACCGTCGTCGCGTAGCGTTTATGGAAGAGAAGGGCTTCCACTTTGACGAGATCCCTGATCTTTCGGGGTCTAACGAGCCTGCCATTTGGGAGGCGCTGGTGCCCGACGATATTGAGCTGCGCGAGCGTCTGCGCGTGGAGTACAAGCAGGTCTATAGCCCGGTCCACCCCGTTCCGTATGTCGAGCTGCTCAACGAGCAGACGGAGCCGGTGATGCGCGAGCTGCACAAGCGCGGCGTGAAGTGCGCCATCGCAAGCTCGTCCTATCGCGAGCTCATTGACGAGCTGGTGGAGATTGCCGGCATCGCCGACGTGCTGGACTACACCATCAGCGGTCACGAGTGCAGTGCGTTTAAGCCCGACCCCGAGATCTACCTGCGTGCCATGGAGACGCTGGGGGTGGAGCCTGCCGAGTGCCTGGTTATCGAGGATTCGCCTATGGGGATTGAGGCTGGCAAACGTTCCGGCGCCCGCGTCCTGGCACTGCGTCCGCACGAGGGCGTCAACCTCGACCAATCGCGAGCCGATGCCGTTATCGATAATCTGACCGACATTTTGGCCGCTTTGTAATGTCAATCCGCCGCGAGAAGCACGGGTTCAAACGTTTTTTGCGGTGGACTGGCTCAATTTGGTTTCGATTTTGATCCGTTTGGCTTCGATTCGGGCTAAGTGAGTAGACTTTTTGGCGCAGGCCGAGCACAATGCATATCTTCCTTTGTAAAACCGCAGGTCACAGAGGTGGCTGTTTTGGGTGTGCTCGGCAGATCGTAAAAAGTCTACTCACTTGGAATTTAGCCCTTTGGTCGTGGGGGTTGCTGGTCCCGTTTTGGTTGTCGAGAGAGGGTGAATTGAAGCGCCCCCGCACGCTCATGCTACAATCGCGGGCATGCCCCACAACCACATCTGCCTTCGAAAGGAGCCTGCGTGGCGAACGCCATCGAACAGCTCACGGACCGAGTGCTCGTGCTCGGCCGCCTCACCATCGTCCGCCGCGCCATTACTGCCGTGGCGGTCACCATTTCTGCCGTTCTCCAGACATTTCTGATCCAGGCGTTCATTCAACCCGCCGACCTGCTTCCGAGCGGTCTCACCGGCGTCGCGGTCCTACTCGATCGCGTTACCTCGCTCGGCGGCGTCCACATCGACATCTCGCTCGGTATGCTCGCGCTCAACATCCCCGTGGCACTCCTATGCTGGAGCGGCATTAGCAAGCGCTTCGTCATCTTCTCGATGATGCAGGTCGTGCTCTCATCGCTGTTCCTCAACATCTTTCACTTTGCCCCGTTTTTGGGCGACAAGATTATGCTCATCATTTTTGGCGGCGTGGTCTCGGGTCTGGGCGCTGCCATCGCGCTAAAGTCCGGCGCATCCACCGGCGGCACCGACTTTATCGCGCTGTGGGTCTCCAACCACACGGGCAAGACTATCTGGGGTGTCATCTTTGGTTTCAACTGCTTTATCCTGGCGATCTTTGGCTTTATGTTTGGCTGGGACAATGCGGCGTACTCCATCGTGTTCCAGTTTATTTCGACCAAGACCATCGACAGTTTCTATCGTCGCTACGACCGCGTGACGCTGCAGATCACGACGCGCAAGGCAGACGAGGTCATGACCGCCTATGTTGACCATTTTCAGCACGGCATTAGCTGTGCCGAGGTCATCGGCGGATACAGCCGCGAAAAGATGTACCTGCTGCACGCCGTTGTCTCGACCTACGAGAGCCAGGACATTATCAAGCTGGTGTGCGACATTGATCCCGGTGCCGTGATCAACGTGTTCCACACGCTCAACTTTGTGGGCGGCTGGTGGGGCGGTCATGTCGACGAGCCCATGCCCACGGCCGTACCCGATCCCGACAAGCCCGCGCGCATGGCCAGCAGGCAGGCGCGCCTCAGCGAGCAGGACAGCCTGCAGCAGGACGACGGCAAGTAGGGTATTGGCATTTTGCCGGCCCGGCGCAACCCTTCCGCATGAGCCCCTCGAAAGCCCCGTTGCTTTCGAGGGACTTTCGTTTGCCCAGATAAAACCTACCAAAATGAAGCTGTCGCTTTTTGGTAGGGATGGTGTATCGTTTTATCAATATGAGATAATATGAAACTAGACGTTATATACGTATTAGTTATTTCGATATTTCGATAAGAGTGATCAGATATGCCTGCACCCAAAAATGCACCGCTTTACCAGCAGATTTATGACGAAATCAAAGATGCGATCGAGAAAGGTGTTTATGCACCCAAGGAGCGTATTCCGTCCGAGCTTGAGCTAGCCGAGCAGTACGACGTGAGCCGAATTACGGTGCGCCGCGCCGTCGAGGAGTTGTGCTCCGATGGCTACCTGGTTAAGCAGCAGGGCCGCGGCACCTTTGTTTCCACGCCGCACATCAATCGCCAGTTTCACGCCTCGACGCTGCAGACGTTTACCGCGCTGTGTGCCAACAACGGCATGAAGGCCGGTGCGCATGTGATCGATCGCCAGATCGTTCCGGCGCGCCAAAACGAGATGGAGTTCTTTGGCCTGCAGAAGGATGCGCTGCTGCTGCATATCAAGCGCGTGCGTACGGCCGACGGCGAGCCCATCTTTGAGGAGAACATCTTTGTGCCGTTTGATGCCTACCGTGAGCTGTTGACGGCCGATCTTGAGGACAAGTCGATTTTTGCCGAGGTCGAGCGTGTTGGCGGAATCCCGATTGTCTCGGTTGGCTACCGTACGGTCGAGGCCGTTCGAGCTAATGCCGAGCAGGCGGCCGAGCTGGGCATTGCCCCGCATGATCCGCTGCTCAACCTGCGCGCCGGCTTTACCGGTCCCAACGATGAGCCGGTCCTGATGGGTAAGCAGTACTACGTGGGATCGCGCTACGTCATGGTCATGTAGCTCTAGTTGCGCGGTTTTCCAAACCGCGCAACGGCTCGACGCTGCAAGCCCGCCAGAGCGGCAATTTGCAGAATGAGCGTGGATAATCTCCCGTTTTTGGCTCAACGGCGTGCTCAAAATGGGAGATTATCCACGCTCATCCGGAAAGTGTCCAAAAATCCGCGCTCGTTCCCTTCGGATTGCATCGCCCGTGGCCGGCAACGGCGCGGCACCGGTCCGCGTGGCGGCGTATAATCGGCGGCAGATGACTTGAACGTTAGGAAACCATGACCGATAGCATGCAGCAGATGGCGCTCGACACGCTCGGCGCCTATTTTGGCTACACCTCGTTTCGCCCGGGACAGGACCGCATGGTCGATGCGATCCTTGCCGGTCGCGATGCGCTGGGTGTTATGCCCACGGGCGCCGGCAAGTCCATTTGCTACCAGGTGCCCGCGCTCATGCTGCCCGGCATCACCTTTGTGGTGAGTCCGCTGCTGTCGCTTATGGAGGACCAGACCCGTGCGCTGCTTGCGGCGGGTGCGCGACCCAGCTATCTCAACTCCAGCCTTACCCCGGCTCAGCAAAACACCGTGCTCAAGCGGGCGTGCGAGGGCCGCTACCAGCTTATGTACGTGGCGCCCGAGCGCCTGCTCGAGCCACGCTTTTTAACCTTTGCACAGGAGGCCGCGGCCGACGGCGGCATCGGCGTGCCGCTCGTGGCCATTGACGAGGCGCACTGCGTGAGCCAATGGGGCCAGGATTTTCGCCCCGCCTACCTGCAGATTCGCGAGTTCATCGAATCGCTTCCGCAGCGTCCCATTGTGGCGGCCTTTACCGCTACGGCAACCGAGCGCGTGCGTGCGGACATCCAGCAGATGCTCGGCCTGCAAAACCCCGCGACGGTGGTGACGGGCTTCGATCGCAAGAACCTCTACTTTGGCTGCGAGGAGATGGGCGACAAAGCCAAGACCGCCTGGGTGCGCGACTATGTGATCGCGCATTCGGGCGAGAGCGGCATCGTGTATTGCTCGACCCGCAAGACCGTCGATGCGCTGGCAGGTGAGCTTGCCGAGGCGCTGGGCCCCAGTGGCATTCGCGTTGGCCGTTACCATGCCGGCATGGGCAACGACGCCCGCCGCCAAAGCCAGCGCGCCTTTATCGACGACGATATCCAGGTGATGGTTGCCACCAACGCCTTTGGCATGGGCATCGACAAGCCCAACGTGCGCTACGTGATCCACAACAACGTGCCCGAGAGCATCGAGGCCTACTACCAGGAGGCTGGCCGCGCCGGCCGCGACGGCGACCCGGCCAGCTGCCACCTGCTGTGGAACGGCAACGATTTTCGCATGCGCCGCTTTCTGATCGACCGCGGCGATGCTGCCGACGAGGCGCTCGACGACGAGCAGCGCGCGTGGGGGCTCCAGAATCGATATCGCCTGCTCAGCCAGATGGAGGGCTACTGCAATACCACCGGCTGCCTGCGCGAATACATGCTGCGCTACTTTGGCGACGAGGCCGCGGCCGAGCATGCGGCTGCGGCTGGCGCGGGCACCACCGCCACGGACGACGCCGAGGGCTGCGGCAACTGCAGCAATTGCCTCACGCAGTTCGAGGTCGAGGACGTCACCGATATGGCCCGCGCCGCTGTGCGCTACGTGGCCGCGCGACCCATGCGCTTTGGCAAGTCGCTCATCGCCGACGTGCTTCACGGCGGCAACACCGAGCGCATTCGCCAGATGCATCTGGACGAGGACCGCGGCTATGGTGAGCTGTCGAGCGAATCGGTCGGACGCATCAAGGACATCATCGGCCAGCTGTGCGGCCGCGGTTATCTGGCTACCTCGCAGGGGCAGTACCCGGTCGTGGGGCTGGGCCCGCGCGCCGGCGAGGTCGAGGACGAGGCGTTTGCCTTTACCGTTAAGCGTCGCGCGTCCAAGCGCAAGGCCTCGGCCCGTGCCCGCCGTGCGGTGGATCTGCTGCGCGAGGAGGCCGAGCTGGATCAGCGCCCGCGCGTTGGCGACGATGCCGAGCTGTTCGAGCGCCTGCGTGCCCTGCGCAAGGAGATCTCGACCGAGCTGGAGATGGCGCCGTATATGGTCTTTTCCGACAAGGCCCTGCGCGGCCTGTGCCGCCTGCGTCCGCAGACGCGCGAGGAGCTGATCCAGGTCAACGGCATTGGCGAGAAAAAAGCCGACGCCTTTGGCGAGCAGTTTATGGCGGCGATTGAAGAATTTGAGTCCGAGCATGCGCGGGATGGAGTGTAACGATGGCATTCGACGATAAAACCGACCGCACTGACGTGCCCGCCGTGCCGCTGTACCAGCAGGTCATGGACGACCTAAAGGGCGAGATCGCGCGCGGCGTGTACCCCGCCGGCTCGCGCATCCCTGCCGAGATGGAGCTCGCGAAGTCCTACGGCGTGGGGCGCATCACCGTGCGCCGTGCCATCGAGGAGCTGTCGCGCGCGGGGTATCTCAACCGCCAGCAGGGGAGGGGCACGTTTGTGTGCGCCCCCAAGCTCAAGCGCAAGATTCGCCAGAAGGGTGACGTCCAGAGCTTTACTGAGGGTTGTGCTGCCAACGACATGGTGCCGGGCGCGCGTCTGGTGTCGCGCACGGTGGTCGCGGCGACGCACGAGGATGCGGCGTTCTTTGGCGTGGAGCCCGGCTGCGAGCTTATCGTGGTCGAGCGCGTGCGCACGGCCGACGGCATCCCCGTCATGCTCGAGAACAACGCCTTTGTGCTTGCCGACCATCCCTACCTGCAGACGCTGGCCGACGAGGACCTCACCGATAACTCAATCTTTGCGCTCGTTGCCGAGCATTCGGGTCGCGCGCCGCTCAAGTCCGACCCCTGCACCGTGGAGATTGCGCTTGCCGATACTCAGACGGCCCCGCTGCTGGAGGTGCCGGTCGGCGAGCCTCTCTTCTATATGGAGGCCTACTTTACCGACGCCGGCGGGCGCCCTCTACTGCTCGGCCGCCAAAAGATCGTGGGCTCGCGCTACGTCTTCGACATCTAACGTCCACGAATAGAACAACATGGAACAAATTTACCGCAATGGCTTCCACCGTGGCTGCATGCGTGGTATATATAGAACAACATAGAACGACAGCAGGTACGAGCTGTCGTCGTTCAAAGCCGCCCCACAAGGAGGAGCATCAGCATGAACACACATGATCTGGTTCAGGAAATCATCGAGCGCAAGGGCAAGATCGAGAACGTCTTTTGGATCGCCTGTGGCGGTTCGATGATCGATCTCATGCCGGCCAACGAGCTGCTCAAGCGTGAGGCCACCACGTTTACCTCGACGGTCTACACGGCACGCGAGTTTTGCCTGATGGCTCCCAAGAGTCTTGGCGAGAAGTCGCTCGTCATCGCCTGCAGCCACAGCGGCAACACGCAGGAGGTTGTCGACGGCTGCGAGATGGCGCTGGCAGCCAGTGCCGAGGTCATTGCCCTCACCGACTGCGAGGGCTCCAAGATCGATAACGGCAAGTGGACCACCTGGGTCTATCCGTGGGGCGAGGGCGTGTCACAGGCCGAGGTGCCGCAGGGCATCGGCGCTCTGATCGCCGCCGAGTTGCTCGACCAGCAGGAAGGCTACGAGGCACTCGCTGACATGTATGAGGGCCTCAAGCAGATGGATGCGCTGCTGCCCGCCGCCCGTGAGAAGGTCAACGCCGAGCTGGGCGCCCGCTTTGCCGAGCTCTGCCAGCAGCACAAGTTCTTCTATATCCTGGGCTCCGGCCCCAACTTTAGCCAGACCTATGCCATGGCGATCTGCTCGCTCATGGAGATGCAGTGGCAGCACTGCTGCTACATCCACTCCGGCGAGTACTTCCATGGCCCGTTCGAAGCCACCGAGCCCGGCGTGTTCTACTTTGTGCAGCTCGGATCGGGCGAGTGCCGCCCCATGGAGGAGCGCGCGCTGGCGTTCCTCAACACGCACACCGACACGATCATGGTGCTCGACGCGCTCGAGTACGGCGTGGGTGAAGTGCCCGCCAGCGTGCGTTCGTTCCTGGAGCCGATTTTCTTCTACAACATGAGCTGCGAGCTGCGCGCCGCACGCGGCAAGGTGTTCGATCACAGCCCCGAGGTTCGTCGCTACATGGGCATCGAGCAGTACTAAGTAACGGGAAAAGCATTCACCTTCGATTCGCAAGGGCACTGCGTGAGTCAAAAAAGCGGGCCGCGCCGGTAGTATTCCGGCGCGGCCCGCTTGGTATTGCGCTTAGATTCGCGAGATTGCGGCGATTGACGGCCTACTTTGCGTCGTAGGCCTCGGCGTCCCACCAGTCGAGCTGGGCGATGTTGTCGCGAATGTGCTGGCAGCTCTTGTGGAAGCCCTCGAGCTCATACTCGGAAAGGTCGAGCGTGTAGACTTCCTCGACGCCCTCGGCACCGATCACGCACGGCAGGGAGGTAAAGATGCCCTCCTCGCCATACTGGCCGGTCATAAGCGTGGAGGCCGAAAGCACGGCATGCTCGTTGTGCAGCACAGCGGCGCAGACGCGCGCGGCGGAGTTGGCAACGGCGTACTCGGTGCACTGCTTGCCCTGGTAGGTTACGTAGCCGCCCTTGCGTGCGAGTTCCTCGACCTCCATGTGGTCAAAGGCGTACTTGTCGGGGTTCTCGGCCTGAAGCTCGTTAAGGCTCTTGCCGGCGATGGTTGCGGCCTTAAAGGCGGCCAACTGGCTAAAGCCGTGCTCGCCGATCATGTAGGCGTCGATGGACTTGGGGCTCACGCCGACCTTCTTGGAGATCTCGGTGCGCAGGCGGGCGGAGTCCAGGCCGCAGCCCGAGCCGATGATCTTCTTGGGATCGTAGCCGGTCAGGTGCCACAGCTCGGTGCACACGACGTCGCAGGGGTTGGAGATGCTCACGAAGATGCCGTCAAAGCCGGCGTCGACGATGCGCTTGGCAAAGGTGCGGGCGGCGTCGGTGGTAAAGAACAGCTCGCCGTCGCGGTTGCCGGCGGCCAGCGCGACCTTGCCGGCGGCGTTGACGATGACGTCGCAGCAGGCAAGCTCCTCGTAGTGGTCGTAGCAGTTGACGATCTTGGTGTTGTACGGGACAAACGAAAGGGAGTCGCGCAGGTCCTGGACCTCGGACGTCACCTTGGCCTGGTTGATATCGCACAGGTACAGCTCATCGGCAATGCCCTGCATGAGCAGACTGTTGGCAACATGTGCTCCTACGTGGCCCTGGCCGACCACACCGATCTTACGCGTTTGGTACATATATGTATCCTTTCGGCCGAGTTTTTCGCGTCGAACCATTGTAGCGTCCTGCTGCCACTTTGCTAGGCTAAAGCGCCATAGATTTTTGGGCATGCCTTAATCTCTACTTTTGGAGTGATTTGGGCCGCTGACGGCATCGCCGGGCGATGTACTCGCGCGGATGGGGCCGGTCGTTGTACCATAACTGCAACTGACTCGTAAGGAGCATTCATGCCCATTCGCATCCCCGACGCCCTCCCTGCCGCCGCGCAGCTCGAGAGCGAGAACATCTTTGTCATGACCGAGTACCGCGCGCTGCACCAGGACATCCGTCCGCTGCGCGTGCTCATCCTCAACCTCATGCCCACCAAAATCGCTACCGAGACGCAGATCATGCGCAAGCTCTCCAACACGCCGCTGCAGGTGGAGGTGGACCTGCTGCGCACGAAAACGCACGAGGCCACGCACGTGAGCGCCGGCCACCTGGAGACGTTCTACCGCACGTTCGACGACATCCGCGACATCCACTACGACGGCCTGATCATCACGGGCGCGCCGGTGGAGCAGATGCCGTTCGAGGAGGTCGACTACTGGCCCGAGCTCTGCCAGATCATGGATTGGTCCACCACGCACGTGCACTCTACGCTGCACATTTGTTGGGGCGCGCAGGCCGGCCTGTACCATCATTACGGCATCCAGAAGTACGACCTGCCGGTAAAGGCGAGCGGCGTGTTCGAGCATTATCTGGTGAAGCCGCAAAGCCCGCTGGTCCGCGGCTTTGACGACCGCTTCTATGCCGTACATTCGCGCAACACCGACGTGCGCCGCGAGGACGTGGAGGCCGAGCCGCAGCTTGAGGTCGTGGCCGTGTCCGACGAGGTGGGCCTGTACATCGTCAAGTCGACCGACAGCCGTCGCTTCTTTGTCTTTGGTCACCCCGAGTACGATACCGACACGCTGCGCCTGGAGTACGAGCGCGACGTGAAGCGCGGCCTCAACCCTCAGGTGCCGGCGCATTACTTCCCGGGCGACGACCCCTCCGCCGATCCGCGCAACGTCTGGCGCAGCCAAGCTCAGCTGTTCTACACCAACTGGCTCAACTACTACGTCTACCAGACCACGCCCTACGACCTGGCCCGCGCCGGCGAGGAGCACTAGGCTGCGATGGTACTGCTGTAGCCGTGGCTGATATGGCGGCGATCAGGCGCTGATGATGTTGGGCAGCGGCAGGTCGTGGGCATCGGTGGGGATGTGGTCGACGCGCTGTTCGTCAAAGGCGATGCCGATGATTTGGCATGCGGGCGAGAGCATGGGCAGGTAGCGGTCATAGCAGCCGCCGCCGTAGCCCAGGCGCGCGCCGGTGTGGTCGAAGGCTACGAGCGGCACAACGATCATGTCGAGTGCCTCGGCAGGTACGATAGGGAAGCGGTCGCTGTCGATGTCCGTAGCCGCGAAGGCCCGCGTGGGATGGGCGATGAACGGAGCCGTGCCGACGTCACCGGTGGCGACCGCTCGCATGCACATGCGCTGGCCGCAAGCCGCGGTGTCAGCTGCCGAGAGCATGCACGGATAGGCCACCTGCCAGCCACGGTCGGCGGCAGCGGTGGCAAAAGCGGCAGGATCAACCTCGGAGCCCATGACGGCATAGACGGCAACGGTGCGCGGCGCCGCGGGGTCCGAGCGCCCCAGCAGCTCAACAAGCCGGGCGCAGATAGCGGCAGACTTAGCCGCCCGCACATCCGGTTCAATAGCATCGCGCCGAGCAATCACCGCCCGCCGCAACTCAGCCTTATCCATCCCAGCCCGCCTTCTCCCAAACCTACCAAAAAGGGACAGGTTTATTTTGGCAGGTTTCATCTGGGCAAACGCGACGGACTTACCCAAAACCACCACAAAGGTGCCTGTCCCCTTTGTGGTGGTTTGGCTCTACGCGTAAACGCTATAACGCCGCGGCGATTGCTTCAGCTACAAACTTATTGAGTGACTCGCCCTTTTTAGCGGCTGCCAACGCGGCCTGTTTATGGAGTTCAGAGCCTGTCCTTACATTAAACGAGCCCTTGAAAGCCCGCTCGGGCTCCTTGCCCTTTTCCGCGCAAAACTCAAGATAGTCGTCAACGGCGTCGTGGAAGCACTGCTCCACCTCTTCGACTGTAGAGCCCTCGAACACAATTGCGTCCCTAATGCCTGCGACCATGCCCGTTAATACATGCTGCTCGGCATCGAACTCGACCGGGGCAAAGTAGCCCTTGTAAGCTAAAACGTTACTCATGGCAGCCTCCGACATCCTGTAGAAAACGAACAATGTTTCGAATGGTCCCCGCTGTCAATTCGTCAGATGGATGCGGCGCGTGCATTACGAACATCCTGCCATCTGATGGTCTGTAGAAGCGAACGCGCGATCCGGATGTCTTGCCCTTGCTGTCCATCTCAAAGCCATATGACGTCATAACTTTAAGAAAGTCGGCAAATCTATACGTCGAAGGGCAACTGAGCAGTTGAGCAATAAGTTTATCGACCCGGGTCATCTCGGCCTCACATTCTGCAACTACATTCTAGTTGCAATCTGACGCTGATGCAAGCAACCCTACTATAGAACATATGTACGTATAGAACAATCGTTCGTACCACCACAAAGGTGCCTGTCCCCTTTGTGGTGGTTTTGGTTACTGCGGCTAGGCCAGCAGGTCGACGACGTTAAAGCCGGCGTTGCTCTTGGCGATGACTTCGCGGCCGCCAAAGACGCAGGTGGGCGACTCGGCTGCGATGCGCGTCACGTCGGCGCCGAGCGAGCGCAGCTCACCGGGTGTGGCCGCAAGCATCTGGGCGCGGCGCTCCTCGCGGGCGTGCGGATCGAGTCCAGCCAGGTAGGTCGTGTTGCGGCGTTTGGTGAGCGCGTACGGCTTCACGGGCGCGTCCATGCCGCTCACGCAGCTCACGATAAAGCCCTCAAAGGCGGCCTCGTCGGGCTCAAAGCTGCCAAGCCATGCGCCCGCGCGTTCCACGCGCTCAATCGAAGGATCGACCGCCGGGTCGCGGTAGGTGTAGAACGCCGTCTGGCGCTCGCCGGCAGCGCGGAATCCGCAGCCGTACGCACCGCCCTTCACGCGGATCTCGTTCCACAGGTAGTCGTAGGAGAGCGCGTTGGCAGCCACGGCCCAAGCGCCCGTCACGTCGATGCCCAGGCGACGCGGGTCGCACGCGCGCGCCGCAAAGCAGATGTCGCTGGGGATGACAAAAGCCTCGTGACGGTCGCGCGGCGCCGGTACCACGAGCGCGTCGCGGCCGGCATCGGCGCCGTCGCCCGCGCCAAGCCTCAGGTCGCCCGCGGCATCCCAGTACGCGTTAAAGTCCTCGTCGCTGCCGGTAAAGCTCGCCATGCAGCCATCGGCCACAAAGATGCGGTCTGCCAGCGCGGCAAGCTTGGCGCGCAGGTCGTCCAGTCGCTCGTCAAAGTGCTCGAGCAGATTGCGCAGGAACAGGTAGAAGTCCACGCCCGAAAGCTGCTCGCGCACCACGGCCGAAGGCGAGCTGTAACTCATCGCGCGACCGAGCGCCGCCGAGTGACCGTTGTTGATAAAGCCCTGCTCAAGTCCAATGCGAATCTGCGTGAGCACGCCGCGAACGCGGTCGGCGTCGGCATCGAGCAACAGCGTGCTCGACCACACCTCGCGCGGCAGGCTCGCCAGTGCGTCAATCTTTTCGGACAGGGCGCCGGCGCTCACCAGCAGGTAGGGGCGCACGCCGTCCACGTCGGGCTGCGTCATGACCTCGGTCGTAAAGCTCAAAAAGCCCAGCTTGCCGGCGAGCAAGTTGTCGAGCTCCTCGGCCGAGTGCTCGCGCGTGGGCAGCTGCTTGAGCAGACGGCAGAGCAGCGTCACGTAGGGCAGGTCCTCAAATGCGATGCAGCTCAGGTCGAAGTACTGCATGGCGTAGGCCAGGCGGTTGGTGGGGATGCCGTGGCGCAGACAGGGGATGGGCGCGGTCGTGTCCACAACGAGCGGCGGCTCGGGGCGCGCCTCGCCAATGTCGGATACGCGGAGGCGCGGCAGCGTGGCCTTGTCCTCGGGCGTGTCCTCGGCCTCCTGCGCGGCACGCAGTACGGCCGTGCGCTCGACCACGTCGGCCAGCTCGGCATCGGTCATGGCATCGCGCTTGGCAGCCAGCTCGGCAGCTTCGGCGCCCTCTGCACCCTCGGCGGCGTCCACCGGCACCAGCTCGACCAGAGCCATGTGGTCGTTCTCCAGCACGAGCTCGCGCAACAGGTCCTCAAAGTAGCTGCCGTCCAGCTCGCCACGAAGCTCCTCGTACACCGGGCCGTACTTGAGCGCCAGCGTCGCAGCGTCATCATCGTAGAGCCAGGTGCTCAGTGCGTCGCACGCAATGGCCACGCCGTCGGCGATGCCATAGTCGCGCTGGCGCAGGTCGTACTCGTTGCTGCTGATGATGGCTTCCAGGCGCTCGCGCGGAACGCCATGCTCGCATAGGTCGCGGCAGGCGTCCTGGAACACGCGGCGCAGCTCGCGCGCCACGCCGGGCTGCGCGTTTTGCAGCATGATGAGCTCGTAGGGCTGCAGGCTCTCGGCCGCGGTGTAGCTCGCCACGTTGCCGCCCAGGCCGGCGGACAGAATGGCCTTCTTAACCGGCGCTTCGTTGGAGCCCAGCAGCGCCTCGAACAGGATATCCGCCGCGATCGTGCGCTTACGGTCGAGCGCGCTGCCCAGCACAAGACCCAGGCCCACCAGGGCGTTCTCGGGCGTAGTGGCCATCTCGACGCGCTTATACTCGCAGGTCACAGGCGCCTGCACGTCCAGCGGATTGGGCGCCAGCGTGGACGGGTCCTCGCCGGCGGCGACGGCAGCGTCCATGCGGCGGCTCGCGGCGCTCGGCTGCGACAGATAGCGCTCGTCCAAAAAGGCCAGGGCGCGGTCCACGTCCAGGTCGCCGTAAAGCGTGATGTAGGAGTTGGAAGGATTGTAGTGGCGCGCGTGCGTGTCCAGGAACTGCTCGTAGGTGAGCGCGGGAATCGCGCGCGGGTCGCCACCGCTTTCGTGCGCATAGGCGGTGTCGGGATAGAGCGCGGCGTTGACGGCGTCGTCCAACACGCTCATGGGATCGGACAGCGCGCCCTTCATCTCGTTGAACACCACGCCGTTATAGCGCAGCGTGCCCTCGCGCAGTCTGGCGGCGCTGCCGTCGCCCTCGCCTTCGGCGCCCTGCGGCAGGTCCAGCTCGTAGTGCCAGCCCTCCTGCTCAAAAATGGTCGGCTTGGTATAGATGGCCGGGTTGAACACCGCGTCCAGGTACACGTCCATCAGGTTGTACAGATCCTGCTCGTTGGTGGTGGCAACGGGGTAGATGGTCTTGTCGGGGTAGGTCATGGCGTTGAGAAACGTCTGCATGGAGCTCTTGATCAGGTCGACAAACGGCTCCTTGACGGGAAACTTGGCCGATCCGCACAGCACCGAATGCTCAAGAATATGGAACACGCCGGTGGAATCGGCCGGCGGCGTCTTAAAGCCAATGGCAAAGGCCTTGTTTTCGTCGTCGCACGCCAGGTACAGCAGGCGAGCGCCCGAGGCAGTGTGGCGCATCACGTAGGCGTCCGAGTCGAGCTCGGGCACGGTCTCGCGGCGCTCGACGGCAAAGCCGTGGCAGGTGGTGCCAGGCACCAGCAGTGCGGAGGCAGCGGCGCGCGGGTCGGTTGAGGTGGTGGGCATATGCAGTCTCCTTTGACGCCCCAGCGGGGGCGAATCGAGTCGAATCCTCGAGAGTATACCCATATGGGGCCGCGGCTCTGCGGCGAACTGAAGACGATGCTGGCGGATTGGGCAAAGGCCCCGCGTGACCGCCGCGCGAGCGTGGAAACTTGGACGCCTATCGAATGAGAGTGGATTTTCGGACGGAATCAGCCTCAAAACGCCCAAAAACCGTCCAAAAATCCACGCCCGTCCATCACTCACGTATCTCTCATCTCTCATCCGTCACTAATACGAGAGATAGCAGAAAGACGAGAGATAAATATGAGAGATAACAATGCTGCAAGGTGGCTGGGGGATCGAGTCAAAGTTCCCGTATACATGCGTTTACCTGCGCGAACGTGATTTGATTGAACTGATAACGGCATTTTTGTTTCTCATCTCTCACTCATCTCTAATGTGAGAGATAAATGAGAGACGAGAGATAATTACGAGAGATAGCTGAGAGATAGACAGACAGACGGTTTGTCGGGGACATGTATTGCTGTCAGATTGATGCTGCGTGCGGAGCAGCTGCACTGACGCCCACTCCCCGCATCGCGCCATTTCGCGCGCTGTGCAACGAAACCTGCGGCAAAGCAGTTACGATAGCCCAATGTGCATCGCGCACGACGATGATATCGGCGCCCGCGACTGGGGGAGAATACATGGCAGAGCAGCAGATAACGCTGGGGACCAAGCTTCAGGCGGCATTCGACGTGCCCATGGGCTAAAAAACCGACTTCAACATGCTTGCCACGTACAAAGAGGACCTGGACGAGGCGTACTTCCTTATGAGCGCACCCATGCTCGCCGGCAAGCCGCTGCTCATAGACGAAAACCAAAAGCTGCTGCTGCAGTATCAGGTGGGCGATGTGGACAAATACACCGTGGTCATTTGGCTGGACGGCGACGACCCGGAGTGCGTGGACAAGATCATCGGCGGCGCGGTGGAGTTCGGTTTTGACTTTGATTCGTCCGAGACCGACGATTCGAGCCTGTTCGTTAAGTTCGTGCAGGATATTGCCGACACCCTCACCGGCAATGACCCCATTAGTGCGAGCGGCAACGAGGCGCCCGATTACTACAAGGAACACAACGTGACCCGGAGTAACCGTCGCAACCAAAAGAACTCACCCACAGGGGACGGGAACAAGTAGGACGAACAAGCGCCGGGCCGGAAGTGATTCCCCGGCCCGGCGCTTTTGCGGGCAGATTGAGACAGCGGACTGAATTGGCGTTTGGACGGCGGCGTATGTTATCCGTCGCATGACCTCGCTGCCGTATTTCTAAATGTGGCTGCCGCTTGGTGGTTTGAGATCTTGATCGCCCTAATGAGTGGTGATCTAATTTCGCTTAAGCACATTTAGGATGGAGTGGCGTATGGGCATCACGTTCGACAGATCAGAGTTTAATGCGGATATCACATCAAAGATGGACGATATTCGTGAAAACTATTTGGATGATGGCGAAGGGGATGATGTCGCCTTCGCCTATACCGTTGCGGCCGTTTTTGAAGGCGAAGATATTCTTTCCGATGAGAATAGCTTTATCTATACCGATGGGGCCAATGACCACGGTGTTGATTTTTACATTGCGCGCGATGATGGCTACACGTTCTATCAATGCAAATCGTGCAATCTGGATAATTATCCAGAGGGAAAAGTGTTTGACGCAACACCTGTTAATGAGTTGCAAGAAGCTGTTGAGTTTATTACTTCGGATAATGATGCTGGTTCGAACGCCGGTGTGAGAAAACTGAAGCAGGGATATCAATTCAAAAAGGCTAATTGCATCTTAACTGCCGTGCTTGCGCTTGAGGGTAGACTCAGCGACTCTGCAAGAAGGCGTTTTGAGGAGGTACGTTCTCAAAAAGCCAATGAGGGAATAAATATCTGTCTTTACGAGGAGAATGATATTTACGATTGTTGGCACAGAAATGATGAGGTTGCCAACCGAACCCATATCGAGTTAAAGCTGACTACGCGTGATATTAATGATTGCGTTATATGGCAAAACGGCTGGTTCTGCGCTGTCTTGGATGTCAAACCGTTAATTGACGCTATTGCAAAATACGGATATGACTTGTTTGACATGAATGTTCGATCAACGTTGAAGGGGTCGAACGTGAATGCGGCAATCAAGAAGCAGCTGTCGACTGAAAAGGGTAGAAAGCGTTTCGTCCATCTTAACAATGGAATCGTGATTACCTGCAACAACTATGTGAAGCCAAGTCAAGGGGACAGGAAGCCTTCGATTAAGGTGGCTGATGCCCAAGTAGTGAACGGCTGCCAGACCCTGAGCACTATTTTTGACTTTTACATGGCATCTAACGATAGCGTGAAAGAGAGCATCTGTTCCGATGTGAAGATCATTGCTAAGGTCTTAAATAGCAGTACGGCAAATCAAGATGAGCTGCTCGACGACATCATCGTCGCATCGAATCACCAGAACCCAATGAATGATCGCAATCTAAAGTCCAATTCTGCCGAGCAGCGAAAGCTGTAGTCTTCTTTCTATAAAGACCCACTTAAAAAAGAGATGCGTTATTTCTATATCAGGAAGGACGGAGAACTCGATTCCTTCCTTCAGTCGAACAAGCGTGAGCCAAAGAAAAGTTACTTCGAGATTAAGGGATCGACGAGAAGGGGCAAGAATCGTTACAGGCATATCGATAACGAAGACCTGGCAAAAATCTGGTGGGCATGGATCGGAAACGCTCCTAAAGCCAATGCTGGCGGAGTTAAGTACTTTCGAGACCCGGAGTATTCCTCCGTGTTTGCGAAGAGGCCTTCTCCTGCCCTCTGGGAGCAAATGAAAAGGCTCTGTTAGACCAGGATTGACATACATGTGTCCCCACGGTGCCATATCTTTGACCCCGTAGACCGCGATGATGGGGGCAGCATGAACGCCGAAGACCTGGTCCTCAACTTCAA
>DBGDDN010000010.1:0-34567 GCA_048343195.1 Collinsella sp.
CTTCCATTCGTCACCTTCATTACTCCAACGACGAATTCTAGGCGGTGTCCCCTCCCTTTCAAGAAAGAGAAGAGGCGGGGCATGCCCCGCCTCTTACACCACATCTCTGCGCGCTACCCGAATAGAGGCCGCAAAGAGGTCGTTTGAGGCGGTTTTGGCTGTTACTAAAAAGGTAACAGTACTCATATTTGCTCTTTTTTGCCCACGGGGTCTGGAAAACGCCGTCAATGAGGTCTCAGGGAAGGCGCTTCGAGGGCTGCAAAACAAAAACGGGGGCGCAGGTTGCCCTGCGCCCCCGTTCTCGGGCGTTATTCGTTCCCTGCGGCAGAATTTATGCCGCTTCGTCGAACTGCGAGTTGTACAGATCGGCGTAGAAGCCGCCCTGGGCGAGCAGCTCGTCGTGTGTGCCCTTCTCGACGATGTCGCCGTCGCGGATCACCAAGATCACGTCGGCGTTGCGGATCGTGGACAGGCGGTGCGCGATGACAAAGCTCGTGCGGCCCTGCATCAGCGCATCCATGGCACGCTGAATGAGTTCCTCGGTACGGGTATCGACGTTGGAAGTTGCCTCGTCCAAAATCAGCACCGGGCGGTCGGCCAAAATGGCGCGGGCGATGGTCACGAGCTGGCGCTGACCCTGCGACAGGTTAGTGCCCTCCTCGTTAATCATAAAGTCGTAACCGCCGGCGAGTGTATGGATAAAGTGGTCGCAGCGTGCGGCGCGTGCTGCGGCTTCGACCTCGGCATCGCTCGCGTCGGGGCGTCCGTAACGGATGTTCTCGCGGATAGTGCCGTTAAACAGCCAGGTATCCTGCAGCACCATGGCAAACTCGCCGCGCAGCGCCGCGCGGTCCCAGTCGCGCACGTCGACACCCTCGACGCGCAGCGAACCGCCGTCCACGTCGTAAAAGCGCTGCAGCAGCTTGATGAGCGTGGTCTTGCCGGCGCCGGTGGGCCCGACGATGGCGATGGTCTGGCCGGGCTGCGCCTCGCAGCTAAAGTCGTGGATGATGGTCTTGTCGGGCGTGTAGCCAAACTTGACATGGTCAAACTCCACGTGGCCGGGGCGCTTTTCGGGAATCTGCGCGTCGGCCTTCTGCTCCTCCTCGGGCGCGGCGAGGAACTCAAACACGCGCTCGGTGGCAGCGGCCATCGACTGCATCGTGTTGCTCACGTTGCCCAGCTGCTGCACGGGCTGCGTAAAGTTGCGCACGTACTGGATAAAACTCTGAATGTCGCCGGGCGTGGCGTTGCCGGTCAGCGCCAGCTGCGCGCCCACCACGACGACGCCCACGTAGCCCATGTTGCCCACCAGGCTCATGAGCGGCATCATCAGGCCCGAGAGGAACTGCGAGCGCCAGCCGCTAATAAACAGGCGGTCGTTTTGACGATCGAATTCCTCGATGGACGCCTCGGCGCGGTCGAACACCTGGATAACGTTCTGACCGGCAAAGTCCTCCTCGATAATGCCATTGACGGTGCCCAGGACCTGCTGTTGCTCGCGGAAGTACGGCTGCGAGAAGTGGACCATCACCATCAGGATGATTGCGGCGGCCGGCAGCGTGAGCACGGTGACACCCGTGAGCGGCAGGCTGATCGACAGCATCATGACGAGCACGCCGATGATCTGCGTCACGGAGGTAATGAGCTGCGTCACGCTCTGGTTGAGCGATTGGCCGAGCGTATCGACATCGTTGGTGATGCGGCTGAGCACGTCGCCCTTGCTGTGGCCGTTAAAGTAGCTCATCGGTACGACGGCGATCTTGGCGGCAATCTCCTTGCGCATGCGGTAGCAGATCTTCTGTGTCACGCCGGTCATGAGCCAGCCCTGGATCAGGCTGCAGGCAGAGCTCGCCAGGTACAGGCAGAGCAAAAAGCCGAGCGTCTTGGCGATCCAGCCAAAATCGACATCGCCGGTACCGTTGACCTTGGCAACCAGGCCCTCGAACAGCTTGGTCGTAACCTGGCCCAGCACCTTGGGCCCCACGATGTTAAAGACCACGGAGCACACGGCAAAGGCGACGGCGGCAAACACGGCAATCTTGTGCTGGCCGATATAGCCGAGCAGCTGCCTCATGGTGCCCTTAAAGTCCTTGGCCTTTTCGCCACGACGCATGCCGCCCATGCGGCCCATGGGACCACGCTGGCGGGTGGGCTTGGGAATCTGAGTCTTGGTCTCGTCTGCCATTAGCGCTCGCCTCCTTCCATGACGGCTGCAATTTCTTCTTGGGTAAGCCCCAGCTCCTCGGCGGAAAGCTGCGACTGTGCGATCTCCAGGTACGCCGGGCAGCTGCGTAGCAGCTCCTCGTGCGTGCCGGTGCCCACTACGTGGCCGTCATCGAGCACGATGATCTGGTCGGCGTGCATGATGGTCGCGATGCGCTGGGCCACGACCACGAGTGCGGCGTCGGTAACGTTTTTGGCCAGCTCCTCGCGCAGGCGCGCGTCGGTCTTGTAGTCGAGGGCGCTAAACGAGTCATCGAACACCACGACCTCGGGCTTTTTGGCCAATGCGCGGGCGATGGCCAAGCGCTGGCGCTGACCGCCCGAGACATTGGAGCCTCCCTGGCTGATGGGGGAGTCGTAGCCGCCCTCGCGCTCGGCGATAAAGTCGTCGGCTTGTGCGATGCGCGCTGCTTGGTGCATGTCATCATCGCTCACCATGTCGCCGGCAAACTTGAGGTTGCTCTCGACGGTACCCGAGAACAGGCGACCCTGCTGCGGAATATAACCGATGCGGCGGCGCAGCTCGGAAAGGGTCATGTCGCGCACATCGATGCCGTCGAGCGAAATGCTGCCGCCCGTGACGTCGTACAGGCGCGGAATCAGCTGCACGAGCGTGGACTTGCCCGAGCCCGTGGAGCCAATAATGCCGAGCATCTGACCGGCATGCGTGGTGAAGTTCACGCCGCTGATGACGTCGGCGCGGGCATCGGGATACTGGAAGCTCACGTCGCGGAAGGTGAGCTCGCCGCGCGGCGAGCTGGCAGCGGGCAGTTTGGGCGAGGCGGGGTCGTTGATGCTCGTGGGGCAGGTGATGACCTCTTCCACGCGCTCGGCTGCGACCTCGGCACGGGGCAGAATGACCGAAACCATGGTGAGGATCATAAACGCCATGACGATCTGCATGGTGTAGGAGATGAACGCCATCATGTTGCCGACCTGCATCACGCCGTCGGACACGCCCTGGGCGCCAAACCACACGATTAGCACGGTGATGCAGTTCATGACGAGCATCATGAGCGGCATCATAAAGCTCATGGCGCGGTTGGTGTAGAGCTGCGTGGTCATCAGGTCGAGCGAGGCCTTGTCAAAGCGCTCGAGCTCGTGCTCCTCGCGGTTGAACGAGCGGATGGGCATGAGGCCGTCGAGCAGCTCGCGGGCGGTAAGGTTCACGCGGTCCACAAAGCTCTGCATCTTTTTAAACTTGGGCATGGTGAGGCCCATGAGCACGCCGACGACGGCCGAGACCGCGATGATGGCCATGGCGATAGTCCACTCAAGGCCGGTGTGGTTGGCAAGGACGCGCATGACGGCGACGATGCCCATGACCGGCGCCATGAGACACATGCGGATGAACAGGGTCGCTGCCATCTGAATCTGCTGAATGTCGTTGGTGCAGCGGGTGATGAGCGAGGCCTGGCTAAACTTGCCCACCTCGGCCGGCGAGAAGTGCATAACCTTGTTGAAGGTCTCGCGGCGCAGGTCGCGGGCGATGGAGCAGGCGGTACGCGAAGCCACGGCACCGGTCAGGATGGTGGCGACGAGCGACACCAGGCACAGGCCAAACATCGTGGTCGCCATGCGGCCCAGGTAGGCGTTCTGCACATCGGCGGGGTCGATGCCCTGCGCCTTGTACTCTTCTTGCACGTAGGTCACGGCGCGCTGGGTGACGATGGAGCCCGACATGGAGCCCATTTTGTCTGCCATATCGTTGGCACCCTCGACGAGCTTGCCCTGGTTGATTAGGCCGCCTTCAACGCCTAGACGCAGGCTCTTCATGGTGATCTTGCCGCCGTCGGCATCAATCTGCTTTTGCATGTTCTGCGCCGCTGCGGCCTTCTGCTGCATCTCGGCGAGCTGCTCGGGCGTCATCGCCGCCATCTGCTCGGGGGTGGGCATGACCTGGGCAGCGTTGCTGTCTTTCTCGCTGGACGTGCCGGCCATGTCGCCCATGGAGTCGGCGTCGATGCCCTGGTTGAAGGCGAGCACGACGGTCTCGGGCAGGCTCATGATGTCGGCAATCTTGCCGCCGTCGGCGCGCTCCTCCTCGGTGCCCTTGTACGTTCGAATGCCGTTATTGTCTGCCTTGCTAAACACGGCCTCCACAGCCTTGGCGTCCTTGGCGCTCATAAAGAGTTCGAGGTCGTCGAGCGATTCGGTGCGGATAGTGTCGGGCACGGGCGAGGCGATGCCACCTTGCTGCACGCCCACGTCGACGATGTCGCTCATATAGGTAGGCAGCGCCAGATCGGCGTTGCAGCTGATTACGATAAGTACGATAGCTGCGAACAGTGCCAGGATATGTTTTTTAAAGAGCTTGAGAATCCTCACTCGGCATCTCTCCTTTCTTGATTGCGGTCGATAATTTCGTTGGCACGTCTAAGAAGGCGCACCATCTCTTGGGTATCTGTTTCGCCAAGCTGCTCGAGGAAGGCCGCGGTGCGGTCCTCGAATTCCCGACGTTTGATTTCGATAACCTGGAATCCTTTGTCGGTCACCGTGACGTGTACGCGACGACGGTCGGTCTTTGAGTGCTCGCGCTCGACCCAGCCCTTGGCCTCGAGGGCGCGCAGGATATTGGCGATGCGGGCGCTCGAGACCCAGGCACGATCGGCGAGTTCGCTCGGCGTGAGCGAGCCGCCGGCGCGCATGAGGGCGCGCATGACGGCCATCTCGCCGCCGAGGGCTTTGTCCGCAAAGCGCGAAATGCGCTGATGCATGCTGCCGAACTCGGTAAGGAGCTGACGCCCAAGCTCACGGAAATCGGTATCTTCCACCGAAAACCCCTAACACTAGAAACTATTTTCGGCAAAAGATGATACCCGCATATTTGGGCCTCATGCAGTGGGCAATATAAAGAGCGCATAAAGAGTTAAAAAATTCAATTGCTGAAGCGTTTCAAAGAACTATCATGCACGCGGTTAGGCGAGGGGTTGTCACCACCATGACGACTGGGACTCATATAATCGCCACGTGCGATGCTCCAACTTCCCGCGAGGAGACACCTTATATAAAGAGGGATGGAGTCATGGCATTTGACTTCACGGGCAAGACCGCGATTG
Organism: Collinsella sp.; assembly: GCA_048343195.1. GTDB lineage: Bacteria > Actinomycetota > Coriobacteriia > Coriobacteriales > Coriobacteriaceae > Collinsella. Next base: position 5,286 of record DBGDDN010000010.1, read on the forward strand.
TCACGGGCGGCACTCAGGGCATTGGCCTCGAGATCGCCAAGGGCATCGTCGCGGGCGGCGGACATGTCGCGCTCATCGCAAGGAACGCTGCTAAGGGCGAGGCCGCGGTGGCCGAGCTTGGCGAGGGCAACAAGTTCTATCAGCTCGATGTCGCCGATGCACCCAAGGCGCGCGAGACTGTCGAGCAGATTTTTACGGACCTGCCGCAAACCAACATCCTGATTAACTGCGCTGGCGTCATCAGCACCAAGAAGTTCGACGAGATCGATGACACTGAGTGGCGCCGTACCATCGACATCAACCTCAACGGCACCTTTACCATGATGAACGCCGTGTACCCGCACTTTAAGGCGGCCCATGCCGGCACTATCGTCAACGTGAGCTCTGTTGCTGGCAAGATCGGCGGCGGCCTGCTCGGCACCGCGGCTTACGCGAGCTCCAAGGCCGGTGTTAACGGTCTAACCAAGGCAGTCGCCAAGGAAGGCGGCAAGTTTGGCGTTCGCTGCAACGCTGTATGCCCGTCGCTCACGCTTACCGATATGACCTCGATCCTCTCTGACGAGAACTCTCAGCGCATCATCAACGGTATTCCTCTGGGCCGCGCCGCCCAGGCCAGCGAACCTGCGCAGATGGTGCTCTTCTTTGCCTCCGACCTCGCCAGCTTCGTTAACGGCGAGATCGGTGACTGCGACGGCGGCATCGTCCTGGACGGGTAATACCTCGCGACGATTATTCGGCGACGGCTCCTGCGACTCGGGACCGTCGCCTTCTTTCTGACATAGGCGCGTGCGGCTACGATTCGCATGCATCCAAAGGAGATATATATGAGTGAATCGACTGCGGTGGAGGCGCCGGCGGCAAAGGAGCCGTTCTTTAAGATGTCCTCCATCCCGGGTGCCAATATTTTGGTGCCGCTTTTGTTGGGCTGCCTGCTCAACACGCTGTTCCCTGACCTGTTCAAAACGCTCGGCAGCTTTACGCTTGGCATGACCCAGCAGGGTGCAGGCCCGCTCGTGGGCGCTTTTTTGCTTATCGTCGGTACGACGATTTCGTTTAAGAGTGCTCCTGCCGCCGCTGCCCGCGGTGCCATCATCATCGCCGTCAAGCAGATCGTGGTCGTTGCCGTGTCGCTGCTCATCCTTTATGTGTTCAACGACAACCTGTTTGGCATCTCTGCCATGGTGATGCTGGCGGCTTGCACGGGTGCCAACAACGCTATGTACGCTGGACTGATGGGCACCATGGGCAACGAGGCCGAGCGTGGCGCCGTCGCCATCACCACGCTGGTTGTCGGCCCTCCGGTCACGATGATTGTCCTTGGCGCTGCCGGCCAGGCTCCGATCGGCTGGTCGCTCGTGGGCGCCATCCTGCCGATCGTCGTCGGCATTATTCTGGGCAACCTCTTCCCCAGCTTTAAGAAGATGATGGCACCGGCACTTTCCGCCATCATCGTGCTCGTCTTCTTTGCCATGGGCTCGACCATGACTTTTGGTCAGCTTATCAACGGCGGTCTTCCCGGCATCCTGCTCGGCGTGATCTGCTCGGTGGTCTTTGCAATTCCCGTCATCGCGGTCGATAAGCTCACGGGCGGTACGGGTGTCGCAGGTGCGGCCATTTCAAGCTGCGCCGGAGCCAATGTGGCCACGCCTGCTGCCATGGCAAGCGTCAATGGGGCCATGTACGGTGGCGCCGTGCTCGCGACGGCTACGGCACAGGTTGCTGCCTGCGCAATCGTGACGGCTATTTTGACCCCGCTGGTCACCAGCTGGTGCTACAAGCATTTTGAGGGCCAGGGCAACGGCGATAGCAAGGCAACGACCGACAAGGCCGCCGCAGCCGCCTAATGCCAAGCGGCAATCAAAGCTAAAAACTAGCTACGCCACAGGGCGGCCACGGGGGATCCCGTGGCCGCCCTGCAGTTTCTGTAGGGTCTCTGGGACACTTTATCCTGCTAAAGCTGGCATAACAGCTAGAGCGAAGGTCGTACAAAGGCAAGGAAAAATAACATACAAATCGGTGAACGGTAGTTGTTCGCGCTCGCATTTCCTGCGGGTTTGTAAAAAACGCCCTTATGATATAAAAAAAGAAACATATAACAGCCCAGATGGAGAGGGTCGCTATGTTATCCTTCTCAAACGGGTGAAATCTTGGGTTTTGGGTTGTAGTTCCAAGGTGATAAACGTTTTCCCTACACCAACGTGTGGTGAAGAACGGAAGAAGCCGGTAGTGCAAGCCGAACATTCAAGAATTCAATAAGCAGCGGTGTGAGAGAGCGCCGCATTACACGTAACTAGGAGCGTGGTTACACAATGCAGGAGGCATGGGAAGGCTTCAAGGAAGGCATCTGGACGGGAGAGGTTGACGTCCGAGACTTCATCCAGAAGAACTACACCCCCTACGAGGGCGACGAGTCGTTCCTCGCCGGCCCGACCGAGCGTACCAAGGAGCTGTGGGGCGAGGTTCTCGACCTGCTGCTTAAGGAGCGCGAGCAGGGCGGTGTCCTCGATATGGACACCAAGACCGTCACGGGTATCGTGAGCCACCCCGCTGGCTACATCGATAACGCCCACCGCGAGAAGGAGACCATCGTCGGCCTCCAGACCGACAAGCCGCTCAAGCGCGCGCTGCACGTCAACGGCGGTATCCGCATCGCTTGCCAGGCTGCCAGCCAGCACGGCTATAAGGTCGACGAGAACGTTGTCGAGCGCTACACCTTCGAGCGCAAGACCCACAACGCTGGCGTCTTCGATGTCTACACCCCCGAGATGCGTGCTTGCCGCTCGGCTCACATCATCACCGGTCTGCCCGATGGCTATGGCCGCGGCCGCATCATCGGCGACTACCGTCGTGTTGCCCTGTACGGCGTCGACTACCTGATCAAGGACAAGGAGGCCCAGAAGGCTTCCACCCCGACGGTCATGACCGCCGACAACATCCGCGATCGCGAGGAGCTGCAGGAGCAGATCCGCGCCCTCGGCGAGCTCAAGATGATGGCCGAGACCTATGGTTTCGACATTTCCAACCCTGCTACCAACACGCAGGAGGCCATCCAGTGGATGTACTTCGCCTACCTCGCTGCCGTCAAGGAGCAGAACGGCGCCGCTATGTCCATCGGCCGTACCTCTACGTTCATCGACATCTACGCTGAGCGCGACCTTGCCAACGGTACCTTCACCGAGGAGCAGATCCAGGAGTTCGTGGATCACTTCATCATGAAGCTCCGCATGGTCAAGTTTGCCCGTACCCCCGAGTACCAGGCCCTGTTTACCGGCGATCCGCAGTGGGTCACCGAGTCCATCGGCGGCATGGGTGTTGACGGCCGTACGCTCGTTACCAAGATGAGCTACCGCTACCTGCACACGCTCGAGAACATGGGCACCAGCCCCGAGCCCAACATGACCGTTCTGTGGTCGACCCGTCTGCCCGAGAACTTCAAGAAGTTCTGCGCCAAGACTTCTGTCGCCAGCTCCTCGATCCAGTACGAGAACGACGACCTCATGCGCGTTTACCACGGCGACGACTACGGCATCGCCTGCTGCGTGTCCTCCATGCGCATTGGCAAGGAGATGCAGTTCTTCGGCGCTCGCGCCAACCTGGCTAAGTGCCTGCTGTATGCACTCAACGGCGGTGTTGACGAGGTCTCCAAGAAGCAGGTCGGCCCCAAGTACCGCGCCGTCGAGGGCGATACGCTCGATTACGACGACGTTGTGGCCAAGTACAACGACATGATGAAGTGGCTCGCTGGCGTGTACGTCAACTCGCTGAACATCATTCACTACATGCACGACAAGTATTGCTACGAGCGCATCCAGATGGCTCTGCACGACAAGCACGTGCACCGCTGGTTCGCTACGGGCATCGCTGGCCTTTCCGTCGTGGCTGACTCCCTGTCCGCCATCAAGTACGCCAAGGTCCACCCCGTCCGTGACGAGAACGGCATCATCGTCGACTTCGAGACCGAGGGCGATTTCCCCAAGTACGGTAACGACGACGACCGCGTCGACCAGATCGCTCACGACGTTGTGCACCAGTTCATGGAGTACATCCGCATGAACGACACCTACCGCAACTCCGTGCCCACGACCTCGGTTCTGACCATTACCTCCAACGTTGTGTACGGTAAGAAGACCGGTTCCACGCCTGACGGCCGCAAGGCTGGTCAGCCGTTCGCCCCGGGTGCTAACCCCATGCACAAGCGCGATAGCCACGGCGCCATCGCTTCGCTGTCTTCGGTTTCCAAGCTCCCGTTCCGCGATGCTCAGGACGGCATCTCCAACACCTTCTCCATCATCCCGAGTGCGCTCGGCAAGGAGGACCAGGTGTTCTTTGGCGATATCGACCTTGATCAGCTGGGCGAGTAACTATTGTTAGTGCTATACTAACAATAACGATTACTGATTAGCGCGCCGGTTTCGGCCGGCGCCTATTAATCGAAGGAGACACATTATGAAGGTTTCTGAAGTTTCTGAGACTCAGGCCGATAACCTGGTCCACATGCTCGACGCTTACGCCGAGAAGGGTGGCCACCACCTGAACATCAACGTCTTCAACCGTGAGACGCTGCTCGACGCTCAGGCCCACCCCGAGAAGTACCCGCAGCTGACCATCCGCGTTTCCGGCTATGCCGTGAACTTCCACACGCTCACCAAGGAGCAGCAGGACGAGGTCATTTCGCGTACCTTCCACGACAAGTTCTAAAGGGGTTTAACTCCCGCAGGATCGCCGGGCCGCTTTGGGTTACTTTCCAAAACGTCCTCGGACATGCAAAGGGCTCCGCTGCGCGCTTCGCGCGGCGGAGCCCTTTGCGTCCTGCGGAAATGTTTTGGAAAGTAACCCAAAGCGGCCCGGCGGGGGTCCTGTGTAGTCACCCTTTAGGCGGAACTCTCCTAATTATTTGGATGAGTCGTTTACTTACTTGTACTGTTACCGTCATCCCGCTGTTGTTGGGGTATGCTTTGTTCGTATGTAAACGTATGACATGTTGATGGGGGAGGGTGCTATGGCTCGCGAGGGTGCTCGTTCTAAGGATACGGCTAAGCCTGGTATCAAGGAAGTTGCAGCGGTGGCGGGGGTTTCGCCTACTACGGTATCTCGCGTGCTTAATAATCGCGGCTACATTAGCCAGGAAACCCGCGATAAAGTCCATGCGGCGATGGAGCGCATCAATTACACGCCCAACGATATCGCCCGTGCCATGCTCAATGGCCGCCTGAACCTTATCGGCATGATTGTTCCCTTTGTGAGCAGCCCGTTCCATGCTCAGGTTGTGCAGGCGGTCGAGCGCACGTTAGCGGAAAACGGCTTTAAGATGTTGCTGTGCAACAGCGCCAATCGACCTGATCTTGAGCGTTCCTATATCGACATGCTCCGCCGCAATATGGTCGACGGCGTTATCGTCAACTCCCTCAATATCGGTGCCGAGGCATATGCCGAGATGGGCTTGAGCCTGGTTGGCATCGACTGCGATCTTGGCGAGGGCTCTGTCCAGATTGCAAGTGACAGCTATGGCATTGGCGAGCTCGCCACGCGCCGTCTGATTGATGACGACTGCAGGCGTATCCTGTGCCTGCGCAGCAATAGCCGCATGCGCATGCCTGCCAATAAGCGTACCGATGCCTACCTCGATGTTGTTGAGCAGGCCGGTTTGTCCGCGCTTGTCCGTGAGGTTGAGTTCGTTAAGCCCGACGACGAAAAGGGCGCGGTCGTTGCGAAGATCCTCGATGAGAACCCCGATATTGACGGCATCTTTGCGGGAGACGATACGATGGCGGCCATCTGTCTCAACGTGATGAAGCAGCGCGGCTTGAGCGCTCCAGACGATATTAAGGTCGTGGGCGCGGATGGTGCCCGCCGAACTATGACGTTTATGCCTGACTTAACAACCGTACGTCAAGATATCGATCGCATCGGAGAGCTCGCGGCGCAATCCATCATCGCTCTTATTAACGGCGATAATCCCGAATCGAATATCAAGCTCCCCGTTGAACTCATTGAGGGCAAAACCGCATAGTTCATCCCGTGCCAAAAGAATTCCTCAAACGCCTCTGATGACCGTTCACCGGCATATGTCAACCGTTTGCCGACGACTGGAACTGCGAAAAGACGTATTGGTGTGAAAACGTTTGACATATGAAAACGATTGACATATCTTGCCATTGTACCGAGTTAGTATGTCGTGGAAAGGAAGTCTCGGATGCACAAGGTGTATTACCAGCCTGAGGGAATTTGGGTAGGCGACATCATGCCGTACGGCGAGGACGGCACGTTCTATCTCTATCATCAGCGTGACACGCGTAACCCCGAACCTTTCGGAGAGCCGTTTGGCTGGGCACTCGCTACGACCAAGGATTTCGTCAACTACAAGGACTTTGGCGAGAGCCTTGAGCGCGGCGGCGACGAGGAAGTCGACCAGTACATTTATGCCGGCACGGTGTTTAAGGTGGGCGACAAGTACCATGCGCTCTACACTGGTTGCAATCGCGATAAGGTCCGCGCACGTTTGATGAAGCAGGTTCTTCTTCACGCAACGAGCGACGACGCCGTCAAGTGGGAGAAGAACATCGCCGAGACGCTGCTTCCGCCCCAGGAGGGTTACGATGACCGCAACTGGCGCGATCCCTTTGTGCTTTGGGATGAGGAGAACGAAGAGTACATGCTCATCCTCGGCACGCGTGTGGGCGAGGACAAGCGTCTGATGACCGGCCGCCTGGTCAAGTTCACCTCCAAGGATCTGACCAACTGGGAGTTCCAGGGCGACTGGTGGAACCCGGGCCTGTACACCATGTTTGAGATGCCTGATCTCTTTAAGATGGGCGACTGGTGGTACCTCGTCTTTTCCGAGTACAGCGACGGCAACAAGACCCGTTACCGCATGTCCAAGTCCATCAACGGTCCTTGGATTACCCCCGCTGACGACTCCTTCGACGGCCGCGCGTACTACGCCGCTCGCACCGCATTCGATGGCGAGCGCCGCGTTCTCTTTGGTTGGGTCCCGACGCGTGACAAGGGCGGCGACCCCAGCTCTTACCTGTGGGGCGGTACCTTCATGCCCCTCGAGATCGTCCAGCGCGAGGACGGTTCGCTCGGCACCAAGCTTCCCGAGAGCATGCTCGGCGCCTTTGGCGAGGGCAAGGCTGTCGAAGCCTTCGAGCTCTCCTGCGAGTCGGGCAAGGTCGAGCAGGTGCTCGCCGCGGATGCCGGCTCCACCTACTTGCTCGATGCCGACATTGAGCTCGGCGGTAACGCTGCCGGCTTCTCGGTCAAGTTCGCCGAGGACGCCGAGACCGGTCTTGCCTATGAGTTCCGCGCCAACCTGCGCGAGGGCAAGCTCGAGTTCACGCCGGCTCCCCAGTACCCGTGGTTCCAGGTCAACAACATGGGCCTCGAGCGTCCGTTGTTCTTTAAGGGCGAGGGCACTCACCATGTGCGTCTGGTCGTCGACGATGACATCGCGACCATCTTTGTCGATGATGTTGCGCTCAACGCTCGCTTCTGCAACAAGCAGGGCCAGGGTGTGGCGCTTACCGTCACCGACGGTGCGCTCAAGTGCGCAAACGCAACGATCGCGTCTCTGTAGCGGCAACGAACCGTTTTATGATTTAGAAAAGGAATGGAGAGGAACATGGACTACAAGGCAGTGTCCCAGCAAGTCGTCGACAACGTCGGCGGACTGGAGAACATCGAGGGCGCCACGCATTGCGTGACCCGTCTGCGTCTGGTGCTCAAGGATACGAGCAAATACAACAAGGCCGAGCTCGAGAACATCGATGGCGTCAAGGGCGTGCTGTACAACAGCGGCCAGCTCATGATCATCTTCGGTACCGGTACCGTCAACAAGGTTTACGATGAGTTTATGGCTCTGACGGGCGTTAAGGAGATCAGCGCTTCCGAGGTCAAGGGCGCCGAGGCGGACAAGAAGGGCAAGTTCTTCTCGGTCCTCAAGGTATTCTCGGACATCTTTATCCCCATCATTCCCGCCTTCGTCGGCGCTGCAATCATCATCGGCCTTAAGTCGCTGATCGTTGCCAACGGCCTCTTTGGCATGGAGGGCAGCCTCGCCGATCACAGCGAGTTCCTCAAGAACCTCGCAAGCTTCTTTGCCATTATCGCCACCACGTTCGACTACCTGCCTGTCCTGGTTATGTACAGCGCAGTCAAGCGTTTTGGCGGTAACCCGATCCTGGGCATCCTCGTCGGTATCGTCATGGTTCACCCGAGCCTTATGAACCGCAACACGTTCGTTATGGACCCGACGGGTGCTGAGTACTGGAACTTTGGTCCGCTCTCCATTCCCATGGTTGCTTTCCAGGGCGGCGTGTTCCCTGCAATTCTGACCGCCTGGTTTATGGCCAAGGTCGAAAAGATTGCCCAGAAGTACATCCCCGAGGTCGTTTCGTTCGTCTTTGTCCCGACCGTTACCCTGATTCTCGCTAACGTCGCCCTGTTCACCGTGTTCGGCCCGCTCGGTAACCTGATCGGTGACGTCCTCGCCGGCGCAATCGATATCCTGTACAACAGGATGGGCGTCTTCGGTGCCTTTGTCTTCGCCGCGTTCCTGCAGCCGCTCGTCGTTACCGGTACACATCAGTTCATCCAGGGTATCGAGGCAAACCTTGTTGCCACGACTGGCTTCAACTACATCCAGGCCATCTGGTCGGTTTCCATCATCGCCCAGGGCGGCGGCGCCATCGGTATGTACCTCATTCACAAGAAGCACTCCAAAGAGCGCAACATCTGCATGTCGTCCTTTATCCCGACGCTGGTCGGAATCTCCGAGCCCGCTATCTTTGCTGCAAACATGCGCTATTCGATCATTCCGTTCATCTGCGCATGCATCGGTGCAGGCTGCGGCGGTGCCTTCGTCAAGCTCTTTGAGGTGCGCGCTATCGGTCAGGGTCTGACCGGCGTGCTTGGCCTGCTCATCGTCACGCCCGAGACTCTCGTGTGGTATGTGGCTGGCAATCTCATCGCCTTTATCGTGCCGATCGTCTTGATCTTTGCCTACAACAAGGCAAAGGGCGTTCCGACCACCGATGAAGAGGGCGCTGGCGCTGGCTTCGACGTTAGCTTCTAGTTGAGCCGTTCAGCGTAACGTGCGGATAAGTCCATTTGAGGAGGGGCGTTCGGCTCGTGTGAGTCGAGCGTCCTTCCCTATAGACGAGAAGGCCAATGGCGATGTTTAATCAAAAAAATAAGGTGACACGCGCGGACTATGAGCAGTGGCGAGCCGGACAGGATGAGACGGCGGCTCGCATCGCGTCCGACCCCGATAGACTCCTGTTCCATGTGGAGCCTGAGCTTGGCTGGCTCAACGACCCCAACGGTTTGGTGCAGATTGGTGATACGTATCACATCTATCACCAATACGATCCGTTCGATGCTGCGCATGGCGGTCCAGTGCTTTGGAACCATCTGACGACAAAGAATTTTGTGACGTACGAGAATCACGGCCCCGCGCTGTTCCCCGATTCCGATTTGGATTCGAACGGAGCGTATTCTGGTTCTGCCTTTGTACGTGATGGCAAGATTCACTACTTCTATACCGGCAACGTCAAGCATTTTGATCGCGATGATTACGACTACGTGTTGACGGGTCGTGAGCAAAACCAGATTCATATGGTTGCGGAGAACCCCGACGAATTGGGCGAGAAGCGCATAGCTGTTGGACCGGTCGATTACCCCGACGATATCGGTACGCACGTGCGCGACCCCAAGATCCTTGAGCACGATGGTATCTACTACATGGTTCTGGGCGCTCGTACGAAAGACGACCGCGGCTGCGTGCTTGTCTATACCTCGCGCGATCTAGAGGACTGGAACTATGCGACGCGTATTGAGCTGGGCGAGAAGTTTGGCTTTATGTGGGAGTGCCCCGATCTGTTTGAGCTCGATGGTGAGCTTGTTCTCGTTTGCTGTCCGCAGGGTGTGCCTGCCGATGGTTGGCGTTACCGCAATCCGCATCAGTGCGTGTGGTTCCCCATCGAGGCCGATTGGGAGGCGCCGAGCTTTAAAATCGTCGGGCAGGGCATGCCCCCGATGGTCGATGCCGGTTTTGATTTCTATGCTCCGCAGTCCTTTGAGGATGCTGCAGGCCGGCGTTTGATGATCGGATGGTCGGGTTGCCCCGATGCGACGGCGGAAAACCCGACGGTGGCGCGCGGGTGGCAGTGCGCGTTGACGGTGCCGCGAGAGCTGAGCATGCGCGATGGCAAGCTCTGCCAGCAGCCGGCGCACGAGATTGAGAGGATGCGCGGCGACTGCGTTCGCGCGACAGGCGGTGAAACCGTTGAGGAGCCGGGCCGCCTGTTTGATCTTGTGGTTTCCTGTGAGGGCACCAAGATGGTCGAGCTCGAAATCCGCAAGGGTGTCTTTGTGCGCTATGCAGGCGGGATGCTTACCCTCGACATGGGTGACGAAGGCTATGGGCGCGACCAGAGGTCGATCGAGCTCAGCGAGCTTCGCGACCTGCGCGTGCTTTCGGACACTACGATTGTCGAGATTTTTGCAAATGGCGGCGAGGCGGCACTTACGAGCCGTACCTATTCGCCGGCGGTTTCGGCGATGGGGTTGCATGCCGAGGGTGCGGCATCGATGAATTTCTACCGCCTCGTGCATTAACCGTGCATGGGGCACGATTGGACTTGCTGGGCGAAATGAATCGCAGTTGCCGCGGCCAACTACCGTTTATCGCGTATAGCGACCGCTTGCGGAGTAAGTAACACTTAGTAATAAACCGTGTAGAATCTCAGGTTAGCACGGAGTTTTCCAGGGAGACGCTGTCCTTTGTTGTGCGCAAGGGGCGGCGTCTCTTTGGCGCTTGGACGCCGTTGTGCAACAGTGCGGCGGCGCGTGCCATGTATTGAAAAGCCAATGTCGAGATGGGTCGTGATAATAATGGGCAAGTACGTAATCGTGGTTGAGTCTGGGTCGGATGTGACGCCGGAGCTCTGCGAGCGCTACGGCATCGTGCGCGTGCCCATGCATGTCACGATTGGTGACGAGACCGTCGAGGACGGCTCCATCGATCCACTCGAGATTTACTCGCGCTGCAACGAGTTTGGCGTAATGCCCAAGACCAGCGGCTGCGCGCCTGCAGATTTTGCGCACGTATATGACCGTATCCATGCCGAGCAGCCCGATGCGACCATTCTGCATCTTGCGTACTCCGAAGTCACGACTTGCTCGCATCAGTCCTCCAAGATTGCGGCTAAGGGCCGCGACTACGTATTCTCCATGGATACGCGTTTTGTCTCGGTGGGCCAGTCGCTCGTTGCCGTCGAGACCGCCAAATACATCGAGGCTCACCCCGACGCCACCGTCGACGAGATCTTTGCATTTACGAACTCCGTCATGGACCGCGTGCTGCTGGGCTTTGTTCCTACCGACCTGGCCTTTCTTAAGGCGGGCGGTCGTCTGTCCAACGTCGCGTTCCTTGGCGCCCACCTGCTCAAGATTAAGCCCTGCATTGAAGTAACGGGCGGTAAGTTTGTGGCGACCAAGAAGTTCCGCGGCTCTATGCTCAAGTGCGCCCGCGCCTTTATTGACCACATGGTTGCGAAGGGCGAGATTGACTACTCGCACATTGGCCTGGCGTATTCGGTAGGCCTTTCCCAGGAGCTGCGCGACGACATGGAAGTCTATGCGCACGACCTGGGCTTTAAAGACGTTACCTGGACTCAGGTCGGCGGTGTCATCTCGAGCCATTGCGGCCCGACCGCCTTCGGTGCGGTGCTCACGCTTAAGGCGTAAAGGCTGTAGGCGAGCATTCTTCGACTTCACATCTCGACATGGGCTCCCGTCACGGTAATGGGGGATAGATTAAAACGTGCCATTCTAGCCCGAGACGTTTAAACGCAAACGTATGGGCTAGAATGACTCTGGCATTTATGTAGCTAAAACCAATGAGAGGCAAGGTAGCGGGAATGGCTGAGATGACGCTCGAGGGTGTGGACGCTCGTCCCGAGGACTCTGCGTTTGCCCTGGGCCGCGTGCATTCGATTGAGACGATGGGAACGGTCGATGGACCCGGCATCCGCTTTGTGGTGTTTGTTCAGGGCTGCCCCATGCGCTGTGCGTATTGCCACAACCCCGATACCTGGTCGGTTAACGGCGGCACCATGGTGACCGTCGAGCACCTGATGGACGAGTTCCAGAGCAACCATGAGTTTTACCGCAGCGGTGGTATTACGGTGTCCGGCGGCGAGCCGCTCCTGCAGCCCGCGTTTTTAGCCGACCTGTTCCATGCAATGCACAACAACCCCGATGGTCGCGTGCACACCTGCTTGGATAGCTGCGGCTATGCGTTCGATCCCGCGCATCCCGAGAAGTTCGATGCCGTACTCAACGAGACCGATATGGTGCTGCTCGACATTAAACACGCCGATCCCGTCGAGCATAAAAAGCTGACCGGTTGCGATCCCGCACGCATTCTGGCGTTTGGTGATGAGCTCGCGCGTCGCAAGATTAAGGTTGTTATTCGCCATGTGGTGGTGCCCGGCATTACCGATACGGTTGAGGAGTGCGAGGCACTCGGTCGTCTGATTGCCCCGTGGCATAACGTGGTGGGCCTGGAGATGCTGCCGTATCACACGATGGGCGTCGTCAAGTATGAGCAGCTGGGGATTCCCTATAAGCTCGAGGGCGTTCCACAGATGGATACCGCACGCATGCCCGAGCTGCGCAACGCCGTCATGACGGGCATGAAAAAGCGCCGCGCGGAACTCAAAAACGCCATCGGCTAGCGAGCCATTTTCGCTCCCCAAGGGCACTCATTGGGGACAGACTTAAATGAGTGCCCCTGGGCACCAAGTTGATTGCCAAAGAGCTCCGTCAAGTTGCGGTGGAATAGTTCTTGTTTTTTGGCTTATGCCGCCCAAACAGGAACTATTCCACCGCAACTGCGTTTTGGGCGGAGATGCGCAACAGAATCGGTGTAGTTGCATAGAAACGCTTGTGGTTTCTTTAAAGACGCCTTAAACGCCGCTGAATATCTTTGGAAAGAAATGCCTGCTCGGTATTATGCTGCTCGTATATAAAACGGTAGCAATCAGGAGACCACGTGCGAAATAACGCATCGCGGGACGAGTATGTGCCGCAGCATAGCAGCAGATATGAGACGAAGGGCACGTCTTCGCGTGGCCTCGCTGACGCTCGCATCCGCGTGACGAAGATTGCTGCCATTGGGATGCTAACGTTGGCGGTTATTATCCTCGGAATTACCGCCAAAACCTACGCGTCGGAGCGAATGGCACACTCAGATGCGTCAACGGTGCAGACGCAAAACAAAAAGGTCTCTGAATCTAAAGCCACCGCAAGTCAAACCCTGTCGACAGCGAGCCTCAAGACGAGGCTTTCGAAGGCGGACTTTAACGATATTCCCTCAGGCGATACCGTGCAGACCTTCTCACTGGTTGATGACCAGATCCCCGCCCTGGAGGATGAGAGCCTCGCCGCGCTCCAAGATGCCCTTGACCAGGCCAAGGAATTGGGCGATGTGGGCGTGGTGTTCTACGACCTGTCAAGTGGCAAGGGCGTGACGTATAACGCCGATGTCGAGGTGTACGGTGCGAGCAGTTATAAGGCGCTCTATGTGCTCTACGTCTGCGAATCTCTGGTCGAGACGGGCCAGGTCTCACTCGATGATTCCCTTGGCACCTATGGCGGCTACAACATGGGCTGGCAGACGGTGCGCGACCTGATCGAGGCCGCGGTCGTTAATTCGGACAACGATTCGTTTATCGCGTTGCGTGCGGCGTTTGACCGTGTCGGTTACGAGGATTGGATTGTCAGTCTTGGCATCGATTACGATACCGCACTCGATCCGATGAGTGATTTTCCGACCTACTGCCCACGCACTTCTGCTAGGTTATGGCGCGAGATGAGCGAGTATCTGAGCACGGATACCGAGACGTCGCAATGGCTGTCGGGCCTTCTGGCATCAACATCGCGCTCATTTATCCGTGATGGGATTGCCGACGAGCAGGTTTTGGTGCGCAACAAGGCAGGCTGGATTAGCGAGGATGGTTGCTATTCGACATGCGATGCGGGCCTTATCGACATCGATGGCCGTACCTATGTCATGAGCGTCATGACATCGATGCCGTGGAGCGACCGCTCGAGCGAGGTTACGGCTGCGATTGCAAAGGCTCTGTTTGATACGCGAGCTGCGCTGGCTTAGCGTGTTCGTTTGGCGAGGTCAAACAAAATGCTGGTACCATACCTTGGTTGAGAATTTCGTATAGGTTTGGGGAATGGTATGGCTACCATCGCGATTATCGGTGCGCTCGAAAAAGAGATCATGCAGATTAAGGAAGAGCTGAGCGACGTTTGCATGGTACAGGAGGCGGGCTTGAACGTTGTGACCGGCGGGCTCGACGGCCTGTCGATTGTCGCCACGACGGCGGGTATGGGCACGGTGAACGCTGCCGCCGCAACACAGCACCTCATTAGCAAGTATGCTCCGCAGGCAGTTGTGCTTTCGGGTATCGCGGGCGGTTTGAACCCCAAGCTCCATATCGACGACGTGGTCATCGGCAAATGCCTGCGCTATCTGGATACCGATACTGCGCTTATCGCCGAGTCTGCACCGGGGCTCGAGGAGTTTGGCTCGACGCCTGCGCTGGTCGATATTGCTGCCGATGTGCTTGCTGAGCGTGGGTTTGTTGATGCTTCGACAAATGCAGCAGCTTCGAACGAGGGCGCAAAGCAGTTCCTGGTCGGCACGATTGCCACGGGTAACCGCTTTGTGACGGGCGCCGCCATGCGCAACGACGCTATCGAGGCGACGCATGCCGATTGTGTCGGCATGGAGGGCGCGGCAATTGCCCACGTCGCAACCAAAAATGGTGTCGATTGCCTGGTGCTGCGCGCTATCAGCGATAATTGTGACGAGGCGTACGATGCGATTTGCGACCGCGAGTTCGACCTGTTCGAGTATGCCCGCACCGCGAGTGGCATTACGCTCGATATCGTTCGCCGTATCGCTGCTATCTATTAGCGCGCTTTTTTTGTAAGAACCTACGACCAAGGAGTGTCCATGGCCGATTCCATTAACTACCAGCTTGCCAAGTTCGTTGCCAGCTATGGCAAGGTTTCGCAGATTCCCGAGTCCACTTGCCCCGAGGTGAGCTTCGTCGGCCGCTCCAACGTGGGCAAGTCGTCGATCATGAACAAGCTTTTTGGCCGCAAGAACCTCGTCAAGGTTTCGAGCACACCGGGCAAGACGAGCAACATCAACTTCTTCGAGGCCGACGACGTGCACTTTGTCGACCTGCCGGGTTACGGTTTCGCCCGCCGTTCCAAGGCCGAGCGCGACCGCTGGGCCGAGCTCATCGGCGACTTCTTTGACTCCGAGCGCAGCTTTAACCTGGTCGTATCGCTGGTGGATATTCGTCACGACCCCAGTAAGCTCGACCATGACATGATCGACTACCTGCAGGGCAACGAGTTCAACTTTATCGTCTGCCTCACCAAGGCCGACAAGCTCAGCCGCACCCAACAGGCCCGCCAGGCAGCAGCCATCAAAAAGCAGCTCAACGTCCCTGCCGAAAACGTGATCATCACAAGCTCCCAAACCGGCACCGGCATCGACGAACTCAAAAAGCGCATCGCCGAGGCTTGCCTCTAGTAAGGGTTCTTGGCAGGCAATAGTTTGCATCTATCTATATCACTCCAGTGATAGTTATTGGTACACTATCACTGGGGTGATATTTTTGTTTGGAGGTCGATATGGAGCTTTGGCACGGGTCGGAGGTTGTTGTCGAGCATCCGTCGTTGGATAAATGCAGACAATTCAATGACTATGGGTGTGGGTTTTATTGCACGCCACATGAGGAAATGGCAATGGAGTGGGCATGTCGGACTGAGTCTGATGGCATTGCAAATCGATATGAGCTCGATATGGATGGTCTCGCAGTCTTGGATTTGGAGTCCGGGGAGTTTTCAATTCTCAATTGGCTTGCGATTTTGGCCGACAACCGGGAGTTTAATGTCTCGACGCCGCTAGCACGCGACGGACTTCGATTTCTGCTTGATAACTGTTTGATTGATATTTCTTCTTACGACGTTATTCGGGGCTATCGTGCCGACGACTCGTATTTTTCTTTTGCAAGGCAGTTTGTTAATGGCATGATTTCGCTCCGACAACTTCAGCGCATTATGCGCCTGGGCGATCTAGGCATTCAATATGCTCTTATGAGTGAGCGCGCATTCTCGGCGATTAGATTCTGCGATTGGAAGCCGGCTTCGGGATCTGAGCATTATCCCAAGCGCTTTAAGCGAGAGCAGAACGCGCGGCGCAAGTACTTGGAAACTGTGAATGGATTCGACTCTGAGGGTGTCTACATTAGGGATTTAATGGCAGGGAGGGTTGATTTAAATGATCCAAGAGTTAACGGATTGTGGGCCGAGTAGAACATACCCCGTCTACTATCTCGAGGATGCAATGAACAATCTCGGCGACTGCTTTGACTATGCCGTGAACGATTATGGAGCAGAAGGATCGGAAGTTGCTGAGCTCTTTTGCCTGAGCGGTGTAGCTCGCGAGTTCGAACGCGGCAACGCATGGGTCGTATCGGGAAAATCAGGTGTTGAGCTGTTCGCACTTATCGCCGAAAGGTCGGGATATCAAAGCGGGTCTATACCGGACCGCACCTATCGTTTTGAGAAGACGCCGGAGTATTGGACAGGCTGGATATTGGCATATCTGCAATGGCGTCTGGGCGAGTCTTTCGAAGACCTGCTGCATGTCGTTCCGTTCGATGCGCTGTGCAATATGTATTACCCCTGGCACGAAGCCTCAGAGGAACGCGTGGCTCGCCTCGTCTGCGATATGGCGAAGAAAGCGTCCAGGCAAACAAAACTTGCGTTAGCAAGAAAGAAGCTTAAGAAAACCCAACAAGACCTAGCATACGAATCGGGTGTGTCACTCCGCTCGATCCAAATGTACGAGCAGCGCCAGAGAAACATCAATGAAGCTTCGGTAACAAGCGTAAGAGCCATAGCAAAAGCCCTCCACTGCAACATCGAAGATCTCCTAGAGCCAGTCTTCGAATACAAAGAAACCAGTGCAGCCTAAACCAAGCACACAGCCGATGCCCGCCTCTAGGAAGTGCTCCAGCCTAGCAAGAGCCCCTACCAATAAAAAGCCAGATTATCAGCCCGGCGACTTTCCAGAGTGTAGGTCCCTGTAGCCGCCGCCGGCGAAGTTAACATAGGGGAGGCCAGGGGCTTTGCCCCCAAATCTTTCCGCAGGACGGCAGGACCCCCGCCGCACGAAGTGCGCAGTGGGGGTCCTGCCATGTCCGAGGACGATTTGGGGGCAAAGCCCCTGGCCTCCCCGGCGAGTATACGGGACGGCGACTACAGGTATTCGATCTGGGCGCCCTCGGTGTCGCACGTCAGAATATGCGTGTCACACTTGGGGAACTGCTCACGCAGCTTGACCTGCAGGAACTTTGCCACGATGGTGTCGTCGGTCACAGCCATGAGGGTCGAGCCGGAGCCACTGATCCAGATGGTCTTGGCGCCTCCGTTAAGGCAGGTGTCGCGCACAGCGTTGTAGTCGGGGATGAGGCGGCGACGATAGGGCTCCTGAATGCGGTCGTCATTAGCGGCGGCAATCAGGTCCAGATCGCCGGTCTCCAGGCCGCGCGTCATGCCGGCGATGCGGCCCATTTGCCATACGGCGGTGGAGAGTGGAATCTCCTGCGGCACAACCTTGCGCGCCTCGCTCGTATGCACCTCGTAGGGCGGAATCACGGTAATAAAACGCAAGCGATCGCTCACCTCGTAGCGCAGGCACTGGGGCAGCGAGTCGGTCGGCGTAAAGGAGCAGACGGCACCTCCCAGGATAGCGGGGGCGACGTTATCGGGATGGCCCTCGACCTCGGTGGCGATGCGGACGAGCTCGGCGCGGTCGACGGTGTGGCCTGTCAGCGCGGCAGCAGCCATGATGCCGGCGACGACGCAGGTGGAGCTGGAACCCAGGCCGCGGGCGACGGGCACGTCGGTCTGAATGTCGATAGCAACGGGAAAAGCCGGCTCGCCCCAGGCTGCCAGAGCGTCGACAAAGCTCACATAGACCAAGTTATTCTCGTTTTGGAACTCTTCGGGGCAGCCCGTGATGGCGAGCTTGTCGGCGCGCTCGAAGGTGAAGTGCGAGTAGAGGCTGACGGCCATGCCGAGGGTATCGTAGCCGATGCCTAGGTTGGCGCTGGTTGCTGGGACGGTGATTTTGATCATGTGGGTCCTCCTGGGCGGGTCTGGCCGTTTAGTTCGCTGCTCGGGCAGTCCTGGCTCGCTCGGAAAGCACATTAAGTGCTTTCCGGCTCGTGCGGAACTCGCGACGAACTAAACGGCCAGACCCGCTCGCATGCTCGTCATCATCCCAAAAGCTAAATAAAAAGAAGGTGCGCCGGCTTTCGCCGGCGCCTTATAAAGGGTTTTAGTTGGTAGCCATCTTTTTTGCTGCGGACTCGACGTAGCTTGCCATCTCATTGACGTCGCAGACGTCTTCGAAGCGGACGGGCTTGGATTCGAGTTCGGCGAGCTGGGTCGGGGCAACCGTGTTGGTGGCCTGCTCGAGTATGCGCATGGCCTCAAAATCATCCTCGGGAACGTCGAGTCCCAGGGCGTCGCAGCAGGCGCGCGGGAACTTGTAGGGGCTGGCGGTCGAAAGCAGCACGCGGGCCTTGGTGCCCTCGGCGGGAACGACCTGCTCAAAGACGTGATAGCCGCAGGCGGTGTGCGGGTCGATCACGTAGCCGTTCGCATCCCAGCAACTCTTGATGGCAGCGCGGACCTCGTCCTCGCTGGCCCAACCGCAGCCAAAGACGCTCTGAATCTTTGCCAGCAGGTCGGCGGGAACCTCGTAGCGACCAGTCTGTGCCAGCTGCTCCATAAGGCCGGCAACGAGTTCGCAGTCGCCATCGGACAGGAAGTAGAGCATGCGC
Organism: Collinsella sp.; assembly: GCA_048343195.1. Lineage (GTDB taxonomy): Bacteria > Actinomycetota > Coriobacteriia > Coriobacteriales > Coriobacteriaceae > Collinsella. The sequence continues at coordinate 24,236 of DBGDDN010000010.1, forward strand.
TCGAGGTTGGAGCTAATAAGGATGTCCATCGACGGCGAGATGGTCGTGAAGAACGGGCGGTTACGGTCGTAAACGCCGGTGGTCAGGAAGTCGGCAAGCACGTTGTTCTTGTCGCTCGCCACGACGAGCTTGGCGACGGGCAGACCCATGCGCTTGGCGTAGTAGCCGGCCAAGATATCGCCAAAGTTGCCGGTCGGTACGCAGAACTCCACGGCGTCGCCGGCCTCGATGGCGCCGGCGCGCAACAGCTGCGCATAGGCGGCAAAGTAGTAGACGACCTGCGGTACCAGGCGACCGACATTGATGGAGTTGGCGCTCGAAAGCACCGTGCCGGCGGCCTCCAGACGCTCGGCAAGCTCCTTATCGGCAAAGATGCGCTTGACGGCGCTCTGAGCGTCGTCAAAGTTGCCGCGGATGCCGCAGACGGCGACGTTGTCGCCCTCCTGCGTGGACATCTGCAGGTTCTGGACGCGGCTGACCTTGCCCTCGGGATAAAAGACGGTGATGCCCGTGCCCGGAGCGTCGGCAAAACCGGCGAGCGCGGCCTTGCCCGTGTCGCCCGACGTGGCGGTGACGATCATGATGCGCTCAGCGCCGCCGTCCCTGGCGGAAGTGCGGGCCATCAGACGGGGGAGCATCTGCAGGGCGACGTCCTTAAAGGCGCTCGTGGGGCCGCCAAAGAGCTCCATCACATAGGTCTGAGGGGCGTCGGCGCCCGGCGCAGCGTCGAGTTTGACGAGTGGCGTAACCTCTTCACTCGCGAACGTGCCGCGGTATGCCTCGTCGACACACGCCGAAATTTCTTCGGCCGTGTAATCATTCAGTAACATTCCCAACACATCTTGAGCGATTTCAAAGTACGATTTATCTGCAAGCGAGCTGATATCGACCTGCTGGGTGCCGAGCTCGTCCGAGACAAACAAACCCCCGTCGGGAGCGATGCCGGTGCGGATTGCCACCTTACTTGAGCACGATAAAGTGCGTCCTCGTGTACTATGATAAGTTCCCATATAACACTGCTCCTCGGATGCCTTGGTCCCAATCGGTGAAACCATGGTATCAGAGCGCGCAAAACAGGTTTGCAGAGGCTTTTAGAAAGGTAACCTCAAGCCCATGATTAAGATTGCCAAGTTTGGCGGCTCGTCGGTCGCCGACGCCGAACACTTCAAGAAGATCAAGGCCATCGTCGATGCCGACCCTGCCCGCCGTTTTGTGGTGGTTTCCGCCTGCGGCCGCCGCTTTAAGGGCGACACCAAGGTGACCGACCTGCTCTACCTGGTTAACGCGCACGTTAAGTATCACGTTTCATGCGAGGAACTGCTCGAGGACATTGGCCAGCGCTATTTTGATATCGCTGACGAGCTGGAGCTCACCTATCCCATCCGCGAGGAGTTCGCGGCCTTTGCCGAGCGCGCCCGCTCGGGCGGCTACTCTACCGAGGAGCTCGTGAGCCGTGGCGAGTACTTCACCGCTCGCCTGATGGCCGAGTACCTGGGTCTGCCGTTCCTGGATGCCGCGACGGTCGTGGCGTTCCATCACGACGGCACGCTCAGTATGAATCGCACCTCCGAGCTGGTGCAGGAGTACGGCCAGCAGGGCGGCTTTGTTATGCCCGGTTTCTACGGCGCGACGCGAGAGGGCCAGATCAAGCTGCTCGACCGTGGCGGCGGCGATATCTCGGGCTCGATTCTGGCCAAGTGCCTGGGCGCCGATCTGTACGAGAACTGGACCGACGTCTCGGGTTTCTATTCTGCCGATCCGCGTATTGTTCCCGAGGCCCAGCCCATCGCCCGCGTTACCTACGAGGAGCTGCGCGAGCTTTCGTACATGGGTGCAAGCGTCCTGCACGAGGAGGCCGTGTTCCCCGTGCGCGAGGCAGGCATTCCGCTGGTCATCAAGAACACCAATGCGCCGCAGGACCCCGGCACCATCATTAGCGAGACGGCTGATGAGGGTGAGGCAGAGCCCATCATTACCGGCGTGACCGGCAAGCGCGGTTTTGTCGCCATCAACGTCGCCCGTGACCGCACCAAGCCTCGTGTCGGCTTTATGCGCCGCGCACTTTCGGTCTTCGAGCGCTATGACGTTTCCGTCGAGCACATGCCCACCGGTGTCGACCGCTTTGGCGCCGTGGTGCAGGAGAAGGATGTGCACGATTCGCTGTACTCGCTTGTGGGCGACATTCAACAGGAGGTAGAGCCGCTCGAGATCGAGGTTGTCGAGGGCCTGGCGCTCATCGCTACCGTCGGCCGTAACCTGCGCGGCCGCGCAGGTATCTCGGGCCATCTGTTTGGTATGCTTGGCCAGGCCGGCGTGAGCGTGCGTATGATTTCGCAGAGCTGCGACGAGATCAACATCATTATCGGTGTCGAGGAGAAGGACTTCGACCTGGCGATTCGGACCATTTACCGTGCCTTCTCCGATGAGAACGGCATTGTGAAGGTCTCCGACCTGGAGGCTTCCGCGCCGGTCGATCCCGCTCTGGCTGCGCTCCACAAGTAGCTGCTATCTCGCTAGATTTTTGAGTCATGTCTCAAAATCTACGGCGGGGCGTTTCGTTTCGGTTTCGTTTCGACGGGGCGGGTTTCGTGCCCGCCCCGTTCTTGTATACACTGGCAACAATAATTGGCCTGCTCGGCGTGCGGGCAAAAGCCACAACCTTTAAAGGGGGAAGCATGAAACAGTACACGGTTGCTATTTTGGGCGCGACGGGAGCCGTGGGCACCCAGATGCTCGAGTGCCTCAACGAGCAGAAGTTTCCGGTCGGTAAGCTCAAGCTGCTGGCGAGCGCGCGCTCTGCGGGCAAGACCGTTGAGTTCCGCGGCGAGCAGATCGTAATCGAAGAGGCTTGCCCCGAGGCCTTTGAGGGCTGCGACATCGTACTCGGAGCCGCCGGCGACGATATCGCCAAGGAGCTGCTGCCCGAGGCCGTCAAGCGCGGCGCCGTCGTGGTCGACAACAGCCATGCTTTCCGTATGGATCCCGAGGTGCCGCTGGTCGTGCCCGAGATCAATGCCGACGATATCAAGTGGCATCACGGCCTTATCGCCAACCCCAACTGCGCGACCATCATCGGCCTGGTTCCCACGTGGCCGCTGCATCAGCTCGCCGGTGTGAAGCGCATGATCGTCTCGACGTATCAGGCGGCTTCGGGTGCCGGCGCTCCCGGTATGGCCGAGCTCGAGGCTCAGTTGGCCGCCCTGGGCCGCGGCGAGGAGATTCCCGAGCCGCGCGCCTTTGCCGCCCAGCTGGCAAGCAACCTGATTCCGCAGATTGGCGGCGTCAAGGAGGATGGCTTTACCTCCGAGGAGATGAAGCTGCAGAACGAGGGCCGCAAGATCATGCACCTGCCCGAGTTGCGCGTGAACTGCACCTGCGTGCGCGTGCCCGTGCTGCGTTCGCACTCCGAGAGCATTACGCTCGAGTTTGAGCGCGACATTACGGTTGAGGAGGCTCGCGCTGCGCTGGCTGCCGCTCCCGGCGTCAAGCTGGTCGACGATATGGCTGCCGAGGATGCGCACGATCGCTTCCCCATGCCGATGGACACGTCCGACCAGGACCTGATCTGGGTTGGCCGCGTGCGTCGCGACATCTCGAACCCCGAGGCCGCGCGCGGCATCACCTTCTGGTGCTGCGGCGACCAAATCCGTAAGGGCGCGGCAACCAACGCCGTCCAGATCGCTAAGCTGCTCTGCGAGTAGTGCGACCTGTCCGGCGGGGGCCGGGCTTAGTTTTCAGAACGTCCTCGACCATGTGTGGCGCCTTGTCCTGCTCCTTCGGAGCCGCGGACAAGGCGCCACACTGGTCTGCGGAGTGTTCTGAAAACCAAGCCCGGCCCCCGCCTGCGATGACGCTGCTACGAGCGGCCTGCGATGGGGCCGTTGTCGGTTGGGACTGCTGGGCTGATGTGGGGGCACGTGGCTGTTGCGGGCCCTGGTCCCGGCGGCGGCCTCGGCGCTTCGCGCCTGCTGCCTGCGGGGACTTTGGGGTGGGGCCGAATCGAAGGTGAATGGTTTTCCGAGAAGTGAACGACCTATTTTGGACCCTTGAAGCATTGGCATATTTTTGCCGCCATTTCCTGCGGTTTTATCGCATGAATCCTGCTGTTTTGCAGTCAAAAAATGCGGATGCTTCGGGGCCCTAGTTTTACTCGTTCACTTCTCGGAAAACCATTCACCTTCGTTTTTGCCGGACATCGTTTTGGGCGTTGCGACTCGGTATCGGCCGATATTGAGAGGGAAAACGCCCTCTCTTGGACAATCGAGTCTGTCCGGACGTATCTGCGAGGTTGTCTGCACAATTCGCGGTATTATGGTGCGGAGTTTTGAAAGGAGCCGCTGGTGGTCACGACGACGTTTGCTTCGCCTTTGGGCGAAATCTTGCTTGCCGCTGATGGCCGCGGTTTGACGGCGCTTTGGTTTGAGGGTCAGGAGCACTTTGGCTCTACGCTGCTCAAAGAGGATGCGGAGTATGTCGTAGGTGCCGATGCGGTTTCTGGTGCCGGTGGGATGTCTTCGGTGAGTCCGGCAAATGGCGCGGCATCTTCGGTGCTTGAGCGTTCTTGGGCTTGGCTGAATGCTTATTTTGCGGGGCAGGAGCCTCGGTTTACGCCGCCGTTGCATATGATTGGCACGGCGTTTCAGCGTGAGGTTTGGTTTGAGCTGCTTTCTATCCCGCGTGGCGAGGTCGCTACGTATGGTGAGATCGCCCAGCGTGTTGCGGCTCGACATCGTGTACCGGGAAACGAAGCACCCGTTGTGTCTCCCCGTGCCGTGGGGGCCGCGGTCGCGCGTAATCCCATTTTGATCATTGTGCCGTGCCATCGCGTGGTTGCCGCCGATGGCTCGCTTAACGGATATGCCGGCGGGCTCGATCGCAAGGAGTGGCTACTTCGGCTCGAGGGTGCGTACGAGGAGTAGCGTTCGAGTGCTTTGCATAGCCAAGACGCCGTTTCCGGTTGAGACCACCTGCTTGGACATCCATCTACGCCCGCTTCTGCAGGGCGTAGATCGACTTATCCATGTTGAACAGGTAAGCCACGACGCAGACAATAAAGAACTTCGGCAAGTCGCCAAAGCCGAAGACTTCGCAGCCAATAAGGATCGGCGCGAGCAGCGTATTGGTGGCGCTGCCAAAGACGGCGGCGTATCCCAGCGCGGCGCAAAGCCCGATGGGCATGCCGAGTTGAGCCTCGTTATGGTGACATCTGGGTAACAGAAAGGCCCGCGTTCCTCAGAGGCAAGATAGGCAATTCTGCTTCTGAGGTAGATCTCAATTCTGCCGACCGCATCAAACATTAACTGCCGGAGGGCTCGGTCAAATTCATACGTGTAGATGATGGTTTCGAATGTTGTGCCTTCGCGAAAGATGGTAATCCCGGACTTGCATTTGGTTTGCAGGGAAACCAGTAGGCCGACAGTTTGTAGTGGCCGACTTCGACCAAAGCTCGCTCGAGTTCGCTTTGATTAGAGCACTTAAGACCCTTGTTTTCTGTCAATAGTGCTATCTGTTCGTTGATGGATATCCGCGACTTCCGGTATTTCATTTAAGCCTCTTGATAGAAAAAGGGCTGGAGTTGCGCATCGTTGAGAGGCTTTCCAGCTTTAGCAAAACAAACTTATAAGATGCGACGGGCCGCGTCAGGATAATTACCGGACGGCCTAGGTGGCGGCTGGTTGACTGGCTTAAAACCTAGCGCGTGAAATGACGCTCCATGCTATTCGGCGCGCTTGATAGGATGACGAACCACAGTCTTAAGTTTCTCCGGTGCACATTTGCGCGGATCGGAGAGATAGATTTCGTGATGTAAACGGGTGTCTGAGAAGTCGGGAACATAGCCCTGCTCGATCGTGTATTCATGCATAGCGTTTACGGTCGCCGGTTCGTTGCCGTAGGGCCCGGTGTGCATGCATTGAACGCAGAGACCCTCGTCAACTTTAAGCAGCTCGACGGCGGAAAAGTCCAGTTTCTTTTTGGCCGTGGCTTCCGCGACCGCCCAGTCAAAGTCATCTCGGGTGACGAAATCGGGCAGGCGGATGCACGAGATAAAGTTGAAATCGTCCTTGCGTACATAATCGATGTCGCCGCTCGGGGAGTCTTGCCACCAGAAACCCTCGAGCGGAGGTACCACAAAGTCGAAATAGCCTTCGATACTCCTTGAGCCTTTCTTCGACATCTTGACGGTATAGGCGATGCCGTAAAGCAGCGGCAGGGCGTTTTGATACTCGCCACCTTCGGTATTTGGGTCGCCCTTTCCGCGAACGGCAACGTAGCTCATAGGCGGGACAGTTACGATACTCGGCTTGCTCGCAGGTCTGTAGAGCTCCTTGCATTCCTTCTTAAAGTCGAACGCCATGTTGGCCGCCTTTCTGCGTATTGGCCTGCTTAGATAACGGAATCATATCATAGAAACGAACAGCTGTTCGAATGATTTGGCTGACAGATTGAGATGCGTGCGTTGTGTTTGGCGGTCGGCCTGACCCAATCGATGATTTCTCTGCCTCCCCGGCGCCTCATCTATAGCTGCCGTTTCCCCATATAAAACCCGCCAAAATGAACCTGTCCCTTTTTGGTCGGTGCGAAATGGGTAATACTAAAGAGTTATCCGACCAGATGGGAACCGATCGATGGCCTATATCGAATTTAAAGACGTCATCAAAGCATACGGCGAGGGCGATGCCCGCATTCACGCGCTCGACGGTGCGAGCTTTACCGTTGAGCGTGGCGAGCTTGCCATTATCCTGGGCGCTTCGGGCGCCGGTAAAACCACGGCGCTCAACATTCTGGGTGGCATGGATACGGTAACCTCCGGCACCGTGACGGTGGACGGGCGCGACGTGAGCTCCGCCAACGAGGCACAGCTCGTGGAATACCGCCGCGCCGACGTGGGTTTTGTCTTTCAGTTCTACAATCTGGTTCCCAACCTGACGGCCCTCGAAAACGTCGAGCTTGCGGCGCAAATCTGCCCCGATTCGCTCGATGCCGAACAGACGCTTCGCCAGGTTGGCCTGGGCGAGCGCCTCGCCAACTTCCCCGCGCAGCTTTCGGGCGGCGAGCAGCAGCGCGTGTCCATTGCCCGCGCACTGGCCAAGAACCCCAAGCTTCTTTTATGCGACGAGCCCACGGGCGCGCTCGACTATAAAACCGGCAAGCAGATCTTGCAGCTGCTGCAGGATACCTGCCGCAAGCAGGGCATTACGGTCATCATCATCACGCACAACTCCGCGCTCGCGCCCATGGCCGATCGCCTGATCCGCTTTAAGAGTGGTCGCGTGGAGAGCGAGACGGTCCAGCAAAATCCCGTGCCTATCGAGACGATCGAGTGGTAGCGCCCATGGACCAGGACCGCCAAAACAGCCAAAACCACGATACGGAGCGCGCGGGTCGCGACCGGGAGTTTGCGACCTACCGCACCGCTCAGAGCTCAAACGATATGGTGCCGACGGTTTTTCGCCGTGGCATCTACCGTACAATCCGCGGCAGTCTTAAGCGCTTCTTGTCTATCGTGGTCATCACCGCGCTTGGCGTGAGCGTGATGTGCGGTCTTAAGGCAGGCTGCGAAGATTTGCGCGATTCGGTCGACGCCTATTTTGACCAGCAGAATGTCTATGACATTAACGTGCAGTCGACCTATGGCCTTACGCGCGACGATCTTGCGGCTATCCAAGAGGTCGACGGCGTCGAGACGGCCGAGGGTATCTACACCGAGACCGCCTACACCGCCGTGGGCACAACACGCGAGCGCGTGATCGTGCAAAGTCTTTCCAAGGAGAATATCGATCAACCGGTGCTGGTGAGCGGTGATTTGCCCGAGAGCGCCGATGAGGTCGCGGTGACTTCGAAGTTCCTGAAGGCTTCGGGCAAAAAGCTCGGCGATACGGTGAGCTTTGCCGCCAACGATGCGAGCTCGTCGAACCAAAGTGCCAAGGACCAGTTTGCCGCGGGCGATTACACCATTACGGCCGAGGTCCTCGATCCCACCGACGTGAGCTCCGACTCGACAGTCAACGCCTTTCGCGCTGCTTCGGCTGCGGACTATAAGTTCTATGTGAACGAGGACGCCGCGACGTCGTCGTCCTATTCCGCGATCCACGTGGTCGTCGAGGGAGCCAAGAGCCTCAACTCCTATTCGGATGCCTACGCGGCAAAGATCAATGAGGTCAAGGGCAATATCGAGAAGATCCGCGAGGAGCGTGAGAAGGCGCGCGCTCAGGAGTTGACGGTCGACACGCCGGCAAGCTTGGATGCGGCCGAGCGCCAGGCCGCCATGCTCTTTGGGATTGAACAGGGCAACATCGACCGTATGGCCGAGGGCAGCGAGGAGCGCGTCCAGGCTCAGGCCGAGTTGGACCAGCGCCGCGCCGCCGCCAACCAACAATTCGCCGATGCCCGCGCCGAGCTTTCCGATCTAGGCGAATGTACGTGGTACATCCAGGACCGCGGCAATATCGCAAGCTACTCGAGCGTGGAAAGCGATAGCTCGTCAATTGAGGCCATCGCCACGGTGTTCCCGTTTATCTTCTTTATCGTCGCCGTGCTCATCAGCCTTACCACTGCCACGCGTATGGTTGAGGAGGAGCGCACGCTCATTGGTCTGTATAAGGCACTCGGTTATTCGCGCGGGCGCATCCTGTCCAAATACGTGGACTACGCGCTGTGGGCTTGTCTGATCGGCGGCGTGCTCGGCAACATCATCGGATTTGTGGGCCTGCCGCTGTTCCTGTTTACGGTGTTTGACGACATGTACTCACTGCCCCAGATGCTGCTTTCGTACGACATCGTGTCCTCAATCGTCTCGGTGGCGCTGTTTGCTGTGGGCGTGGTGGGCGCCACGATTATCGCCTGCCGCCACGAGATGGCCGAGACCCCAGCCTCGCTCATGCGTCCCAAGGCCCCGCGCGCCGGCTCGCGCATCTTGCTTGAGCGTATCGGCTTTATCTGGCACCGCATGGGCTTTTTGAACAAGGTGGCAGCGCGTAACCTGTTCCGCTACAAAAAGCGTGCCTTTATGACCATCTTCGGTATCGCTGGCTGCACGGCGCTCGTGATCTGCGGCATGGGTATCCGCGATACGTCGGTGGCGCTTTCGCCCAAACAGTACGGGCATATCACGCGCTACGACCTGCTGGCGGTCGCCAATCCCGACGATTTTTCGCAGACGTGCGCGGCATTGGATGAGCGCAGTGCGGCCAATGATTCCAACGTGACCGTGACCTCGACCCTGCCGATCATGACCGACAACGTTATTTTTACGTTTGGCGGCAAGAGCGAGACCGTACAGCTGATCGTGGTGCCCGATGACCGCACGAACGATCTGGACGACTACGTGTGCCTCGAGGATGAGTCCAAAGAGCCGCTGTCTTTGCGTGACGGAGACGTGTATCTGAGCAAGAGTTCACAGCTGGTACTGGGGATTCAGCCGGGCGATACGGCGCACGTCCAGGATTCGTCGCTCAATGTTGCCAAGGTCAAAGTCAGCGACATTTCGCTCAACTATCTGGGCAACACGCTTTACATGACGCAGAGTACCTATGAGCGTGCGTTCGGTCGAAGCGCACGCCTCAACGGCGTCTTTGTGCTGCTTAAGGGTTCGTCGGCCGACCAGATTGCGTTTAGCAAGAAAATTAAGAGCGACGGTTGGCTCACCATCTCGAGCACGGCCGAACATTGGCAGAACTACGAGGCGAACTTTACGATTATCAATTCTGTCGTGGTGCTCGTGACCTTTATGGCAGCGTGCCTATCGTTTGTGGTGGTGTTTACGCTGTCCAACACGAATATCTCCGAGCGCGAGCGCGAGCTGGCGACCATTAAGGTGCTGGGCTTCCGTCGCGGCGAGGTGCACCACTACGTCAACAAGGAGACGTTGATTTTGACGGCAATCGGTGCCGCGCTGGGCGTTCCGCTGGGCGGCTTGCTGGCCGAGAGCTTTACGTACATCCTGCAGATGCCGTCGCTCTACTTTGACGTTGAGGTCGAGCCGCTGAGCTACGTGCTTGCCGTGGTGCTGGCCTTTGCGTTCACAATCATCGTCAACCTCGCCACCAACCGAACGCTCAACAAGATCGACATGGTCGGCGCCCTCAAGAGCGCCGAGTAACCTGCCTGGGATTCAAGCTGTAGCGAGCTGTAATGTACCACAACCGCATTTTTGCATAAACCGCCCCGCCGATTGCATATTTCGGCGGGGCGGTTGCTTTTTGCCCGCGGGTACCCCAGGGGGCGGCGTGCAAATTCCGGAGTATTCAGCATCCCGGGGTCCGCGGGCGCGGGGGCGGGAGTGCAAAACTGCGCTGAAAGCCCCGATTCTGAGCCCCAACGGGTCGCGCGCGC
>DBGDDN010000011.1:0-32240 GCA_048343195.1 Collinsella sp.
CTCGTTGCGGCGCGGCTGCGCCTATGGCACTTCAACATCATTGTCGCAGCCCCGACCCGCGGTCACGAGCGGGGGCTCCTATCTTTTTAGTGCCCTCGGATTGGGTCATAGTGTCTGTCGGTACCAAAACATCGGTGTTGTCGAAGTAGTCATTGGGGACGTTCTTAAATGACTACATAGCATGAGAGTGGATAATCTCCCGGTTTGAGCCTGCATCCAAGCTTAAAGTGGGAGATTATCCACTCTCATTTGTTGTGTGTCCGAAAATCCACGCTCGTTTCTGCTCCGCCTACATTTGTAGGAACAGTTCGTGGAGGCGCGTGTCGTCGTCGAGCTCGGGGTGGAAGGTAACGCCCAGTTGGTTGCCCTGGCGGGCGGCAACGATACGCCCGTCGACTTCGGCCAAGGCCTTGGCGTCGCCGTGGACCTCGACGATGCGGGGCGCGCGGATAAACGTCAGCGGTACTTCACCGTCGATGCCGGCTACCTGCCCACTGGTTCGAAAGCTGCCGAGCTGTCGGCCGTAGGCATTACGCTCAACGAGCACATCCATGGTTGCCAGACGTGGCGCGCCCTTATCGTCATGGGCGGCAAGGTCCTGAGCCAGCAGAATCAAACCGGCGCAGGTGCCCAGCACGGGCATGCCCTCAACAATACGTTCGCGAAGCTCGTCGAGCATGCCCAACTCATCAAGTAGCTTGCCTTGAACGGTGGACTCGCCGCCAGGGAGAACCAGACGATCAAAGTCCTGCTTCAAATCAGCCGCTTGCCTCAGCTCAATGCATCGTGCGCCCAGCTCGGACAGTCTTGCCTCGTGCTCGGCAAAAGCGCCTTGGACCGCCAGCACGGCGACCGACTGGCCTGCGTAATCGCTCATGTGCGATCCTTTCTGCCGGACTAGCGTCCGCGCTCCTCCATGATGATCTCGATCTCGTCGGCGTTGATGCCGACCATGGCCTCGCCCAGGTCCTCCGAAAGCTCGGCGATGAGCTTGGCATCGGTGAAGTTGGCGACGGCCTTGACGATGGCGGCGGCACGCTTGGCGGGGTCGCCGCTCTTAAAGATGCCCGAGCCCACAAAGACGCCCTCGGCACCCAGCTGCATCATCAGCGCAGCGTCTGCAGGGGTTGCCACGCCGCCAGCGGCAAAGTTCACGACGGGGAGCTTGCCCGTGGCGTGGACCTCGCGTACCAGCTCGACCGGAACCTGCAGCTGTTTGGCCGCCTCAAAGAGCTCGTCGTCGCGCAGGGCAACAACGTCGCGGATTTGCTTTTGGATCTTGCGCATGTGGCGCACGGCCTGGACAACGTCGCCCGTGCCCGGCTCGCCCTTGGTGCGGATCATCGTAGCGCCCTCGGCGACGCGGCGCAGCGCCTCGCCCAGGTCGCGGGCACCGCAGACAAACGGGACGTCAAACTGGGTCTTGTCGATATGGTAGACATCGTCGGCGGGGGAGAGAACCTCGGACTCATCGATGTAGTCGATCTCGATGGCCTGCAGGACCTGGGCCTCGACGATATGGCCGATGCGGCACTTGGCCATAACAGGGATGGAGACGGCCTCCTGGATGCCCTTGATCATCTTGGGGTCGCTCATGCGCGACACGCCGCCGGCGGCGCGGATGTCGGCCGGGATGCGCTCGAGTGCCATGACGGCGCAGGCGCCTGCCTCCTCGGCGATGCGTGCCTGCTCGGGCGTGGTGACGTCCATGATGACGCCGCCCTTGAGCATCTGCGCGAGCTCGCGATTGAGTTTGACGCGATCGGCCTTGCTGGTCTGTTCTGCCATGGTTGCTCCCTTGGTTGGCATGTGTATTGCTTGACGGAACATCCTATAGAGGAGCTGGGTATGGCGGAATAATCAGTTTTAGAGATAATAATAAGGTCAGACTAATACCAGGTTGAATGATGCGATAAGGTCAGGTGGCTAACTCATGCTTGACTACAATTTGGAACAACGTGGCGAATCATCGCTCTATGAGTATGTTTACCAGCAAATTCGAGACGATATCGTTGCCGGTCGCATTGCGGCGGGGGAGCACCTGCCCTCCAAACGTGCCTTTGCCAGTCATCTGGGAATTAGCGTGATTACTATCGAGAATGCATATAGTCAGTTGCTTGCCGAGGGCTATATTTGCTCAAAGCCGCGTCGCGGCTACTACGCGTGCGAGCTTCCCGAAGCCCCGGTTCTGGCTTCGGCCGAGACAGAGCTCGATCGAGATTCCGCTGCTGCGGGCTCTAACGCACATGATGCTGGCGAGCAGCCTGAGCAATTCGCTCCGCCCTCTCCCTCCGCCTTGGAAGCCGCACGCCTCTGGCAAAGTGCTCTGCGGGCGACGTTGACGTCCGAAGATGAGCGCGAAATTTTCTCGCCCGCCCCCGCGCAAGGTACCGCGCGGCTGCGGTGCGCAATTGCACATCATCTTCGCGGGACGAGGGGCATGAATGTCAATCCCGACAACATCGTCATCGGTGCGGGCGCTCAGCTGCTTGACACGATGCTGGTTCAGCTGCTTGGCGCGGACAAGACATACGCCGTCGAGGACCCGGGCTACTTGCGTCTGACGCGCATCTATCAGGCCATGGGCTGCGAAGTGCGGCATGTCCCGTTGGATGGTGAGGGAGTTAACTTGGGCGAGCTGCTCGATGCCGGGGCGGACGTCCTTCACCTCATGCCGTCTCATCAATATCCGACTGGCTTGGTGACGAGTATCGCACGTCGCTACGCACTCCTGAGCTGGGCTGCCGAGCGGACGGGCCGATATCTCATCGAAGACGATTTTGATTGCGAATTTCGCCTGGCTGGCAAGCCGATCCCCGCGCTTGCATCGATTGATGCCGCCCAATCGGTCATCTACACCAACACCTTTTCTAAGAGCCTATCATCGGCCCTGCGTTTGGCATATATGGTCTTGCCCGATGAGCTCATGGAACGATTTAGGCGTGAGTTGGGCTTCTACGCCTCGTCGGTCAGCTCCGTAGATCAGGTGGCGTTGGCGCGCTTGCTCGAATCGGGTGATTACGAGCGCTATGTGAACCGGGTGCGTGTTCGCGCTCGTGAAGCACGCGATGGCCTGGTGGCAATTGTGCGCAAGGCGTTTCCGGCGGGGGAGGTCTCGATCGAACATGCAGACGCGGGTCTTTACTGCGTTTTGGCGCCGGCAAGCGACAAGGTGGGGGATGGCCTTATTCGTGTTATCGCCAATGCCAACATCCCTTACGTCAACATTGACGATTGCCTATGGGCAAACGATCAGACGACGATCCAGAGGACTACGCGCCGCGTCCTCATCCAATACGACGACCTGAGCCCTCAAGTGCTCGATGCTCTACAAAAGCAGCTGCAATAAAGCCACGAAAAAGGCCCGAACCATGCGGTCCGGGCCTCATCGAGCTAGAGGTTATGTCTCAGGTTGCTGGCTTAGCCGAAGTAGCGCTTGAGCAGGCCGGCGAAAGCCTTGCCGTGGCGAGCCTCGTCGCGAGCCATCTCGTGCACGGTGTCGTGGATGGCATCGAGGCCAGCGGCCTTGGCGCGCTTAGCAAGATCGGTCTTGCCGGCGGTGGCGCCGTTCTCGGCCTCAACGCGCATCTCGAGGTTCTTCTTGGTGGAGTCGGTTACGACCTCGCCCAGGAGCTCAGCGAACTTGGCAGCGTGCTCGGCCTCCTCGTGGGCAGCCTTCTCCCAGTACAGGCCGATCTCGGGATAGCCCTCGCGATGAGCGACGCGCGCCATGGCCAGGTACATACCGACCTCGGAGCACTCGCCCTCAAAGTTGGCGCGCAGGTCGGCAACGATGTCCTCGGAGACGCCCTCCATCTTGGCGACGCCCACGACGTGCTCGGCAGCCCACTCGAGCTGACCCTCCTCCTGCTTCAGGAAGCGAGAACCGGGAACGCCGCACTGGGGGCACTTGAAGTCCTCGGGCAGCTGGTCGCCGTCGAACTCTTCCACATAACCGCAAACGGGGCAAACAAACTTCATGATTCGATCCTTTCGATCGATGGCGATTGTGCGCTCGTCCGGTCCCGTAAGGGCCCTCTCCGGACGTGCGTCTTGACGAGTTCTATTATCCATAAATGCAACCAAATGTGAAGCCTATTAGGAATGATTTTTAATAAAACAATTTTGAGATATGAAGATGTTGATTGATTAACGATTGGCAGGCCGTCTTTGACCGCCGCTGAGTACAATCGGGCGAGTAAATGTTGACCTATCAACAAATGAAGGAGTTTCCTTTATGCATCTAGCCCGTCGTGCCTGGTGCCGAACATATCAGACGGTTTTTCGCATTGCATTGCCGATCCTGCCCTATACCGAGCCGCGCATTTTAGAGCATGCCGAGGATGTGCCCGCGGTGCTTCAAAAGCGCTCGATCCAGAAGGTCCTTATCGTGACGGATCCCGGCATTGCCCGTCTGGGGCTCACGGCACCGCTCGAGACAGCGCTCGCGTCCAAGGGAATTGGCGTTGCGGTCTATGCCAAAACATCAGCGAACCCCACGGTTTCAAACGTGGAAGAAGCGGCGTCCCTGTATCGAGAGAGCGCCTGCCAGGCCATTATCGGTTTTGGCGGAGGATCAGCCATGGACTGCGCCAAGGGCGTGGGCGCACGCATTGCGCAGCCAGACAAGCCCATCAACAAGATGCGCGGCCTGCTGCGGATTCATCGTCGCCTGCCGCTGCTCATCGCCGTTCCCACTACCGCCGGTACGGGAAGCGAAGTCACGCTTGCGGCGGTAATTACCGATGACGAGACGCACTACAAATACCCCATTAACGACTTTGTGCTCATCCCGCGTTTTGCAGTCCACGACCCCGAGTTTACGCGCGGTCTGCCTGCCTCCATTACGGGGCAGACGGGCATGGACGCCCTGACGCATGCCGTCGAGGCCTTTATCGGGCGAAGCACTACGCCCTATACGCGCAAGATGGCGCGACAGGCGGTGCAGCTCATCCACGACAATTTGCTCGAGGCCTATGAGCATGGCGACGACATGCGTGCGCGCCGCAATATGCTTTCGGCGGCGTATAAGGCGGGCGTCGCATTTACGCGCTCCTATGTCGGATACGTGCACGCCATCGCGCACAGCCTGGGCGGCCGATACGGCATTCCACACGGTTTGGCCAACGCCATCATCCTGCCGCACATGCTTCGCGCCTATGGCGACACCGCCGCTCCCAAGCTTGCCGATCTTGCTCGCATGGCGGGCATCGCGCCGGCCACCGCGCAGGACAGTCTTGCCGCCGAGGCCTTTATCGATTGGGTCGATCGCATGAACGAGGCCTTGGGAATTCCTAAATATGTCTCGGGTATTCGTCGCTCCGATATTCCGCAAATGGCGGCCCATGCCGATGCCGAGGCCAATCCGCTGTATCCTGTCCCGCTTTTAATGGACCGTTTGGAGCTCGAGCATATGTACGAGGTCGTCGCGGGTGGTATGTTTGAGGACGAGAACTAGGAGGGCCCATGAACACCGAGGAAATCGCATGCATCGTTAGCAGTCAGCGCGCCTATTTTAAGACGCATGCCACGTTCGATGTCGATGCTCGCCGCCGCGCGCTCGTGCGCCTGCGCGATGCGGTGCGGGCGCACGAGGACGATATCGCCCGGGCGCTCAAGACCGATTTGGGCAAGTCGCACGACGAGGCGTATATGTGCGAGATCGGCACGTCGCTTTCCGAGATTCGCCATCAGATTGCGCATGTGGCCCGATGGAGTCGCGCACGCCTGCGCCCGTGCGACCTCGCCAATGCCATTAGCGTGTGCAGGACGCAGCCGGTTCCCTATGGCGTGACGCTGATTATGGCGCCTTGGAACTACCCGTTTTTGTTGACGCTCGAGCCGCTCGCCGGTGCACTCGCTGCGGGCAACACGGTGGTCATCAAGCCGAGTGCCTATGCGCCGGCTTCAAGTGCGGTGCTCAAGCAGATTTGCGAGGAAGCGTTTAATCCGCGCCTGGTGACGGTCGTCGAGGGCGGCCGTGCCGAGAACGAGGCGCTGCTCGATGAGCGCTGGGACAAAATCTTCTTTACCGGCAGCGTTCCGGTCGGCAAGCTTGTCATGGAGCACGCGAGCAAAAATCTCACGCCCGTGACGCTTGAGCTGGGTGGCAAGAGTCCCTGCATTGTGGATGCCTCCGCAAATTTGAAGGTCGCGGCGCGGCGTATCGCCTTTGGTAAGTGGCTCAACGTGGGCCAGACCTGTGTGGCGCCCGACTATCTGCTGGTTGACGCGCGCGTGCACGACGAGCTGTTGGACCTCATCAAGGAGGAAGTCCACCGCATGTTTGGCGAGCACCCGCTCGACAACGAGGACTACGGCCATATCGTCAACGCCAAGCATTTCGCGCGCGTGCGCGGGTTGATCGACCCCGACAAGGTTGTGCTGGGAGGTGCGGCGCGCGAGACCTCGCTCAAGATTGAACCGACGATCTTGGACGGCGTGACGCCCGAGGATGCCGTAATGCAAGAGGAGATCTTCGGTCCCATCTTGCCGGTGCTGACGTTCGAGAGTCTGGATGAGGTCGAGACGTTTATCACGGATCGTCCGACGCCGCTGGCCCTGTATATCTTTAGCCAGGACCGAGCGGTGCAACAGCGCTTTGTGCGCTATGTGCCCTTTGGCGGCGGCTGCGTTAACGACACCATCATGCATTTGGCTACGAGCCATATGGGCTTTGGCGGCATGGGCGCGAGCGGCATGGGGCAGTACCATGGCCGCGAGAGCTTCGATACGTTTAGCCACAAGAAGAGCATCGTGAACAAGGCAACCTGGCTGGACGTGCCATTCCGCTATGCGCCCTACGCAAGCTGGAAGCACAAATTCGTGCGCATGTTTGTGCACTAGAATGAGATAGACGATAAGGAAAAAGTCGCTGGTTGTTCCTGCCATTAGAGGAGTTTGTCATGATTGATGACGACGGCCTGTTCGATCTGACGGATGAACCGTTTGAGTGGGACTTGCTGCTCGATGACGATGAGCTGGAGCAGGATCGAGAAAAGCGGAAGGATAAGAACGCACGGGACGACGTATCGAAGAAGAATGACAAGCGCCGCCGTGGACTGTTTGGCGGGCTCTTTGGGTAACCGCTGCGCCAAAGCGTCTGTATACTAGGCACGTGTTAGACGCGTTGCGAAATGAGGACACAGACGATGATGTGGTTTACCGCCGACCTGCACCTGGGCGATACGAATATCCTGCACGATATGGATCGGCCGTTCGCCTCGGTCGAGGAGATGAACCGCAAGGTTATTGACGCCATTAACGAGTGCGTTGCTGCGGACGACCGCCTCTATATCCTGGGAGACTTTACGTATCGCTTGCCCATGGCGGAGGCCGTGCTCCTGCGCGAGCGCATTGCCTGTCAGAACGTGACGCTCATCCGCGGTAACCATGACGGCGATTGGGAAGATCCGGACGCACCGCACATTTGGGATGATGTGCGCGACTACCTGGAGATTGCCCCCGGCTATGCCAAGGGACATCGCCTGGTTTTGAGCCATTACCCCATGCTCAGTTGGAACGGCAAGGCGCGTGACGCCATTATGCTGCACGGACATATCCACAGCAGGGGAGACCGCACCAACACGCGCAACCGTGATCGCGAACGCCCCATCTACCGCTACGATGTGGGCCTCGACGCCAATGGCTGCAAGCCCGTAAGTCGAGACCAGATCCTGAACTTCTTTGGACTGTAATTAGAAGTGCAGGTAGAATGAACGCGCCGCGCGGACGGTCTGCGCGGTGCGTTTTAGTAGGAGCGATGATTCCATGAGGGCTATCCAGCGCATTAACCACAACGCTGCCATCTGCGAAGACGGCGCGGGGCGTCAGCTTATCGCGCTGGGTCGCGGTATCGGTTTTGGAGATATGCCGCACGAGGTCGACCTGGATGTCGTCACCCGTACCTTTTACGGTATCGATTCCAAGTACCTGGCGTTTATCGACGAGGTCGATCCCGAGGTGCTGGAGTTTTCCGCTCAGCTGGCAGATATCGCAACCGGGCAGCTCTCGTACGAATTAAGTCCCAATCTTCCCATTACGCTGGCCGACCATATCCAGTTTGCCATTAAGCGAGCCCGCGAGCACATGGTGGTGTCGCTGCCGCTCGAGCGCGATCTGGAACAGCTGCACCCCATTGAATATCGCTTGGGCGAGCTGGCCGTTCGTGGCATTAAGAAAACCTTTGCCGTTCGCATGCCCCAGAGCGAGGCCGCGGGTATCGCCATGTCGATTATCAATGCGGCAGTTAAGCCGAGTGAGAAACGCGTTTTGGCTGAGCGGCAGGAGAAACGACTGCTCGACATGACGGTCGCAATTATTCAGGAAGAGCTGGACGTGACGGTCGACCGTTCGTCGTTCGCCTTTACTCGCTTTGCCACCCATGTTCGATATCTGCTCGACCGCGTGGCAAAGAAAGAGCCAATCGATACCGAGAACTCCGGTCTCTACGACGTACTCGTGGAGCAATATCCAGCGGCATCGCGTTGTGCCCATCGTGTCGATGAACTGATCCAGGAGACCTTTGGCGAGCCGTTGGCTCAAGAAGAACTCGTCTACCTCATCATGCATGTGAATCGCGTGGCTCCTGCGAGCTCGGATAACTAGGGACATCTAAGCGCTTTAAAACCGTTGCACTACCGTTTACGGCCTGATTTCTACCGTTTATCGGTAATCAGCGATATGCTGACTTCAATTGCCGCATATACTCGCCGTGTGTTGGGTGTTACTCACGGCGCAGCTCCGAGAGGCACTACCGATTCTGCCGAGGTCCGTATTGGGTCTCTGTCGGTTGTGCGCGGGGCTTTTTTCATGTCGATCCACCCGGGAATCACATGCAATGAAATCTCTTGCCAACAGGCATCGCGCGCTGCGCAGGCGCGAGCAGGATCGGGTGTCTTGGCGTTGTGAAGTCCCACGGGCTTTTAGTTGGAAGAGAAGGGATTCGACATGGCTGTCGATAACAAGAAGATTGCCGAGGACGTGCTTGCTGCCGTCGGCGGCGCCTCCAATGTGACGAACGCGACGCACTGCATGACCCGCCTGCGTCTGAACCTCAAGGATCAGTCCATCCCCAATGACGATGAAGTCAAGAAGATCAAGGGCGTACTAGGTGCCCAGTGGTCCGGCGGCCAGTATCAGGTCATCATCGGCCAGAACGTGCCGAAGGTCTATGACGCCGCCATTGCGCTGGGAGTTAAGGGCGAAGGCTCCATCGACGAGAATCTCGATGACGGCACCAAGGAGCCGCTGACGCTCAAGACTGCGGGCAAGAAGGTCCTCAACTACCTGTCCAAGACGATGGTCATGACGATTCCGATCATCATGGGCGCCGCCATGTTCCGTACCATCGCCGTGATTTGCGGCGACGGCATGCTCGGTATTTGGGCTGCCGATTCCGATATCTACAACTTCTTCTATAACTGGATCTACAACGCAGGTTACTATTTCCTGCCCATTTACCTGGGTTGGGCCGCTGCCAAACAGCTCGGCTGCAGCCAGCCGCTCGGCATGATGCTCGGCGGTGTGCTCATTGCCCCCGAGTTTATGACGCTCGTTAACGCTGCAGCAGATTCGGGTGCAACGACCACTCTGGTCTACGGCGTGCTTCCGGCTCAGCTGAACAACTATTCTGCCACCGTGCTCCCCATGGTCCTGTCCATGCCGGTGCTCATGGTCGTCGAGAAGTTCATGAAGAAGGTCATTCCCGACATGCTCTCCACGGTGTTTGTGCCTGTGTGCACCTTGGCCGTCATGGTTCCCGTTTCGCTGTGCGCTCTGGCTCCGATCGGCTCCATCCTGGGCAGCGTGGTCGGCAACTTCATGTTCGGTCTCGGCAACACCGGCGGTATCCTAACCATCGTTTCCCTGGTGGCTATCGCCGCGCTTTGGGAGTTCCTGGTCATGACCGGTATGCACCAGGTTTTGATTACCCTTGGTATTGTTCAGCTGCTTACGCTGGGCTCTGACTCCTGCGTTATGGTTGCAGGCGGTATTGCTCAGTTCGCCACGTGGGGCATGGCCTTTGGTGCCTTCCTGCGCCTTAAGGAGACCGACGAGAAGGGCGCTATGCTCGGCTTTTCCCTTTCCGGTATCGTCGGTGGCGTGACGGAGCCTGCGCTGTATGGCTGCGGCTTTAAGTACACCCGCTGCCTGGGCGCCATGGTTGCCGGCGGTGCTATCGGCGGCCTGGTCGCGGCCCTCACGAACGTGACGACGCATGTTTTGGGCGCAACGAATATTCTGGCTATTACCGGATTTGTTGCCGGCGGAACGGCCAACCTCGTTTGGGGCTGCGTTGCTTCGGGCGTTGCGTTTATTTCCGCCGCTGCCATCGCCTACCTCTTTGGTTTTACCAAGGAGCAGCTCGAGGAGGATGCTGCTGTCGCTAAGGCTTAAGACATCTGTTTAGGTGGGATAATTACCTAGGGCACTTGGCTACTCTCCAAGTGCCCTTTTCCATAGATTGGAGTCGTTATGAAACAACTGCTTATTCGTGCCGACGATATCGGTTATTCGTATGCCGTTGACCTGGGGATTGCCCGAAGCGTCAACGAGGGTTTGGTGCGCTCGGCGGGCCTTATGCCCAATATGCCCGAGGCAGAGCGCGGTTGGTCGCTCGTGGCCGATGCCGGCATTGCGGTGGGCCAGCATACCAACGTGTGCCTGGGCAAACCGTGTGCCGATCCGGCACTCATTCCAAGCCTGCTCGATGAAAACGGCGAGTTCCACAGCAGCCGTACCTTCCGCGAGCACTTTAAGCGTGGCGAGGAACTGATTGACTTCGACGAGGCCTGCATTGAAATTCGTGCGCAGCATGACCGCTTTGTCGAGATCGTGGGGCGCGAGCCTGATTACTTTGAGGCACACGCCGTTATGAGCAAAAACCTCAACCGCGCGATTTCGGTGGTGGCACAGGAGCTGGGGCTTAAGGAGCAAAAGGCGAGCTTCGACCCCACGGCCGTGGTGCATTGCGGAGACACCGATTTGCGCATGGTGATGCGCTCGATGGAGCCGGGCTACGAGCCCAAGGAAGCAATCATGCAGACGGTTCGTGAGATGTCCGATGACGAGACGGTCGTCTTTGTCTGCCATCCGGGCTATCTCGATCGTTTTATCCTCGAGAGTAGCTCGCTTACGACCGATCGTACCAAGGAGGTCGATGCGCTGATCGATCCCGAGCTGCGGACGTGGCTCGAGGCCCAGGACGATCTTCGCCTCATCGACTACCGCGACCTGTAAAGCACTCAAACCACCACAATGGGGACAGGCACCTTTGTGGTGGTTTTGGCGCCGTTGCCATTATGGCGGCGGCGCCTTTTTTGTCCGCATAGCGCGGTAGAGTGTAGGCGGTTGAAATTTGCGTCCATCGAGGAGCTGCTATGAACGAGATCAGGTGCCCGCATTGCGGCGAAGTCTTTAAGGTCGATGCGTCCGGCTATGCGGATATCGTCAAACAGGTGCGCGATGCCGAGTTCTCGCGCGACCTGGACGAGCGCGTGAAGGCCGTCCAGCGCGAGGGCGAGCAGGCGCTGGAGCTTGAACGCTCTCGTTCGACGGCCGCCTTGCAGGAGGTGGAATCTCAGCGCAGCGCTCAGCTTGCCGAGCAGAAAAACGCCGCGGCTCAAGAGCTGGCGCAGGAAGTTGCCAAGCGCGACGCCGAGCTTGCCGAGCTGCGTGCCAAGCTCGAGGGCGCTGCCGCAGAACGCGAGAGTGCAAGCCAGCGTGCGGCGGTTGAGGCCCGTGCCGATGCGCAGAAGGAGAACGCCGAGCTTCAGCGCGAGATTGATAGCTTACGTGCGCAGTTAGGTCGCAAGGATGACGAGGCCAAGCTCGCCGAGGCCGCGGTGCGTAACGCCGCTCAAAACGACCTGGCCGCCCGCGACGCTCAGATTGCCGAGCTGCAGGCAAAGCTCTCCTCGGCGGGCAAGGCCCAGGAGATGGCGCTTGCCGCTGCCGCGGCTGAGTCGCAGCGCGAGCTTGAAGCCGCTCGCAGCGAAGCTGAGCGTACGCTTGCCGACTATCAGGCGAAAGTGAAGGAGAAGTTCTCCGCTGCGAAGTCTCAGTCTGAGCAGGAGGCCGAGGGCCTGCGTGCGCAGCTGCGCGAACAGGAACTGACGGCCAAAATGAACCTATCGGAGGCAGTCGCCGCGGCGGAGCGAGAGCGCGATGAGGCACGTGCCAAACTGACGAGCGAGCTGGCGGTGCGCGATTCTCGCGAGGAGCAAGCCAAGGCGGCACACGAGCTCGAGCTTGCGCAGGCCAAGCGCGCGAGCGATGACCTGATTCGCTACAAGGATGAAGAGATTGAGCGCCTTAAGGACATGAAGGTTCGCCTGTCCACCAAGATGGTGGGCGAGTCGCTCGAGCAGCACTGCGAGACCGAGTTTAACCGTCTGCGCATGACGGCGTTTCCCAATGCGTACTTCGAGAAAGATAACGATGCATCCGAGGGCACCAAGGGAGACTTCATTTTCCGTGAGTGCGACGCGAGCGGCAATGAGGTCATTTCGATTATGTTCGAGATGAAAAACGAGAACGACGAGACCGCGACCAAGCATAAAAACGAGGACTTCTTTAAGAAACTCGATCACGATCGTCGCCAGAAAGGCTGTGAGTACGCGGTGCTCTGCACGCTGCTCGAGCCCGAGAGCGAGCTTTACAACGCGGGAATCGTGGACGTGAGCTATCGCTACGAGAAGATGTATGTGATCCGCCCGCAGTTCTTCATTCCCATCATTACGCTGCTACGCAATGCCGCCATGGGTTCGCTTCGCTATAAGCAGGAGCTGGCGGAGTACAAGCAGCAGAATATCGATGTCACGAACTTCGAAGCCAAGATGGAGAAGTTCAAGAACGATTTCGGCCGCAACTACGAGATCGCGAGCCGCAAGTTCCAAACGGCAATCGATGAGATCGACAAGACGATTAGCCATCTGCAGAAAACCAAGGAGGCGTTGCTGTCCTCCGAGAACAATCTGCGCCTTGCCAACAAGAAAGCCGACGATCTTACCATTCGCAAGCTCACGTGGGGCAACAAGACCATGAAAGCAGCGTTTGACGAGGCGCGCGGGGCCGCGACAGAGACGAACGATGAGCCAGCCGAGGCGGATTCGTATGAGGTCGAGGATGCCGAGTAGGGGATAGCGTATCGCGCAAAAAGCGGGGCCGCTGGCGATGTTGCCAGCGGCCCCGCTTTGTTTCGTCCCATTGCGCCCGGCTAGTCCTCGAGCAGGTCCTCGATAAAGCCGACACGGTAGTTCTTGAAGATTACCTCGCCGCCGTCTTGCGTGGCGTCCAGATCGACATCGCCCATGATGCCAAAATCGTGGTCGCCATCCTCGTCGGCAAAGATCTGGTGCACGTGCCATACGTGCGCGGTCTTCTCGTCGGACTCGTCGATGGAGAACATCGCGGCGCTGCGGGCATCTCCGTCGGTGAGGATTTCCTCGTGCTGCTCGCGGTAAGCGTCGAGTGCTTTTTGCCAGCGGATCTCGCTCATGCCCCAGTCGTCGTCGAGCTCGCCCAGGTCGCGAACGTGCTCGCGGGCGGCAAGGGTCACGCGGCGGAAGAGCGCGTTGCGCACCAACAGCGTGCAGCCGCGGCGGTCCGCCACGACCTCGTCGATGTCCTGCGGCGGCGCAGCATCGAGGGCTGCCGGGTTGCCGGCGTTCTCCCACTCGTCCACCAGGCTCGAGTCCACCGAGCGCACCACAAAGCCGAGCCACGAGATAATGTCGCGCAGACGCTCGTCGCGCTTCTCGATGGGCACGGTGCGGTCGAGTGAACGGTAGGCCTCTGCTAGGTAGCGCAGCAAAATGCCCTCGGAGCGGGCGATGCCGAGCTTTTGGATATAGCCCTTAAAGTCGCTCGCGCTCTCCAGCATGTCGCGCAGGACGCTCTTGGGCGAGAGCTGGTAGTCGTTGGCCCAAGGTACTTCTTGGCAGTACTTGTCGAAGGCGGCATCGAGCAAGTCCTCGAGCGGCTTTTCGTAGGTGACGTCCTGAATGCGCTCCAGACGTTCCTCGTACTCTATGCCGTCGGCCTTCATTTCGGCCATCGCGCGGTCGCGCGCGGCGCGCTCCTGTGCGCGCAGCACCTGCTTGGGATCCTCGAGCGTTGCCTCGACCATCGAGATCAGATCCATGGTATAGGTCTCGCTCTCGGGGTCGAGCAGCTCCAACGCGGCAAGCAAGAACGGCGAGAGCGGCTGATCGAGTGCGAAGTCCTCGGGCAGATCGACCGTCAGCGCGTAGTCGATGTCCGGCGCGGCGTCAGCCGGAGCGTCGGGCGCGGGCGGCACCTCGGTGCGAACGACGACGCCGGAATCGATGAGTGTGGCGAAGATTTCGTCGGCG
The DNA here is from genome assembly GCA_048343195.1 of Collinsella sp. Taxonomy (GTDB): domain Bacteria; phylum Actinomycetota; class Coriobacteriia; order Coriobacteriales; family Coriobacteriaceae; genus Collinsella. The sequence goes on from DBGDDN010000011.1 coordinate 14,358, forward strand.
CGAACCTCGAGCTTGGCCTTTTCCTCGGGAGTCTGCAGGCTCGTTTCGATGAGGTCGTGTACGCGGGCTCGGGCATCGCCGCCCTGCTCGACCACGCTAATCACCATGGAGTGTGTGATGCGAAGGCGCGGCTTGAGCGTCTCGGGCTGCGTCTCGATCAGGCGCTCAAAGGTCTGCTTGTTCCAGGTGACAAAGCCCTCGGGGGCCTTTTTCTTTTTAATCTTGCGGAGCTTCTTGGGGTCGTCGCCCGCCTTGGCCATGAGCTTAGCGTTCTCGATCTCGTGCTCCGGGGCCTCGGCGATGACCATGCCCTCGGTATCGAAGCCCGAACGGCCGGCGCGACCAGCGATCTGATGGAACTCACGGGCGCGCAGGCGACGCATCTTGTAGCCGTCGAACTTGGTGAGCGCGGTGAGCACCACGGTGTGGATGGGCACGTTGATGCCGACGCCGAGCGTATCGGTACCGCAGATGACGGGCAGCAGGCCCTGCTGCGCCAAACGCTCGACCAGCAGACGATAACGCGGCAGCATACCGGCGTGGTGCACGCCGACGCCGCAGCCAAGCAAACGCTTGAGGATCTTGCCGAAGGCCGTCGAGAAGCTCGTGCCCTTGGCCGCCTCCTTGATGGCCTCGCGCTGCTCCTTGCTGGCAATGCCAAAGTTGGCGAGCGACTGTGCCGTCGCAAGGGCGGCATCCTGGCTAAAGTGCACGATATAGAGCGGGGCCTCTCCGCCGCGCATCGCGAGCTCGACGGTGCCCTCGAGGGAGGTCGTCACGTAGTCGTAGCTCAGCGGCACGGGGCGTGGGGCATCGACGACCAAGTCGCAGGTAGCGCCGGTGTGTTCCTCGAGTGAGGCGGCGATGGCAGTGACATCGCCGAGCGTGGCGCTCATGAGCATGAATTGCGTGTGAGGCAGGGTGAGCAGTGGCACCTGCCAGGCCCAGCCGCGGTCGGGGTCGGCAAAATAGTGGAACTCGTCCATGGCGACGCAGCCCACGTCGGCGCCCTCGCCCTCGCGCAGTGCATCGTTGGCAAGGATTTCTGCCGTGCAGCAGATGACGGGCGCCTTGGTGTTGATATGCGTGTCGCCGGTGATCATGCCGACGTTATCGCGGCCGAGCACCTGCACAAGGTCGAAAAACTTTTCGCTGACCAGAGCCTTGATGGGGGCCGTGTAATAACAGCGCTTGCCCTGTGCCATGCCCATAAAGAGCATGCCTAGCGCGACAAGCGACTTGCCCGATCCGGTCGGTGTTCCCAAAATGACATGGTCACCGGCGGCTAGATCCATGAGGGCCTCTTCCTGGTGGTCCCACAGCTCAATACCGCGGTCGCTTGTCCATTCATAGAAGCGTTCGAAGGCCTGATCGGGCGTGAGCCATGGTTCGGGCTCGCTACCATCCTCGGGCTCCCACCAGGTGGGGGAGAGCGCGCCGAGCGAGCCGAATTCGGCTTCGGTTCCCGTGCCGCCCGAGAACGAGCTGGCGGCGCCGGCGCCAGAAACGGTGCTGGCGGAAGTATCTGTCGTGGTCTGTGCCATGTGGTTGCTTTCTCTCGCCGTTTGTCCGCCAACTATTATGGCGTAGCAGCGGCGCGGGGTGCCAGCGCGCGAGAAAATGCAGGAAATGGGCGTTCTGCCCAGCCGTTTGGTGCAGTTGCCAGCTAAGTGAGTAGACTTTTTGCAATATCGCGAGCACATGGCTTTTGCGCAAGAGCTCTACCTGCGGTTTTAGTTTTCGTTATGCGGGTTGTGCTTGGCTATTGCAAAAAAGTCTACTCACTTAGGTTTGAGGGTCGTTCGCTGGCGCCTATTTTCACTTGTTTGCCGACGCCGCGACCATCAGAAGCCCCTAGGACCCCTGCGGCAGGCGTTTTTTGCCTTTGCGAGCACGGTTTCTAAAGTTCTCGACGGCTTCTTCCATGCCCAGGGGTACATAGGTGAGCTCATCGAGGTTTTCGGGCAGGTAGCAGGCAAGGCTTTGCTCCTGCGCGCGGCCCGCCGCGAGCTGCTCTTCGATGGGTTCCGCGCCGGGCGTAGCGCAAATGCCATAGACGGCGGCACCCATCTCGCGCGTGCGGCGCTCGTACTCGGTCTCGGGATGCTCGGGATGGTCGCGGCGGACGTCGTCGCTTACCCAAAGCGTATCGTAGCCGGCCGCGGCAAACTGTCCCAGGGCGTAATCGCGCAACGGCTTGCTATCGGTGCGCAGTGTGACGGTAGCGCCGGCTGCAAAGAGCGGGCGGTAGAGCATCAGATGGTCGACATGGACGAGTCGTTTTTTGGCGTACTTGGCCTTGGGCTGCGGCGTGGGAAAGTTGATGGTGATGGCATCGAGCTCGCCTGCGGCAAACAGCTGCGGCAGCGATGCGGCACCTCGGGGCAGGACGAGTGCGTTGGACAGCTCTTGCTCGCAGATTTTCTGCGCGGCATAGGCGATGCAGATGGGTTCCTGGTCCATGCCGATAAAGAGGGCGTTTGGCTCGTGGGCCGCGCGCTCTACAAGGTACGTTCCCTTGCCGCAGCCAAGATCCAGGTGAAGGTGTTCGAAGGGCTTGCTGCCAACTGGCGCGCAAGCCTCGCGCCAATCTCCGGCATAGGCCTCGGGGCTCGTCTCAATCGCATCGGCGTAGCGCTCCAGGCGCTCCTCGAGCACAAAGTTCTTAGGCGTGCGAACGTGGACGGCTCCCATGAGGCTCCTTGGTCATAAGTATGGAACGCATAGCTGCGCGTTCCGTCAATGGGTTGAAAAAGGGTGGGCATAGTTTGCCCGAAAGATGCGGTGCGGCTCGGCGGCGAATCGTCGGTGCCTACAGACGTTTGAGAATCACATAGCGGTTGAGCTCGCCGCTGCGACCGTCGGCATGGAAGCGCTCAAGCTCGCGCACGGGGACCTCGCCGCTCTTGTAGAACGTACGGACGCCGCGCACCAGGTCGGTGATCTGCTGATCGTCAAAGTGATGGCAATAGCGGTAGGCGTGGCGGTCGTTTTGCCAGCCGATGAGGTGGTCGCCGGCTTCAAACTGCGCGGAATCGTAACCTTCAAACGGCGGGGTGAGCTCGGCACGGGCCTCGGCGCGAACGGCCTTGCGCGCCATGCGCTCGTCGTTCATAAACTCCCAAAAGCTGATGGCGATGATGCCGCCCGGGCGCGTCTGGCGCACCAGGGCGTCGAGCACGCGTACGCGGTACTCGCACGACGGCACGTGGTGCATAAAGCCAAAGCAGACCGAGATGTCGGCGAGCGGGGCGTCGAAAAGCACGTCGGGTGTCTCGGCGGGGTTGAGCTTCATCAGGGCGTCGAGCACGTCGAGTTCCTGGAAGTGCAGGTTGGGAATTCGCAGGGCGTGGCCACGGGCATCGATCGCCAGGTCTTGGCACGAGTCGACACCATAGAACTCAAACGGGCAGCTGGCATCTGCCGAGGGGTTTGCGCCGTCGATGCCCTTGGCGGCAAGTGCGCCGCCGGCGGCAAAGTTCTCAAAGCGCATATTGCCGCAGGCAAGATCGAAGACGCGGACGGGATGCTCGATCGTGGCGACGTCGAGCTGCTCGAGCGCGATGTCCATGGTGCGCACCCAGCCGGGCCACGGGGCCTGGCGCGTATCGGAGAAGGAGGCGGAGTGCTCGCGATAGAACGTGTTGTTGAGCTGGATGAGCGATGAGGCGAAATCGCGGTTCACGGCGCGGAACTCCCTCCGTTGGCGGTGCGGAATTAACAGTACGACCATACTACCGTTAACGCCGCAACGGGGACAACCGAGCCGTGGGTCATTGCTTTGTTTGGACACATTTCCGCAGCTCATATGCACCCGCAACCGCCGGTTGTCAAAAATCTCACTAGAATAGGTGGCATGCTTTTGGCAGTGGCGGATAGATTTTTAACTGTGCAAGGCGCCTTAAGAACAAAAACGGTCCGGCGGCACGGCTGGCATCACATAGGAGGAACCATGAATGTAGAAACTGCGCAGCGGCTCGCCGACCTTCGTCGCAGCAAGGGTTTTAGCCAAGAAGGGCTGGCGCGAAAGCTGGGGCTGTCGCGCCAGGCGGTCAGTAAATGGGAGCGCGCGGAGAGCTCGCCCGATACCGAGAACCTGATCTCGCTCGCCAAACTCTATGGCGTGAGCCTGGACGAGCTCCTCAATCCGAGTGACGAGATCGAGGACGATATCGAGTTTGAGAACGAGGACCGCGCCCGCCAGCGCGAGGCCGAGGCGGCGGAACGTGCCCGAACCCATGAGGCGGCGGCGCGCGCTACCGAGGCGGCAACACAGGCGAGTGATGCTGCGGCCAAGGCGGCGCAAGCGGCAAGCTGGAGTGCACAGGCTGCCAATGCCGCTACGGCGCAGGCGACGAGTGGCACCGCGGTTGGCTCGGCTCCGGTGAAGGGCCCGTTCCAGTCGTTCCCATATTGGGCCGTGTGCTGGCTGCTGTTCTTTTTGCTGATGTTCCTGTTTGGTACCGGCCCCTTTGCCGCACTGATCTTCTTTACGATTCCCATCTATCACTGGGTGGCACGTGCGCTCGATGGTGATTGGGCGCGTGGGGATATCCAGGTTGGCCCGGCACCGGTGACAGCTAGGGCTCAGAATGTTTCCGCTTCGGTTGATGCTGACGTGGCTACCGCGGCCACCGCTGAGCCATGTGCCAAAGAGGGTGATGAATGATGAAGCTTTCGCATGAATCCAAGGTACGCTTGGGTGTTGGCATCGGAGCGTTTGTGCTCATCATCGGGCTTGTATTTGGTGCCTCGCGGCTATTGGCTCATTCCGATATGGTGCGTACGACCGGTATTCTATCTGGCCATTTGACTGATTTTGACGATATGTTTGACGACGATGATCTCTTGGATAGCGGTAACTATTCCGCTCAGCCTCAGCAACTTTCGAGTGCGACCTTTGATGCCGATGAGTTCCGCTACCTCGATTTCGATATCGATGCGGCTACGGTGGACGTCAAGGTTGTTGATGGCAACAAGGCTCGCGTTATCGAGCGGGGACGCGTTGCCAATGGCATGGATGTCTCCAAGGCCGCGACGCAGAACATCGCATCCGTCGAGGACTCGACGCTCAAGGTTTCCCAGTTTGGAAGTGATGACGGTAAGGCAATTGACCGCTCGGTTACGGTTGAGCTGCCGCGCCGTGTTGCCGAACATCTGAAGGGAATCAACGCGCACGTGGGCTCGGGTGATCTGCAGATTGCCGGTGTCACCTGTGATGGTTTCGACCTTTTCCTGGGTGCGGGAGATGTAGAGTTTTCGGGCAGCGTGACTGATGCGCTCAGCGCTGAGGTCGGGTCGGGCGATGTAACGTTCGAGCTCTGCCAGGCCCCCGCGAAGTCGATGGACGTGAGTGTGGGCTCGGGCGATGTGGAGATGACGGTTCCGAACTCGACGGGCTTTAAGGCGAGCCTCACCTTGGGCAGCGGCGACTTCGAGAGCGATTTCCTTCCGCTTGGCTACGACGGCGAGACCATTTTGAATCTTGAATTCGATAACGGTGACAAGTCTGCCACGTATCGTTTTGAGGTCGGTTCGGGCGACATGTCGTTTGATTCAGAGTGACGGGGGGTTATCGAAGACTTATAAACCATAGACGCGCTGTTTGATGGAGGCGCCGGGGCCGTGGTCGGCTTCGGCGCCTTTGCCTTTACAATGGGGGCATGGAACAGATTATCTTGAACATACTCGAGGCTCTGCGTCGCGGCGAGACCGTGGATGACAAAGCGCTCGTCAAACTGATACATGCCGAGGCGCGCCGTGAGGGTGCCGACAAACGCGATTTGGCCAAGCGCCGTCTGCTGCCGTTCTACCAGCGGGTTAAACGTGAGGAGCCGGCTCGTTGGGCTGGGTGGAATGTCGATGCCGGGTTGGAGCGTCAACTGCTGCAGGTGCTGCGTATGAAGCCGCGCCGAACGGCTTCGGGCGTGGCGACCATTACCGTCATCACCAAGCCGTGGCCGTGCTCGGGCGATTGTCTGTTTTGCCCCAACGATCTGCGCATGCCCAAAAGCTATCTGCACGCCGAGCCGGCGTGCGCCCGTGCGGAACAAAATTGCTTTGACCCGTATCTGCAGGTGAGCGCCCGTTTGACGGCGCTTTCGCAAATGGGGCATGCAACCGACAAGATCGAGCTCATTGTGCTCGGTGGTACCTGGAGTGACTATCCGGAAGGGTATCAAACATGGTTTATGTCGGAGCTCTTCCGTGCGCTCAATGACGATGCTGTGGCCGGCGTGGCGGCCAACCCCATGTTGGCGCGTCCGGGCATCAGCCGTGCCGAGGCGGGGCGCCTGCTCGACGATGCGCCTGCCGATGCCCTGCCGCCGGTGGTGGCGGAGCGCCGCGAGCGCTATCGGGCTGCCGGCATTGCGACAGACGAGGCTGAGCTCGCTGCCGGCGTTGCCGACGAGCAGGGGCGTGTGGATGCTTCTGTGGGCGGCTACAACCGCGCGGTACGTCGTCTGTACGGCCCCGGTACGCCATGGGGCGAGGTTGCCGAGTGGCAGATGGCAACGATGGAGGAGCTTGAGCGTCAGCAGCGCATCAACGAGACGGCGAAGCATCGCGTGGTGGGGCTCGTTATCGAGACGCGCCCCGATGCCGTAACGCCGCAGGCCCTTACACTTATTCGCCGCTTGGGCTGCACCAAGATTCAGATGGGTATCCAGAGTCTCGACCAGCACCTGCTCGATATCAACGAGCGTCGCATTTCGGTGACTCAGATCGAGCGGGCGTTTTCGCTTGCACGATTGTTTGGCTTTAAGATCCATGCGCATTTTATGCTCAACCTGCTGGGCGCCACGCCCGAGGGGGACAAGCGCGACTACGAACGCTTTATGACCGAAGGGGCCTTTATGCCCGACGAGGTCAAGGTCTACCCGTGTGCGCTCATCGAGGGCTCGCGTCTGGTGGGCTGCTATGAGCGTGGCGAGTGGCGCCCCTATACCGAGGATGAGCTGCTCGATGTGTTGGCCGATGACATCGTGGTGACGCCGGCGTTCTGTCGCATCAGCCGTATGATTCGTGACTTTAGCTCCGACGACATTATGGTGGGCAACAAGAAGCCCAACCTGCGCCAGCTCGTTGAGAACCGCCTGGCTGCTCGGGGTGATGGTGCGACGGTGCGTGAGATTCGCTATCGCGAGATCAGCACGGCGGGTGCCGACTTGGATGAGCTGACCCTTGACGAGGAAGCGGCGTACGAGACGCCGGTGACGCGTGAGCGCTTTTTGCAGTGGGTGACGCCGCAGGGCAAGATCGCGGGCTTTTTGCGTCTGTCTCTGCCCGATCGTGCTTTTGTTGCCGCGCATGCGGACGAGTTGCCGACGACACCGGACGAGGCGATGATTCGCGAGGTGCACGTGTATGGCATGGCGGCACGCGTGGGTGACCAGGGCCAGGCGGCGCAGCATCACGGGTTGGGGCGTTTGCTCGTGGAGTGTGCGTGCCATATTGCTCGGGACGCGGGCTATGCGCGCATCAACGTGATCAGCGCGATTGGTACGCGCGAGTACTATCGCCATTTGGGTTTTTACGACCATGGCCTTTATCTGCAAAAGGAGCTCTAGATGAACAAGCCAAGTGTTTCTGCTGGCGTCGTTGCCGGCGTTGCTCTGGGAGCCGCGGCGCTTGGTGCGGCCGCTGTCGCTGTTCGTGCTGCCTGTCTGCAGGTTGCGCGAACCCGCAATGGGTTGGCGCGTGTGAAACGCGTGCGCGATGAGCGCGGCGATGAGATTCGCGTGTTGGTGCAAGGCGGCGTCTACCAAAGCGCAAGCTACGTTGGCGAGCGTTGGGCGGAGCCCGTCTTTGCGTACTATCGTGCGTTTGACGACGTGTTTGAGGCCGAGGGCGCAATGCGCGACGCTTATGGTCACGGTATCAGCCGTATGCTTATGCTAGGTGGCGGCGGGTTTGCTTATCCCAAATATGCGCTGGTGTCGCACGAGGGCTTGCGTATGGACGTTATCGAGTATGACGGAGAGATAACGCGCTTGGCGCGCCGTTGGTTCTACCTGGACGAGCTGGAGCGCGCGGTGGGCGATCGCCTGCGGGTGATTACCGCCGAGGCTCGCTCGTATCTGGGTGTGACGAGCGTGGGTCATCGTCGCTACGACGTGGTCGTGAGCGATTGCTTTGGCGGTGCCGAGCCCGTTCGCGAGCTGGCGACGGTTGAGGCGCTGCGCCTGGTGCGGGGCAGCCTGAACCCCGGGGGTATCTACGTGGCCAATATCGTGAGCGCAAACGAGGGGAGCGATGTGACGTTCCTTCGCGACTGCGCTGCCACGGCACTCGAGGTATTCGTCCACGCCTGGGTGGTCCCATGTGGCGATGCGAAGTTCGGCGGCGAGGAAAACTACCTGCTCATCGCCAGCGACGGCGACTACGCCTTTGCCGAAGCCGTGCCCTTCGACACCGACTTCCTCGGCACCGTCCTTCACGACAAGTAAGTCTCCCCGTCCCAAAAAAGACTGGTCTTAGGCGTGGTCGCGCCAGCCGAGAACGCGCTGCTTCATACCCTCGATGTCGAGCACGCCTTCGGCAAAGCCCTTGCGCACGAGCTCTTCGGGAACAAACTCGTCGTAGCGGTCAAAGTAAGGCACCTCGCCAGGATAGACGAGCTCGATGGGGTCGAAGTCTTTCTCGGCTTCGGCGGCGAGCACTTCAAAGAACGTCTCCTCATCGGCCTTCATCTTAAACTGCATAAAGTATGGACGCGACGGATCGAGTCCGCGAAGGCCCAGCTCCGCGGCACATTTAATCTTGAGCATGCGCTCGAGCGCCAAAAAGGCGTAGCTGCCTAGCCAGGGGAAGAGTACCCAGGTGTCGCCGCCCAGGTTAATGAGCGGTTTAGTTCCCGCACCCGAAATCTCGGCCGTATGGCGAGCCTGCGCCAAGCGGGCCCGTGCGTTACCCATGAGGTACGGATATATCGCGTGCTCGTTGAGCGCCTTGCGCATGCGCTCGAGTACGTGTGTATTGATGTCGCCGGGGCAGTCGCCAAAGTAGGCCGGCACCCGGCCCTTGACCTGCGTGGCAAAGACGGTATGACGCTTCCAGTCCACTTCCTCGACAATCCAGCAGTGTCCGGCGATGGCGATGCGCTCACCGGGCGGTGGCGGGTTGACGATCGTGCCCAATTCGGCCGACTCGCTACGAACGGTGAACTCCTCGTTTTCCTGGAATACGGCGTAGAACTTAAAGTTGTTGATGATGCGCTCGCCCGCGAGACCCACGATGAGTCCGCCGCCCTCGGTGACCTGGATATGGTCAATCTTGATGAGGTGGCGTAGCAGCACACGGTAGTCGTCTGCCGAGACGCGGTGGAAATAGCTGAGCGTGAGCACGCGCTGGGCAAGTTCGGCCGGCGTGAGCTCGCCGGTGCTGGCGAGCGTCGACATGGTCTGGTGGTAGAGCAAGCTGTAGGGGAGTCGATCGAGCTCGGGCGGCTCGACCCACTTTTCCTCGCGATAGAGTTGTACGAGCGCGATGCCCTGCAAGAGCTTCCAGGGAATCGTCTCGGGCATCATCGTGCGCGGTTCGGGCTCCTCCTCGCGCATGACAAACCACATCTCGGGCGGAAGATCGCGGCGGCCCGTGCGCCCCATGCGCTGCAAAAAGGAACTGACGGTAAACGGCGCGTCAATCTGAAACGCGCGCTCCAGTCGACCGATATCAATGCCGAGCTCCAGTGTGGAGGTAGTGACAGTGGTCTGCGCCTGCTCCTCGTCGCGCATGAGCTCCTCGGCCGTCTCGCGCAGCGATGCCGAGAGATTGCCATGATGGATAAGGAAGCGGTCGGGCTCGTGCCGGTATTCGCAGTAGCTGCGCAGCATGGAGCACACGGCCTCGGCCTCCTCGCGCGAGTTGGCAAAGACCAGGCACTTGCGGCCGCGGGTATGTTCAAAGATATAGCCCATGCCGGGGTCGGCGTTGTCGGGTGCGGTATCGGTGGGGTTGAGCAGCGCCTGCTCGGTCGCTCGCGGGATGTCGACTTCTCCCTCGGGGGCCGAGGAGGTGTGACGGTCTTTGGGGGCAGCCTTGCCCCGTGCCTGTTCGCGACGTTGACGACGCTCCTGCTGCGTAAGCTGTCCGCTGTGGCGCATGTCTTGTCCGGATGCGGGCAGTGCCGCGGGCGGCGCCGCCTCAATGCGCTCACATGCGAGCACCTCGGCTTCCTGCGGGCCCGCGCTCATAAATCCTCGTTGCTGCGCCTGGGGGCCCGAGTTGTAGAAGTGCTCCATGGAGATACGCCACACGCGGCGCGGCTCCTCAAAGCGGGGGATGACGCAGTCGCGTCCCGTTCCCTGCGACAGGAAGGCACCCGTGCGCTCGGGGTCTCCGATGGTGGCCGAAAGGCCAATGCGCCGGGGCTGCACGCCCGCCATGCGCGAAAGGCGCTCGATAAGGCAGAGTGTCTGACCGCCGCGGTCGCCGCGCATGAGCGAGTGGACCTCGTCGATGACCACATAGCGCAGGTCACAGAACATGCGCGGGATGGCCATGTGCTTGTGGATCAGGAGCGCTTCGAGTGATTCGGGCGTAATCTGCAAGATACCGCTCGGCTTTTTGATGAGTTTGGCCTTGTGCGATTGCGAAACATCGCCGTGCCAGTGCCAAACGGGGATATCGGCCTCTTCGCACAGATCGTTGAGGCGTACAAACTGATCGTTGATGAGCGCTTTGAGGGGACCAATGTAGAGGGCGCCTACGCTCGCGGGTGGGTTCTCCCAAAACTCGGTCAGGATGGGAAAGAAAGCCGCCTCGGTTTTGCCGGATGCTGTGGATGCCGTCAGGAGCACATTGTCTTGCGTGTTAAAGATTGCATCTGCCGCCGCAACCTGGATAGAGCGCAGGCTCTCCCAATCGTGGGAGTAGATGAAATCCTGGATAAACGGGGCGTAGCGGTCAAAAGCGTTCACGGGGCCTCCTTTCAAAAACGAGCGTTCAAAAGCAGCTGACTATAGGTCGTCGAATTGCAATATCGGCGTTTGCCCAGATAAAACCTGCCAAAATAAACCTGTCCCTTTTTGGTAGGTTAGATGGTGAACTCGGCGAAGTTGCGATCGTCGGATGATGTGGGCGATTCGTTGGCCGGTGCCAGTGTGTCGCCGCCGACGCTTTGAAGCAGCTCGGCCACGTCGGCATCGGGGTTTTGGCACAGGATATCGAGCAACTCGATAAAGTCGCGGATGACCTCACGGGGCGTCAGGTGCGTGTCGGCTCCCACGCGGCCAAACTCGATCTTGAGGAAGTCCACCAGGTCGTTCTCGGTAAGCGTAGGCGTCCAGCCAAAGTAGCCAGCATGGATCTGCATGAGCTTTTCGATCAGCACCAGCAGCTCCTCATAGGTGAGCGGCTGCAGGCGAATGATGGGTGCGAGCATGTCTTTGAGGTCCTCGCGTGCAAAACGGCCCTGGGCGAGGCGGCTGCGCAGAGCCTCGTAGGAAAATACGCCGCGTCGACGGTCTTCGATGGAGGTTGGCGTGCCGCCCATGATCATGCCCAGGTACTGTGCCTTGCCTTGCAGCGTGTCGTTGTACATGGTCAGGATCTTCTCGTAGTTGTACTGGCGCGTGATGGCGTTGGGGATCTTGTACAGGTTTACGAGTTCGTCGATGAGCACCAGCATGCCCTTATAGCCGCTGCAGACCAAAAAGCGCGCGATGAGCTTGATGTAGTCGTACCAGTCGTCGTCACTGATGATGGTCGAGGAGCCCAGCTCGGCGCGCGCCTCGCTCTTGGTGCGGTACTCGCCGCGAATCCATTTGGTCATGCGGCTCATGCTCTCTTCGTCACCCTCCGAGACAGCCGTGCGATAACGGCGGAGCATGCGGGTGAAGTCGAAGCCGTGGACCATCTCCTCGAGCGGAGCGAGTTGGGCATTGATGGCCGACTCGTCGGCATCGGCGCACGAGGCGACCCAACGATCCAGGATAAGGTTGAGTGCACCGCCCTCGGGGCGCGTTTTGGTTGATATGTTGCGGATGAGCTCGCGATAGGTGGCCAGGCCCTGGCCCTGGCCGCCCTGTAGACGGCGCTCAGGGGAAAGGTCGGCATCGGCGACCACAAAGCCCTCGCCCATGGCATGCGTTCGGATGGTCTGGAGCAAAAAGCTCTTGCCGGCGCCGTAGCGACCGACCAAAAAGCGGAAGCTCGCGCCGCCGTCGGCGATGAGGCTCAAATCGGTGAGCAGAGCGCGAATTTCGACCTCGCGGCCCACGGTAATGTAGGGAAGGCCGATGCGCGGGACGACGCCGCCCTTGAGCGAGTTGAGAATGACGGCGGCGACGCGCTTGGGTACGCGGGGCGCTGTGGATGCGGTATCACTCATGGTCTAGGTATCCTCTCACGTCTGCTTCGTAGTCCTCGATAATCTGCGGTCCTGTCGCGCCAAATTCAATAACGGTGTCGCCCACGAGGTCAAAGAGTGCCTCGTTGATGGTATCGACGAGCATGTCCTCGCTCTGCTCCGATTGCACTACCGCCGATTCCGCCTGTACTGCGTTGTGCTCGAGCAGCGCGCGGAGATAGGCGTCTGCGGCGGGCGCGAGTTCGTTTGTGGCGTCAGCGGGCGTAGCAGCTGCGAACGCGGGCGTCGGCGCGAGAAGCGGTGCCACGACACCAAACTGTTCGGTGGATATGGTCGGCTCGTCGGACTCGTCCTGCCCTGCAGCCGCCGCGACCGCCTCGACCATCGCGTCGGCTACGGGCTCGGCTTCCGGTTGCCCTGAGTCCGCTGCCTCGGCTTCTGCGGACGCGCCGTCCTCGCGTTCCTCGTCAATCAAAAGCGCCTCGCGCGTTTGTGCGGCGGCGCTCCGAATATGCCCCAGCTGACTCAGATCGATATCGATCTTGACGGGCTGGTGTGCGGCGTCCCACGAAAGCCATGCCACAATCTCGTCATCGATAATCTTGGCCAGATATTTGGGGACCTTTTCTTCCTTAAGGGGATGGGCAGGGTCCAGCGCCAGGCGCAGGCGTTGGTCGCAGGCGCGCATCATTTCACCGAGCTTGCTGCTCTTTTGCCTACTACCGTGGATACGCATGCATTCCCAAAAGCCGTTTTGGCAACGGTAGATATGGATGGGGTCCAGACGGTATTCGCAGTCCTCGTGGCGCTCGGGCGCAAAGAATACGGCCGAGGCAAACATGGTGTAGGGCATGGCCGTCTCCTCCCCAAATAAACTTGCCACGATGCCGGTCTTTCGGTGCGTGTCATAGTAGCGCACCATGCGGACATACACGGCGCACGCCACGTGGCGCAGATCGCGGTGGTGGCTGCGGTCGAGCCGCGAGCTACTTAGGTGGTACGTGGAGAGGGCGTTGATGGCGGCCATGAGTCGCTCCTCGCGCACCTCATCGGGCGGAAGGGGGAGCGTGGGCTCGGAGGTTTTGCGACGCTTAGGGGTCTGGCCGGACGGTGCCGGTACAAGGTCTCGTGCCGCGCGCCGCAGTTCGATAAGGGCGTTATCGAACATGACGGTTTTAGAGTCGCGAAGCAGCTTGGGGTCGAGCCCGTGGAACACGGCGTAATCTTGCAGCCACACGCGCGCAAACCGGTCGATGCCGGGCTCGAAGGCGCGATAGACATCCCAAAAAGCCCTGATCTTGTTAAAACCATCGAGTGGATCATCTACGCCAATGCCGCAGATCAGCTCATAGAGATACAGAAAGGCAAAGGACGTAGACGTTTCCTCGACGGTTCCGCGGCGCACTTGGGCACGCCAGGTAAAGTAGCCGCGCAGCTGCCGGTCGCTCATGGCGTTGTAGGTGGGAAAGTACGACTTAAAGGTGCCGTTGTAGGGACAGTCGTCCTCAAAGTCGGCCATCAGCAGGCCCTGGCGGTAAAAAAGCTCGGCTTCCGAAAGCCAGCGGCCCGCACCGCCCTTGGGGTCATCCTGCCAGCGCGATATCTCGCGCATTTTACGGTACTGGTCGGGGAGGAAATTCTGCATCTGTCGGCCGGTTTTGAGAATCGGCTCGTCTGCGTAGGTTTCGTTTGAGAAGCGGGCGGACTGATGGGTCCGGGCCTCGGCCATAATGCGCTCGATGAGCATCTTGACGTCCTGGTCGGCCACCGCTTCTCCTCTCCTAACGCAGCTTCGGTGACCTCATATCATAGCACAGCATCAAACAGATGTTCGAGATACCGCTGCGTAGATAGATTTAGAACAGGAGGGCGTAGATGACCGCCACGACGACGGAGGGAAGCATGTTGGCCGTGCGGAAGGTCTGAGGTCGAATAAGGTTAACGCCAACACAGAAGATGAGCATGGAGCCCACAAGCGAAAGGCTGTCGAGGGCTGCGGTGGTCATGATGGGGGAGAGTGCGCCGGCAAAAAGCGTGATCGTCCCCTGGAACACGGCGACGGGCAGGGCGGAGAAGATGCAGCCGCGGCCAAGCGAGGCCGTCATGGTGCAGACGATGATGCAGTCCAGTGCGCCCTTGAGGGCAAGCGTTGACCAGTCGCCGAGCAGGCCGTCCTGGATCGATCCCACAATGGCCATGGCGCCGATGCACACGGTGAGTGAAGTCGAGACAAAAGCGTTGGTGAACTCGTTATCGCCCTCACTGCCAGTCTTGCGCTTGAGCCATTCGCCAAGGTTCTCGATGGCGGCCTCCAAGTTGATGGCCTCGCCGATGAGCGAACCGAGCGCAAATGAGACGATGAGCATGGTGGTACCGGTGGTCGCTAGCGCCTTTCCATCGATGATGAGCATCTTTTGCATGGTGCCGCCCAGGCCGATAAACAGGACGCACAGCCCCGATGCTTTCATGAGCGTGTCTTGGATGTGCGGTGTAATGAAGCGGCCGCCCGCTAATCCCAAAAGACCGCCCGCAACTAAAAGCGCAACGTTGATGATTGTTCCCAAGCCCGGCATGAGCCCTCCTGTATTGATGCCAACGTGGCAATCGTAGCAGAACGAAATGCGAGGCACATCGCGACTCATCTAATACGTTATATAAGTGGTATTAGGAATGATGCGCAGCATTTAAGCCTCAGGTGGTTGTCGGGACATAGGGGTAGTAGTCAAAGCGCAGTGTCATAAGCCGCTGCGGGGATTCAATAGCCGCGGCGATGATATTGGCATCGCGGGCACGATCAAACCCTTCGAGTTCGATCTGATACGAGACGTCTTGCATAATGTCCAGACGTCGCCAGGCTAGAAGTGTGTCGCCATCGAATTCCAAGGTCTTGCCTCCGTCTGGGGCAACGGCGTATAGACGCAGTTTAGCGGTGGTTGCAGGGTCGACAACCGTGACCTTTTTAATTTCGTTTCGAGTATTCTTGGCGCCCAACAAGGTGAGCAGCGTTGGGGCCACGACCTCGCCCGATGGCAAATAGACGACTTCAATGGATTCGGGAAATGCGATGATGGCCGACTTGCGGACGGGCTGATTGGCGGCGGCAACTTCGATGTTTGCAGCATCGATGACCTCTGTGTGGTCGAGGGCGGCAAGCACGCAGCAGTTACCTTCATCGATCTCCTGAGGATCAGCAAGCCCCAGACTGTCCGCGAGCTCGGGATCGTTTGGACCGGTAGCGGGCTCATTCGGTGCTTCGAAAGAAGCTGGGACGCTGTTTGTCGGCGACGGCGTGTCGCCCGCACCTGCTTCTTTGTCCGTGCTCTCTTCTTGTATGGTTGCGTTGACGGGTTCGTCGTTTGAGGGGAGCGTCTTGGCGTCAAGCGCGGAGGGGACAATCCCGACGGCTCCGGATCCGTTCCACTCCATCTCGAGAAGCGCCGGGTCGGCAAGAATGTGTTGCCTGCCTAGCGTGTGGGTATCGATCGCAATAGGGCCTGCCTCCGTCCCGCGCGTAAGGCTGAGCGATCCGGCCGGCTTCTCGAAATGAATGTCTGTGTCTTCGGTACTGGCGGCGTAGAACAGCAGGGATGCTTCTCCCGCCGCGATGGCGTCGGTGCCCGCCTTGGTCAGCCGCAGCGATGCCGTGAATGAGAGGGTGGGCTGCACATCGTCTGCATTCGCGGCGGCGCAGCCCAGACATATACCGCCTCCTTTCTCGAAAAACGCACCGTCGAAGGCGACCTTCGCTCCGTTCGCCGAGTCATCGACCGAAGCGATATCGATGCGCAACCCCAAATCGCACGGATCGCCATCTGCATCGAGCACAATCGAGCGCCACGTGCAGACGGCGCACCCCGCCTGGGAGCCGTTTGCCTTGTTCGAACGATTGATATCCACGACTATCGAGCCGTCCGTATTACGACGAAGGCATCCCGAGGTTGAGATTGCGGCCTGTGCGAACGAAAAACGCTTGCACGCAATGGCGCTCGACGGATTTGGTGCGGAGCTTAGGGCTGCTGGTAAGGAGTCTGCCATGACGGGAGTCGCCCAAGCGGCGACAGGCGTTCCGGTTGCGAGCGCGCCGCAGAGTGCGACGACGGGCAAAAGGTTCTTCGATGCCATGGGGTCTCCTTAGCTAATTTAGTGCGGCCTGTCCGTGTTTCGTTTCTGGCTGCGTTTGATGTGCAGACCGAGGCCGGCGGTTCCCGCGCCTGCTGCCGTGGCGCCTGCTGCCAAGAGCCATCGTCTGTCGTCTGTCTGTGCCAACGGTTCCTTGCAGTTGCCGCGGTCGAGCTCCGAGAGGTCGACCGTCACTTGCGTGGCGGCCTGCGCCTGTTCTTGCTGGGCAAAGGCCATGGCTGGCCCAAACGATAGGATACTGACGGCGGCGGCCAGGGTGACGGCCTTATGCCGTGTGCGCACCGGGCTCGACCGTCCAGGTGATCGTTGCAACCTGATCGCCTTCGCCGGTTACGCGGAAGATGTCGCGCGTGACGCGGGCGACGTTTCCGCTTGTCTTGAGCTTAATTTTGTCCGTGCCGCCGGCAATGCCCTGGTAGCCCATGTCGAAGGCTGCATTCTTGGAAAGATCGAGGCCCGTCTCCTGCATTGCGGCGCTGGCGTTCTGGAGTGCGCCGTCGGGGCCGACCTTAAAGTCGATGGAATTCTGCGCGGTTCCGGCCTTGGCGTCGGCGGCAATGGTCCAGGTGTTCATGGCGTCGATCTTCATGTTGGTGACATGGATGCCGTAGGCTGAATGATTGTCGATGGTGGTCGCGTCTTCTGAGGGGCCCTGAAGCGTGCCGTCGGCCTTGGCGACGAAGGGAATAACCGTCGGAACTTTGAACTCTACGTTGTCGATCTCGGTCCTGACCATTACTTTCGTGGTTCCAACGCGCCCGGCTGCCAGAGCTGGCGTCGGGGCGGCGCCCATTGCGAGCGCGAGCGCGAGCCCTGCGCCCACGACGAGCGCTCTGGCTCCGTTCATGTTCCTGGTGATGTCCATGGTCGTTCCTTTCTATTCGCCGCGGGCCGTCCCCGCGATGATTGGACGAATGCTGGTGAATTGCATGCGGTGCCGCGTCGGCCGGAAGGCTAGTTCTCGGCTTGCTCAACCCGTACCTTGACACGTGTCGGATTGCCGTGGCTGTCGAGGGTCTTGGCATCGAGTGCCTGAATCTCGATGTACGCCTCGCCTTCTTTGATGTCGCCGGCGGGGCACGTCTCGATTGTCTTGCCGGTCTCGACCACACCGGATTCGTACATGGTCTCGTCGTTTTGGATGACGCGGAATCGCTGGGGAAATATATTGTCTTGGACGTTTTGCACGTTGACGCGCAGCTTGCCGTTCTCCTGCAGCTGAGCGACCGGCGCGACCGAAATCGTCATCATGTTGTCGCGGACGATGGCATCGAGCTCATCTTGGATTTCTTGGCGCGATTTACCCTCTGCCTGAGTATTTGCTCGCTTGAGCACTGTTGAATATCGCGAAACAGCACCGCCGATATCGCGCTTGGGCACCGGGGCCGACACTGGCCCCGGTGCTTTTTTATTGCTACCGGTCTATCCGC
>DBGDDN010000012.1:0-30154 GCA_048343195.1 Collinsella sp.
CCTTCCATTCGTCACCTTCATTACTCCAACGACGAATTCTAGGCGGTGTCCCCGCCCTTTCAAGAAAGGGCGGAGGCGGGGCATGCCCCGCCTCTTACACCACATCTCTGCGCGCTACCGAATCCGCAACTAAAGTTCATCAAAAAGGGGCAGCCGGCAGAAACCTCCCCAGCCAAAGCTGCTCCCTCAATACGACAGCTCAAAAACCCACCGTTCGCAGAAGATAAGCCGCGCCCCAATACCGTTGCCCGAAGTTTCGGGCGTATGCGGCGTCCGCTATGCCATCATGCGCGTATGGGAATCATTCTGTCACATACCACGGCACGCGCTGTATACCAAACAGCCAACTCGCTCGCAAGCTACGCGACCGGTCCCATACCTATGGAAAAGATCAGGGTGTCTGCGCCGACCACGTCCGACCTGGAAGCGGCACGAGCATGGCTCAACAGAAAGAATGTCGATTCTGAACGTATCCATGTGCTGACGTTTTCCAATAATGCCAAAAGGCACCGCAAGGGCTGCATCTGCCACTGCACGCGCTATACGTTTGATGCAGAAAGCTACCTAGAACTCGAGCCGAACGTCTACATCGTCGATATCAAGCTGTGCGCGTTAGAAGCAACAGCCGACCTCAACCTTTCGGAGCTCGTTGAGTATTACTTTGAAATCTGCGGCTCCTACGCGCTTGGAACGTCCGACGAAACTCAATATCGCGAGCGCCCAGCCCTAACCAGCGTTGAAGAGCTCAGAGCCTTCTTTTCAGAGGCACCGGGGTATCGTGGATCTAATAAAGCACTTAAGGCACTTTCTTATGTACACGAAGGCTGTCGCTCCCCACTCGAAACGGCGTTTGTCATGATGCTGACAATGCCCAAGTCAATGGGTGGCTTAGCCATACGCGCTATCAAAACGGATTATCCGATCCCAGTCCCCAAAAGATACGCCGCCCTAACGCGACGGACGGTTTTCTACCTCGACGCGCTGCTCGAAAATTCGATGACCGATATCGAATACAACGGCTTTTACCACGACGAACCCGAGCAGCAATCAATTGACGAGGAGCGCCGAAACACGCTGCGAAACATGGGATATGCCGTTATCACAGTTAGTCGTCATTCATTTTTCAAGCAGTCCGCTTTTAGGCGGGTCATGGAAGCGATTCGCATTCGCGAGAAGATCTGGCCCGGTCGACTCCCGGATAACTTCGCCATCCTGCAAGAAAATCTTCGTCAATTTGTCTTGCGGCGCTACTTCGAATACGGTCGCCGCGTCCTGGAGACACTCAAAGAAGAAGAGGCCGCCAAGCGCGAAATTGCAAGCCAATATCCGCAAGCTGATGACCCGAGCATCAACGATGTGCCCGAACCCGACGACATGCAACATGTCGGGGCCCTTGCTGAGGAAATCAATGGGCCTTGGGAATGCGACATGTTCGCAAAAATCGATGAAAACCGCACGGAAGACGACACGATTATTGATCTAATTGAGAATTCGCTCTTCTAAAGGCGATCTCTGCGGATGTCCACCTACATTTTTCGACTTATTCGGCCACCGATGTGCCAGATTGGCTGCAGCAATGCTCAATATAACTTTAGATAAAACTGATTCTGCAGGAACTCCCGTAGAGGAAGAACTGATTCTCGCGGTATTTAACACGATAAAGTACAAATATGAACAGTTCTAATGCTTCTCAAGGTGGCTTTCTTAGCATGCTGGCCGAACATCTCGAAATATGTTGGCGAGCATTGCGTCGATGTCTCCCAACCCGCAGAAAATCGCAGAGGCGGCAAGCAGTCATCGAAATTATCGCAAATTGTATTGACATATGAACATGCGCTCATATAATCGGAAGTAAGTTATATGAGCGCATGTTCATATGAAAGGATATTGCAATGAGCGTCCGCGATGATGAAACGAAACCCGACATCGAGGCCACCGAACCCGTGATCCCCACCACCTGCTCGCCCGAGGACCTTCCCGACGAGGAACTTCTCTACGACCTCGCCGACCTGTTCAAGGTCTTCAGCGACACCACGCGCATCAAGATTCTCTATGCCCTCATGGGCCGCGAGCTCTGCGTGGCCGACATCGCCGAGGCGACCGCAACCTCGCAGTCGGCAGTATCGCACCAGCTGCGCACGCTTAAGCAGTCGCACCTGGTCAAGTTCCGCCGCGACGGCCGCAACATCCTCTACTCGCTTGCCGACGATCACGTCTACACCATGCTCAACCAGGGCATGAGCCATATCTGCGAATAGCAACCAACCACGGTACCAGCGCGGTCTGCAACCAAGCCGCAAAACAGGGAAAGGAACCCACCATGAAAAAGCAATTTAAACTCGACGAGATCGACTGCGCCAACTGTGCGCGCGAGCTTCAGGACGAGCTGGCCAAGCTCGAGGGCGTCAAATCCGTGTCCGTCAACTTTATGACCCAGAAATTGACGCTCGAGGCCGATGACGCCGAGTTCGACGAGGTGCTCAACCGCGTTGTAGAGTTTACGGCCGACGCCGAGCCTGACTGCGAGATCATTCTCTAGCCCAGGTTTACGCCAACCTGCAAGGCCGCGCTTGCCGCGGCCTTTGCTCGCGAAATTATATGAGCGAGTGTTCATACATTCAAATGGGAGGATACGAGTCATGGCCACCGCCGACCCCAAAAAGAAAAAGAAGAAGCGCAAGAAAAAAGAATCACTCGAGCATAAGCGCAACCGCATCCTGGTAGCGCTGGGCATTTTTGCCGTGGTGTACGCCCTCGATGAGTTCGGCACCCTTACCGCCGCATTCGGCACCCCGGGCGACACCTACGCCAGCTTTGTGCTGTTCCTCGTGCCGTTTTTGATTGCCGGCTACGACGTACTGCAAAAGGCATTCAATAACATCCGCCGCGGCAAGGCCTTCGACGAGAGTTTCCTCATGGCCGTCGCGACCATCGGCGCGTTTGCCATGGTGCTCTTCCCCGACACCGATCCGCACATGGCCGAAGGTGCCGCCGTCATGCTGTTCTACCAGGTCGGCGAGCTGTTCCAGGCATACGCCGTGGGCAAGAGCCGTAAATCGATCAGCGCCATGATGGACATCGCACCCGACTACGCCAACGTCGAGCAACCCGACGGCACACTCGAACAGGTCTTCCCCGATGACATCGCGGTCGACACCGTGATCGTGGTCAAGCCGGGCGAGCGCGTGCCTATCGACGGCGTCATCGTCGAGGGCGAAACCCAGCTCGACACCGCCGCGCTCACGGGCGAATCAGTCCCCCGCCCCGCCAAGTCCGGCGACGACATCATCAGCGGCTGCATCAACATGACGGGTCTCATCCACGTGCGCACCACCAAGCCATTTGGCGAGTCCACCGTCGCGCGCGTCCTGGAGCTCGTAGAAAGCGCCAGCGAAAAGAAGGCGCGCACCGAGAACTTCATCACGCGCTTCGCCCGCGTCTACACGCCCGCCGTCACCGGCGCGGCCGCGGTGCTCGCGCTTGGCGGCGGCCTGATCACCGGCGCCTGGTCCGACTGGATTCTGCGCGGCCTGACCTTCCTGGTCGTCAGCTGCCCGTGCGCGTTAGTGATCAGCGTCCCGCTCAGCTTCTTTGGCGGCATCGGCGGCGCGTCCAAGCTGGGCGTTCTCATCAAGGGTTCTAACTACCTCGAGACGCTCGCCGACGTGAACACCGTCGTCTTTGACAAGACGGGCACCCTCACCAACGGCACGTTCTCGGTGGTCGCGGTGCACCCCAAGGCTGGCTATACTGAGCAGTCGTTGCTCGAGGTCGCAGCCTTTGCGGAGTCGTTCTCCGATCACCCCATCGCGCAGTCCGTGCGTGTCGCCTACCAGGGCGAGGTCGATCCCAAGCGCGTAAGCGACTCCACCAACGACGCGGGCCATGGCGTGACGGCAACCATCGACGGCAAGCACGTCGTCGTTGGCAACGCAAAGATGCTCGCCGCGGCCGGAGTCGAAGCGCCCGATTGCGAGGTCATCGGAACGATTCTGCATGTGCTCGTTGACGGCGTATACGCCGGCCACATCGTGATTGCAGACACCGTTAAGGCCGATGCCGAGCAAACGATTCGCGACCTGCACGCCGCCGGCGTCAAGCGCACCGTCATGCTCACGGGCGACCGCGAGGAGGTTGCGGCGTCTGTGGCCAAGCAACTCAGTCTCGACGAGTTCCACGCGCAGCTGCTACCGGGCGATAAGGTCGAGCGTGTTGAGGCGTTGCTCGCGGCCGAAAGCGGCAAGGGCAAGCTCGCCTTTGTCGGCGACGGCATCAATGATGCGCCCGTGCTCACCCGCGCCGATGTGGGCATTGCCATGGGTGCCATGGGCTCCGACGCTGCTATCGAGGCGGCGGACGTCGTGCTGATGGATGACAAGCCGTCCAACATCGCCCGTGCCATCCGTGTGGCGCGCAAGACCATGGCGATTGTTTGGCAGAACATCATCTTTGCGCTGGGTATCAAGCTGCTGATCCTTGTGCTGGCAGCGCTGGGTATCGCCAATATGTGGCTTGCCGTGTTCGGCGACGTAGGCGTGGCGATCATCGCCATCCTGAACGCCATGCGCGCGATGGGTGTCAAGAACCTGTAGCGTCTGTGGTCCTTCCGGCCGGGGCCGGGCTTGGTTTTGAAAACGTCCTCGCTCAGGCAATGCTCCATGTGGCAGCCCTCTTGCGAGGCAACCTCGGGCGTTACGCCTGCGTCCTCTAGCAGCCCTACAAAAAAGCAATGGCGCTCCCACATTTGGCGGGCAACCTCAAGACCCCGTTCCGTCAGATGCACATCGCGTTTACCCATTTCGACATAGCCGTTGTTCTCCAAGGCCGCCATGGCTTTAGAGACGCTTGCCTTGGTTACGCCCAGGTATTCGGCAACGTCAATCGACCGAACGATGCCTTGGCGCTCCGAGAGCACATAAATAGATTCGAGATAGTCTTCTCCGGATTCACGTAGGGCCATGGGCCGCCTTTCGCGATGATTGCTAGTTAGCCTTTGGATACTTTCCACGGCTAACTTTACCGCAAAAGTTGCCCATGTCTTACTACTTTGTCTAAAAGTTAGCCGTGTTTCACAAAACGTGCGGGACGAAAACAAAATGGGAACGCCCCGCAAGGAGTGTCCCCAGGCGCCGGCCCGCAGTTACATCAATCCAAAGTGCTTCGCGGCGTTGTAGATGCCGTCGTCGTCCACGGCGGTCGTAACGTAGGTCGCTGCGGCCTTCACGGTCTCCTGCGCGTTGCCCATGGCCACACTTGTGCCCACGGCCGAGAACATCGACAGGTCGTTCTCGCCGTCGCCAAAGGCGATCGCCTCGCTCGCGTCGATGCCCAGGCGCTCCAGCGTCGCTGCCACGCCCAGGTCCTTGCCGCCGTTGGCAGGGATAATGTCGCAGAACAAATCGCACCAGCGCGTAGTGAGCGAATGCGACACGGCGTCGGTCACGATATGCTCGTCGGCCGGATCCACAAAGGCGCAGAACTGGTAAACCGGCGCATCGAAGGCATGGTCAAACGGCTCCTCGTGGTAGACGATTCCCGCGTTGCTACCGGCCGTCACCACGCGCTCGGACAGGCGGTTCACAAACGAGTTCTCGCCCCGCATGCACAGCGAGTCGTAGCGCCCCTGCGCCACCTGGTCCACAATCACCGCGACGTCGTCCGGATCAATCGGACAGCTACGGTAAACGCCCTCGGCATCAAAGCAGTGCTGGCCCGAGAGCGTAATGTACGCATCCCAGCCCAAGTTGAACAGCCAATCGGGCATCTGGTAGGTCGGACGGCCCGTGGCGATTACGCACGCAATCCCCTGCTCGTGAAAGCTGTCGAGCACCTGCTGCGCCGACGCCGGAATCCGGTGGGTCTTAAAGCTCAGCAGCGTGCCGTCGATATCGAAAAACGCGGCTTTGATCATCCTCGTCTACTCCTCGCCCTCGAGCTTTTCGCTCGCCTCGAGCCACGCCATCTCCAGCTCGTCCATGGCGGCGTGGGCCTCGTCGATCTTTGCCTGCTGCTCGCCCAGCGCCGTGTAGTTGGTGGGATCGACCTGGGCCATGGCGGCCTCGGCCTCCTCCACGCGAGCGCGCTGCGTCTCCATCTTGCGCTCGAGCGAGCTCACCTCGCGGCGGAGCTTCTGGCGTTCGGCGTTGGAAAGACCGTTGGGCTGCCCGCTCGTCTTAGGCTTTTCGGCCGCAACCGCTGCGGCACCGGTGTCGAACGTGCCGGTCTTGGCACTCGGCGCGCCCACGGGCTCGCCCTCGGCGGTGGCGTTGCACAGGCGCAGGTACTGATCGACGCCGCCGGGCATATGCGTCAGGTGGCCGTCAAGCAGTGCCCACTGTTGGTCGGTCACGCGCTCCATGAGGAAACGGTCGTGCGTCACCAGGATCAGCGTGCCGGGCCAGCCGTCCAGCAGATCCTCGACAATCGCCAGCATGTCGGTATCCAGGTCGTTGCCCGGCTCGTCCAGGATAAGCACGTTCGGCTCGTCCAGGATCGTCAGCAGCAGCGACAGGCGACGGCGCTGGCCGCCCGAAAGATCGCCGATGCGGCTCCAGAGCTGCTGCGTCGTAAAGCCCAGGCGCTCGCAGAGCTTCTCGGGCGAGGTCTCCTTGCCGTCGATGACGTAGTACTTCTTATAGTTGCTCAGCACCTCGCGGATCGTGTCGCCCATGTAGGGTTCGAGCTCCTCGAGCTGCTGCGACAGCACGCCAAAGCGCACTGTCTGGCCAATCTTCACACGGCCGCGCGTGGGCTCAATCTTGCCCTGAATCACATCGAGCAAGGTCGACTTGCCGGCACCGTTCTCACCCAGCAGGCCATATCGGTCGCCCGCACCGATGAGCCAGGTCACGTCGGAGAGCACCTGCTTGGGCGCACCGTCGGTATCCGCATAGCCGGCATCCACGTCGATCACGTCGATGACCTGCTTGCCCAGGCGGCTCACGGCGAGGCGCTTGAGCTCCAGCTCGTCACGCACGGGCGGCACGTCGGCGATGAGCTCGCGAGCGGCATCCACACGAAACTTGGGCTTGGTGGAGCGCGCCTGGGCGCCGCGGCTCAGCCACGCGAGCTCCTTGCGCGCCATGTTGCGGCGGCGCTCCTCGGTGACGGCGGCCATGCGGTCGCGCTCCACGCGCTGCAGGATGTATGCCGAGTAGCCGCCCTCGAAGGGATCGACCTGGCCGTCGTGGACCTCCCACATGCTGGTGCAGACCTCGTCCAAGAACCAGCGGTCGTGCGTGACTACGAGCATGGCACCCTGGCCGCGCTGCCAGCGGGCCTTTAAGTGACGCGCGAGCCAATTGATGGTGCGCATGTCCAGGTGGTTGGTGGGCTCGTCGAGCATGAGCACGTCGTAGTCGCCGATCAGCAGGCGCGCGAGGTCCACGCGACGGCGCTGACCACCCGAAAGCTCGCCCACCGTGCCCTCCCAAGGCACATCGCTAATAAGGCCGGCCAGAATCTGGCGCGTACGCGGACTCGACGCCCACTCATACTCGGGCGTGTCGCCCACGACGGCATGATGCACGGTATCGGTGTCGACAAGCTGGTCCTTTTGGCCGAGCAGACCGATCGTGGTGCCGCGACGATGCGTCACGCGGCCATCGTCGGGCTCCAGCGTGCCGGCAAGCACGCTAAGCAGCGTCGACTTGCCGTCGCCGTTTTTGCCGACGATGCCAATGCGGTCGCCCTCGCCCACGCCGAGCGTTACGCTATCGAAAATATGCTTGGTGGGAAACTCTAGGCTGACGGAATCACATCCCAAAAGAATCGCCATATGCCCTGCTCCTTCGTAGAAATTCAACGTTGTCCATGATAGCAGCGAAAAGGCAGGCCGCACACGACACAAAAAGGCGGGCCATCTCCCATAAGAGATGACCCGCCTCTCCAATCAGTCCCGTGGCGACCGTGGCCGCCGCGGGCCTCAAGCATGTCCCGGACTAGGAGAACATGCCGGTGAGGTAATCATTCAGCCGCTTATCCTTGGGCCGTTGGAAAATTTCGTCGGTCTCGTCATACTCGACCATATCGCCCATGTAGAAAAACGCTGTGCGGTTGGACACGCGCGACGCCTGCTCCATGTTGTGCGTCACGATGACGATGGCGCGCTCGGCCACAATCGACGACATAAGGTCCTCGATCGCCAGCGTCGAGATGGGATCGAGCGCCGAGCAGGGTTCGTCGAACAGAATCACGTCGGGGTTGAGCGCCAGCGTACGTGCTATGCACAGGCGCTGCTGCTGACCGCCCGAAAGCGCATAGGCGCTCTTGTCGAGCTTGTCCTTGACCTCGTCCCACAGCGCCGCGCCGCGCAGGCTCTCCTCGACCATGCGGTCGAGCTCGTCGCGGTCGGTGATGCCGTGGCGCTTGGGCGCAAACGTAATGTTGTCGCGGATGGACTTGCGAAACGGGTTGGGCTGCTGAAACACCATGCCAATGGAGCGACGCAGCTCGTACGTGTTCTCGGTCTTGGTGTTCACGTTGCGCCCGCGGTAGTTGATCTCGCCCTCCACGCGGCAGCCGCGAATCTCGCGATTCATCAGGTTGAGGCTGCGCAAGAAGGTCGACTTACCGCAGCCCGAAGGCCCGATGAGCGCCGTGATCTCGCCCTTGTGAAAGTCGAGCGACGTGTCGTGCAGGGCATGGTGGTCGCCATAGTACACGTTGACGTCCTTGGTGGAGAGCACGACCTCGTCGCTCACGGGCTTGCCGCTCACGCGCACGCGCTTCTCGCTCTCCCCCACGCTCGACAGGAAGTCCTGGGTCTCGGACGATGCCGCTTCGGTTGCGGGCGTTGCATTCATCTCGCTCATTCAGCCGTCATCTTCCTTGCCAGTTGCTTGCCCACAATGCGGGCGATTACGTTAAACAGCAGCACGCAAATCATCAGCAGTGCAGCGGTGCCCCAGACGATCTGCTGGGCCTCGGGGCTGCCCTCGCCATAGATCTTGTAGATATGCACGGCGAGCGACTCGCCGGGGCGGAACACGTTCCAGGCGCAGGTAGAGCTCGACAGGTTAAAGCTCAAGAAGTTCAGGCGCACCGGCGAGCTCATACCCGAGGTAAAAAGCAGTGCTGCGGCCTCGCCAAACACGCGGCCGGCCGAAAGCACGATGCCGGTCACGATGGCGGGCATGGCCTCGGGGACCAGGATGTGCAGCGTAGCCTCCCAGCGAGTAAGGCCCATGGCCAGGCACGCATCGCGCTGGGCCTGCGGCACGTCCTCGAGCGCCTGTTGGATTACGCGCACCAGGATGGGGATGTTGAACATGGTGAGCGCAACGGCGCCGGAGATGATGGAGTACTTCCAGCCCAGCTGCACCGAGAACACCAGAAAGCCGAACATGCCGACGACGATGGAAGGCAGCGAGGACAGCGTCTCGATGGCAGTGGAGGCAATGTCGCGAATGGGTCCGTCCGGTGCGTACTCGACCAGGAAGACCGCGCCGCCCAGGCTGATGGGCACCGAGATGACTAGGGTGATCAGCAGCAGATAGAACGAGTCGAACAGCTGGTAGAGCACGCCGCCCTGGGTTCCGTTGGCGCGCGACGGCTGCGTGAGAAAGCCCGGCTGGAACAGCGTCGAGATGCCCTCGAACAGAATATAGGCCACCATAGAGATGACGACGAGCATGACGATGGCGGCGATCGCCGTCAGCACGCCCGTGGCGATGCGGTCCTGCTTTTGGACGCGCCCGAGTCTCAGCTCATCGATATGAATGCGCGTGCTAGCCACGAGCCCTCGCCCCCTTGCGGCCGATAAGGTGGATGATCAGGATGAAGATGAGGCTCATGCCCATCAGCAGCAGGCCGAGCGCCCACAGAACGTCGTCCTGGGCCGAGCCCTCGGCATAGACCGCCATAGACGTGGTGAGCGTGGTAGTAATGGTCGAGGCCGGCGACAGCAGCGACGTCGGCATGGCCTCGATGCCGCCGATAACCATGCGCACAGCGAGCGTCTCGCCAAAGGCGCGGGTCATACCGAGGATGACCGCGGTCATGAGCGACGGCATGGCGGACTTGAGCACCACGTGCCAGATGGTCTGCCAACGGGTGTAGCCCAGCGCGAGCGAGCCCTGACGGTAGCTGTCGGGCACGGCGCGCAGGCCATCGACCGAAAGGGTAGTCATCGTCGGCAGGATCATGACGGCCAGCACGATGGCGCCGGGCAAGATACCCAGGCCCGTGCTCACGTGGAAAACGCTCTTCATAAGGCCGACGACCACGTGAAAGCCGATCAGGCCAAAGACGACCGAGGGAATGCCGGTCAAAAGCTCAATAAGCGGCTGAAAGACCTT
This sequence comes from Collinsella sp., assembly GCA_048343195.1. Lineage (GTDB taxonomy): Bacteria > Actinomycetota > Coriobacteriia > Coriobacteriales > Coriobacteriaceae > Collinsella. Next base: position 10,299 of record DBGDDN010000012.1, read on the forward strand.
GGAGCCAAATTTGGGTTGGATATCGACCGCAAAGACGGCAGAGCCGATGGCGATGGGCAGCGCGATGAGCGTGGAGAGCACCATGACCGCAAACGAGGTGACGATCAGGGGCAGGGCGCCGGTATAGGGCAGGCCGTTTTCGGCTGTGTTGGCCAGGTCCCACTTGGTGCCGGTGAAGAACTCGACGACCGAAACGCCGTCCTTGAGAAAAGCCGAGAGGCCCTTTTGGGCGACCATAAAGATGAGCGCGGCAACGACAAGCGTCACGAGCGCAACGCACGCGCCCGTGACGCCCAGGCCCACGTTCTCAAGGTCGCGCTTTGGCAGCTGTTTTGCCATTGCAAACCTTTCCGGGGCGATTACTTATTTAGCGGAGACCTTGCCGCTGGCGTCCTTGACGACCTTCATGGCAGAGACGGGGATAAAGCCCTGCTCCTCGACGAGCTTGCCCTGGACGTCATCGGAAAGCATGAACTCCAGGAAGGCCTTGGTGGCCTCGTCGGCATCCTTAGCGCAGTACATGTGCTCGGTAGCCCAGATCTTGAAGGAGTCGTCGGTGACATTCTTACTCTTGGGCTCGACGCCCTCGACCTTGATGGCGTTGAACTTGGAGTCATCAAAGTGCGAGAAATCGAGGTAGGAGATGGCGTTGTCGGTGCTGCCCATCTGAGTCTGGACGTCGCCGGACTTGTCGAGCTCGGCGTCGCCCTTAAAGTCGACGGTCTCGTCGCCAAAGACGGCGGCCTCGAAGGTGGCGCGGGTACCGGAGCCGGCCTTGCGGTTGAGGACGACGATGGTGGCGTCGTCGCCGCCGACCTCCTTCCAGTTGGTAATCTGACCGGAGAAGATACCCTTGAGCTGCTCGAGGGACAGGTCGTCGACCTTGACGTTCTTGGAGACGACGGGGCCCATGCCCACGACGGCGACCTCGTGGTCGACGAGGTTCTTGACTTGATCGGCCTCAAGCTTGGTCTCGGCGAAGACGTCGGAGTTGCCGATGGTGACGGTGCCGGCGGCGACAGCGGTCAGGCCCTTGCCCGAACCGTTGCCCGAGCCAGAGACGGAGACGTCGGGGTTGGCGTCCATGAACTTCTCGGCAGCGGCCTCGACGAGAGCCTGGAACGAAGAGGCACCGTCGTAGGTCACCTCGCCGGAGACGGACTCGGCAGCAGCGGCGCTACCCTTGTCGGCGGCATCGGATGCGCCGGAGCCGCCGCACCCAACGAGACCGAGACCGACGATGCTGGCAAGACCACCAGCGAGGCCGAGGAACTGACGACGAGAATAAGCCTGATCGAGCATGATCTTCCTTTCATACATGCGATTCGCGGGCACCCTGCCCGCTTTGCTGTTTGGAAAGATACGGCCTCGATCGGGCAGTGCCCGCGCCAACTGCGGTTTCTTACGGTCATTTGATAGACCCTTACCGCAAGCTCTGCCCAGCCTTTACAAACGGATAACAATCCAGCGCCGAACATGGCGCACCTTTTACACCAATAAAAACAAAGTTGCGGTGAAATAGTTCCTGCTTGGCCATCAAATGGCCCATTCTAGGAACTATTCCACCGCAACTTAGATTGGGAAACCGCGAAACCTTAAAGCTCTAATTCATTCAAACGAAGGATCGCAACAATATAGATCTTGAGCGCTTGCTTGAGCTGTTCCTCGTTGGCGCACTCGTTGGGGCCGTGCATCTGGCCGCCCCATGCGGGCAGCTCCAGGCCGGTCTCCTCGGGGCCAAACGAGACGGCGCGGGCAAAGTTGCGCGCGTACGTGCCGCCGCCCATGGCAAAGGGCTCGGCATGCTTGCCGGTGAACTCGTTATAGGTATCGATAAGCGCCTTCACGGCCGGATCGTCGGCAGACACCGAGAACGGCACCTTCGCACGACCCACACGGCACGTCACGCCAAAACGGCCCACGAGCGGCTCGAGCTGCTCGCGGATGGTATCGGCACTCGTGCTGTCGGGGAAGCGCACGTCGATGACCTGCTCGATATGGCCATCCGCCACACGGATGACGCCAGCGTTGCAGGTAAGCGGGCCAAACGCTGGGCTCGTCGCGTCGATACCCAGGCCGCGACCATAGGCATCCGCATGCACAAAGGCCAGGAACTTGACGAACTCGTGCTCGGCAGGCGTCAGCAGGCGCTCGTCGCGTGCACCAAACGCGTCCTCGGCCTCGCGCAGATACGACACGATCAGGCCGACGGCATTGATCGTCCCCTCGGGCATCGAGGCGTGACCGCCAATACCGTGGGCGAAAATCTGCACATGACCATTGTCGAGAGCCGTGATCTCCAGGCGGTCAGCATTCTCGATCGGCGCCGGCAGCTCATCGGCGGCAATCGCGAGCTCGCAGATAGACTGCGACGGAATGGCGTTGCTCGCCTCGGCACCGCTCCAGGACACAATGCGCCCGCCGTCGATCTTGGGGCTCACGAACGTCGCCCCAAACTGGCCCTTCTCAGCATTGCAGACCGGGAACTCGGCATCGGGCGTAAACAAAAAGTCGGGGTCTGCGTTGTTCTCCAGATAATGGTGAACGTCGGACATGCCCACTTCCTCATCGCAGCCCAGCAGCGCGCGGAAGGTGTAGCGCGGAACAATGCCGTGCTTGAGCAAGTAGGCGCCGGCGTAGAGTGACAATACCGCCGGGCCCTTGTCGTCAATCACGCCGCGACCGAGCAGCCAGCCCTCGCGGCGCTCCATGGTGAACGGGTCGGTGTTCCAGCCAGGGCCGGCGGGAACCACGTCCACGTGGCAGATAGTCGCGAGCTGTTTGTCGCCGCGGCCCGGGATATCGGCGATTCCCACATAGCCCTCGTCGTCGCTCGTCTGATAGCCGAGCTTCTGCGCGATGCCGAGCGCGCAATCGAGCGCGTCACGGACCGGGCGGCCAAACGGCGCGCCGGGCTCCGCATCGGCAGAAACTGCCACGGACGGATAACTCACCAGCTGCTCGATATCGGCGACGACATCCTCCCAGACCTCGTCGACATACTCGGCAACGCTCTGCTCCACCTGATTCATGGACGACCTCCTTACCAATGAGCGGCGAGCGTGCCCGCCCCTCACATCAAATACCTATATAGCGAAAAGTTTAGCAAGCTCGGCCACCGAGTGCACCACTGCATCGGCACCCGCCGCCTCGTGCTCGCCCGGCGCCGCCGCGCCCGAATAGATACCAATGCACGGCACGCTCATCGCGTGCGCGCCCTCGACGTCGTTAAAGCGATCGCCGATCATCACGGCATCGCCCGCGGCCGCACCCAAGGCCGCCAACGCGTCGCGGACCGAATCGGCCTTGGTCTCGCGCCCCTGCGGCGGATTCATGCCAACCACCGCCTCAAACTGAGAAAGTCCCAGCTCTCCCACCATGTCAACGCACTTTGCCTCCATGCGCGACGTCGCCACGGCCAAGCGCTTGCCCTGGGCGACCAACCCATCCAGCAGCTCGGGGATCCCGTCAAACACGGGATACTCCTCCGGTCCCAGCTCGTCAAAAAAGGCGCGGTACTCGTCGGCCACCACAAGCGACTCCTCGCGGGAGAAGCCATAAAAGTCGTGAAAACTCTTCCACAGGGGCGGCCCGATCATGCGACGCAGGTCACCCATCTGCGCCTCCGAAAACCCGCGTGCAGCCAGCGTCTTGCGCGTCGAGGTCATCACCGCCCGACCCGTATCGGCCACCGTGCCATCAAAATCAAACAGCACGACCGGCCGTTTGCATATCTCCAGCGCCTCCATCGGCATCCCTCTTCCCCAGTTGACGATTTCCACACCGACACTTCAAACTGTTGACTATTCAACAATTGAACCTAGAAATGTGGAACGACTCCACTATACTTGTCGCACTTTGCTCTCAGAAGGCGGCGCCGTCGCGCCCCAACGAAAGGTGCAATTATGTCTTTTGCCATCATAACCGACTCCACGTCGGACATCTCCCCCGCCCGCGCCCAAGAGCTCGGCATTTACGTGATTCCGCTGCATGTGATTATCGAGGGCGAGGACCTGCTCGACCAGGTGCAGATTACCGCCCAAGAGTACGTCGCCCGCATGGCCGGCTCCGAGCAGCTGCCGCACACCTCGCAGCCGAGTGCCGGCGAGTTCAAGGAACTCTTTGACCGCGTGCGCGCCGACGGCCACGATAGCGCCATCTTTATCTCGCTGTGCAGCGAGTGGTCCGCCTGCTACGCCAACGCCAGCCTGACGGCCGAGACGCACGAGCTCGACGTGCGCTGCATCGACTCGCGCACCGGCTCGGGCGCCGAGGGCCTGCTGGTGGAGTACGCGCTGGCCATGCGCGAGGACGGCCGCAGCCTGGACGAGACCGAGGCGCAGATCCGCGCGACGCTGCCCGACGCCCACCTGCTGCTGATTCCCCGCACGCTCGAGAATCTCGTTAAGAACGGCCGCGCGCCCAAGCTCGCCGGCCAGCTCACGCAAATGCTCAACATTCGCCTGGCCGTTTCGCCGGAGTGGAAATCGGGCGAGATCAAGGCCATAAAAAAGGGCCGCGGTGCCAAGCGCATCGTTACCAACACCATGGCCGATTGCCTCGCATTTTTGGCCGAGTATCCGGGCTCCAGCGTGCGCGTGCTCACGACCGGCGCCGCCGAGGAGCAGGAGCTTGTCAACGAGGCACTCGCGGGTCAGGATTACGTAGACGCCGGCACCGGCCCCATCGGCTGCACCATCGCCACCCACGTAGGCGTCGACGCCATCGCCATCAGCTACTGCCCCCGCTACCAGCCAACTCGCTAGGGACGCCCACATCAGTTATGGTGAAATGGGGACTGTTTTTGGCTTATTAGCCGCCAATCAATCCCTATTCCACCGCAACTTAGAAGCAGTTCGTTTGGGACGGGGCTAAAAAGACTGGTATCAAACGTTTCAGACCAGTCTTTTTAGCCCCGTCCCATTTTAGCTACTCTACATCAGCCCGCTCAGGGCGATGTCGACGGCCTCGTTGAGGTCGTCAGTAATGTGTACCAGATCCGGATCGAGCGGGCTGATCATACCGGCGCTCATCACCGGGCCGTTGGGCCAGTCGAACAGACCCCCTCGCGGTACCCACTGGACAAAAATGGCAAATATGAGTACTGCCACCAAATTAGTAGCAGCAAAATCTCGCCGGAATCGATCGTTTCGATTAATTTCACGCCTTGCCAAGGCTCAAAATGCCGTGTTTGGTGGGTTAGATATATAGAATAATGTCGAATTGGTATTCTATTCTTGCCAAATGTTATGAGACTACATTAACAGCAGTACTCACATTTGACGTTATTTGACCACGGGGTCATTCGAAAACCCCTCCCCACGCCGCCAACCCGCCCCATAGCCGTCAAAAACCTTTAACAACAGCCGCCGCACGTTTTGGCACCGGCTGATTGCCACTCACGGATCGGTACCCCACTATTACCGAACCAAAATCGAAGTCGCGTATCTCATAAAGCTGAAATGACGTACCCTCATCCCAATGAACGCTGATAAGAATGGCTTTCAAATGAGCAACGGCACGCATCAATACGCCCTTTTCGGGAGCGCCCTATTCAAATTCAATAAAACGGTCGTCCACGCTTCGGATCCGCGCAAGCAAATCGTTATCTGCAGCAGCGGTCCAGACATCCGTTATACAACGCTGGAAGAATGGGAGAAAGCTGGCGATTCTTTCGATAGACGGGCGCAGATCGAAGATATCGTCACCAGCGCAAGCCCAGCGCGCGACAAACTCGAGCTCTTCCGCAATCTCTTTACTGGTCGCAAAGATGTCTACGCTCATGGGTACCGCAGAAAAGACGGAGGAATTGGCTATACGCCCGCCTGCGCAAATGAGTGGAAGTCAGGCATTTGCCCCAAAGCAAGCCACCAGAGAGTCAAATGCACGGAATGCAGCAGCCGCGTCTTCCCCGAGTTGAGCGATGCCGCGATCATCGCCCATTTCAGAGGCAATGACGATAGGCTTCGAGACGTTATAGGCCAATATGTGCTCGATAAAGACAGTAACACGAAAGTCCTGGTCATCGATTTTGACGGAGCCGATTGGAAAGAAGCGACGAAAGCCATTCGACATGTCGCAAAAAGCCACGGAATCGATGTCGCAGTTGAGCGATCGAGATCGGGCGACGGCGCACATGTCTGGTTTTTCTTCCTAGAGCTCGTCAGCGCAAAGACCGCACGAGATTTTGGAAGCAGCCTTATCACCGAAGCGGCGATACTGAACAAGACAATCACCTTCAAAGCATTTGACCGAATGCTGCCCGCGCAGTCCACCATTCCTGAGGGCGGCTTTGGAAATCTCATAGCGCTGCCTTTTCAAGGAAAAGCGCAGCGAAAAGGGAACAGCGTATTTGTTGACGAGCAATTTGAGCCCTTTCCCGATCAATGGCTTTACCTTTCGCAAATCCAGTTAATCCCGCGCGTGACGGTGCAAAATCTGATCGAGAGCATCGAAAATAGGTCACATGGAATAGCAGCTGTTGCGGCGGCAAACACCGGTGTGCCACATTCCCAGAGACTGCGAAAGCGGCTTCCGCTCACACCGCGGGACTTCCCGTCATCGCTGTCCGTCACGCAGACCGATATGCTCTATATCCCCGAAAAATCTCTGAGTCCCGCAGCTCAAATGGAAGTCCGCAGGCTTGCAACATTTGCCAACCCAGAATTCTTCCGCGCACAATCTATGCATCAATCGGTATTCGGCAAACCGCGGTTCATAGACCTCAGCGAACTTAGAGATGGCTACGTCGCGATTCCCAGAGGCTGCAAGGTTCAACTTGAGCGGCTGCTTCAAGAAGCCGGCGTTTCTGCCCACTATTCAGACAAACGCAAGTCGAGCCATCCAATTGCGATGGCATTTAAAGGGACTCTTCGCCCTGAACAGCAAATTGTCGCTGAACAGATGCTCAGCTATGAAGACGGGATCATGTCCGCACCGACGGGGTTCGGCAAAACCGTCATCGGAGCTTATCTTATTGCTGCCATTGGTCTTCCAACGCTCGTCATCGTTCCTAAAACTGCGCTCATTGCCCAATGGAAATCCCAACTCGAACGATTTCTCGACATCACGGACAACAGAGAGCCCGTCCGAACCCCAAAGGGACGAATCAGCAAAAGACAGCCTCCGCTCATTGGGCAAATCGGAGGAGGCAAGACCGCCATAAGCCGTCTCATCGACATTGCTTCATTCCAGTCGCTATCCGGCAAGGATCCCCAAACCGGCGAGTCATTAGCCAAGGAGTTCGTTCGCGATTACAGTCTCATCATCTGTGACGAATGCCACCATGCGGCCGCGCCACAGCTTGAGCTTGTCCTCAAGTCCGCTCCTGCCAAATATGTATATGGCCTTTCCGCAACGCCCGAGCGTTCGGACGGACTCACGCGGGCACTCTCGATGCTCTGCGGCCCGGTTCGCTATGTCGTCGATCCAAAAACGCAAGCAATCCAACAGGGGATTCAGCGCATTGTTAGACCGCGTTTCACCGGAATTCGATTACCCACCTACGGACCAGGAGCATCCTTTAACCAAATTCTCGATCTCCTGTGTGTACACGCCGCGAGAAACGAAGCAATTATCGAGGACGCCCTCGAGGCCGCATCAAACGGCCGGCATCCGCTTGTGCTATCTAAAAGAAATAAGCATGCCGAAGAGCTATGCAGGCTACTTCAAAGCCGTGGACACGAACCCATACTCTTAACCGGAGAAATCGACGCCAAAGAAAGAAAAGCAATACTGAAGAGTCTTCCCAGCTTTGAGCATGATCATCGAATCATCGTCGCAACTGAAAGTCTTCTGGGCGAGGGCTTCGACCTGTCTTACCTTGACACTTTGCTCATTGCCACTCCAATATCTTGGGACGGCAGCATAACGCAGCAGGCAGGTAGGCTACACAGAAGCCACGAGGGCAAACAGCGGGTTGAGATATTCGACTATGTTGACCTGTCGATACCCATGTTCGCGCGCATGTACCAAAAGAGGCTCAAGACCTACGCCAAGCTGGGGTATGAAGTCTTTGCGGCAAACGACAACAGACAGGACGATCGAAACATCCTCGTTAGGTCGGCAAGAGCCGTGGAGGCTTTAGTGAATGACATCGAGAACGCATCGAAAAGCATTTTTATTGCCGCACCCTACGCGTCCGCCGCATGCCTTGAAAAGCTCGCCGCTGCACTCGCGGATGCCGCTACCCGTGGAATTGCCCTTGAGATTTCTATTGCTTCAACTCCACGCGATGACGTGAAAGCGATTTTTGCCGAGATGAACGTCAACTATCTCATCAAAGCCGAAGGACGCCTGTGCGCATCAGTGATTGACGAGGAAACTGTCTGGTACGGAGCTATTCCGTTGCTGGCTTTCCCAAAGAAAGAAGACTGCAGCATTCGTTTCAAAAGCAGCGAAGTCGCAGCCGAGCTTTTGAGCGAAATTCAGCGAAAAGTGGAACCGGAGGCCGCGGCGACGAACGGGGTACCCCCAGCAGTTGCGGTGAAATAGGGACTGTTTTTGACTTATTAGCCGTCAACCAATCCCTATTCCACCGCAACTTAGAAATCGGCAATCAGCCCTGCGGGCCCTGGAACAGCTCCTCATGCGAGCCCATTCTGACCAGCCGGATCACAGGATTAGTCTTATGCGGTAAGTAGAGAACGACCACGTCGACCAAGCCATCGGATAGGTGGAAATCGATGTGGCCGTTGCAGTTTCCGCCCGGGTTTGAAAGCTCATGGGCGCCATATTCCGCGGGAAGCGAGCCGTGAGCTGCAAGCTCTGCGACTGCCGCCTTAAACTCACTCTTTAGCTGCGGATGCATGCGCATCGTTCGTTTGTAGTCCGCCCTAAATTGAGCCTCGACTTTAATCTCGAACATCGCTATTCCTCATCGAGGAATGACATAAGCTCATCAGCGTTGTTGAATGACGGGCTATCGTCCGGCAAAATCCCCAACTCATGAGCCTCGGCGATCACCATGGCACGCCTCGTCGCCTCGTTGGGCACCTCCGCCCTTCCTACAATCTCAAAAGGAATCTTTCGCTGATTTACAAGCTGCCGAACGGCAAGATTGAGATAGGAATTGAGGCTGAGGCCGACCGAATCCAAGAACTCAGTCGCCTGTTCCTTGAGCCCCTCTTCGATGCGAACCGTCGTAGGCTTAACCGTTGCAGTAGACATACGCGACCTCCTCGCCTCGTCTTTTGCATCAGTATACCCCGTTTTGATGGCATACTGATGTTAAATAGCATCAGTATGCCGTTCACATTACTATAACAACAGTCACAGCGCCCTACATCAGCCCGCTCAGGGCGATGTCGACGGCTTCGTTGAGGTCGTCGGTGATATGCACGAGCTCGGGATCGAGCGGGCTGATCATACCGGCGTCCATCACCGGGCCGTTGAGCCAGTCGAACAGGCCCTGCCAGTACTCGGTTCCCACCAAAACGAGCGGCATGCGCTTGACCTTGTGTGTCTGCACCAGCGTGAGCACCTCAAACATTTCGTCGAGCGTACCAAAACCTCCGGGAAACACGATGGCACCCGAGCTGTATTTGACGAACATGGTCTTGCGCACAAAGAAGTAACGGAAGTCCATGCCGAGGTTCACGTATTTATTGAGCCCCTGCTCGTGCGGCAATTCAATGCCCAGGCCAACTGACTTGCCGTTGACACTCGCCGCTCCCCTGTTGGCCGCCTCCATGATGCCGGGACCGCCGCCGGTGATAACCGCCACGCCGCGCTGGGCGATTTTGCGCCCGACGGTGCGCGCCGCCTTGTAAAGCGGATCGGTCTTGGGCGTGCGGGCGCTACCGAAGATGGTCACCGCAGGACCAAGCTCGGCAAGCGCGCCGAAGCCATCGACAAACTCGGCCTGAATGCGCAGCACGCGCCACGGATCGGCATGCAACCAGTCGGTCGACTCCTCGGGCGCCAGCAGGTTGGCGTAGGTGTTGTCCTTAGGAATCATGGGACCGCGCATGACCACGGGACCGCGTCGGTACGTCTCGTCGTAGGCCGGCTCGCCCTCGACGTTCTCATTCTTAATCATGGGTACTCCTATCGAGAAAAAGAAAAGCGGGCGGGGTCGACGCCATGCGCCAAACACCCGCCCGAACATCAACTATTCGGTATGGTACCCACGTTGCATCAAGCGCTTGCAAGGCATCGGTCAGCGGTCGCGCAGCCGGCGTCAGCGAATGTGACGAGCAGCTGCCGCTCAACCTTTGCCGTTGCCCACGCTCTGCAAGCGTGCCTGTCGCCCTTAGTAATCCACCGCAGCAGGACTGTTCATCCAGTCGCTCACGAATGCACCGTAACGGCCCTCGATAATGGCCTGGCGGGCACGCTGCATAAGGTTGAGCAGGTAGTAGATGTTGTGCATCGACAGCAGAATGCCGCCGAGCATCTCCTTCTGCGTGACCATGTGGCGAATGAGCGCGCGGCTGTAGCCGCCCGTGCACACCGGGCAGGTGCAGGTGGGATCGATGGGGCCGTCGTCGTGCGCAAAACGCGCGTTGCGGAAGTTGAGGCGACCCTCGCTCGAGAACGCTGTGCCCATGCGGCCGGTGCGCGTCGGCAGCACGCAGTCGAACATGTCGATGCCCACGCCCACACCGCGCACGAGGGTGGTGGGGTTGCCGACGCCCATCAGGTAGCGCGGCTTGTGCTTGGGCATGTACTCGCTTACGAGCGGTGCCAGGGTCTCGAACATGGTCTCGTGGTCCTCGCCCACCGAGTAGCCGCCGATGCCGTAACCGGGGAAGTCGCCGCACTCCTCCAAATGGCGCAGCGAGCGCAGGCGCAGATCTAGGTGCATGCCGCCCTGAACAATGCCAAAGAGCGCCTGGTCGTCGCGGGTATGCGCCTTATAGCAGCGCTCGGCCCACATACTCGACAGCTCAACGGCGCGCTCAACGTAGGCGCGCGTGGCGGGATAGCCCGGGCACTGGTCCAGCTGCATGCAGATGTCGGAGCCGAGTTTCATGGCGATTTCCATGTTGTCCTCGGGCGTCCAGAACACATGACGGCCGTCATAGTCGTTGACGATAAAGCGCACGCCCTCGTCGGTGAGCTTGACGGCATCGTTGTGGCTGAACACCTGGAAGCCGCCCGAATCGGTGAGGATGGGGCCGTGCCAGTTCATAAACTTGTGCAGGCCGCCCAGCTCGGCGATGGTGTCCTCGCCGGGACGCATGGACAGGTGATAGGTATTGGCAAGCACGATCTGGGCGCCGAGCTGTTTGACGGTCTCGGTAGGAATGCCCTTGACGTTTGCCTTGGTGCCCACGGGCATAAAGATCGGCGTCTCGATGTCGCCGTGCGGGGTGTGCAGCACGCCGGCGCGCGCATGCGTGGTCGGGTCCTCGGCGATCATGTCGAATTTAAAAAGGTTCTGGTCCATAAACTGGAACTCCTTGGTTGCGGTTCATACGCAGACCATTATACGGGCAACCAACAGCCCGCACCGACTCGACAGAAACTGGTGCAAAGGGGTCAGGCTACTTTGCACCAAACACTAATGATCCCTTGGGGACGGAGGAAAACGGATCACCGGGTCAGACCAACCCCCTCGGTGATCCGTTTTCCTCCGTCCCCAACGGATCATTCCGATGTTTCGGCAATGCCAGCGAGCGGTCGCCAGAGCAAACAAATTGGCATGAAAAGAGGGCGGCATTGACCTTCTGGTCATGCCGCCCTCTTTGAATGACAAGTTGTCGCTCTGGTGACCGCGCAGCGTCGACTCGTTACGCGGTTTGGTAAAACCGCGTAACCCCTAAGGCCGCTGGCCCATACCACCCTCGAGGGTGACGGTCTCGCCGTTCATGTACTTAAAGTCGGGACCGCAGAGCTGAACGACCACGCGTCCGATTTCCTTCTCGACGTCGCCGTAGTGACCAGCCGGCGGCATGTGGACGTTGGCCTTGAACGCCTCGGGATAAGCATCCTGGAAGTTCTCGAGCGCAGCGGTCCAAGCAAGCGGGCACACGATGTTGACGTTGATGCCGTCCTTGCCCCACTCGTTGGCGGCAACGCGAGTCAGACCGCGGATGCCCTCCTTGGCAGCGGCATAGCTGCACTGGCCGTAGTTGCCAAACAGGCCGGCGCCCGAGGCAAAGTTGACCACGGAGCCCTTGGTCTCCTTCAGGTGCGGATAGGCCTTCTGCATATACAGATAGGTGGCATACAGACCGGAATAAATGGCCAGGTTAAACTGGTCCATGGTGTGATCGGCGATGGTCACGCCCGAGGCGCTGGCCTGAGCATTGTTGACGACGGCGTCGATGCGGCCGAATTCCTCAATGGCCTTGTCGATGACGTTCTGGACGACGGCTTCGTTGTCCTGACCAGCCGAGACATCGGCCTGAACAGGCAGAACCTTGACACCGTACTCGGCCTCGAGAGACTCCTTGGCGGCCTCGAGCTTGGCGACGTTGCGGCCGGTGATGACGAGGTTCGCGCCCTCCTTGGCAAATGCGATATCGATGCCGTAGCCGATGGAGCCAGCGGAACCGTCCTTAAGCGTGGCCTTGCCGCCGCCGGTGACGATCACGGTCTTACCAGTGAAAAGTCCCATACAAAGTCCTTTCAAATCGCGACGGGCACGCCCGCCGACTGCGCGTATCCAACTTCACGCGCCAAAAGCTGAGATGCAACTTTAGCGTGTTCAAGCGAAAATAAAAGACCGCGGTAGGCGAACGGCACCACGTCGTTCGGCGAAGGGATTGTCAAGTAAAAATTGAATAGAACGGCCGAGTTTTTGTTAACGCGACGAGCCATCGAACACGTTTTGAAACTTTGCTGCGGCGCGCGGGATGTCGGCGCGAGACTTTATCATAGGGTGACAAACAACGATGAGGAGCACATGCCTATGACAGACGAGCTGGACCCCCAGACTCAACAGCATATTGATGATCCCGCAGACGTCACCGCAGATACTGACGCTGTGACCTGCGATGGTATCGACATCGACGACCCCATCTTGGACGAAAGCGCTACGGCGGAAACCCCCGAAACAGAAAACGCCGATGAGCAAAACGACGATGCGCCCGCTCAGGACGACGCCCCTGTACAGGACGACGTCCCGCAAGCAGCGGGCCCCATCGAGGTCTCTTCGGAAGAAGAGCTCGATGCCGTCATGGACTCCATGATGGATGCTGTCAAAGCGATGAAAGACGCCGTCGCCGATGCCGATATTGATGCCGAGGAAGAGGAGGCCGCCGAGGCGGCCTCGACCTTTGTGCCCGGCGAGACTCCGGTTGCCGACCAGGGCAGCACCATGCCCTCATTTCTGCAGCTCGAGCACCCCACGATTGGCGCCGATGCGGTCGATCCGCACGCAGCAGGCTTTTCTGTGGTCGAGGGCGGTACCGGCAATATCGCCGCGCCGCAGACTGCCGATGCGGACGCTGCCGACACCACTCGCCCGACCGTCCCCCACTCCCCCGCCGCGAGTCGCGATCTGGGGACCGCTGTCTCGAACACCGCGAACGCCGTGGGCACCTTTATCGCCCAGGGTGCCTCGGCCATGCGCGAGATGAACGCCGCGAAAAAGGCACTTGCCGATGCCCGCGCCCATCTGACCGAACTTGAGCAGCGCATTTCCGATCAGGCCGAGGAACTCGAGACGCGCCAGGATATCGCAGGCCGCTACGACCAGATCGTCGCCGACCAGCGCCAGGCGATTGCCACGGCCCAAAAGACTGCAGCGGCCGCCGAGATTGACCGTGATGCCCACGCCGCCAAAGCGACAGAGCTCAAGAGTCAGTTCGAACAAATGAAGACAGAGGATGACGCGACTGAGCTCCGGCTGAAAGCCGCGCTCGATGCCGTGGAGGCCCGCGAGGCGAGCTCGCGCGAGACCGGCAACCGCCTCATTCGACGTCTTGAGGATTCCAAGCGCATCCGCGACAAGGTGAAGGCCGAGCGAGACGCCGGCATTGCCGCCGCACAACAAACCGTCGACGCCACGCGCGCCCAGCTCGAGACGCTGCGTCATGAGTATGCCGAGCTGCAACGCAATCCCTCGGCAAATCCCGCCAACTATACGGTGCGCACCAGCGAGCTCTCGATGCAGATCTCCGACACGGCAGATGCCCTGCGTAAAGCCGAAGAAGATGTCCCGCGCATCACCGCCGACCTTGAGCACTCGCTTGCCGCAGCCGAGCAGGCCGTCGAGCAGGCTCAAGCCCCCATTGCCGAAGCCAAACGCGCGCACCAAGCCGTGACGACTGAGGCTGATGCCGCGCGCGACGAGCTGCAGACGGCGAAGACTGCCGCCGCGACGCGTCAGCGCGAACTGCACGAGAAGATCGCTGCCGAGGACAAGGCACGCCGCGACCAAGAGCAGAGCATCGCCAACGCCCAAGCAGATGCCGCGCATGCGCAGTCGATTATCGAACAGGCGACCGAGGTACACGACCACCCAAAGATCACTGAGTCGCTTGCAGGGTCCTTGGCCCGAGACAAAGCCGAACACGCCGAGACCGAGCGAGAAGTCGCCCAGCTCGAGGCCACCGAGGACGCGGTGCGCGAGCGTACCCGCGACTCACGCATCAAATTCACCGGCGCCATCGTCTGCATCGTCGCCGCAATCCTAGTGATCATCCTAGTCTGGCTGTTCGCAAGCAAGTAAACCGGCTGCCAAAAAACGCTCAACGCAGTTGCGGTGAGATAGTTCCTGTTTAGCCTCAAAAAAGGCCAGTTCAAGAACTATCTCACCGCAACTTATTAGATTGATGCAAGGTAGTCATTGGGGACGTTCTTAAACGACCAGTCGAACAAGAACGTCCCCAATGACTACATCGACAACCAAAGAAATGCCGATGTTATGGCAGAGTCAGCGAGCGGGTCGCATTTGAGGCAAGGTGACGTGAAACGAAAGGGCGCTGACCTTCTGGTCGCGCCCTTGAAGTTGAACGTCAGATTGTCCAAATGCGGCCCGCGCAGCGTCGAGCAGTTACGCGGTTCGTAGAACCGCGTAACTTACAAAATGAGCATCGCGTCGCCAAAGCTGAAGAAGCGGTAACGTTCTTCGATAGCAGCGACGTAGGCATCCATGATCTGGTCGCGGGTAGCAAGTGCGCTCACGAGCATCATGAGCGTGGAGCGCGGCACATGGAAGTTGGTGATCAGGGCATCGACCACGTGATAGGTCGAGCCGGGCATGAGGTAGAGCTGCGTTGTCGCGTTTTCGCGCACCACGATGTCGCCTCGGCCGAGCGTGTCGGCCCCGTCCTCGCGGCCTTCAAAATAGCGCGCCGTCACGGCCAGATCGGACACCGGCGCGTCCGCGTCAAAGGCGCTCTCGAGCGAACGCACTGCGGTGGTGCCGACGGCGATCACGCGATGCCCCTCGGCCTTCGCCTTATGCACGGCGTCGACAACCTCCTGCGACACGTGGTAGCGCTCGGTGTGCATGACGTGCTGCGTGGGGTCGTCCTCCTCCACCAAGCGGAAGGTATCGATGCCCACCTCGAGCTCGACGGCGGCAAACTTCGCACCCTTGGCCTCGATAGCGGCCATGAGCTCGGGGGTAAAGTGCAGACCCGCCGTGGGAGCGGCAGCCGAGTGCTCCTCCTTCATGGCGTAGACGGTCTGGTACTTCTCGGGGTCGCCCTCGTAATCGGTAATGTAGGGCGGCAGCGGCACGTGGCCGGCAGCATGGATGGCCTCGTCGAGCGTACGCGGGTCGCCGGCGGCGTTGCAACCGGCCGGCTCAAAACGCACCAGTCGGCCGCCGCGGCTATCGGTGACAAAGTCGACGACCTCGGCCGTCAGCACCACGGGAGCCCCCTCGGGCGCATGGGCGCCACCGGCGCGATACTCAATTTGGGCACCGGGCTTCAGACGCTTGCCCGGCTTGACCAGGCACTCCCAAACGTGACCCAGCGGGTCAACATCCTCGCGGCGCTTGAGCAGCAGCGTCTCGACCACGCCGCCCGAGCCCGTCTTGCGACCGATCAAACGGGCCGGCATCACGCGCGTCTGGTTGATGACGAGCACGTCGCCCGGCTCGATATAGTCGATGATGTCGCGGAAGATGCGGTGCTCAACGGTACCGCCGTGCTCCAACGGCGTTCCCGCCCGGGAGCCCTTGCGATCCACCACCAACAGGCGGCAGGAGTCGCGCGGCTCGGCAGGAGCCTGTGCAATCAGTTCCTCGGGAAGGTTGTAGTCAAAATCATCGGTACGCATAGACACGTCGGATACTCCTTATATAGCTAAAGTCCGCTCTACATCCTAGCAGGCTGACGTCCCAAATGAACTACTTTTTGGCGGCTTTGCGCTCGTCGCGGATGCGGGCGCGGTCCATGGCCGCCTCGACAGCCGAGAAGCGGCAGCCGCAGTAGTTCTGCCGATACATGCCAAGCTCGCGCGAACGGCGTGTCGCTTCGGGGTAATACGGGCGAAAATCGCGAATCACCGGAGTGAGCCCACGTGCCGCCGCCAGGCGCTTGAGCACGTCATTGCAGGTATCGAACAGCTGATACGGCGAGACGGCGAGCGTCGTGCCCACAAACTCAAACCCGCGCTCCTGGGCCACGCGGCACGCCTCGGCCAAGCGCAGGGCATAGCACGCGCGACAGCGACGAGGCCGATCGGCACCCAGCGGTGCCACGCCGGTCTCCCAGTGATCGCGGTCCTCCCCTGCCTCGATGAGCTCGATGTCGCCATCGACACACCACCGGCGCAGCTCGTCCAAGCGGCGCTGCCATTCATCGCGCGGTTGAATATTGGGGTTGGTCCAGCAGATTGTGGGCTCAAACCCCTCCTCGCGCAGCAGGCGAACCGGCTCAAGCGAGCATGGTGCACAGCACGCATGCAGCAACAACGACTTCATCGACATCTCCTCACCCAAAAAAGCACACGCCAAAGGACGTATCCTCGCAGGCGACAATGCGGCGGTCGCGCAAAATGGTCCGCACGTAATACCAGTCGCCTACACAGCCCGACAAATGCAAGCCGGCAGCCAGATAGCACAGCAGCGGATAGCCCGAAAACGCAAACCCCAGGGCAAGCGTTGTCGTCACAACAACCGTCGGCGCCAGGCAAACCACCATGTACCGCCGGCGCGAATACACAACGCCCTCGGCGCAGGCATAGATCATCGCCGTCTCGCGATTCGCCCCAAAGGTCACCTGCGCGCCCGCAGGCGCCAGCAGCTTAAAAAACACACCGTGCACCAGCTCGTGCACGGCGAACGACGCCATTGAGATCGCAGCCAAGCCGACTATCCATCCCAAGACGGCCATCCAGCCGCCCGCGTCAGCCGCATCCAAGTCCACAGGCCCGCCCAGCAGCATAAACACCGGCACCAGACACACGGCAAATGCGCCAAGCACGGCCATCCCCCACACAAAGCAGGCGTGCAGAAAATCCTCGTCTTCAAACGCATGTATGTTGGAAATCTCATTCATAGCATCTTAGGATAGCGCCCCTGCCACGTACCCGTCCGCATGTGCGATAATGTCGAACGATATGCACGAATTGACCACCGCGTCGCCAGGCCTTGTGCCCGGCCGCGCTCTCACCATATGCGAAGGAGTCCCATGGCATCCAAATACTCCATGAACGACCGTCCCAGCTGGCCTCGCCGCGCCATCGTTACCGCCGGCGAGCCCTACGGCAACAAGGGCCTTCACTTTGGCCACGTCGGCGGTGTCTTTGTCCCGGCCGACTTCTTCGCCCGTTTCTTACGCGACCGTCTGGGCCGCGAGAACGTCATCTTCACCTCGGGCACCGACTGCTACGGCTCGCCCATCATGGAGAGCTACCGCAAGCTCAAGGAGAACGAAGGCTACGACAAGTCCATCGGCGAGTATGTCGAGTCCAATCACTCCCGCCAGGCCGCGACCCTCAACAACTACAACATCAGCTGCGACATCTACGGTGGCTCGGGCCTTGAGCCGGCGGCCCAGATCCACAACGAGGTGACCGCCGAGATTATCAAGCGCCTGCACGAGCAGGGCACCATCTCCAAGCGCTCCACGCTGCAGTTCTACGATGCCAAGGCCGGCACGTTCCTCAACGGCCGTCAGGTAATCGGCCGCTGCCCCATCCAGGGCTGCAAGTCCGAGAAGGCTTATGCCGACGAGTGCGACCTGGGTCACCAGTTTGAGCCCGAGGAGCTCATCGCGCCCAAAAGCCAGCTCACCGGCGAGGTGCCCGAGCTGCGCCCGGTCGACAACCTCTACTTCGACCTGCCGGCCTACCTCGACTTTATGAAGACCTATACCGCCAAGCTCGCCCAGAACCCGCAGGTTCGTTCCGTGGTCTCCAAGACTATGGAGGAGTGGCTGCTGCCGGCTCAGCTCTATATCCAGAACAAGTTCCGCGAGGCCTTCGATGCCGTCGAGGATCAGCTTCCCGAGCACACCGTGCTGGAGCCCGAGGGCAACAAGAGCAGCTTTACCGTCACCTTCCCCAGCTGGAAGGAGCGCGACGACGCCCACGCGGTGCTCGCCAACGGCGGCGTGCGCTTCCGCAGCGGCAAGGCGCTCGTGCCCTTCCGCATCACCGGTAACATCGGCTGGGGCGTTCCGGTGCCCGAGGTCGATGGCGTCTCCGACGTCACCTGCTGGTGCTGGCCCGAGAGCCTGTGGGCGCCCATCAGCTATACGCGTACCGTGCTCGCGCGCGATGCCAAGGCCGCCGGCGTGACCGAGGGTGTCGCCGCCCAGGATGCCGCCCTCATGGGCGAGCCCGCTGCCGACTCCACGCAGGTCCCCGCGCCCACCTACCAGCACAGCTCGCTCGACTGGCGCGACTGGTGGTGCTCGGACGACGCACAGATCTACCAGTTCATCGGTCAGGACAACATCTATTTCTACTGCATCGCTCAGACAGCCATGTGGGAGGCCCTGGGTTGGGACCTTACGCAGAGCACCGTCAGCGCCTGCTATCACCTGCTCTACATGGGCAAAAAAGCCAGCTCGTCCTCGCAGACGCCTCCCCCGCCGGCAGACGACCTGCTCAACCACTACACCTGCGAGCAGATGCGCGCGCACTGGCTGTCGCTCGGCCTGTCCGAGAAGCCGGTAAGCTTTAGCCCCAAGGCATATGACACGCGCGTGACCGGCAAGGACAAGGACGGCAACGAGGTACGCGCCTGCGACGACAAGCGCGTTATCGACCCGGCCCTCAAGGAGAGCGCGCTGCTGACCGGCGTGTTCAACCGCCTGGCCCGCAGCTGCTTCTACGGCGTCGCCGTCAAGGAGGGCGACGAGAGCCCCTATCGTAGCGGTTGCATCCCCGCCGGTGCCGCCTCCGCTACCGTGGTCGAAGCCGCCGAGCAGGCAGCTCTCGCCTTTGAACAGGCCATGTACAAGTTCGAGACGCACCGCGCGCTCGCCGTGTGCGACGACTACCTGCGTGCCGCCAACAAGCGCTGGAGCGACGCCTCCAAGGCCGCCAACAAGCTCGAGGGCGAGCCGGCCAACGCCGCGATGACGCAGGCCCTTGTCGACGCCTTTACCGAGCTGCGCGTGGCGACCGTCCTGATGCACGGCATCGTCCCGGCCGGCTGCGAGCTCATCTGCGAGTACTTCGACGTCGATCCGGTCGCCTTCTTTAGCTGGGACAACATCTTTGCCTCCACGGACGAGTTTGTGGAGAGCCTGGGCGAGAAGCCCGGCGAGCACCGCGTGAAGCCGCTGCCCCCGCGCTTCGACTTCTTTAGCAAGCACGAGAGCCAGTACTAGGCAACCGCAACGCGCCCGGGAATGATTATTCTGGGACGGGGATTAAAAAAGGCTCTGTTAGACCAGGATTGACATACATGTGTCCCCACGGTGCCATATCTTTGACCCCGTAGACCGCGATGATGGGGGCAGCATGAACGCCGAAGACCTGGTCCTCAACTTCAA
>DBGDDN010000013.1:0-37710 GCA_048343195.1 Collinsella sp.
CCTTCCATTCGTCACCTTCATTACTCCAACGACGAATTCTAGGCGGTGTCCCCGCCCTTTCAAGAAAGGGCGGAGGCGGGGCATGCCCCGCCTCTTACACCACATCTCTGCGCGCTACCCCGGCGCCTCGAGGACCGCTCATTTTTTTTGCAGAATGCGGCCCGCGGCGCCTGTCTCTCGCCCAAAATCCAGTATGCAGGCACCCTCGGCTGCTGAATACTCCCAAAAATGCACGCCGCATCCTACCCCAGGCACTTGCAGCAAGAAGACGAATAGCCTCGGCCTCCCCGGTTACCGCAGGAGGCCCCAGGGCTTTCCTCCCAAATCTTTCCGCAGGACGGAAGGACCCCGCCGCGCGAAGCGCGCAGCGGGGTCCTGACATGTCCGAGGACGATTTGGGAGGAAAGCCCTGGGGCCTCCGATGAGAGCAGTTCCAGCCGAGGCTATTCGTCGCCGAAGCTGATGCCCAACGCCTTGGCCTCGCGCACCAGGTCGCTCTGGGGGTCGACAAACTTGAGCTTGCCGGCGACCTCCTCGAGCGGCATGTGGCACATCTTGCCGTCGCGCAGGGCAATCATGTAGCCAAACTCGCCGCGTAGGCAGCCGAGCGCTGCCTCGACGCCGCACTGGGTCGCAAAGATGCGGTCCTGGGCGTCGGGCTGGCCGCCGCGCTGCGTGTGGCCGGGGATGGCGACGCGGGTCTCGCGACCAGTCTTGGCCTCGATCTCCTTGGCGATGTCGTAGACGATCGACGGACTCGTGCGCTCGGCGAGCTTTTTCTTGTACTCCTTCTTGGACAGCGCCGCGTCCTCCTTGGAGATAGCGCCCTCGGCGACGGCCACGATGGTAAAGCGGCTGCCGGTCTCCATGCGATGCTCGATGGTCTTGATGACGTTGTCCATGTCGTAGGGGATCTCGGGAATCAAGATGACGTCCGCGCCGCCCGCGACGCCGGCATACAGCGGAATCCAGCCGACCTTGTGGCCCATAATCTCGATGACAAACACGCGGCCGTGACTCGAGGCAGTGGTGTGGATGTCGTCGATGCACTTGGTGGCGACGTCGATGGCGCTTGTAAAGCCAAACGTCAACTCGGTGCCCCAGGTGTCGTTATCGATGGTCTTGGGCAGGGCGATAACGTTGAGGCCCTCTTCGCGCAGGCGGTTGGCGGTCTTGGTGGAGCCGTTGCCGCCCAGCATAAACAGGCAGTCGAGCTGCAGCTTATGATAGGTGTGGACCATCGCGGGCACCTTCTCGACGCCGTCGGCCTCGGGAATGTCCAGGCGCTTGAACGGCGTGCGGCTCGTGCCCAGGATGGTGCCGCCGCGGGTGAGGATGCCGCTAAAATCGGCGGGCGTCATGACGCGGAACCTGCTGTAGATAAGGCCCTGGTAGCCGTCCTCAAAGCCATAGATCTCGATAGGTTCTTCGCTATTGGTCATAAGCGTTTTGACAATGCCGCGCATGGTGGCGTTGAGCGCCTGGCAGTCGCCGCCACTAGTAAGAAGACCGATCCTGAGCATGATGAATCCTTCCGGGCAAGTTATAACATGCGCATAAGTTTACCCCCGTACACTGTTGATACGGGGGTAAAACGTGTTAGCTCAAGCGTATAGAAATGTAAACAACGTCAGGCGAGCGTAAGGTCGACGGGCCTGGCTCCTTACAGCGCAAAGGCGTCGATGTCGCCCCAGTGGCGGCGCAGCGTGATGGCGGCAGCGGGCTCGGTGTTGTCGAAGACGACCGACCACTGCGTGTTGCTGGTGATGTCTTCCGGATTGGGCTCTTGCGCTGCGGCTCGCAGGGCTTCCCAGGCAATCGTTTCGTCCTGGGCACCGACATGGGCGTCAAGGACATCGGCGATGGCGATGGTGCGCTCTTTGCCATGGCCCAGCTCGCCATTCTTTTGGTTGGGCAGCACTTCGTCGCCATAGCAGGCGTAGAAGTTCGTGACCTGGCGTACGGGCGTCGCCTTGCATGCACGGTCGGGATCGCGCGGATCCCACTCCACCACCCGCGCGTCACCGGCGGCGTCGTTGATAAAGAAGTGGTAATCGCGTCCTGCCATGGCGTGCATGTCGTAGGCGGAAAGCAGGTCGACAGCCTCCTGCGTGGTGGCCGCGCGGTCGAGCACCAGACGGATGGCGAGCGAGGTATTGATGACGGGGCGTTGCGTGTCCTGGTCACAGGGCTTGGAATCCAGGGTGAGTACGGCAACGGACACGCCGCATTCGTTAACACCGTCGAGCTGGGCAAACGGGCCCATGAGTGCGGCGACGCGTCCGGCGACGGAGTCAAGCGGAGTGTTATCGCCCAGGTTGTTGAGGGCGGCAAATCCGATGGAGGCATAGCCGCCGCGTGGGTGATTGCGCACCAGCAGCGCCGAGGTGTCGTCCTTAAAGTCGTAATTGCGACCGGTGCGCACGCGGCCTTCGGCATCTACGGCGACAAAAGCGCTGCAGGCAAACTGGGGCGCCTGGACATGTGCCGGCACACCGGGCAGCACCTGCGCCACCACGGCATCGATGTAGGTCTGATCGTCGCGCACATTGACGGCGATGATGCGGTCGAGGTCGTAGTCGTAAGCGATGTCGACTGCGTACAGGTCATAGCCATCCGCATAGTTGGTCAAGCGTTTGAGCGACGCGGCGGACTTGATTTGCTTGCGGTAAACGATGCCGGCGGCAGCGGCAAGGCCGACGGCGACTCCCGCGACACCGCAGGCGATAGCAATGTTACGTGGCTTCATGACGGCTCCTCTCGTCCTGTTAGCGCAATTGTCGCAAAAGGAGCGCGGGCATGATGGCTCAACTTGGTGAGCGGCGCGGAATTAAGCACGGAATGAAGAGTGCGGCGCTGGCGTGGCGGGGTATGCTGGAGGGGACCATCAACCCAGCGAAAGGGGAGAGCATGACGGATCAGGAAACGATCGAGCGCGTGCACGTGACGGCCGACGATATCGAGGCCTCCAACGACCTTATCGACTTTATCGAGGCATGCCCCAGCATGTTCCATACGGCGGCGACCATTATGGCCGAGCTCGACGAGGCGGGCTTTACCTACCTGCCCGAGAACGCAGCGTGGGACATCGAGCCGGGCGGGCGTTATTACACGCAGCGTAACACCTCGAGCGTCGTTGCCTTTAAGGTGGGCGAAGACCTGGCCGCTACGTGGGGCGAGGACGGCGTTGCCGGCGACTATCATTTTCAACTCACGGCGTCACACAGCGATTCGCCGACGTTTAAGGTTAAGGCCGTGCCCGAGCTCGACGGCGCGGGCGAGACGCTGCGCCTGAACACCGAGGCCTACGGCGGCATGATCGACTACACCTGGTTCGATCGCCCGCTGGCACTTGCGGGCCGCGTGCTGGTGCGCGAGGGCGACCGTATCGAGAGCCGCTTGCTCGCTACCGAGCGCGAAGTTGCCATTATCCCGAGCCTTGCCATCCATATGAATCGTGGCGTTAACGAGGGCTTTGCGCCCAACCGAGCTGTCGACCTGTGCCCGCTCATCAGCGCCGGCGAGCTTAAGCAGGGTGACTTCGATGCCCTGATCGCCGAAGAGCTGGACGTTGAGCCCGAGCAGATTCTGGGCCGCGATCTGTTCCTGGTCAATCGTCAGGATGCGCGCATTTGGGGCTGGGCCGACGAGTTTATCTCGACGCCCAAGCTTGATGACCTGGCCTGCGCCTACACCTCACTGCAGGCATTTTTGGGTGCCGAGAACGCGCACGACGTTTCGGTCTTCTGCTGCTTTGATAATGAGGAGGTTGGCTCCGAGACCAAGCAGGGCGCCATGTCGACGTTCTTGGCCGACGCGCTGCGCCGCATCAACGGATCGTTGGGCTTTGACGACGAGTCGTACCACCGCGCACTTGCCGCCTCGATGCTTGTAAGCTGCGACAATGCACATGCCGTGCACCCCAACCATGCCGAGAAGTGCGATGCCCGCAATCAGGTGGTACTCAACGGCGGCATCGTCATCAAGGAGGCCGCCAACCAGCACTACTGCACCGACGCCTTTAGCCGCGCGGTGTTCCAGGCCATTTGCGATGACGCCGACGTGCCCACGCAGGCCTTTGCCAACAAGAGCGATATGGCCGGCGGTTCTACCCTGGGCAATCTGTCCAATATGCAGGCGAGCATGCATGCCGTGGACGTGGGCCTGCCGCAGCTTGCCATGCACTCGAGCTACGAGACCGGCGGCGTGCGCGACGTGATGTACGCTATCCGCGCCCTCACAGCTTTCTACGAGCACAACCTAACCATCAACGGCGCCGAAAGCGTAGAGCTCTAAAACCTGCCAAAAAGGGACAGGTTCATTTTGGCAGGTTTTATCTGGGTAAATGCCAACAGCTAGGCGGAACTGTCAGGACGCCGCAGGTAGAGCCAACGTCATAGTGCAAACTAACCTGACCCCATTGCACCAAAAAAGAAACGCCGCAGGTTGAGCAAAAGTCAGCGAGAGTCCGCCGTTTGAGCCAAGGTGCCGTGAAATGAAAAGGCGCTGACCTTCTGGTCGCGCCTTTGAAATTGAACGGCAGATTGGCCAAACGGCGGGTTCGTAGCGTCGACCGGTCCGCCGTCCGTTAGAACGGCGGAATAGATCCCCTAATGTTCAATCCAACAACGTAAAGTTTCGCCGGCCTGTAGGTGGCGTAGATTCTCCGCGGCAATATCCACCACGTTGTTGAGCGTGGCTGCCAGGTGGAACCAACCGGAGACATGCGGCGTGATGAGCATGTTGGGCGCATCCCACAGTGGGCTTGTCTCAGGCAGCGGCTCGGGGTCGGTGACGTCGACCGCAGCGCCGGCAAGGTGCCCGGACTCGAGTGCCGCAACCAAGTCGTCGGCGACCACAAGATCGCCGCGGCCGCCGTTGGCAAAGAGGGCACCCGGTTTCATCGCGGCGAAGAACTCGGCGTTCGCCAGGCCGCGGGTCTCGGGTGTGCTGGGCATAAAGGATGCGACGATGTCAGCCTCGGCCAGGCGCTCGGGGAGGGCGTCCATGCCGTCCATGTCCTCAAACACGATGGGGTAGACGAGCGGATGACGCTTGATACCGCGGACGTGCGCGCCCATGCTGCGGCAGAGCGTGGCAAAGTGGCCGCCGATATCGCCCGCGCCCAGCACCAGCACGTTGGCGTTTTTGAGCGAGGTGACCGGACCTAAATCCTCCCAGCGATGCTTGCGCTGCAAGTCGTGATAGCCGGGCAGGCGCTTGATCATGGAAAGGATCATGGCAAACATGTGCTCGCTCACGGCCTGGCCATAGGCACCCACCGAGCAGGAAAGCCTAGCGTCGGCTGGCACGGTGCCGGCGGCCAAGTAATCGTCATAGCCGGCGGTCTGTAATTGCAACAGCTGGAGATGCTCGCATGCCGTGAGCATGCCAGGGTCGATGTTGCCCAAGATCACGTCCGCATCGGCGGCCTGCTTGCGCGTGATGGCGTCGGCGCTCGTGTAGACAAAGTCCTCGCCCGGAGCGCTCGACTCAAGAATTGCGCGATGGCGGTCGTTGACGGGCAGCAAAACCAGGATGTTCACAAGCAGTCCTCTCTGCTCAACCTACTAAAAAGGGACAGGTTTATTTTGGCAGGTTTTATCAGGCAAAACGTTCAAACAAAAACGCCGGATGCAAGACGAGCGTGCCCGCCAGCATCCGGCGTCCGTACGGCTACCAGCTCAGCAGCTCGTAACCATCCTCGGTCACGACCAGCTGAACCTCGCACTGGGCGGAGTCGCTGCCGTCCTTGGTGCGCACGCACCAACCGTCACCCTTGCTGATCTTAATGTCGGGTGCTCCGGCGTTGACCATGGGCTCGATGGTAAAGACCATGCCCGGCACCATGATGGTGTCCACGTCGGGCGCCTCGGTGGTAAAGCCCACGAACGGGTCCTCGTGGAACTCCTTGCCAATGCCGTGTCCGCCGTACTCGCGCACCACGCTAAAGCCGGCGTCCTCGACCGTCTTTTGCACGGCCTCGGCCATGACGGACAGCGGCAGCCACGGCTTGACGGCGGCAAGGCCCGCCTCCACGCTGGCGCGCGTGACGTCAACCAGGCGCTGGCGCTCGGCCGAGACCTCGCCGATGCAGAACATGCGGCTCGAATCGCTAAAGTATCCGTCCAGGATTGTGGAACAGTCCACGTTGATGATGTCGCCCTCGTGCAGGACGTCCGTGTCGCAGGGAATGCCGTGGCAGACGACGTCGTTGATCGAGGTGCACACGCTCTTGGGGTAGCCCTCGTAGTTGAGGTCGGCCGGCGTGCCGCCGTGCTCGACGGTGTAGTCGTAGATCATCTGGTCGATCTGGTTGGTGGTCATGCCCGCGGCGATGTGCTCGCCAACGTGGTCGAGCACGCCCACGTTGATGGCGGCGGAGCGCTTAATACCCTCGATGTCGGCAGGCGTCTTGTAGAGTGTGCGGGGCAGAACCTCCCAGCCCTCCTCCCACAGGCGCTCGAGGCGCTCGTCGAAGGCGCTGTGACATTTCTTATATTTTTTGCCGCTGCCGCACCAGCAGGCGTCGTTGCGGCCGGGCACAGGTCCCTTGTCAAACATGGCTAACTTCCTTTCATCCGCAGCTAGTATAGCCCACTAACATGCCTATATGAGTTGCGGTGATATAGTTCCGATTTAAGCGGTTTAACGGCATAAACAGGAACTATATCACCGCAACTGATGGAGCGGGATGGCTGACACTAGCTGCTGCGTGGTTTTGCTAGTAGCTCACCTGGCAGGGAATACCGAGGGCGCGCACGCGCGCGGCAATGGCGTCGAGTACCTCGGGCACTGCTTTGGCAAGGCCGGCGATCGGTGTTTCGCGCGCCACCGTGTAGATGGTCGCCTCCTGCGGGCGAATGCGCTCAAGCGCCGCGAGCCAGGGGGCAACGTACTCCTCGCCGGTGTTGTCGATGGGCTTGCCCCGGTACTCACCGCTCAAAAACATCGTCTGGATAATAACGTGACCGTTAAAGCTTGCGAACGTTTCGATCTGGTGCTTGACGTCGTAGGGGCCAACGGGCTGGTCGAGCAGCTGGATAAACGCCGGGTCGACGGTATCGAGCTTAAGAATGTTGTCGTCGACCATCATGAGCGCGTCGTGCACCTCGGGGCGGTCGGCGCGCGTGCCGTTGGAGAGCACGGCGATCTTGGAGTTTGGGGCAAGCTCGTCGCGCAGCGCGACGGCGCCGGCAATGGCCTGCGGAAACTCCGCTGCGGCGGTGGGCTCGCCGTTGCCTGCGAAGGTGATCACATCGGGGAGCTCGCCCTCGGCTGCCATCTCGCGCAGCTTTGCCTCGAGTGCATCGAGCACCACGGCAGCCGTGTTATACGGCTCGTGGCAGGGGCGCTCGGCGTTGAGGCCGTTTTCGCAGTAAATGCAGTCGAACGTGCAGATTTTGCCGCTGGCCGGCATCATGTTGACGCCGAGCGAGAGACCAAGGCGACGGCTGCGAACGGGTCCAAAGATGGGGCTGGCATTCAAAAATGTAGACATAGGCATATGCTCCTCAAGACTATTGCGCCTAAGCATAGCATCGGCTCCAAAGCGAGGTGCGGGCTCTTGCTTTACAAGTTTCGTTTTTTCACGTCGCTCATGATGCCGTGCCATGAAAAGCCTCGGGTCGGGTACAGTTAATCTGTTAACAAGGCGTAAAGCAATGCGGGTCCATCCAACCGTGCTGACGTGCAACTGGATGAGCATTGATGATGGGGGCACAACATGGATTTTACGGTCGAGAATGCGGGCACCACGATTGCCTGTCGCGAATATGCCGACCCGGATGTGTCGCCTGATGCTCCTGCCTTGGTGTGCGTGCACGGCGCTTGTGTCGACGGCACATTTTTCGACGGCATCGCTTGTGAGCTCAGTCGCAGCTACCGCGTAATTGCCTACGACCGCCGCGGCTGTGGTGGCAGCAGCGATGCGGCAGACGGCAGCTATGATCTTGCCGCTCAGGCCGCCGATCTGCAAGCCGTGATCGAACACGTTGGCGCTTCGACAAATGTGCTTGCGCACAGCGCCGGTACGTTGGTGACGCTGGAGCTTCTTCGTACCGAACCCCATCTCGTCGACCGTGCGATTCTGCATGAGCCGGCTGTGTCGGCCGAAGGCGTCGGCATGGGCGCAGCTCCGGTTTTGCTCGATATGATTGCGGCTGGAAAGGTTTCAAGGGCGCTCCGGCTTTTCTTGGGAGCCCTCGGCGACTTGGACCCCGAGGCTCCTGGAACGACCGAAGCGGAAGCCAAGCATGCCCTGCGCAATGGTCGTTGCTTCATGGCCAATGAATACGGGATTACTATGACCTGCGTTCCCGATTGGGATAGCGTTCGCGCGTCAAAAACGGTGGCCGCCGTGCTCCTGGGCGAGCTCTCGATTGGCACGCCCCGCGAGGCTGGCACGCGAGCGGCTGCCGAATATCTCGATTGCCCTCTCGTGACGATCCCGGGCGCGCATAACGGTCTGCGCGATCGCCCGGCAGCGGCTGCCCGGGCTGTCCGTGGCATCTTGGGGCTCTAACACCCGCAATGGCCAAAGCAGACTTCACCCGCAAACGTTTCGGCCGTGTTAACAAATGTGCTCAAAACCTCACGTCTGCGACTTCAATCGCGCCGCCTGCCAACTCATAAAAATGTAACAGCATTCACGTACTTACCTGCATCGACAAGGTGTTACCCTTGTAGCATTTGGAACCCACCGCTACCATGCGAAACTATCGAAAGGGCCCCATATGCTCAATAATCACGAGGTCAATCTAACCGACGAGGAGGCTGCCGCTGAGGTCGCCCGTGTCGCGAAGACCTACCCCGTGGTGCGTTTGCTGTCGGCCGATCAGATTAAGAGCGAGCCTAACTGCTTGCTCGCCGGCGATCGCTGCCCTTGTCTGCGTCAGTCGAGTCTTGAGGCTTTGGCAGACTCCGATGAGGTGTCGGAGCAACTGCTCAATGATGGCACTGAGTACCGCGCCCGTCTACGCCCTCTGAAGGTCGAGGGCGAGCCTCACGTCTTGCTGATGGTGCGTCCGATTGATGAGCAAGAGGCCGCGGAAGAGGACCTTGTCTACACCGACGTGCTGACGAGCGTGCGCAATCGCCGATATTACGAGGAAAAGCTTCGCAGCGCCCGCATGAATGCCGGCGTTGCGATGATCGACGTTGATGATTTTAGGGCCTTCAACGATACGTGTGGCCGTCATGCCGGCGACCTTGCGCTCGGTGCTGTGGCGACAGCCATACGCAGCGGAATTCGTTCGACTGACGAGCTTGTGCGCTATGGCTGCGACAAGTTTGTGGTTGTCATGCCCAATATTCCCTCCGATGACTTCACCCGTCGCCTGCATCAGGTGTCCGATGCCGTTCATTCCACGATTATTCCGGGCCATGAGTACGTGAGCTTGACGGCATGTGTTGGTGGCGTTCGCATTCATGGCGAGACGGTCGATGAGGGCGTTGGCCGCGCTGCTCAGTTACTGAGCCGCGCTAAGGCAAAAGCCGGTACGGTCGTGACCGATGCCGATTCCATCGAGGCCTTCCAAAGCGAAAAGCCTTTGGTGCTTATCGCCGATGACTCCGAGATGAACCGAGCCATTCTCAGCGAGATGCTCAAGGACGAGCATTGCATCCTCGAGGCCGATAACGGTCGTGCGGCGCTCGACATGGTCGACCGCTATGGCGATGAGTTGTCGCTCGTGCTGTTGGACATTGTGATGCCGGGCATAAGCGGCTTTGAGGTGCTGGCCGATCTGTCGCGCCGATCGGGTATCGATAATCTGCCTGTCATCATGATTTCGAGCGAAGATTCCGATGATGCGGTTCTGCGCACGTACGAGCTGGGCGCCTCGGACTATATCAACCGCCCGTTTGACTCCCGTGTCGTGCGCCGCCGCGTAAGCAACACCATCCGCCTGTACGCCAAACAGCGCCGCCTGACGAACCTGCTGTCCCAACAGTACAACGAGCGCGTCAAGAACAGTCGCATGCTCATCGACATCATGGCCGGCGTCATGGAGCTTCGCAACGGCGAGAGCGGTAGGCACGTTACGAACATCGAAAAGCTGACCGAGCTGCTGCTTGGCTATCTGGTCCAGCGTAGCGGCACGATCTTCCTCGACAATGAGGAACGCTCCACGATCGCCCTGGCTTCGGCGCTGCACGATATTGGCAAGATGTCGATTGACGATGCGATCCTCAACAAGCCCGGGCGCCTCACGCCCGAGGAATTCGAGATTATGAAGACGCATACCACGATTGGCGCCAACATGCTGCTCGAGCTGGGCAGCCATCACGCCGGCAATGCGCTTATGGAATATGCGTACCAGATTGCGCGTTGGCATCACGAGCGCTGGGACGGCAAGGGTTATCCCGATGGCCTTAAGGGCGACGAAATTCCCATCGCCGCGCAGGTGGTTTCGGTGGCTGACGTGTACGATGCACTGACGAGCGTGCGCGTATACAAGGACGCTATCCCGCACGAGGAGGCGATCCAGATGATCCTGGACGGTAAGTGCGGCACCTTTAACCCGCTGCTGCTCGATTGCCTGCTCGAGGTGCAAGACCAAATTGCCGAGACGTTGGCACGCCCCGCCGACGTCGTCGCGTTTCCCACGATTTAGTTTGACCAAAGGAGTTTTTAATCCATGATTTCCATGCGTGAGGCGTATGAGAAGATCGGCGCTAATTATGACGACGCGTGCGCTCGGCTGATGGGCGGGGAAATGCTTGCCCGCTTTGCCCTCAAGTTTTTGGATGACGAGAGCATGGACAAGCTGGAGGCCGCCATGGCGGCAGGAGACGCCGAAGGTGCGTTTATGGCAGCGCACACGCTCAAGGGCGTGAGCCAGAACCTGGGATTCGATAATCTGTACGAGCCGGCGGTCGTGGTAACCGAAGCGCTGCGCGGCGCCGATGCCGTTGACGGCGCCCGCGAGGGGATGCATGCGTTGCAGCAGCAATATGCGGCTACGATGTCGGCTCTGCGCGAGGCGGCCGAGTAAGAGGCTGTGAGCCTTGATGACTATGAGCGTGGATAATCTCCCGTTTTAGGCCCGGTGGCGGCCTCAAAGTGGGAGATTATCCACGCTCGTTCGATACGTGTCCAAAAATCCACGCTCACCTCTTCTGACTAGTGAATGGCCTATGCGCACTGGCGGGGCTTTCCGCATGCAATCCATATCGTTGTTCGATAAACTGTTCGAATAACGATAGAGCCGATGAGGGTGAGTGTATGTCCAACAGCGTTCAGCGTATGGCCAAGGCGGGCGAAAATATCAGGAAGCTTGGTTTTTGCATGGCAGCCGTTTTTGCAGGGATGCTCGTTGCTTTTGCCGCGTTGGTTGTTTACGTGATCTGGTATGCGGTTGCAAACGTTGCTTCTGTTGATTCTTTCGGTGTCGTGACGCTTCTCGATGGCGGGTGCATCGTTATCCCAAGCGGACTGTGCCTGGCACTCGTCGTGGGTATTTCGCTTGTCGTTCTGTGTGGGATCAGCCGTAACATCTCGCGAGGCGTCTCGCCCTTTACCAAGACGCATGTGCGGCTTATCCGTGTTCTTGCGCTTGCCTTTGCTGTTAACGCCGCGGTTTCGCTTATTGGTGCCTACGGATCGGTCAATCTTACCATTGGTGGGCTGGAGCTTTACGTCGTGCCTCATTCCTTCGTTATTGAGATTTGCCAAGGCGTTGCCTTTGATGCGGGGTCGCTTATCGGCGCGGCTGTCTGTCTGTGTATCTCGGTGATCTGGAGTTATGCCTCGCTGCTCCAAGAGCAGTCTGACGAGCTTGTGTAGGAGGAAGCATGAGCTATCTCATCATCGAGCTTGAGACGCAGCTGCTTAAGACCGGAAAGACCAGCGCTGATCTGATTCGGGCGACGGGGCATACTCCGGCTAATATTTCAAAGCTGAGAAACGGAAAGATAAAAGCTATTCGCCTAAAGACTCTTCTCGATATCTGTGATGAGCTTGATTGTCAACCGGGAGATATTATTCAGCGTGTGAGCGAGAAAGAGCTTGAGGAGCTTATTGTCGAGCGTGCAAAAAATGTCGTGAGACAGATGCGGGATGGCGGAGACAACGAGGCGTCGCTTCCGACATCAGTCTTCGCTGTCGATTTGAGTGACGAGTAGCTTAAGGCGAACAACTAAAACGAAATATCAGCGTGAAGGGACTCGTGTCTAACACGGGTTCTTTCTTTTAGATTATCTTGACAAATAATAGTTATCGAAAAACAATAACAACTATGGAAAACGATAAAGTAAAGAAGGAACGATATGAGCGGTTTTGCTATCAAGCAGAATGGGGGGCCAATGAACACATCAGCGATAAAGTTATCAAAGGTGTCAAAGCGCTACGGGAAACGGCGCGTTTTGCATGACGTTTCCTTCGAGGTGCATCAGTCTGAGCTCCTTGCCCTTGTTGGTGCAAACGGTGCGGGCAAAAGCACGCTTATTAAAATCGTCTTGGGCCTCTGCGAGCCGTCGTCGGGGAGCGTGGAGCTCTTTGGGGGCAAGTCGAAAAAAGAGCTGAGCCTGATGCGGACGCGTGTCGGCTATGTGCCAGATTCCTGCGGAGCATACCAATCCCTCAGTGCGGCTGAGAATCTTCGGATCCGATGTGCGGAATGGGGGCTCGATGAGAAACGTGAGGTTCCTCGCGTCTTGGGCCAAGTCGGGCTGGACGTCGATGAGAAAAAGAGCGTGAGCAGTTTTTCTCTGGGAATGAAACGGCGACTGGATATAGCTACGGCTTTATTGGGCGACACCGACGTACTAATTTTCGATGAGCCGGCAAATGGATTGGATCCGTTGGGCATCGAGAGTATATGGGCCCTTATCGGTCGATTGAATCGAGAGCAGGGTAAGACCATGCTCATCTCTAGTCATGATTTGGATGAGTTGGCATCGGTTGCAACAAGCTGCCTGTTTATTCATGACGGCGAACTGCTAAAAAAGGAATCGATGGACGTCATAAGGGATGAGGCGTCGTCCCTAAAAGAGTATTACAGGCGCTTGATGAAGGCGGTCTCGCTATGAAGCGGGCGATCCATCCCATAAAGGCAGATATGATACGTTTGCACAGGATATTTCCGGCGAAGTTTGGTCTTGCGCTTATGTTGGCGTTCGGCCTTCTCTTCGGCATCTTTCTAAAAAACGGAACAATGTTGCTCGCCTTTGGCAATAGCGTTTTTGGGGAGGATATTGGCTTCTGCTGGAATGTAATCGATCCTTCTGCACCCGATGAGTCCCTTGTGCGTAGCGCCTTTGCCGGCACATCTCTGCTTGTGCCGCTCATCGTTTGCCTGGTAATTCTACAGGAGCGTGGCTATGAAGAGGGCTGCCGAATTTCTTTGGCAAGAGGTCTCAACCACTTTTATGGGGCTCTAGCCCATGCATTTTCGTCTGCTTTAATAATTGGCGCAGCATATAGTGCGCTTTGCCTTCTTCTTTTTGCAATAGCCATAATACGTGGAGGGCATAACTACTCGCACGACATGCTAACTGTATTTTTGCCTGCAATGATAGTCAACGCCGTATTGGTGATATCGGTTGCGTTGGAGACGACGACCATCTATCGGATTACAGACAGCGCTGTATTGAGCGGGGCTGCGATAATTATTGGATTTGTCATGAGCTTGACGCTCTACGGAACTTACCTTCAGACGCCCATACCGTCCTTGCGATGGATCTTCTTTCTTCCGGGGCCGTACCTTGGAGTTGGATGTGCCCTTGGGTATAGCGATATGGGGCAGCTGACGCTTCTGGGATATGGCGCGGCAGCCAGCTGTCTATCGGTATTGATTTACGCTCTCGTGAGCTTTCGTACTGGGGGTGTGCTCAATGGCTCGTCAGACTAGAAGATTCCTTCATTCAGAATTGAAGCATGTGAGCAAATGGACGTACGCCTTAATCCTGGTAATTTATGCGTGCATGGTGGTATTGCAGCTTAGTTCTTTCCCGATGTGGTTCTGTAGCCTCCGTGAGAACAGTTTCTTAGGCTTTTTCCCAGACCCGACGCTTCGGCTATCGGCAGAGGATGTCCTTCTATTTGGTAATGCAGAGGTTTTTCGCGGTCTGCTGTTCAACGTAGCCCCGTTGGCTCATGCATTGTTCTTTCCGTTCATCGCGGCTTGCATTGTGCCGCGCTTTGTCAGTTCGGGCTTTATTGAGGAACCGTGGGGGTTGTCGGAGGCTCGGGGAGGGAAGCGTGTGTGCGCTATCGTTGCGCGAGTGGTGCTGTCTTCTTTTGCCCTTTTGGGCGCGTTTATCCTGTCGACTGTCGTTTTGTACTGCCTTAACTGCGCGATCGTTTTAGATGCTCAACAGTATTTCAACCTGCATGTATGTTGCTATCGACTTGTTCTTGCTGCCGCCGCCTGCCTTGCATACGTGGTTTCTTGCGTAATCGTTGTTTCCTATTTTGGGTCCGGCTTCGGTCCGATTGGCATGCTGCTGCTTGTCAACGTCATAGCGATCTACATACAGCTCGGGGCCAATTCCATGCTTCCGCTTCCGTCCTCGATGCTCATGTGGATTTGCGGCGTGACCCCGTTGGGGGATGGTCAATGCGTTTCGATTTTAATTGACTGCCTAATAAACGTAGCAAGCGTTTTTGCCATCTGCTTTACAGTCGACCGATTGCGGTCGAGATTTCTTTGATTGTTTGTGAGGGATAATCATACCGAGCATACCAAATACAGGGGGGGCGGGCACCGTGGCTGGTGTCCGCCCCCCTAGCATGGAAGGTTTAAGCCTGTGTGATTTGCGAGCTAGCGTGCCTGCTTTACCTTGGCCGCTGCCTCGACAAACGACTTCCACAGGTTAAAGTCGGTCTCGAGCGTCTTCCACGTGTACTCAGGATGCCATTGCACGCCTAGACAGAATGGCTGGCCTTCGACCTCGATGCACTCGGGAACGCCGTCGGTTGCCTTGGCGACCAAGCGCGTGCTCTTACCCAGACGATCGACGCAGCAGTGGTGTGCGGAGTTGGTTTGGATCAGCCTGTGTCCGCCAACCGCGCGGTCGAGCAGCGAGCCCGGCACGACCTCGACGGGATGCACGGGGTCGTTGAGCACGTGGGTATGGCGCCACTGCGTGCGGCCCTCGCGAGCGCCCAGGCTCGGCACGTCCATGCACAGGGTGCCGCCAGTGGCGACGTTGAGCAACTGCGTGCCACGGCAGGTGGTAAAGAGCGGCTTTTTGGCGCGGAGCACCTCGTTGACCAGCTTGAACTCAAAGCTATCGCGGATCTCGCAGCAGAGGGTGGGGTCGTAGGGTCGATCATCGTCCCAGCGTTTGGGGTTGACATCCGGGCCGCCGGGAATAGCGATACCGTCGGCGATATCGACGTAATGGCGGATGACCTCAATGTCCTCGGTGATGGACATCTGCAGCGGCAGGCCGCCGGCGGCAAGGATGGCATCGACAAAGACACTTGCGATTTCCTCGTTGGGGGAGAGCGTCTCGCTTAAAAACGGCTTCGCCTCTTCCCAGCGCGGCGCGACGAGGATGAGCGGGCGGTCGGCGGGATCGACGTCGACGTGCGGGGTGTATGACGATGAAGTGCGAGTTCCGATCATAGGTGTTGCTTTCGAGTTTGGATGGTCATGGCGAGCAGATATGGCAATTGGGTTAGTGGCCCTTGATGGAGTTGAGGAAGTCCTGGGCGCGCTTGGTCTGGGGGTGGTCGAAGAACTCATCGGGCGTGCCGGTTTCCACGATCTGGCCGTCGGCCATAAACACGACGCGGTCGGCTACGCGGCGGGCGAAGTTCATCTCGTGCGTGATGACGATCATCGTCATGCCCTGCTGGGCCAGACGAACCATGACTTCGAGCACCTCGTTGATCATCTCGGGGTCAAGGGCGCTCGTGGGCTCGTCAAAGAGCATGGCCTTGGGCTGCATGGCGAGTGAACGGGCGATGGCCACGCGCTGCTGCTGGCCGCCCGAAAGCTGTGCGGGTACCTTGTTGGCCTGCTCGGCCACGCCCACGCGGCTCAGCAGGTCCATGGCGCGCTCACGAGCCTCCTCCTTGGAGACGCCCAGCACATCGACCGGTCCCAGCATAACGTTCTGCAACACGGTCATATGCGCGAACAGGTTGAACTGCTGAAACACCATGCCCAGCTCGGCACGCATGCGGGCAAGATCCTTGCCTTCCTGCGGCAGGGGCTCGCCCTCGATGAGGATCTCACCCGAGTCGATGGTTTCCAGACGGTTGATGGTGCGACACATGGTCGACTTGCCCGAGCCCGAGGGGCCGATCACCACGACGACCTCGCCACGGTCGACCGAGAGATTGATGTCGTTGAGGACGTGCAGATCGCCGTAGTGCTTATCGACGTGTCTGAGCTCGATCAGCGGCTGATTGCCGGTGGAAGAGGTGCTCTGTGCCATGGTGCTCGGCTCCTTATGACTCGAAATGGTAAAGCGTTAGCGGATGATGGTCGCGCCGGTCTTGTGCGAAACGTAGACAGCGGCCTTGTTGATCGCGACGTTGATGAGGATGTAGATGACCGCGATCACCAGGTAGACCGACACGAGGGCGTCGTAGTTGGTAATGAGCACGCGGGCATTTTGCATGAGGTCGGGGTAGCTCACGACATAGGCGACGGTGGTGTCCTTGACTACGACCACAAGCTGCGAAATCAACGACGGAATGATAAACCGAATCGCCTGGGGCAATACGATTTTAAAGGTGATTTTGGCCTTGGAGAGACCGAGCGCCTGGGCTGCCTCGACCTGACCGCGCGGCACGGCGTTGACGCCGGCGCGGAAGATCTCGGCCAGTACGCCGGCTGCAGCGAGCGCGACGGGAAGCGTGAGCATCCAAAACGACGGCAGCGCGATCTTGTACTGGGGCAGCACCAAAAAGAAGAAGTAGATGAACAGCAGGCTCGGCACGCCACGGAAGAAATCGGTGAGCACGCGGCAGACCAGTTGCAACGGCTTGATGTCGCTGGTACGGCCGAGCATGAGGGCTAAGCCCAGTACCAGCGCGATGGAGCCGGCGGTGAGCGCGACTTTAACGGTGCCCTCAAAACCGGCAAGCAGGAACTTCCAGGTGGTGAGGTGCGTAAAGAAGTACCAGTAATGGACCGAAAGCTGGCCGGTCACATAAAAGCGCTGCAGTACCAGAGCGATGAGCGCGGCCACGGCAACAAGTGAGATGGCGGTGCCGACGCGAATCTTGGCGCGCATCTTGGGGCCGGGAGCCTCGTAGAGCGCATCGCGCATGGTGAGCGCGGAGGTGGAGTGCTTGCTCATCGGAGGATCCTCACCTTCTTATCGATATAGTTGCCAATGTGGCTCACCACAAAGGCCGTGCCCAGGTAGCCGAGCGCCGAGATAAAGAACGCGGCGACGCCGCCGAGCGAGCGCGTGTTGATGTAGCTCACCACGCCGGTGAGCTCCTGCGGTTTAAGCGGCACCTGACTGCCGAGCGCGGTGGTGAGCATGACGGCGATAAAGAGGTTGGTCATGGGCAGTACGCTCGAGCGCAGCGCCTGCGGAATCACGATCTTGGCGAGGATACGGCTGAAGCTCATGCCGAGCGAGCGGGCGGCTTCCACCTGGCCGACACCGACGGTGTTGATGCCGCTCATAAAGTTCTCGGAGCCAAATGCCGAGCCCAGCAACACCGTGGCGACGATAACGCAGGTGCGGTAGGGCAGGACGACCTTGAGCGGCGGCAGCGCGTAGACGACGATAATGAGCAGCGCGATGCCGGGAATGTTACGGAAGACCTGGACATACAGGTCGCCAAAGACGCGCAGCGGCTTGAGCGGCGACACGCGCATCACAGTGACGGCGACGGCCAGCACCATGGCGATGACAAACGACTCAAGCGTCATACCCCAGGTTGCTAGCAGCGCGTCGATATAGTTCTGGCCATAGAGCGACCAGAGCTCGGAGAGACTCATGCGGACCTCCCGCCGGTAAGGAAAGGGGCTCCCGTGTGTACGGAAGCCCCGACAACTCAGTGAGGAAACAGTTTAGCGCAATAAAGCGCATCGTGCGTTTCCGTATGGTTTCGTAGCGGCCGTTACTAGGCTCGCTGCCTAGGCGCCGATCTCGGGCAGCTCGGGAACATTGGTGTCGCCCGTACGGTCACCAATGCAGATCTGCCACAGCTCGGTCCAGGTGCCGTCATCCTCGATCTTCTTAAGGAAGTTGTTGACAAAGGCGACACCGTCGGAATCGAGCGGCAGGCCGATGCCGTAGGGCTCCTTGCTGCCGAAGGGCTTGCCGGCAATCTTGTACTTGCCGGGCTCGCGGACCAGGGCGCTCTGCTGCATGTTGTTGTCGATGACGTAGGCGTCAACGCGACCCTGCTGGAGTGCCTGACGTGCCTCCTCGTCGGTCTTGAACTCCTGCTGGCTGGCCTTGGGGGCGAACTCCTCCAGGATGGCGGGGCCGTTGGAGCCGGACTGGACGGCGACGTTCTTGTCGGCCAGGTCGTCGACGCTCTTGATGTCGTCGTTATCGGCGAGCACCAGGATGGCCTGCTGGGTGTAGTAGTAGGGGCCGGCGAAGGAGACGAGCTTCTTGCGCTCGTCGGTGATGGTGTAGGTGGCAAAGACAGCGTCGACCTGGCCGTTCTGCAGGACGGATTCGCGCGTGTCCGAGGTCACCTGGGTGATCTCGACCTTGTTCTCGCCCAGAATGTAGTTGGACAGAAGCTGCGCGATGCCGGCATCGAAGCCACGGGTCTGACCGTCTTTCTCGTTGAGGAGGGAGAAAAGCGTAGAGGTCTGAACGCCACCGATCATAAAGACGCCGGCGTCCTTGACGGCCGTAGCCCAGGTGCTGGCGGCGATGGCATCGTCATCGGCCTTGGGGCCGTTGTCGACGAGCTTGTCGAATGCCTTGGCGTCGAGCTCGGCGGAAACCTCGGTATCCTCGGAGCCCTTGGAGGAGCCGGCGGCGGAACCCTTGTCGGCCTCGGCGCTGGTGTCGGAGCAGCCGGCAAGACCAAGGCCGGCGACGGTTGCGAAGGTGGCGGCGACAAAGCCGCGGCGGTCGAGAACGACCTGCTGGGAGAGGTTCTTGCTCATAGGAGAACACCTTTCTCAAAAAATCCTAGCGGTTGAGTAGAGTTATACCCTATCCCGCTCAAAAGGGTCAACATGAAATAACTTAGAAACATACTAACCTTATGGGTTATTCTACCTACCAAAAAGGGACAGGCACCTTTGTGGTGGTTCTTGCAGATGTGGCGGCCTGCCTTGCTGCTTTGTCTCGATCTGTAACATCTGCAGCCATTTTTGCCGAGTAACTGTTACAGATCGAGATTTTCTCTTCAGGGGAATTCGAATGTCTCAATCTGTAACATCTGGACGGCCAAAAGGTCCCTATCTGTTACAGATTGAGACAAACGTCGGGGACTAAGACGTCTTGTCTCAATCTGTAACAGTTAGACGGAAATTCGGGCCCTAGATGTTACAGATTGAGATAATCGCGTCGCGAAAACAAAAACCTCCGCAGGGGTGCTTCCCTTGCGGAGGTTTTCTTACTCGTTGAGTAGTCTCACGGCTTCGGCGGCCATATTCTCGACCGTCATGCCGTTCTGTGCGAGCAGTTCGTTGGGGTCGTAGCGGTCGGGGAAGCCCTTGGCGATGCCGAAGGTGCGCGTGCGCACGAGCGTGCAGGCCAGGTAGCACGCCACGCGCTCGCCCCAGCCGCCGTCCAAGATGCCGTCCTCGAGGGTGACGACAACGCGATGCTCGGCGGCAAGGCTATCGAGGAACTCACGGTCGAGCTCGGTCGCAAAGCGCGGGTTGACGAGCGTGGCCTCGATACCGTACTCGGCAGTCAGACGGTTTGCCACGCGCTCGCCCAGCTCAAAGAAATCGCCAAGCGCGAGCAGGGCAACGTCGCGGCCCTGACGCACCACGTTGTAGCGCGCGACGCCGTAATCGGTGCCCTCGGCGGGCGCCAAATCGGGGCGGCTAACCAGGCCGATGCCCGGTACGCGGATCGCCACGGGATGCTCGCGGTGGTCGAGCGACCAGCTCAGCATGGACAGATATTCCTCCATGCAGGCCGGCGCCAAGTAGCGCATGTTGGGAAGACCGCCCAGCATGGAAATATCAAAGAACGAAAGGTGCGTCTCGGACGTGGTGCCAAAGATTGACGCACCAAACACCAGGATGGTTGCGGGGGCGTCGTTGAGGCACAGGTCGTGCCACAGCTCGTCGTAGGCGCGCTGCAAAAACGTGCCGTACACACCAAAGACTGGCTTGGTGCCCGAGCGTGCAAGCGCGGTGGCAAAGGTCACGGCGTGCTCCTCGGCAATGCCCACATCGACGAACTGTTTGCCGGCGGCAGCGCGAAGCTCGGGTGTAAAGCCCATGATGTAGGGTGTGGCGGCCGTGATGCCCACGACCTGCGGATCGCGCTCGATGGCGGCGCTGAGCGCCTCGCCCGTAATGTCGGCATAGGTGCGCGGCGCAGGCTCGCTCGGATGGCCCGGGCAGAGCTTGCGTCCAGTTGCCATGTCAAACGGACCCACATGATGCCAGTGTTCGGGGTCGCTCTGGGCCGGCTCAAAGCCCTTGCCCTTGGCGGTCGAGACGTGCAGCACGATGGGGTGATCGATATCGCGCAGTTCCTGCAGCGCGTCGACTAGGGCCAACACGTCGTTACCGGCGTCCAGATAGCGGTAGTCGAGCCCCATCGCGCGGAAAACGTTGCGCTCACAGGTGCCGTTGCTGGCGCGCAGCTCGGCCAGATTGCGATAGAGGCCACCGTGGTTCTCGGCGATGGACTGGTCGTTGTCATTGACGATGATGATTAGGTTGCTATCGAGTTCGGCGGCATTGTTAAAGCCCTCAAACGCCAGGCCGCCCGAAAGCGAGCCGTCGCCAATAACGGTAATGACGTTGTACGCATCGCCCGCCAGGTCGCGCGCGTGGGCAAGGCCGCAGCCCAAGCTCACCGAGGTCGAGGTGTGACCCATGGCGAACAGGTCGTGCTCGGACTCGTCGGGATTGGCAAAGCCAGAAGCCTCACCATAACGCTCCGGATCGATATAAATGTACGCGCGCCCCGTCAGCGCCTTGTGGGCGTAGGTCTGGTGCGAAACGTCAAAGACAATCTTGTCGATGGGGGAGTTAAACACGCGATGAAGCGCAACCGTAAGCTCAACGACGCCCAAGTTGGGGGCAACGTGCCCGCCGACGGCGGCGGAGCTTTCGAGGATTGCCTGGCGGATCTCGCCGCAGAGCTGCGGGAGCTCGGCGCGATTAAGAGCCTTGACGTCCTCGGGCGTTGTCGTTTGCGTAAGCAGCATCGTTGTGGGTTACTCCATGCGAATCGTGCGCCGGCACTCCCTCGGCCGGCACAATTGCACAAGACAGTCTCGCACATTTTGGCGTTTGATATGTGACGGCGGCGCGGTAATTCGCCAACTGGTGGGGCAAAACGTTTTGTCCGATGCCATACTGATATGTTCCATGATGTTTTTATCGATTGTGCACAGGCCGTGGCTTGTCGCCGTGAGTCGCTGGAAGGAGGCAGCATGTCCGATACCGTTCGTGCCGAGAAAATCGCGTGCGAAGTAGACCATGCTGCCCGTCAACTGGCGCAGGCGGGCCGTCTGGACCTGACGCGCGAGTTTATCCAGCATGGCGATGTGACGGTGTATGCACATGTGACTTCGGTAGCGCGCGCGAGTCTGTCCTTTGCCGAGCACTTGGGCCGTGCTGGCATTTCGGTCGACCGTGCCTCGCTGCTGCGCGGGGCCCTGTTGCACGATTACTTTCTCTACGATTGGCACGATTCCGACCCAAGCCATCGGCTGCATGGCTTTCGCCACCCGTTTTTTGCCCTGGCGCGTGCGGAAGAAGATTTTGAGCTGACGCCGCGCGAGCGGAATATTATCGTGCGGCATATGTTTCCGCTGGTGCTGGTGCCGCCGACGTGTCGTGAGGCATGGATTGTGTGCCTAGCGGATAAATGGTGTGCTCTGCGTGAGACGGTCGCCGGCCGCCTGCCGCGCAAGGACGAGACGGACGATAGCGCGAGTAAAGCATCGAGCGAAAAGAGGAGAGGGTAGACGGTGGGGACCGCGATTGATACTGCGTTTTGCGGCGCGACGCTTGCCGCCTGCCCACTCTCGGCACTGGTGCTCTCGTTTGCCTTTTACGGGTTTTGCGGTTGGGCATGGGAGTCGACAGTATGCGCCATGCTCAATCACGGACGATTTGCCAACAGTGGCTTTTTGCTGGGGCCGTGTTGTCCTATCTATGGTGTGGGCGGCATTGCCTGCTGGCTGCTGTTGCGCGGGATTCCGGATGCCTCGAGCCAGTTTGTCGCTGCAGCGCTCGTATGCAGCGTGATTGAGTACAGCGTAGGCGTGCTGTTGGAAAAAACAACGGGCGCTCGCTTTTGGGATTACTCGCACCTGCCGTTTAACTTGCACGGACGCATCTGTCTGTACTGGGCCTGCGCGTTTGGCTTGGGTGCGTTGTGTATTTGCCGTTTAGTGGAGCCGGCATTGCTGGGGCTGCTTGGCCGTCTGCCGGTGCTGATTGTGCGGTTGTCCGCCTTTATCGTCGCGGTCGCGATGATGGTCGACGCGTTGTGCTCGCTGGCGAGCTGGCGGCGTCTGTCCGATCAGCTGGAGCGCGTGCGCGCCGATCTTGCCGACCGCATCAACGAGTCGCTTGCCGATGCCTCGGACTCAATGCTCGAGCGCAT
This sequence comes from Collinsella sp., assembly GCA_048343195.1. Lineage (GTDB taxonomy): Bacteria > Actinomycetota > Coriobacteriia > Coriobacteriales > Coriobacteriaceae > Collinsella. The sequence continues at coordinate 22,699 of DBGDDN010000013.1, forward strand.
TCCCGAATCGACGATTGACTCGGTGGCACAAACGCACATCCGTAGCCGTGCCGTTAACGCGTGGCTGGCCGAGCTGGGTGACGCCGCGCTCGATGCCCTGCGCGAGAAGGCTTCAATGCCGACGTTTATCGCGGATGGTGCTCGCGGCCTGGCACTTGCTGCCCGCCGTGTGGCCGATGCCGCGCCGAGCATGCCGCGTCCGTCGCTCAGTCGTCGCCTTGCCGGCAAGCGCATGAGCCGTCCGGTGCCAAGCGTGTCGCTCAGCCGCCGCGACCTACGCTTCTTTAACGCCTTCCCGCGTCTGCGCATCAATCGCTACGAAGGCGTCATCCGAGCTACCGACCTCCGCGACCGCGCCCGCGAGCTGTTCCGACGCTAGCCGGGACAGGTACGCTCGCGGCTTCCTTGCTCGCGTATTTCCCGTTCGTTTCGCGCCCGTTGCCGCGCCGTTTCCAAGATTGCGGCACCGTTTCCATTCGACAACGCAGCGTTTAACAACGCCGTATCTGGTCTACACCAGTTGCCCCTCGGCCGCATTATGGGCGCCGACAACGTTCATGCGATCAAGGGGGAGCGAATGTACGATACGGGATCGACAACGTTTATGCTCATCTGCACCATGCTCGTGTTTTTAATGACACCGGGTCTGGCGTTTTTCTATGGCGGCCTGTCCAGGCGCAAAAATGTCATCAACACCATGCTCATGTGCTTTGGCGCCATTGGTCTGGTTGGTGTGCTGTGGATTGTTGCCGGCTGGTCGCTGGCCTACGGCGGTGACGGTTCCAGCCCGTTTATTGGAGGCCTTGACCAGCTGCTGTGCCTGCCGGTGCTCAACCAGGTGCTGCAGGCGGCCGAGGGCAATGCCGCGGACGGTGCCGTCTACCCTCAGATTGTCAACATTGCCTTCCAGATGGCGTTTGCCATGATCACGGCAGCTATCGTCACGGGTAGCCTGGCCGGCCGCGTTAAGTTTGGTGCCATGACGGCCTTCCTGGGCATTTGGCTGCTCGTGGTCTATGCGCCGCTCGCCCACATGGTCTGGGGCGGCGAGGGCTCTTTTATCGGCGACATCATCGGCGCGCTCGACTTTGCCGGCGGCGACGTGGTGCACATTTCGTCCGGTCTTACGGGCCTGATTCTCTGCTTAATGCTCGGCCGTCGTCGCGGCTTTGGCATGGTGAGCTACCGTCCGCATAACGTGCCGTTTGTGGCGCTGGGCGCCGGCCTGCTTTGGTTTGGCTGGTTTGGCTTTAACGGCGGCAGCGAGTTTAAGGCCGACGCCGTGGCGGCGCTCGCCATCCTCAACACTGTGACGGCCAGCGCGGCGGGTATGGTCTCGTGGCTCGCCGTTGAGCGCGTGCACACCGGTCGACCCACGCTGGTGGGCGCCAGCACCGGTCTGGTTGCGGGCCTCGTGGTGGTCACGCCGGGCGCGGGCTTTGTCGAGCCATGGGCGGCGCTGGTCATGGGCCTGATCGTGTCTCCCGTCTGCTACTTGGCCATCAGCCATCTCAAGACCAAGTTCGGTTACGACGATGCGCTCGACGCGTTCGGTTGCCACGGTATCGGCGGCATCTTGGGCGGCGTGCTCACGGGCCTGTTCTGTGTGCCGGAGCTTTCGTGGACCGGCAAGGGCGGCCTGTTCTACACGGGCGACGTGTCGCTGCTCATCTCGCAGATTTTGGGCATTGTGGTGACGGTCGCTATTGTGCTGGTGCTCGACTTGGTGATCGCCGTGGTGGTCAAGGCACTGTTCCACGGCAGCCTACGTGTGGACGAGGCCGACGAGGCGCTGGGTCTAGATGCCAGTCAGCACGGCGAGAGCGCATACCCCTCGTTCTCCGGACTCGACTAGCAGCTTCCCCAAGCACCGCACCTTGCCGTTCAATCGTCGCTCACGTACTTAAGTACGCTTCGCTCCTCTTTCACGGCAATCTGCGGCACTTGGGAAACCTGCTAAGACCAGTCAGTTGAACTTTTTGATCTCTGAGGTTGGTTTGCGGCATTTGGAAAACCCGTGCCACATGAATGAGCAATTCATTTCTTTATTAAAGAGAGGAATTCACTATGAAGAAAATTACGGCGATCGTTCGTGCTGAGAAGCTTGAGGTTCTTAAAGACGCGCTGTTTGCTGCCGATGTTCGCGGTATGACTATCAACCAGGTGCAGGGCTGCGGCTCACAGCATGGCTGGAAGGAATACGTGCGCGGCAACGAGTTGCTTGTCAACACGATCCCTAAGGTGCAGTTCACCCTTATCTGCGCCGATGAGCACGTCGATGGCATTGTCGACATCATCTGCAACGCCGCTCGCACCGGAGCCGTCGGCGATGGCAAGATCTGGGTCGAGCCGGTCGAGGAAGTCATCCGCATCCGTACCGGCGAACACGGCCCCGCCGCGGTGTAGAACCGACCGTTTGCCATCCGCAACGTTAAAATATTGCAGTGAGGCATAAGGCTTGCGTTGCGGATGGGCGGATTATGGGTCGCAATAAATATCCCGAAGAGACGGTCGCGAAGATTCTCGACGCGGCGCTGGAGCTATTCTGCGTACAGGGCTATGAGGGAACGAGCATCCAGGATATCGTTGACCGTCTCGATGGCATGACCAAGGGCGCTATCTATCATCACTTCAAGAGCAAAGAAGAGATTTTTAACGCCTCATTTGATCGGGCGATGGCTCCCGTTGTTGAGCGCCGCCGCGCGACGCTCGGTGCTGGCAATATGACGGGCGCCCAAAAGCTCAGGCGACTTTATGCGCCTGAGTCCGTCGTACCACAAATTGAGCTTTGGGCGCGCATGCATCCTGCGGCGGATCCGGTAAAGAGTTCGCGTCTTTTGGCGTTGCAGTATCAGAGCTCGTTTGACGAATCGGCGGATGGCTATTTATTGCCGGTGATCGAGGAAGGCGTCGCCGACGGCTCCATTGCGTGCGAATGCCCGCGTGAAGCGGCAGAGGCCGTATCGTTGCTAGCGAATCTTTGGCTGCTGCCATTGTTCCGTCCGCTCGAGCCCAAGGAGCGAATGGTCGCTCGCGCGCAATGTTTGACGCAGATGGCGGCCGCAGTGGGTCTCGATTTGGGGGAAGAAGTGCTTCAAACAACGTGCCAAATTTGGGACGTTTGGAACCGTGTCGGGTGGTAATATACATACTAACGGTATGTATATTGATGTAAGAGGGTGGCTACGGCCGCCCTTTTCGAGCCGTTAAATACATACCAATAGTATGTATAGGAGGCAAAGCTCTATGGACGGGATGAGAGACTTCGATGCCGTATCAGCATCAAAGACAGCGCTGCCTATAAGACTCGTCGGTCTTCTCGTTGCGCAGCTGTGCGTGTATTCGACGTTGTCGGCGCTGTGCTTTGCGTGCCCGCTTTACTTGCTCGACCGCAGTGGTTCGTCAACGCTATATGGTGCCGTCGCGGCTATAGCGTTTATACCGGGCGTGCTTGCGACTCCGGCTGGCGGAGTATTAGCTGATCGAGAGGGGCATCGCGGCGTTCTAGCAGCTCTCGGTATTGCTTTAATGGTTGCAGCGATGCTATTTGTTCCCATGAAGTGCCCGTTGCCCCTTGCGGCTGTTGTGGCGGTGATGCTGTGCGTCCAATACGCCGTTCAATCTATTCTGAAGCCGATACTTCAAATTGAGACGCTGCACATGGTCGGCAAGGAAAAGGTCAAGCGGGCCACCGCGTTAGTGTCGCAGACGACCATGGCGAGCAATATTCTAGGTCCCGTGGTTGGAACAGCCGTCTACGGATGCTTTGGAATCGACGTCCTTTGCGCGATCGCGGCGGTGGCGTTTGCAATGTCGACGCTGCTGTTTTGGGCCACACTCAAACAAAATGTCCCCTCTGAAATGACGGGGGATAGCTCGACTCGTATGGCATGTCAAAGCGATTTTATGTCAGCGATTCGGTGCCTGCTCCAAAACACCTCGTTGCTCGCCGTGATTTTGCTTGCGGCTGTTTTGAATCTTGCGTTGGTTGGGTTAACGATTGGTGCACCCGTTATTGTTACCAGGCATCTCGGCATGCAATCTTCCTGCATTGGGATTATTGAGGCAGCTATGGGGCTGGGCAGTCTTGCAGGCGGCGGTTTGGTCGGTATTAGGCCGAATCGTTTTTCCTTCAATGACATATGTCGATACGTTGCGATGATCTGTTTTGGAGTCGTGCCGATTACTGTCACGCTGCTGAGCGGCGCTGGCCAAATTGTGTTTGCTGCGCTTGCGGTCGGTTCGGCATGGGTCATGGTGTGGGCGAGTATTGCGTCGGTCGAAATCGTTGCATTCGTTCAGCGGGCGGCGCCGGCGGAACTCTGCGGAAAGGTGCTTTCGGTCGTATATATGGCTCTTTCCTGCGCAACGCCTATTGGCCAATTGACATACGGATTTGCATATGATCGATGGGCGCCGGCGGCTGTGTTCGCAGCTATGCTGGTGGTACTGGTGCTGACGACGGTGCTGTTTTATCGCTTGAAAAGTCGCTCACCACAAACAATGTGACGTTCGCAGTGCAGCGGTTTAACAGAAACGATTGCTGCGGCGTGGAACGCCCATACGAGAACGAGCCTCTCCTTCGTCTACAATATCGTGCAGACGAAGGAGAGGCATGCCCATGATCAAGATGTTTGCGAGTGACTTAGACGGAACGCTGCTAAACGCCCTACACGAGGCAGATGGGACCATCCGCCATGCCATTCGCGAGCTGACCGAGGCTGGCTTGCATGTGGTTCCCGCGACCGGGCGCTCGACGTTGCCAATCGGCGAGCATGGCTTTACAGGGCTGGCGCTCGATGCCTGCTGCTCTAACGGCTCCATCGTGCGCGACAGTCATGGCGAGGTGCTCAAGACCTGGACCATCGATCCACAGGTTACCGAGGAGCTGCTCAAGGCATTTCCGGACATTTGCTTTGATTGCTCCACACCCGATGGCATGTTCTCGAGCGGTTCGTTCGAGATGCATCAGGCGGGCTTTAAAAAGGACAGCCCCATCAAGCGTATTGTGATGCGCGGCATGCGTGCACGTGGCGGGTATCACGAGGAGCAGTATTTCGACCAGTCGATCGGCGATATCCTGCGCCACGACGTGTGCAAGATTAACTGCCGCGTGACCTCGCCCGTGCTGGAGCGCGACCTTAAGGCGTATTTGGCCGAGCGATCGGACCGCGTGGTCAACGCGCCGTTCGATCCGGTGATGTTCGAGATCACGGACGTCGCGTGCAACAAGGGCGAGAGCGTGGCCTGGCTGGCGGGCTACTACGGTATTGCCGAGGACGAGGTCGCGGTTTACGGCGACGGCGGCAACGACATCGCCATGCTCAAGCGTTTCCGTCACAGCTATGCCACCAAGAATGGCAGTGACGCGGCCAAGGCCGCCGCGAGCGCGACTATCGGTAGCTGCATGGTCCACGCCGTCCCCAAACACATGCTCGCCACCATGCGCAAGCAAAACTCCCGCACCGTCATCGAATAATGTGACAAAGGGACAGCCCCTTTGTCACAGGTGACGCTGGTCTCTTGAAATACGAACAAACATTCGCATACCTAACTGCGCTTTGATAGAATTGATACTGTTGGCGGCAGTTCCATGTGCCGGGCAACGCCCTCCATCTGATGGGAGGTGATGCCCATGACCGATCTGATTGATTTTGTGAGACTTCTGACCGCTTTGGTCTCGTTCTTCACAGCGCTCGTCGGGCTTTCCGAGGCACTCAAGCAACGTTCGAAGCAACGTAGACGATATGAGAAAGCCATTGGGGTCGCCTCCCCCGCGTTGCAGTTTCTTTCCGCGGGCTCGGGGTGCCACAATGGGCTTTGAGTATCGGCCCGTGCGGTAGCCCTTACCGCACCTGCGGGGAGGAGGCTTCCCATGCCCCATGTTACCTCCATCGGCCTGGACGTCCACGCGCGATCGGTCGCCGCCGCGGCGTTCAACCCCTTCACCGGCGAGGTGGTGCACCGCGACTTCGGCACCGACGCCGCCGAGATCGCGGAGTGGGCCCTCGGGTTCGAGGAGCCCAGGGCCTGCTACGAGAGCGGTCCCACCGGGTTCCACATGGCGCGCGAGCTGCGCGCCCTCGGCCTCGACTGCGCCGTGGCCGCCGTCTCGAAAATGCAGAGGCCGGCGGCGGACGCGCGCCGCAAGAACGACCGGCGCGACGCCGAGTTCATCGCCCGCATGCTCGCCACCCACAACATCGTCGAGGTCCCGCTGCCGGACGCGGCCGTCGAGGCCGCCCGCGACCTCGACCGCGCCCTCGACGACGCCACCGTTGAGTACCGCCGCGCCAGGCAGCGCCTCAACATGTTCCTGATTAGGCTGGGATACGTCTGGGACGAGCGCAACGCCGACGGGACGAGGAAGAAGGCCTGGACGCGCGCCCACTGGAGGTGGATATCCGAGATCAGGCTCGAGGGCCCGCAGCGCGACGCGCTCGAGTACTACGTCACGGCCGCCCGCTGCGCGGAATCGGACAGGCGGCAGCTCGAGAGGAGGGTCGTCGCGCTGGCCGGCGCCGACCGGTGGCGCCCGGCCGTGGAGGCGCTCTCCTGCATCAAGGGGATCGACACCCTGACGGCCTTCAGGCTCGCGGCGGAGGCCGGGTCCTTCAGCAGGTTCCGCTCGGCACCGGCCTTCGCGAGCTGGTGCGGGCTCACGCCGTCGGAGCACTCGAGCGGCGAGTCCGAGCGGCGCGGCGGGATAACCAAGGCCGGCAACGCGCTCGCGCGCACGGCGCTCATAGAGTCCGCATGGCACTATTCCATGTGCTCCCCGAGGCCCAAGGCCCCCGCCCCCGGCACCGACGTGCCCACGGCGGTACGCTCGAGGGCGGACGACTGCACCGCCAGGCTTCACCGCCGCCGCGAGGCGCTCGCGCGCGCCGGCAAGCCGGCCTGCAAGGCCAACGCCGCCGTGGCGCGCGAGCTCGCCTGCTGGGTCTGGGAGATCGGGTGCAGGTCCGAAGGGACCATCCTCTAGCGGCCGGCGACAACCGACTCCCGCCGAGAGGGCCCGCGCCTCGACGCATCGCCGGCGCGAGTTCACGGCCTCTTTTATGGGCAGCCCCCGGGCCGCGCCCGACAAAAGACTGGATTCGCACGATCGCGCCGGACGGAGAATCGAAATGCGGTGGGGTGCGCGGACATACCGGGCTGACCGCCGGCAGCGCACCCGAAAGAGCCCGCGGATATTAGCTTGCCAGGCAAGCGTCGACTAAACGTGCAGCGTGCGCGGGCCCTCCCGACGGGAAACGAAAAAGCCCGGTTTTAAACCGGGCTCAAACGAACATGCCTATTGACAATGGCTTTCTCATATTAGAGAGAGGCCGAGGAAAACCAAGAGCTTACACGACTTAACAGTACTGAACATAATCCTCTCCAATCTAGAGGGGTTTCAGTTGCAGCATGCTGTGATTACTTGCCGGCAAAGTCAATTTAACATAAACTGTTAAAAAGTAACCTGAGTTTTTTAAATTCTTCGGAGGTTATTATGAGTTCCGACAATCGCACTCCCCGGCTTCATTCCTTCCGCATCGCATGTGCGATAGCCTCTGCGACCCTTTGCGCCACCGCCATCGCACAAGTGGCGTTCTCCTTAAAGCCAGCAATCGAAGTGCTCGACAACCCTGTAATTGCAGACTCCCCCGCGTATCCAGCCCTTGCGATCTCGACATTGGTCCCTGCCGTCATCGGTATCGCTACGACCATCCTCAGCGCCGTTCTCGTGTGGACGATCAAGAGCGGAGACCCCTTCAAGAAAGGGTCTGCGACATGCTTGAAGGTGCTCGGCATTCTCTTCGTTGTTCAAGCTGCCACCAGCCTCTACGCCGGCTCACTCAAAACCTCCGTTTCGATGTTTGGCGGCGAGGGGGCCGTCGGCGCCCAAGAGATCGCTTCATCATTCGATTGGACCTCTCTGGTTCTCGGCATCGTCCTGTTCATGCTTTCCCAGCTCTTCTTGTACGCCCGAGAGCTGTACCTCGACTCCGACGAGATTGCGTAAGGAAACGCCATGCCCGTAATTGTTCGCCTCGACAAGATCATGGCCGAGCGAAAGATTTCCTCGAACGAACTTGCCGAAAGGATTGGAACCACGCCCGTGAACCTGTCCCGTATTAAAAAAGGGCATATTCGCGGCATTCGCTTCAACACACTCGAGCAGCTATGCCTCGCCCTTCGTTGCCAACCCGGAGACCTTCTCGAAGTCATGAGCGAAGAGGATGCCCGAAAGGAGTTCGGACTCGATTGGTCCGCCGAGGATTAGAGGGCGGTCGTACTCGCCCTGCACACGGGGATGCGAATCGGCGAGGTCTGCGGCCTTCGGTGGTGCGATGTGGATTTCGAGGCGTGTCTGATCTCGGTCAGGCACTCGGTGGCATACGCGAAGGGGATGGGCTCGTTCATCAAGGACACCATGGTGACGCTCAACGTCTACACCGACATCGAGCCCATCTCCATAATCCACAACATGCTGCGCGTCTCGCCGTGCCTTTGGCGCGGGCACCTCGGGCCGAGGGTCGATCCGGGTCCCATGTTCCAACAGAGGATCCAGGAGTCCATCGAGACGCTCCAGGCGTTCGGCTACGGCATCACCGAGCCGGACGACCGAAATATCGCCATACGCGACGTGAAGACGAACAGTTGGCTCTAGCTCACCGAGTACGCGGCAGTGCTGGGCCCATCCCAACTGAGGTCACGGTGGTCCGATAGGGGCGCCGCCCGCGGCATGCGCCGCGGAGCGGTATCCCCTACCGAAGGGCGGGGATGCCCTCCGCTTCCAGTTCGGAATCAGCCGTCGGAGGCGTTCGGCTGACTGCGGGAACGGCCTGTCCGCTCAATGTGTTCGGCTGAGATCGGAAATCAACCCAACACGAGCCGGACACGCGCCAGACGGCTCTTCCCCGTACGGCCTTCCCCCTTACGCTCATGTTGCAGGCATGTAACGCCGCAGCGAGCGCGCCTTTTTTGCGCCAGACAGGTACAATGATGAACACTGTACCGTAGCGGAGCGCCCCGCGCGCGCCGCAATCACGCGAAAGGGTTTCCCATGGCCGAGATCTCGTCCTCCCGTATCGTCATCACCGTCCTTGGCAAGAACCGCCCCGGCATCGTCGCCGGCGTCACCCGTGTCCTAGGCGAGGCCAACGTCGACATCCGCGACATCACGCAGTCCATTATCGAGGACATCTTCACCATGACCATGCTGGCCGACACCGCCGAGTCCAAGCTCGACTTCGCCGAGCTGCAGAAGGCCCTGGCCGAGGCCGGCGAGCTTTCGGGCGTCAACGTGTCCATTCAGCGCGAGGACGTCTTTAACTTTATGTACCGCCTGTAGCGAACAAGCCGCTCGGGGCAGCTTGACGTCATATCGTCCAAGCGCGCGGCCCCAAAGCGGACCGGAGAGGAGCGCGCATGGCCTACGACGCCAAGAAAATCTACTACCGCTTCGACGATCACCTGAGCCGCCTGGTTCTGGATTACGAGGCGAGCCGTCAGATTTCGCCCGAAAGCGAAAACCTCTACCACGGCCTGCCGACCGCCCCATACGACGAGGACCTGTTCGTAGAGCACAACGTCAAGCGCGGCCTGCGCAATGCCGACGGCTCGGGCGTGGTCGCGGGCCTTACCCGCATCTCGGATGTGCATGGCTACAACAAGGTCGACGGCAAAGTCGTGCCCGATCAGGGCAAACTCACGCTTCGTGGCTACAGCATCGAGGACCTGGTCAACAACGCCCAGGCCGAGGATCGCTATGGCTACGAAGAGGTCGCCTACCTGCTCATCACGGGCTCGCTGCCCAACAAGGAAGAGCTCGACGGCTTCTGCGAGCGCCTAGGTGCCTTTAGACATCTGAGCGACGAGTACGTCAAAGAGTTTCCCATGACCACGGTGTCGTCGAGCATCATGAATGTGCTTCAGCGCGCCGTGCTGCTGCTCTACGCCTTCGATGCCGAACCAGACGTGATCACGCCCGAGCACGAAATCGACGTCGCCATTTCCATGCTCGCACGTCTCCCGCGCATCGCCGCCTTCGCACACATGGCCTCGGTCGCCAAGCTTCGCGGCTCCGAGGTTCACGTGCCGCACCCCACGCCCGGCCTCTCCACCGCCGAGACCATCCTACAGGTCCTGCGCGGCGGCATGGCGTTCACCCGCGATGAGGCGATGCTGCTCGACGTTATGCTCATGCTGCATGCCGAGCACGGCGGCGGCAACAACTCCACCTTCGCTTGCCGCGTGCTGTCGTCTTCGGCCACCGACCCGTATTCCGCCTACGCCGCGGCTATCGGCTCGCTCAAGGGCCCGCGCCACGGCGGCGCCAATGCCAAGGTCGTGTCTATGCACGAGGACATCCGCGCGCATGTCTCCAACTGGGAGGACGAGGACGAGGTCGCGGCCTACCTGGGCAAGATCCTCGACAAGCAGGCCTTCGACGGCACGGGCCTCATCTACGGCATGGGCCACGCCGTCTATACGCTCAGCGACCCGCGCGCCGAGGTCTGCCGCCGTTACGCGCGCTCACTGGCAGCCAAGAAGGACTTGGGCGAAGAGTTCGCGCTCATCGAGCGTATCGAGCGCCTGGCACCCCAGGTCATGCGCGACCACGGCATGACCAAGCCCATCTGTGCCAACATCGACCTGTACACGGGCTTTATCTACAAGATGCTCGGCGTGCCCGAGACGCTCTTTACGCCGCTATTCGCCGTCGCCCGCATGGCCGGCTGGTCGGCGCACCGCATGGAAGAGCTCTTCTGCGCGCACCGCATCATCCGCCCCGCCTACCGCCCGGTGATCGAGCCGCTGGAGTACAAGCCACTCGCCGACCGCTAGGACGCGGACCGTTATAGAACTCGAGCGTGGCCAGGGCATCGCCGCCTTCGGCCACGCTTTTTATGCCAGTAGAAAGGATCGCAACGAATGATTGTGTTTTCCGATATGGATGGGACGCTGCTGACGAGCGATAAGCAGATGAGCGATGCCACCTGGGCAATGCTCGACGAGCTCGCACGTCGTGGCATCGAGTTTGTTCCCTGCACGGGACGTCCACTGTCGGGCATCTTTGAGCCCATTCTCGCCCATCCCGCCGTGCACTACGCGGTCTGTGCCAACGGCGCCAGCGTCTGGCAGCTCGACGAGGATACGCCCACCGACGCCTCGCGCGCCACGTGCATCTTGAGCCGTCCGCTCGACCGTGGCATTGCCCACCGCATCCATCGCATTGCCGCCGGCCACGATGTGACCTTCGATATCTTCGCGGATGGGCAGTGCTTCCTCCCCCGCTCGCTATACGGGCGTCTGGATGAGTTCTGTGGCGGCGACCCCCACATCGCGGCTTCGCTCAAGCGCACACGAACACCGATCGACATGGATATCGACAGCAAGATCGACGAGGTCGAGACGCTCGAACGCATCGCCATGTACTGGCACGACCCGGCCGATCGCGACGCCATCGCAGCAGAGCTCGACACGCTCGGAGGCATTGAGGTCACGCGTTCGTACGCCATGAATATCGAGGTCATGGGTGAGGGCGCCACCAAGGGGACGGCCCTCACGTGGTTATGCGAGCACCTGGGCGAGCGTCTCGCCGACGCCTGGGCGTTCGGCGACAACATCAACGACATCCCCATGCTACAGGCAGCGGGCCACGGCATGGCCATGATCAACGCCGAGTCCGAAGACCGCGAGGCCGCCGACGCCATCACCGAATACGACAACGACCATGACGGCGTCGCCCGCACCATCATGGCCGCCCTCGCTTAGTCGTTGGGTAGTCATTGGGGACGTTCTTAAACGACTAGTCGTTGGGGACACTCTTCGCAAAAAGCTGCAAGGATTGTCCCCCACTGTCGGCAGAAAAGGAACGTCCCCATCTGCCGGATTAGGAGAGACTCTCCAGCACGCGACGGAGCTCCTGCTGGACGGCGTGGTCGCGGTTACAACCCACCACGCGATCGGCCACCGCCTTGAGCGCGGGGCGCGCATTTTCCATCGCGCAGCCCGTGCCGACAAAGCGAATGATCTCGTAGTCGTTCATCGAGTCGCCAAACGCCATGACCTCGTCGCGTTCGACGCCATAGTGCTCCATGAGCTGCTCGATTCCCGAGGCTTTCGACACACCGGGCTGCATGGCATCGATCCATGCGTTTCCAGAAGGCGCAAAGGTAAAGAGCTGGCCAAGCTCGCGCTGCAGTACGTAGGCACTGTCCATAACGGCACAGTCATCGCAAAAGATACTCGCCTTGATGATATTTACGCTGGGATCGGGCAGCTCCCAAATGCGCTCGGCATTGGGAAGGTCCTTATCGACCTCACGCACGAACTTGCACTCGTCATCGAGCAGGAAGGACTTGGTTCGGTCAAAGAGCGCAAGATGCAGATTGGGAAACGTCCTGACGGCTTGGGCGAGCCTTCGAATCGCCAGGTGGGAATACACCTCACGGTCCACCATCTTACCGTCGGCGTAGACTTGGGCGCCGTTAGCGGCGACAAAGTCCATCTTGTCGCGAACGGGCGCAAAGAACTCGCACAGGCGATCGTAGCGACGACCTGACGATGCAGCGAAATGCACGCCATGCTCGTGTAGCGCCAGAATCAGTTCGTAGGTCTCGGGAGGCACCTGGCCGTTTTCGTCAAGCAGTGTGCCGTCTATATCGGATGCAATCAGTTTAAACATAGAAAAGCTCCCTTCGGGCTTGTTGGAATCAAACGCGTATCCGATTCCAACGTACCCAAAGGGAGCTCAAATAAGACTCCGCGGGCGTAAACGTTACAAGGACCTGGCAAATAGCTCACACATGCCAGAGGTCCTACGGTCGCGGCGTCAGGCAGCGCGCCAAAGAGTGTCCCCGATGACTAGTCGTTTAAGAACGTCCCCGATGACTAGTCGGCGTAGGTGAAGGTTGTGACGTCGAACATGCCCTCGGGGCGGATGCGGAGCGTCGGGATGACCGGCAGGGGCAGGAAGATGATGCCCATGATGGGGTCGAGCGGCGGCTCAATACCCATGGCGCGCGCCTTGACCATAAAGTCGTCGTGCTGCGCAGCAACGTCCTCGGCCGTGCCTTCGCTCATAAGGCCACCGAGCGCCAGCGGAATACGCGCCACGACCTTGCCGTTGCGCACCAGCACGTGGCCGCCCTGGCCCACGGCCTCGACGGCAGCCATCATATCAGCCGCGCTGTCGCCCACCACGCACACGTTGTGCGAGTCGTGGCCGATCGTCGAGGCGATGGCACCGCCCGTGATGGTAAAGCCGCGCACCCAGCCGCGACCGATATGCTTGCCGACCAGGCCCAGGCCAGCGGGGCCGTCGCCATCGGCGCCCTCGGCCTGCAGCGACACGCCGCGGCCGTGGCGCTCGATCAGCATAATGCGGCGCAGGCCCTCGGCACTCTCGGGGCGAGCCATACCCGTGATGGCCTTGCCCGGCACCACGTCGATCACGGCCTCGCCCGGCTTAAAGGCATAGTCGAACACGTCGAGCGATAGCTTCGGCAGTTTAACGGAAGCGCGCAGCTCATCGGCAAGGGCCGCAACCTCGGCCATCTCGGGTGCAATCTCGCCCACAAAGGTGCCGTCCTGCGCCACCAGAGCACCGGCGGCATAGACACGATGCGGAGCCTTGGCAAACGTCAGGTCATCGAGCAACAGCAGGTCGGCGCGTTTGCCCGGGGCGATCGCGCCACGGAGCTCATGCGGGTCGCGACAGCCGTGGTCCAGGCCAAATGCCTCAGCCGTGGAAAGGGACGCCATAGAGATGGCGACCACCGGGTCGATGCCGGCCTCGATAGCCACGCGGCAGGCGTTGTCGATCATGCCGGTCGCAAGCGCATCGGAAGGGGCGCGGTCGTCAGTCGCAAAGCAGCAGCGGCGGGCACGGGCGGGGTTTTCCAGCAGCATCGGAGACAGGTTGGCCAGGTCATGGCTGCACGTGCCTTCACGCAGCATCACATATATGCCGCGGGACAGCTTGTCGAGCGCCTCCTCGGGAATCGTCGACTCGTGGTCGGCGATAATGCCCGCTGCGGCATAGGCGTTGAGGTCCTTACCGGCAACGAGCGGCGCGTGGCCGTCAACCTGCTTGGACGGCGTCTGGTTGGCAGCATCGATGCGAGCACGGGTCTCGGGGTCGGCCATAAAGACGCCCGGCAGGTTCATCATCTCGCCCAGACCAAAGACATCGCCTGGATGCTCGGCAAAAAACGCCTGCATATCGGCAGCCGAAATAACGGCACCGGCCTGCTCGTCGGGCAGCGCGGGCACGCACGAAGGCATCATGTACTTGATGGAGATGGGCGCGCGGCGACCATCCTCGATCATAAAGCGCAAGCCGTCGAGACCGGCAACATTGGCAATCTCGTGGCTGTCGGCAATGGCGGTGGTAGTACCGCGCGTCGCGGCCATGCGAGCATACTCGGCGGGACGGATGTTCGAAGACTCGATATGCAGATGCCCGTCAATAAAACCGGGAGCAAGATAGCGACCCTGGCAGTCGATGACCTCAGTTGCCTCATAGGTGCCAGCGGCATCGTCGCGACCATCGTAGAGCACGCCGACGATCACACCGTCCTTGACGGCAACGCTGCCGGGCGCCACGCGCTGGCCATACACGTCGACAATCTGTGCATTGGTAAACAGCGTGTCGATGGGCACGCGACCCTCGGCGGCGTCGATCACAGACCTCATGACCTCAACGGACATACATACTCCTTTAACCGTAGAAAACGCTGCGGAGCGGACAAACCTTCACCGCAACAAGCCAATAGCAATTGTATGCCCAAACGGTGGGTCAACAATACGCCTCTCCGCTTAACGGCACACGCCGCTTGACGCAATGGGGACAGGTTGCTTTGCACCAATGGCAAGGAGTGTCCCAAAGTGCCGGCACAGACGATATGAGCAGGACATAAAAACATTGAGAGCCCCTGCTGCATGAAAGACCGCGGATCAGGCCGACAATGGTGAGTGTCTAATCCAGCCGCGGCGGCCACGCCGCATTCATGGAAG
>DBGDDN010000014.1:0-42456 GCA_048343195.1 Collinsella sp.
CATGCCCTTCTTGAAGTTGAGGACCAGGTCTTCGGCGTTCATGCTGCCCCCATCATCGCGGTCTACGGGGTCAAAGATATGGCACCGTGGGGACACATGTATGTCAATCCTGGTCTAACAGAGCCTAATGTTTTGGTTGATGCTTGCAAGCGTATATGAAGCGAGCCTATCGCTGCGGTTTCCTTTTTCGATCTTGCGCTCGTCCATAATTCTTGCTTTAAATAAGGCGTAATTCAGTTGACTTGAGAACTTGTCATTGTAGGGGGCGATACGTCCGTTGCGTTCCAAGTAGTTGAATTGAACATCGCAAGCCTCGATATCCTTATCATTTATAAAGGAAGAGACTGTTTTATAGATGTTGTTCGTGTCGATTACGGCATTAAAATGAATATATTTGTTGCGTTCAGGATGGTTGTCTAAAATCATATGAACATTGTCTATAACTGCTTGGTATGAGGACTCACCATTAGCGTAATGCCTAGACTTATCATGGATTTGCTGCGGCCCGTCAAGACTGATTAGCAAATAGAATTCATGCCCAGAATCGAAGAAGAATTTAACCATATCTTCAGATAAAAGAGAGCAATTGGTTGTAATTCGAAATGAGATGTGTTTTCCTTCAAATACCTGTTCTGCATATTGAGTAATTAGCTTAATTTCACTAAATCGAAGGAGAGGTTCTCCTCCATAAAATGCTACGACCGGGTTTGGGTTGTCAATCGAGTGCATCTTAAAGAATTCGATTGCATGTTTGGCCGTCGAAACAGACATAGAGTTATGACTGTGGGTTCTGTTGTATAAGGAGTTTTCGGAATAGATACAGTAATCACATCGGAAGTTGCAAGATTGAGTCAGCTGAAGGGTTATCATCCGTAAATTTCTTTCCAGCTTAACTTTCAAAAGGTCAATTGATGGATAAGCGACATCCTGCAATGGCGAATCGCAGCAGTAGCCACATGATTGTAGTAACTGGAATTCTTGGTCTGATTTATAGGAGTCGGGGCAAACTTCGCCTGCTTGGACTTCTGAGATGTAATTGAAGAGATCTTTGCTTACTGCAAGTATCTCGTTTCGGTTGGCATCATAAATATAGTGGCCCAAGAGGATCTTTATTGGTAGAACTAACATCTCTACCGCCTCTTTCATTTCACTAATGTTATTTTAGTGAACTAAGATGTTTACTATAAGGTATCCATTTATAAACGTATTGTCAAACATATATTGCTAAAACAGAAACAATTTATAGACTGAGTGGTCGTGTTCTTTGGGCGATTGCTCCTATAATCTAGCCTTCGCTGTTGTCGGGAGGGAAGGTCTAGGACTCCGTTATTATGTTGAAACGCTTTAACACCTTTGACGTTCTCACGTGTTTTTTGTTTCAAAAGCGTTAGGATGGGACTTATAGTGCGGGGCGTAATGGGTGCCCCGCGCACGATAGGAGGCTATCAATGGCTAATCGTTTCGTTCTCAACACCATTTCTTACCATGGTTCCGGCGCCATCAAGGAGATCCCCGGCGAGCTCCAGCGTCGCGGCTACAAGAAGATCTTCGTCTGCTCCGACCCCGATCTGGTCAAGTTTGGCGTTACCGCTAAGGTGACCGACGAGCTCGACGCCGCCGGCATCGCTTGGAGCCTCTACTCCGAGATTAAGCCCAACCCCACGATCCAGAACGTCAAGGACGGCGTCGAGGCCTTCAAGGCCGCCGAAGCTGACGCTATCGTGACCATCGGTGGCGGCTCCTCCATGGACACCGCTAAGGCCATCGGCATCATCATCAACAACCCCGAGTTTGCCGATGTCCGCAGCCTCGAGGGCGTTGCTCCGACTAAGAACCACGCCGTGTTCACCATCGCCGTGCCGACGACCGCCGGTACCGCTGCCGAGGTGACCATCAACTACGTCATCACCGACCCCGAGAAGGTCCGCAAGTTCGTGTGCGTCGACACCAACGACGCCCCCGAGGTCGCCGTCGTCGATCCTGACATGATGGCTTCCATGCCCGCCGGCCTGACCGCTTCCACTGGTATGGACGCTCTGACCCACGCCATCGAGGGCTATACCACCAAGGGTGCTTGGGAGCTCTCTGACATGTTCCACTTTGAGGCCATTAAGCTGATCAGCGAGAACCTGCGTGACTCCGTCGCCGAGGCCAAGTCCGGCCAGCCCGGCTCCGGCCGCGAGGGCATGGCCCTTGGCCAGTATGTCGCCGGCATGGGCTTCTCCAACGTCGGCCTGGGCATCGACCACGCCATGGCTCACACCCTGTCCGCTCACTACGACACCCCGCACGGCGTCGCCTGCGCCATGCTGCTGCCGATCGCCATGGAGTTCAACAAGCCGGTTTGCGCCGAGCGCCTGGCCAAGGTCGCCGTCGCCATGGGCGTTGACACCACGGGCATGAGCACCGACGAGGCTGCCGACGCCGCCATCGCCGCCGTCAAGCAGCTTTCCGCCGACGTGAACATCCCGCACGTCTGCGAGGCCATGAAGGCCGACGAGATCGAGGTCCTGGCCAAGGACGCCATGGCCGACGCCTGCTTCCCGGGTAACCCGCGCGAGGCGACGCTCGACGACGTCATTGAGCTCTTCAAGAAGATCTGCCCGGCTGCCTAACTGGTTCGGCGGGCCCCTGCCCGTTAGCCCCACAATCGTCCTCGGACATGTCGGAGGCCCCGCTGCGCACTACGTGCGGCGGGGCCTCCTTCTGTCCTGCGGAAAGATTGTGGGGCTAACGGGCAGGGGCCCGCCGGCTCGTTATCGTGGCGGGCGCAGTTCTGAAGAGCTCGATGGGTCATCTCGCTAGGTAAAAAGATGGTTCGCGGTGGTATCGTTGCTGTGGGTTTAATTCGATATGAAAGGGTGACTTTGGTGTCCAAGATGGATTCTACGCTCTCCTATATTACTGACCAGTTGAAGGCGCTTACCTCGATTGCTTCGCCTACGGGCTATACCCGTGCGGCGACTGATTATCTGATGGAGGCGTTGCGCGATATGGGCTTTGGGCCCGAGCGCTCCAATAAGGGCAACGTGCTCGTTGAGCTTGGTGGTGAGGGTGAGCCGCTCGTGTTGGCGAGCCATGTCGATACCCTGGGCGCCATGGTGCGTTCCATTAAGGACAATGGTCGCCTGCGCCCCACGACCCTCGGCGGGCATCAGTGGTCTACGGCCGATGGCGAGAACTGCACCGTTTATACGCGCGACGGCAATGTCTACACGGGCGTGGTCCTCAATACCGAGCCTTCGGCGCATGTGGCCGATGAGCCGGTCAAGACCATCGAGAAGAACATGGAAATCCTGCTCGACGAGAACGTTGACAGCAAGGACGATGTGCTCGAGCTGGGTATTCAAACCGGCGACATCATCGCTATGGATCCGCGCACCACTGTGACGGAGAGCGGCTACATCAAGAGTCGCTTCCTTGACGACAAGCTGTCGGCGTCGATTCTGCTGGGTCTGGCCCGCGCCGTTGCTGACGGCGAGGTGTCGCTTTCGCGCAAGGTGTCCCTGCTCTTTACCGTGTACGAGGAGGTCGGCCACGGCGGCGCCTTCGTGCCGGCCGACACGCGCGAGATGATCAGCGTTGACATGGGTTGCGTGGGCGACGACCTGGGCTGCACCGAGCGCATGGTGTCGATTTGCGCCAAGGATTCGGGCGGTCCGTACAACTACGACCTGGTAACCACGCTGTCCAATATCGCGCGCGAGCTTGAACTTGACTACGCCATCGATGTGTACCCGCATTACGGTTCGGACGTCGAGGCCACGCTCTCGGCCGGCTACGACATTCGCCATGGTCTGATCGGCCCCGGCGTGTACGCGAGCCACAACTACGAGCGCAGCCACATGGACGGCGTGCGCAACACCTACGAGCTGGTTCGCGCCTACGTACAACGCTAGGGGAGCAGCTTGCGACTCGGCTGACCGATCGCTAAGGCCCGATTTCTCGGGCCTTTTTTCGCTTTAGGATGTTTAGTATTATGATGTATGTAATCTATTAACTTAAACGTGTTAATTGCTTAACGAGGTGATGCGGTGTATGGATACGTTTGAGTACTTGTCTATGGGTGATGCCGCCCGCCTGTTGGGCGTTACGAAAGCCCGCATATCGCAACTTGCCGCATCGGGGACGCTTGTGTGCGATATTGTGGGCGGACGGAAGATGGTCGAGTACAATTCCGCGGTCGCTTATCAAAAGGTCCGCAAACGTGGACGTCGTCCTGCGGCCGATGTGGGGCGCAAGTTTACGCTGATGTCAGCCGATTACGAGGTTGCTCGTGTCTCATTTGATCCGACGCGTGAGTTTCCCTTCGAAATCGCCGAGGTCCTCGATGCGCAACGAATGCCGTTTGGCACGTGCTCGAGCTCTTCTCCTACGGTGAATAAACGGGAGCTCAACGTGTGGTGGAGCCATCGGTCGGTGCCTGACGTCCGCCCTGGGCTTATTTCGCGCTACCGCGAGCTGGGGATTGCTAACGGCGTTGAGGTGCCGGTTCAGTGCCTGGGTCTATCACTTTCGGATTGTTATTGGCTGCGGCCGGCAGAATGCGACGGGCTCGAATGGCAAAACATTAATTACTTTGAGAACGAGTTTGAGCGATCGGCGCCCGAGGGGCGTTCGGGTTGGCTGGAGGGCATCGGTCTTAAAAATCCCGACAACACATCCGAGGGCGAGCTTCCTAAATCGTGGATGATTCGCAACGGTGTTCGCGTTCTGGTCAAGGGGTGTGGCGTGGACGACCAACGACCCTTTAACGAGGCGGTCGCAACAGCTCTGCATCGTCGTTTGCTTTCCAAGGGGGAGTTTGTTCCTTACACGGTTGAGCGCATGTTCGATGGCCCTGTGTGTCTGTGCGACGACTTTCTTGATGGCCACGAGGAATACGTTCCGGCTGTTTACGTTAAGGGCGCACTTGCTAGCCAGCGGGGAAACTCGACATACGATCGATACTGTCGCTACCTTGGCAAGCATGGTGCCGATGAGGCCGCTGTGAGAAGGTCTATGTCGCAGGTGATTGTCTGCGATGCCCTTTTGGCCAACAGCGACCGCCATTGGCGAAACTTCGGCATCATCCGTAATGTCGACACCCTGGAGATAAAACCTGCTCCGCTGTTCGATAGCGGCAACTGTCTGTGGTACAACGTACCAACTGCCGTGCTCACGGCTGGGGAGTTTGGGTTTTCCGCTAAGCCGTTTGGGCCCGACCCTTCCGTCCAGCTGGCGCTTGCGGACTCGCTCGATTGGTTCGATGCATCGCGGCTCAACGGATTTGTTGATGAGGCGATCGAGATTCTTTTGCAGAGCGAATGGGCGACGGCGGAGGGCCGACTCGAGGCCATTCGCCGTGGCCTCGAGCGTCGCGTTATCGAGGTTAGTGCTGCTATTGAAGTGCTTCGACACGTGCAGCGATAAACCTGCGGCTACTTAAGTGCGCTGGTCACCGTGCCGCCGCCCAAGACGACGTCGCCGCGGTAGACGACGACGGCCTGGCCGGGGGCGATGGCTCGTTGCGGCTCGTCAAAGGTCAAGAGCATCTGCCCGTTTGCGCCGCGCGTGAGCACTGCCGCCTGGTCTTTCTGACGGTAGCGGTACTTGGCACCTACGCGAATGCCGCCGGCGTCGAGCTCCGCCTCCATGCGTGCGTCCGGCGCACTCCAGATCCACTCATCGGCAGTTAGCGCCGAGGCCGCCAGGTCCTCGGCCTCGCCCAAATGCACGGTGTTGTTGGCGGCGTCGACGCCCGTAACGTACACGGGATGGGCCATCGCGACGCCCAGGCCCTTGCGCTGGCCGATGGTATAGCGCAGCGCGCCATTGTGGCGCCCGACCACGCTGCCGTCGCGCCACACAATATCGCCCGGTGCAGCGGCATGTCCGCAGCGGCGCTCGATATAGCCCGCGTAGTCGCCGTCCGCGATAAAGCAGATATCCTCGCTTTCGGCCTTCTTGGCGTTGGCAAAGCCCTGCTCGGCGGCAATCCGGCGCACGTCGCGCTCTTTGTCCAAGCCTGCCAGCGGAAAGATCGTGCGTGCCAGGCGCTCTTGCGTGAGCGAATACAAAAAGTAGCTTTGGTCCTTTTTGGGATCTTCGCCGCGGTGCAGCTGCCAGGTTCCGTCGGACGCCTGGCTCGTTTTGGCGTAATGACCCGTGGCGATGTAGTCGCAGCCCATATCGAGTGCCGCATCGAGCAGCGCGCCAAACTTAATATGGCGGTTGCAGATGATGCACGGGTTGGGCGTCAGCCCCTCCTGGTAGGCGTTCACAAAGCGCTCGATAACACTGCGGTCGAAGGTCTGCTGCAGGTCGAGCACATGATGGGGTATCCCCAGACGCTCGGCGACCGCCTTCGCGTCGGCGATGTCGCGGCCGACCTTACTCATGCCCGTGGCGGGGTCGGGTGCGGGGCAGGTGAGGCGCATGGTGGCACCGACGCATTCGTAGCCCTGGCTTTTGAGCAGGTACGCGGTCACGCTGGAATCGACGCCGCCGCTCATGGCGACGAGCACGCGCTTGTTGTGCATGGGGAGGTTCTCCTTGGTGGCATGTGGCCAAAAAAGAAAAGCGGCGCGGGAGGCTGGTTCCGCGCCGCAGACATTGTAGCAAGTTCGGGCGTCGTGTGGGACACCCTAACGAGATGGGCTCAGGCGGCCAGAAGAGAGGGTAGACCGGCGTGCCTTGGGCCTATCGACAAGTGACGGGCCCTTAGTCCTGGAAGAGCGCCGTGGACAGGTAGCGCTCGCCGGTGTCGGCAAGCAGGGCCACGATGGTCTTGCCCTCGTTCTCGGGGCGCTTGGCCAGTTGCAGTGCGGCCCACACGGCGGCACCGGACGAAATGCCCACGAGCACGCCCTCCTTGTGGCCCACGGCGCGGCCGGTGGCAAAGGCGTCGTCGTTCTCGACGGGGATGATCTCGTCGTAGACCTGGGTGTCGAGGACGT
Organism: Collinsella sp.; assembly: GCA_048343195.1. GTDB lineage: Bacteria > Actinomycetota > Coriobacteriia > Coriobacteriales > Coriobacteriaceae > Collinsella. The sequence goes on from DBGDDN010000014.1 coordinate 6,939, forward strand.
CGGGCACAAAGCCGGCACCGATGCCCTGGATCTTGTGCGGGCCGGCCTGGCCCTTAGAGAGCACCGGTGAGGTGGCGGGCTCAACGGCGACGACCTGAATCTCGGGGTTCTGCTCCTTGAGGAATTCGCCCACGCCGGTCACGGTACCGCCGGTGCCAACGCCGGCGACGAAAATGTCGACCTGGCCGTCGGTGTCGTCCCAGATCTCGGGGCCGGTCGTGGCCTTGTGAATGGCCGGGTTGGCGGGGTTCACAAACTGGCCGGCGATGATGCTGTTGGGAGTCTCCTTCTGCAGCTCCTCGGCCTTGGCGATAGCGCCCTTCATGCCCTTGGAGCCGTCGGTGAGCACGAGCTGCGCACCGTATGCTTGCATCAGCTTGCGGCGCTCGACGGACATGGTCTCGGGCATGGTGATGATCACCTTGTAGCCGCGGGCGGCCGCCACCGAGGCGATGCCGACGCCGGTGTTGCCGCTCGTGGGCTCGATGATGGTGTAGTCGCCGCCGCGCACGAGCTTGCCGGCCTTCTCGGCCTCGTCAATCATGTTCTTGGCGACGCGGTCTTTAACGGATCCGGCGGGGTTGAAGTATTCCAGTTTGACGAGCACGCGAGCCTTGAGGTCCTCGTCGGCCTCAATGTGGGTGAGCTCCAGAAGCGGGGTGTGGCCGATAAGCTGATCGATGGACGTGTAAACCTTGCTCATGGTGAACCTCCAAAGTGTTCAAGTTGCTGGTTGCCGTATGGTTTTACGGCGTGTCTAGCAGCCAAACCCATAAACCTTATAGGTTGTTCGTTTAGCTGTTGGCAAGCATAGTAGACACTAAAGCCTAGTAATGCAATAGGAAATAGAAGATTATTACGAGTCGATTAACCATCTTGACCGGAACGGGTATTTTCAAACCCATTTTTTCGGCTAGAATTTCAACGGACTAAAAGACCGAAAGGCAGCAATATATATGTTGGTTTCTGCTAAGGGCAGGTACGCCCTGCGCGTTATGGTCGATCTGGCCGAGCACCAGGCGGCCGGTCGCATCCCGCTCAAAGAGATCGCGGCGCGACAGGGGATTTCCGAGAAATATCTCGAGAACATCTTGGCTACGCTCGTGCGCGCCAACATGCTTTCGGGCATGCGTGGCAAGGGCGGCGGCTATGTGCTCACGCGTCCGCCCGAGCAGTACACGGTGGGCGAGATCCTGCGCCTGACCGAGGGTAGTCTGGCGCCGGTCGCCTGCCTGGATGGCGACTGCAAGGGCTGCTCGCGATCTGATGAGTGCCCCACGCTCGACGTGTGGAAGAACCTGGACAAGCTCATCAACGATTACCTCGACGGCGTGACGCTCGATCAACTTGTCGCTCCCAACCATGGCTACGACTATGTCATCTAACCCACGCCTGCCATGTGGGGACGGGGTGGAAATGGTAGATTTTCTTGCCCTCTGAGACTTGGCAAATAAGAAGGCCGCCCATTTTTGCGATGGGCGGCCTTTGATTTGGTCCGATGCGTTTGCGTGTCGGGGGCGTTCTACTCTTCGGCAATACTATCGAGGATGCTGCGCATGATGGACACTAGGATGCTGCCCATAAAGGCCGAGCCAAAGCCGGCGATGGAGATACCGACGCCCAACAGGTTGACCGACAGGTAGCTGGCGAGCTCCAGCATAAAGCTGTTGAGCACGAGCTGGAAAATGCCGAGCGTAATGATCGTGAGCGGCAGCGAGATGACCGTGAGGAACGGTTTGACGAACGAATCTACGATGTTGAGGAACAGTCCCACAAAGGCAAAGCAGACCCAGGCCTCGGCAAAGCCGAAGGGTTGGATACCGGGGACGAGGAACGTGGCGATCGCGATGGCGATCGAGGTGAAGAGCCAGTTAAGCATAAAGCGCATGGCGTGAATCCTTTCTTGCGCCGGGGTTGCTGGCGTCGCGTGAAGCGGCTTGCGGCGGCGACTTGGATGGTTGCGCGGGCGCGCCGCGGTGTTTGGGCGCCCATTGTCTCAAATATTCGTGGAGCTTACGTGCGCATTCGGTTTCTAAACGGCGTTCGTCCTGAAAAACGTGCCGCTGGCAGAGAGTCTTGTCGCTTTAGTTTGGTGGTGTGCTACACTGCTACGGGCAAATAGCCCATGCATAGTTTTATTGCATATTACGGGCGAACGATGCCCGATGTCAGTATCAACTTCGATGCCTTATGGCGGGTTTGGCGGTGATCGATGAATATCGAGAACATGTTTGACAAGCCTGATGTCAAGCAGCTGGTCCACGCATTTAGCCTTTTGGATGACGAGAACGATATCCAGGCGTTTTTAACCGATATCTGCACGCCGCGCGAGATTTGCGATCTTTCTCAGCGCCTGCAGGTCGCGCGCTATCTGGATGAGGGCGAGGCCTATGTTGAGGTTCAGGCCCGCACCGGCGCTTCGTCCACCACGGTGAGCCGCGTGTCCAAGGCGCTCAACGGCGAGTACGGTGGCTATCGCAAGATCCTCATCAAACTGGAGGATGGCGAGTAGGCCAGCGGCAAAAATAAATTGCGCAGAACCGTCCCTTCGGGGGCGGTTTTTTGATCCCTCGGGGACGGGGGAAACGGATCACCGGGTTAGACTGACCCCCTCGTTGATCCGTTTTCCTCCGTCCCCAAGGGATCAAATCTGTTGGCGTGGGGCAAATCTGTCCGCGTGGGCGGGTAGGATGGATGCATTGATTATTGCGAACGGTTTGAGTGGAGGACCATGCCTGTTCGAATCTATACCACCAATACCGGTACGGACTTGAGCGATGCCGAGGCGGCGTTGCTCGCCGACCTGGTTGCCCGCCACGGGCGTGCTGTATTGCTGGCGCCCTCGTTTGCCGAGCTCGACGTGTGCCGTCACGATGCTGCGGTTGCTGGCGCCTCGCTGGGCGTTGACTACAAAACCCCCGCGTCGTGGCTTCGTTCGCTGTGGGAGCTTATGGGCGATGGCCGCAGCTTTGTCGACAACATGCAGCGCCAGATGCTGTTCTCGGACATGATCGCCCGTCGCGACGATGCCGACCTGCAGCCGCTTTCGCGCAGTCAGGGCACGGTGCGCATGCTCGCGCGCATGGCCCGCGATGTGCTGTCGGGCGTAGCGGGAACGACGGCCGAGCGATGCCGTGCCAACAATTGCCGGCCCGATCCCAAGAGCGACGCCGAGGCTCGCGTGTTCGAGCTGTTGAGTGCCTATGCGAGCGGCTTGGACCGTCGAGGCATGGTCGAGTCCTGCGAGGCTGCTGACCTTATGGCCGACGCTTTGGCCGACAGCCTACCGGCGTGCGCCCGCGCGGTATGTGTGCGCGGCGTCACGTCGTTTACGCACGGCCTGCTCGAGTTGCTGTCCGCCGTGGCAAACAACGGGGGAGAGGTCGTTGTGCTGCTTGCCCGCGAGCAGGCGGCAATGCGCGAGGACCTGGCTGCTGCCTTTGATGCCCGCGGTGTGCTGTTTGAGGCCGCGCCGCTGGGGGAGGGTGCCGTCGCGTCTGATGCCGCTTGCGGGACCGCCGCTCAGCCTGCCTTTATTGAGGTCGCTGGCCCCCATGCCCGTGCTCATGTCTATGCGGACGCCATCGATAAGTTGGTGAAAGCACACAAGGAGTCCAAGGACGATAAAGCTACTGCAACGCTCGCCGACCCCGTGCGCGTGCTCGTTGTTTCTGCCCGGGCACCCCAGCTGTTCGGTGAGCTCGCCTCTCGTCTGGCGGCCCGTCATATCGCTGCCGAGACAGTTGAGTTCACGGCGTTTTCCCAATCCATTGCGGGCAGGCAGTTTGCGGCGCTCGCCGGCCTGATCGAGCGTATGAAGGCCGCCGATGAGGGCACGGTGTCAAAGACCGAGTGGTGGCCCGCGCCGGAGCTTACCGACTGGATCTACAGTCCGCTTTCGGGCGCTGATGCCGTCAATGCCCGTACCTTCGATAAGAATATGCGTCTCTCGCGCAGCAAGACTACTGCGGGCGTTAAGAGCCTGCTGCAGAGCGTTCAGGGCCAGGTGAGGGGTGCGCGCAAGGCGGCGAGCGACGAAAACTGGTTTAAGAACGTACCGTGTGTGGTCTCGGACGTGTTCCAGGCACTGTGGCGTGACAAGCCCGTGACGGCGCTCAAGGCCATGCTTGCCGTTGCCGAGGCGTTGCCCGATCGCTCGCTGGGCAGCTTGGATGGCCAAGCCCGTCGCCAGGCGGAGGTGGCCCTGCTGCGCCACGCCATCGACATCCTTATGAATGGCGCCCGCGCGCTCGACGTGTCGCAGGCCGCGACCGTGCCCGTGCTCGACGGCATTCGCACCATGGTGGACAAGCGTAGCACCGCCTACGATTACGAGACCCACGAGGTTGACCGTGCGCCACGTGCTCAGGTTCGTTTTGCTTCGCTTGCCGATGCGGCGGCTCTGCGCCCCGGCAGCTACGATGCCGTGCTGTTTGCCGATGTCGATCTGGACAGCTACCCGCTCTCGCACGAGGAGGGGCCGCTGGCCACACTGACGGCGAGCCTTGGTCGCGAGGGCGTGACGCTTGAGCCCGCGGCCTTGCTGCGCGTGCGCTTTGGCCACGCGATGCAGGCGTCACGCGGCCCGGTTGCACTTGCCCGCGTGACGCACGATCGCCAGGCGGGCAAGTGCTATCCAGCCGCCGTGTGGACCGAGCTGCGGGCGCACGCCGAGGCCGCTGAAGCTGCTAAGGCCGCAGACGCCGACAAGGCAGCTGACGACGCTAAGGCCGCTGGTACCGACAAGGCGAAGTGCGTGGGTGAGGGCGATATCGTAAGGGACTTCGATCCCGCGGCAGGCGAAGGCCTCAAGCGCGAGCGCGTGACCTGTGAAGCCCCTCAGCATCTGAGTGCCGAGGCCGTGCCGTATTTGGTCCTGCGCCACCGCGACGGTGAGGGCGAGGACGCGCCGCTTGTGCCGCGCCTGACGTCCGCCTCGCAGATCGAGGCCTATTCCACCTGCCCGCTGTGCTGGTTCGTATCGTATCGCGTCAAGCCCCAGTCTATCGACGCGGGCTTTGGCAACATGGAGAAGGGCAACTTCGTCCATGACGTGCTGGAGCATTTGCATGCACGTTTTCCGCAGGAGGGCATGGAGCGCGTGACGCCCATGAATCTATCGCGCGCACAGGAGCTGCTGCGCGAGGTCTTTGACGAGACCTTGGCCGAGCACGCCGGCAAGCGCGGTACCGAGGGCCCGCTGGTGCCGCTCTCTCCAGTGGAGGAGCGCCAGGTGGCCGAGATCTTGCCGCAGCTGGAGGGCGTGCTTGCCTACGAGTCCGAGGCGCTCGCACCCTTCGCGCCGCGCTACCTGGAGTTTGCGTTCAACGAGCTCCAGGTCGAGTATGCCGGTTGGCCACTCGGCGGGCGCATCGACCGCGTCGACGTGGACGCCGAGAATCGCGCCGTGGTAATTGACTACAAGCATCGTTCGGGTGTCGAGGAGTTTAAGCTCGCCGACCCCACGGTGCGCGACGAGGAGTCGGGCGAGGCCCCCATCGACGACCCGCGCTGGCTGCCGCCCCATACCCAGACACTCATCTACGCGCAGGCCATGCGTCGGGCGCTGGGCCTAGATACCCGCGCTGCGCTCTATTTTTCGACCAAGGGCGGCAAACCGGCGCTGCGAGGCGCCGCGAGTGCCGAGTTGCTAGAGGAAGAGCGCGGCGACGGTCGCATCCCGGGCCTTAAGAAGGGCTTTCCGGGCGAGGGCGGTAGCATGGACTTCGATACGCTGCTCGACCGCGTGGAGACCGGCATTGCCGAGCGCCTGCGCGAGCTCGAGGCGGGCGACGTCGCCGCTGTCGATCCGACGTCGGCGCAGGCCGCGCATGCGCGCTGTTCGTATAACCACGAAGGAACGTTTGTAAGGAGGGACGTGTAGACCATGGATCTTTCGACTTTGATGCCGCAACAGCTGCAAGTCGTCAAAACGCTCGACCGCCCGCTGTTTGTCTCGGCGGGCGCCGGCTCGGGCAAGACCTTTACCCTCACGCGCCGCATCGTCTATGCGCTCTCGCCCGAATCCGGTCCGTTTGTCGAACATCTGGATCAGGTGCTCGCCATTACCTTTACCAAAGACGCCGCGGCCGAGATTCGCGACCGTGTGCGCCGTGCGCTTATCGAAGAGGGTATGGACGAGGAGGCCCTGACGGTCGACGACGCTTGGATCTCGACCATCCACGGCATGTGCTCGCGTATCCTGCGCGCGCATGCGCTGGAGCTGGGCATCGATCCCGAGTTCACGGTGCTCACCGATACCGACGAGCTTATGGATCAGGCTGTTGAGCATGTGCTGGGGCGCGCGACGGCGCCCGATGCTGCGCCCGAGCTCGCCGCTTCGCTTAAGGCCCTCTACGCTTGGTATCCCATGGCGGGCGAGGGCGGGCCGTTTGACGCCGGTACCACCATCAAAGGCCTGGTGCGCGACCTGCTGGAGCTATCGAGCCAGCTTCCGGGCGGCATGGACGATGTGCGCGTGGCGCGTGGCCAGGCCGACACCTCGGCGCTTGCCGATGCCTATCGTGCGGCGCTGGGCGCAAGCAAGGTCACGACCGAGAAAGCGCAGGCGGCACTCGACGCCATCGACGCGTTTGAGGCGAGCGGCAAAACCATGGAGGATGCGGCGCGACTCATGATGTCGTGCAGCATGCCGCGCGCGAGCAAGGCGTTTCCTAAGGAGCAGGTGGAGCTACTCAAGGCCGAGGCAGCCGATGCGTTTATCAATATCGTGCTTGCCTGCGGCGGTCCGGCGCTCGATGCGCTGGTGGGGCTTGCCCGTGCTGTGGAGGCGGAATACCGCGCGCTCAAGGCCGGTCAGTCCGCGCTCGACAATAACGATCTGTTGCGCATGGCATACGAGGCGCTGCGCGACTACCCGGCTATTCGAGCTGCCTATGAGGGCCGCTTTAAAATGGTCATGATCGATGAGTTCCAGGATACCGACCAGATGCAGGTCGATTTGATTCGCTATCTGACGGGCGCGGGGGAGCGCGCGCTGTGCACCGTGGGCGATGCGCAGCAGTCGATCTACCGCTTCCGAGGCGCCGAGGTTGAGGTGTTTCGTCGCCAGGAGCGCAAGGTGGGTTCGACGACGGCGTCCGAGACGGTCGCCACGTCCGATGCCCCCGCCGGCGAGCTCGTCAAACTCGTGCGCAACTTCCGCAGCCACGACGAGGTGCTGCGCTATGTGGCGCGCGTCTTTGACGGCGACACCGGTGGTTTGATGCAGGGGTTCTTGGATCTTGAACCGAGCGACAAACGCAAGGACAAGCTCAGGGCAAAGGCTTCGCGCCGCCAGGCGCTGTTCGTTGCCGGTGGCAGCACGCAGGAGCGAACGCAGGCGAAAGCTCGTGCGATTGCCGAGCGGTTCCAAGCGCTCGTCAAAGCGGGGCAGCCCCAGGGCGATATGGTGTTGCTGCTGGGTCGCATGACCAATGCCGACGTCTATGCACAGGCCCTCCGCGACCAGGGGCTCGACTGCGTGATCGCAGGCGGCTCGGTCTTTGCCCAAGCCGCCGAGGTGCAGACGGTGCGCGCCCTGGTGTGCGCGCTCGCCAATCCGGCCGATACGGCGCAGGGTCTTATGCCACTGCTGGCCTCGCCGATGTTTGCACTCGGCGCCCAGGAGTTCCTGGCGCTGGCGACCAAGCTCGACGAGCAGACGGGCGAGACGTCGCGTCGCAACATCGATGCGGGCATCATGAGCGATTCCGATGTGCCGGGCTTGCAGGGCTTGCCGCTCGTAACGCGCGCCCGCGAGGTGCTGCGCTACGCGCTTCGTCGCGTGGGACGCGATTCGTTCGCCGCCATCGCGCGCGACGTGGTCAACGCCTCCGGCTGGTTCATGCGTCTGGCGCAGCGCGGCCCCGAGGGCAAGGCCATTGCTGCCAACGTGCTCAAGGCGCTCGACGCCGTGGCCGAGGCAGAGGCCGAGCTCGGCAATTCTCCGCGCTCCATCGCGCTCGCCTTCGACCGCTTCTTGGCGGGCAAGGAGGCCCCGGGCGCGCTCAACGAGGAGGGTGACGGCGCGGTACGCATCATGACCGTGCATGCGTCCAAGGGTCTGGAATATCCGGTCGTGGCGGTCGCCGAGTGCTTTGGCGTGCGTAAGTCCTCGGGTGCGGCACAGATGGGTCGCGTCGACGGTGGGGCGCAGGTCGTGGCGCTGCCGGCACGCTTCGACGGCGTTAAGCTTGCCGACGGTACCTTTGTGAAGGGCGACGACGTCAAAAAGCAGTTTGAGCACGCGTTTAAGGGCAAGGGCACGTCGCTGTGGCTGCCGCCGGAGCTCATGGAGGACGTCTGCGCGACGGATTCTCCTGCCGAGGCATTTGCCCGCCTGCGCAACGATGACCTGCAGCTTTCGCTCGAGGAGCGGGCCCGCTTGCTCTATGTTGCCATGACGCGTGCGCGCGAGCTGGTGATCTTGGCGATGGATGCCGGCGTGAGCCGTGGCAAGGTGACGGCGCCGACCTTCGACGTCGAGACCGATCTGACCTACGACGTGCTGCGCCGTATTTTGCCGACCGACGCTCTGGGCATGCCGCAGCTCGATGCCGACCGCCTGGTGTTCGACAACTCCCAGCCGGGCGACTACGAGCTCATCACGCTGGCGAACTTTACCTTTGGCGAGCAGGCGTTTGAGGCTAACGCTTCGCTGGATGCCGAGGGCAGGCTTGTTCGCGGCGATGTCGATGTCGCTGATAATGCTGCGCACTCAACTGTGCCCGGTCCTGCCGACCCCGAGCCCGATTCGTTTGAGCTTGTGTATCCCCAGGCAGTGGGCGTGCGCATGGGCATCTGTCCGTATCCGATGCGTGATTCGTATAGCTACTCGTCAATCGCCGCGGCGCTCCATGCCGAGGCGGAAGATCGTTCCGCCGAGGCGCGTGTTCCCATGGACGAGGCCGGCGATGATGCGGAGTCGGATGGATCGGAGATGACGGATGCAGACGTGGCCGCCGTTGAGCCCGCCGGCAACCCCATGGCGCTGGGCTCGGCGTTCCATGCCGCCTGCCAGTGGCTGATCGAGATGGGTGCCGATGCGCTGCCCGCTGAGCGTGCCGATGCGCTGGCGCGCCTGTGGTGCCTGACGCCGGAGCAGCGTGAACGCTTCGACGTTGCCCTGGACCGCTGGCTCAAGTCGGCTGTTCGCGCCGACCTGCTCGCGTGGCCGTGCATCCGTGCCGAGGTGCCGTTCTTCTCACTGGGCTGCGAGGACGAGGACATTGCCCGCTACGGCGCCTATGCCGAGGGCGCCATCGATGCACTGGCCACCGACCCGGCCGATCCGTCGTGTGCACTGGTCATCGACTACAAGACGGGCGGCACGCCGGACGAGACGCCGGAGCAGCTGCTCGAGAAGCACGCCTTGCAGGCACGTGTCTATTCGGATGTCCTGCACAAGGCGGGCTTTAAGACGGTGACGGTCAAGTTCGTCCGCGTGGAGCAGCCGGATCCAACCATCTTCGTCGAACCCGCCGAGCCCCAAGTAGTCACCTACAACTTCTAGTCCTCAGATAACTTGCGGTGGAATAGTTCCTGTATTGCGGCCCAGATGGCCCAAGCGGGAACTATTTCACCGCAACTGCAAGAGGAGCCGTGTGGGTTTGGCTAGGTTCGGGTGCTGTCCGTGCCGTGGGGTAAAATCGTTCAGTCAGAACACGAACCCGCATCGGAGCTCATCACATGGCATTCGTCCATCTGCACAATCACACTGTTTTCTCCATGCTCGACGGCGCAACCCGTATCCAGGATATGGTCAACCGTGCCGTTGAGCTGGGCATGCCCGCCGTGGCCATCACCGACCACGGCTACATGTACGGCGTGCCCGACTTGGCGCTGGCCTGCGACGCCGTCAACCACAACACGCCCGAGTACAAAACCTGGAGCCACGACAAGGCCTTCTTGGAAAAGGACCGCCGCGACGAGTTGGTGGAGCCCGATCCCGAGGAAAACCCGCGCGAGCATGCCCAGTACGTCAAAGACATGGCCATGTGGGACGAGAAGGGCAACATCGACGAGCTCAAGCCGCCCCTGGTCATCAAACCCATCTTTGGCTGCGAGGTCTACTTTACGCCGGACGAGACGCTCGCCCGCGACCACAAGCCCGAGCTCTACCACATGATCCTTCTGGCCAAGGACCAGGAGGGCTACGTCAACCTGATGCAGACGGTCTCCGAGGCCGCCGTGCAGGGCTTTTACTACAAGCCGCGCGTGACGCTCGACAACCTGCGCCGCCACGCCAAGGGCATGATCTGCACCAGCGCCTGCATCGCGGGCATCATCCCCAAGTACATCGACCGCGGTGACATGGAGGGCGCCATCAAGTGGGCCGAGACCTTCCGCGACACCTTCGACCCCGGCGACTTCTACATCGAGATCCAGGAACACGGCATTACCACCGATAACGGCCTGACCGACGAGCAGATGGACCGCACGCTCATCGATATCGCCAAACAGGTGGGCGTCAAGGTCATCGCCACCAACGACTTCCACTACCTGCGCCGCGAGGACGCTCCCGTGCAGGACGTCATCATGTGCATTGGCATGAACGCCAAAGTCGACGACCCCAACCGCATGCGTATGACCGGCTCGGAGTTTTACATGAAGACCGAGGAGGAGATGCGGGCGATGTTCCCGTATTGCCCCGAGGCCTGCGACAACACGCTCGAGATCGCCGACAAGTGCTACGTGGAGCTCGACTGGGACTCCATCATCCTGCCGCGCTTCCCGCTGCTCGATCCCGGCGAGACGCACGAGAGCCAGTTCCGCCGCGAGTGCGAGAAGGGCCTGCGCCAGCACTACGGTGACGACTGGGCCACGCGCGAGATCGGTGGCGTCAACATCAAAGAGCGCTTTGAGTACGAATACAAGGTCATCTGCGACAAGGGATTTGCCGCCTACTTCTTGATCGTTGCCGAGTACGTGCAATGGGCCAAGGACAACGGCATCGGCGTCGGCCCCGGCCGTGGTTCTGCCGCCGGCGCTATCGTCGCCTACGCCATGAACATCACCGCGTTCGACCCGCTCGAGAACGGCCTGATGTTCGAGAGGTTCCTGTCCCCGCAGCGTACCGAGATGCCCGATATCGATATGGACTTCGACGATGAGCGGCGCCTCGAGGTCGTGGAGCACGTTCGCCAGCTCTACGGCCCCGAGAAGGTCACCCACGTCATCACCTACTCGACCATTAAGGCCAAGCAGGCCATCAACGACGCCGCGCGCGTTCTGGACTACCCGGTCTACATGGGCCAGCGCCTGTCCAAGATGGTTTCGAGCGACCCCAAGGTCAAGCTCAAGCAGGTGCTCGACAAACAACCCGGCAAAGAGGATCTGTTTAACCCCGATTTTGCCGAGGCCTATAAAAAGGACGACGACGCCCGCCGCATCATCGACACGGCGCTTTCAATCGAGGGCCTCACCCGTGGCGAGGGCGTGCACGCGTGCGCCGTTCTGATCTGCCGTGACCCCGTCAACGAGCACGTGCCCACCAAGCTCGACACCAAGGGCGGCGTCGAGATTACCCAGTACGAGGGCCATACCGTTGCCGACATGGGCCTGCTCAAGATGGACTTCCTGGGCCTGCGTACGCTGACGGTTATCTCCAAGGCCAAAGCAAACATCAAAAAGAACTTCGGCATCGACATCAAAGAGGAAGAGATTCCCTTTGACGATCCCGAGATCTTTAAGCTCATGGGCTCCGGCCACACCGCCGGCGTCTTCCAGGTCGAGTCCGCCGGCATGACGGCCACGATCAAGAACATGAAGCCCACCGAGTACAAGCACGTCGTGGCATTGATCGCCCTGTACCGCCCGGGCCCGCTGGGCGCCGGCATGGTTTCGTCCTACATCAACCGTATGAACGGCAAGGAGCCGGCCGTCTCCTACGACGACCGTCTGGACGACATCCTGGGCGAAACCTACGGCACCATGGTCTACCAGGAGCAGGTTATGCTCATCTCCGTCGAGATGTGCGGCTTTTCCAAGGGCGAATCGGACTCGCGTATCCGTAAGCCCGTGGCTAAGAAAAAGATTAAGCTGCTCACGTCGACGGTGCTCCACTGGGAGGATGGCTCGGACGAGACCACCTACGACCACTGGATGAACGGCGCTATCAAGAACAACTACACGCGCGAGGTCGCCCAGAAGATTTGGGACGATGTTCTCGAGTTCGCGTCCTACGCCTTTAACAAGTCGCACTCCGCCGGCTACGCCATTCTGGTTATGCAGACGGCGTGGCTCAAGGCGCACTATCCGCACGAGTACATGGCGGCCGTCCTGACGTCCTACACGGGCAAGACCGACAAGATCGTGCACTACGTCTCGGCGTGCCGTCACGACGGCATCCCCGTGCTGTCGCCAGATGTCAACGAGTCCGGCACCGAGTTCACGGCTACCAAGGAGGGCGTGCGCTTTGGTCTGGCCGGCATCCGCGGCGTGGGTACCGGCGTGGCGCAGGCGATTATCGCCGAGCGCGAGGCGGGCGGCCCGTTTAAGACGCTGCACGACTTTGTCGAGCGCGTGGACTCGAGCCAGGCCAACCGCCGCGTGATCGAATCGCTGATCAAGGCAGGTGCCTTCGACTCCACGGGCTATCCGCGCCGCCAGATGATGCACTTTGTGGACAAGAACAACCCCGAGAACATCATCGACGCCGCGATAAAGCGCCAGAAGGACCGCGCGAGCGGCCAGACCTCGTTCTTCGACATGTTTGGTGATGTTGAGGGCTCGGGTTTCGAGGTCAGCGTGCCCGATCCGGACGGCCAGGAATGGGACCGCCACCTTAAGCTGAGCCAGGAGAAGGAGGTTCTGGGCATCTATGTCTCGGACCACCCGCTGCGCCCGTTTGAGTATGCGCTCAGCAAAGCGCGCGACTTCTCGTTCTCGCAGATCGACACCGGCTACGAAGTTCAGAATCCTACGGGCGGCACCATCAACCAGGAGATTCCCGAGGGCAAAGCGCTGTGGTGGGCCGGCATGGTCTCGAGCGTGTCCAAGCGCGTGACCAAAAACGGCGACCCCATGGGCATCGTGCAGCTCGAGGACATGGAAGGCGAGGCCACCGTCGTCGTGTTCCCCAAGACCTACAAGGAGGCCGAGGGGTACCTGTACGGCGAGGTCGATCCCGAGACCGGTGCGCAGCTGTCCGACGCCTTTGTGCGCATCAAGGGCAAACTCGAGCGCTCGGACCGCGGCGACCAGATCATCGCGCAGGAGATCGTGCCGCTTGAGCTCAACGAGGAGAACAACAAGCCCAAGGTGTTTGAGGTTATGGTGCCCAACAGCCGCTTTAGCCAGGGCAATATGGCGCGCCTGGCCACGGTGCTCACCGCTAACCCGGGCGGCGACCGCGTGGAGATCTTTATCGAGCAGGTGGACGGGCGCGTGCTGCGCGCCGAGGTGCCTGCCAAGGTCAACGCGCGCTCGATTCCGCTGCTGGCCGAGGCCAAGGCCATTGTGGGTAACCAAGGCCGCGTGACGGTTATCTAGGGACGGCGTTGCTGAGAGGTACTCGGTGCGAGATTGGAGGAAGTGATGGCGCAGGGGACGTTTGTGCAGGCGCTCCGGAAAGAGGCGGCGCTGAGCGGCACCTTTATGAAGGGCCGCTCGCTCATGCTCAACGGCGCCGTGCTGTCGATCGAGGACAGCGGCTCGCGCTTCTCCAAAAACGTGACGGTTGAGGGCTCAGTGCGCGGCTCGCGCGGTGACCCGTACAAGACGCACGTGGCGCTCGACATGGACGAGCACGAGGTGATCGACTACGACTGCGATTGCCCCGCTGCCTATCGCTACCCCGGCATGTGCAAGCACGCCATCGCCACGGCGCTGGCGTACCTGGATGCCAGCGGCATTGAGCCCGTCGAGGGGCTGCGCACGCCGGTCCGCACGTTTACGGCGCAGCCGAAACAGCCCGCGCGCACCGCGCCCAAAGTGCCGGTCGTCAATCCCAACTTTCCCTTCCCGGCGCCAGTTCCCACGAGCCCGAGCCTCATGAAGGCGCTCTCCGATCTTTCGGACGCTCGCATGGATGAGTTGGCGGGCATGCGCCGCAAGCTCGCCGGCACTGTCGACCCCGATGCCCCCAAGGCGGTGCTGGAGCCCTCGCTGGTGCCGTACTACAATCCGCTGTTTGCCGACCGTTTTAGCTGGGCGCTCGAGCTTCGCATCCGCTGCGGCTCGGTGTCCTACGTGGTCAAGGACATCGACGGCATGGCCGCCGCCTACGCGCGCGGCGGCACGTTCTCGTACGGCAAGAAGCTCACATTCCTCCATGCGCCCGAGGCCTTCGACGAGGTTTCGGTGCGCCTGCTCGACCTTGTTGTGGCAACGGTTGTGTATCTGAGCGACATCACAAGTTCGCGTTCGGCGTCGTACGATTTTGCACGCAACGGCTTTGTCGCCGAGCGCCAGCTGCCGCTGTCCGAGCATGACATCGTATACATGCTGGACCTGCTGCGTGGCCGGACCATTTCCTTTGAGCCCGCCTGGTCGCGGGGAACGACGACGCATCGTTCCTACGAGGTTGCGGTTGAGTTATCGCCGGTGGGGGAGGACGAGGTCTCGGAAAAACAACCGCCACTCCTTGCCGCCAAGATCGCGCCGGCGGCTGGTGGCAGCTACGACTTGCGCCTGCCCGCCGATATGTACTGCTTTGCCTCGGGCGACGTTGCCTATCTGGTCGACGCGCACCGCGCGCGCCGCGCCGATGCGGCGTTTGCCCAGCATGCCGCACCGTTTCTGTCGCGTCTGCTGCCCTGTCGCACGCCGGTCCATATCGCCGCCGAGCAGGTGGGCGAATTCTGCCGCATGGCACTGCCCGTGCTGCGCGAATACACTGACCTCACCGCTCCCGCCGTGCTCGACACCGTGGCGCCCGAGCCGAGCTTTGCCATGGCGATCGGCGTCGATGATGGGCTCGTGACCTGCAAAATTACGGTTTCCTACGGTGATTGGTCGGCAGATCTCTTTAGCCTGGGCGCTCCGGGCAGCCCCTTCGAAGAGCAGCGCCCTGGTGTGCCGCCGCGCGACGAGATAGCAGAGTTTCGCGTTATGGATACGGCGGCCCTGTATTTCGACTTTTACGAGGGCGGCCTGGCGTTTGAGGAGCGCGACGACGAGAGCCTGTTCCACTTGCTGACCGAGGGCCTGTCTGCCCTGTCCGAGCTGGGCGAGGTCATGCTCAGCGACCGCCTACGCCAGATCTCGGTGCGCCCTGCGCCCAAGCTTTCGGTGCGCGCGACCGTCAAGAGCAACCTGCTCGATGTTGAACTGGGCGCGAGCGGTCTTTCGGCGGCAGATCTTGCCATCTATCTTGACTCGTACAAGCGCCACCAGACGTTCGCGCGCCTGACGTCCGGCGACATCGTTCGCCTGGACGAGGGTGCCCGCGCCGCCTTTGGCCTTGCCGAGGATCTGGGGATCGATGCCGTCGATCTGCTCGACGGCGTGTCGCTTCCCGCGTCGAGTACCCTGTTTGTCGATAGCATGCTTGCGCGCACGCCCGCGCTCGATGCCGATCGCGACGCCGCGTTCCGCCGCACCGTCGAGCGCCTGGATACGCTCGGCAAGATGGACTTTACGGTGCCGGCATCTCTCAAGGCCACACTGCGCGGCTATCAGGTCGACGGCTACCAGTGGCTCGGCTCGCTTGAGCACCTGGGCCTCGGCGGTATCTTGGCCGACGATATGGGCTTGGGCAAAACACTGCAGATGATCGCGCATATCCTGGCGCGCGTGGAGGCGGGGGATGTCAAGCCCACGCTCGTGGTGTGCCCTGCGTCGCTTGTGTACAACTGGACCGCCGAGCTGGAGCGCTTTGCGCCTTCGCTCGATGTGTGTGCCATTGTGGGCTCCAAGGCGCAGCGCCGCGTGCAGATAGCCGGCGCCGACGAGCATAACGTGGTCGTGACATCGTATGACCTCATGCGCCGCGATATCGACGAGTATGCCGAGCAGGACTTTGCCCGCGTTGTGCTCGACGAGGCCCAGTACATTAAAAACCCGCTCACGCAGGTAGCGCGCGCCGCCAAGCGCCTGCCTGCCGGCGTGCGCTTTGCCTTGACGGGCACGCCCATCGAAAATCGCCTGTCTGAGCTCTGGAGCATCTTCGACTATTTGATGCCGGGCCTGCTTGGCACGCGCGAGTCGTTTGCCAAGCGCTTTGAGAGCCCGGTCGAGCACGCCGAGGGCGATAGCGCCGCTCGTCTGCAGGCGCTCGTGTCGCCGTTTGTGCTGCGCCGTGTAAAGGAAGACGTGGTGGCCGATCTGCCCGAGAAGATCGAAGACACCGTCATGGCGCAGCTCACCGGCGAGCAGCGCAAGCTCTACCTGGCCAACCAGGACCGCATCGCCCAGCAAGTGCAGCATCACGAGGCATCCGAGTTTAAGAAGGACAAGCTCAAGGTACTCGCCGAGCTCACCAAGCTGCGCCAGATCTGCTGCGACCCGCATCTACACTACGAGGACTACAAGGCGGGGAGCGCCAAGCTCGACGCTTGCATGGAGCTCGTGCACGGTGCGCTCGACGGCGGGCACCACATTCTGCTGTTCAGCCAGTTTACGGGCATGCTCGATATCATTGGCAAGCGCCTGGCCAAGGAGGACATCGGCTTTCTTAAGCTCACGGGAGCTTCGTCCAAGGAGAGCCGCGCCAAGATGGTCGCGCAGTTCCAGGCGGGCGAGGTGCCGGTGTTTCTGATCTCGCTCAAGGCGGGCGGCGTGGGCCTCAACCTGACGGCGGCCGATGTGGTCATTCACTACGACCCGTGGTGGAACGTGGCCGCGCAGGATCAGGCGACCGACCGTGCGCACCGTATTGGCCAGCAACATACCGTGACCGTGTACAAGCTCATCGCCAAGGACACGATCGAGGAGCGCATCATGCAGATGCAGGAGTCCAAGCGCGACCTGGTCAACAGCGTGCTCGGCGGCGACGGCATCTCCTCGGCGCTGTTTACCCGCGAGGATGTTCTGGCGCTGCTCGGCGGCGACGGGCGCTAACCCGCTCGGGTGGGGCCGCCAGGGCGGATAGCGCACGCTGTCCCATCGTCTCCGCCCGTTATGTGTTCATTTGCCATGCCGTGGATGGTTCGCTTGCCTTTGGGCATAAGAACCTCAAGAACATCGGCACATCAGCAAAGGAGAACATCATGGCGAAATTCTTTAAGGACCCCGATGGCAAGCTCATTGCCGCCCTGGGCAACGACGTTGCAACCCCTGCCGGCTGCACGGAGCTGACCGCGAACACCGAGGACGCGGCGCACGAGAAGCACGTGCCCGTCGTCGAGAGCGAGCGCGACGGTCACGTGATCCGTGCGCGCGTGGGCTCGGTCGAGCATCCTATGGTGCCCGAGCACTACATCGAGTGGATCGCCCTTGAGGCCGAGGGCCGTCTGGAGGTCCATTACCTCCAGCCCGGCATGAAGCCCGCGACGTTTTTTGCCGGCGGTTCCAAGACCGGTACCGTCTATGTCTATTGCAACCTGCACGGGCTGTGGTCCGCGACGTTCTAGGAGCGCGCCCCCGCTCGGGGTATCATAGCTAGCATATGCACATGCGAGCGCCGACTGCATCATGCGGCCGGCGCTTTTACTACGACAACGATGGTTTACGACGGAAAGGGCTGAGCCATGAAGCTCGCACTTGCACAGATCGATATGCGCCTGGGTGATATTGAGGGTATCTGCGGTCGCATCGAGGACCAGGCGCGCCTGGCCCACGAGCGCGGTGCGCGCATGCTGTGCGTCCCGGCTCCGCTCTTTATGGGAGCCCTGCCCGGCGGCCTGGTGGGCGCTGCCGACTTTGAGCACGACATACTTGCCGGCTTGACCGGCGTCGCCGAGCGTATCCAAGAGCTCGATATGATCTGCATCGTGCCCGCGGCGGTTTCGTTTGAGGGCCAGCCCCTGCTCGACTACATGATGCTCAAGGACGGTCATGTGGTGCCGGCCCGTTCGAGCATTGCCCTGCAGCGCGGTGGGAACGGCGATGCCCGTTGGGCACCGCCGGTGTTTGACGTGGACGGCGTGCGCATCGCGGTGATCTTCGACTTGGACCGCGAGCTCGAGATGCTGCCGACCGGCGTCGACCTCATTGTCTATTTCCAGTTCAACGCGTTTGATATGACCGACCGCGAGACCGCCGCGATCGCCGCCGTGCGCAGCGGAGCCTATCGCAAGATCGCATCTAAGCGCAGCGTGTGGTTTGCCTGCATGGCGCCGGTCGGTGCGTACGACGAGTCGGTGTATACCGGCGGCTCGTTTGTACTCGACGACTGCGGCCGCGCGGTGGCCCAAGCGCCGTGTTTTGAGGAGAGCCTGCTGGTTCAGGAGATCCAGCGCGGTGTGATGCTCGATGCCTTGGAGGACCACGAGCTGCCCGAGTTTCGCTCCGAGGAATGGCTGTGGCAGGCGCTGGTGCTCGCCGTTCGCGATAACGCCCGCGCCCGCGGTACGTCGCGCGCCGTGGTGGCGCTCGAGGGCGACCTGCCGTCGTCCCTGCTGGCGGCGCTTGCCGTCGACGCCCTAGGTCCGCGCAATGTGGTCGGCCTGGTGTTGGGACGCAACCGCATCTTTACGCCGGCGCAGGAGGAGGCCGAGGCTGCTCGCTGTGCCGCCGTTCGCGCCATTGCCGAGCGCCTGCATATTCGCACGGTTGAGCGCGATGCGCCGGATGCCGCGCGTGTGCTCGACCGCGATGTGTCGGCGGGCGACGCCGAGCGCCTGCGCTCTCGCACGCTGGGCCTCATGCTGGAGGATACGGCGCTCGAGCTGGGTGCGATGGCGCTGAGTCCGCTGTCCAAAACTGAGTACGCGCTGGCGGCGCCCGCGCTTTGCGGCGGCTACCAGGGCGATTATGCGCCCTTTGGTGACGTATACCTGTCGACGCTCGAGTTTGTGGCGCGTGTGCGTAACCGCACGTCCGCCGTGGTGCCGCAGGAGCTCGTGACGCTCAACGCGGTGGAGGATTGCATGGAGCGCGTGCTGGCGCGGGCGCTCTCGACGCTTGACGGTCCGGTCGACATGCTCGATCGCGCGGCGCAGCTGCTCGGTGGGCTCGAGCCGGGCGAGGTCGATGGCACGCTCGAGTCGCACGTCGACCGCAACCGTCCCTTCGACGACATTCCGATGGCTGCCGGCAAGCCCGAGGCCTGCTCACTGCTGCTGATGCTCGTGCGCCAGGGAGAGGCGGCTCGCCGCCAGCTGCCGACGGCGCCGATCGTCTCGGCCCGGTCGTTTGCCGAGCGTGCCTGGCCGTATATGCTCGCGTGGTCCGACCTGGGGCTGAGCGGCAAGGAACGCATGACGGTCGATGCGCTGGCGCGCGCCGAGGTGAACCGCTTTGCTGACGAGGATACAAGCGAGCGCATGCGTGGTGAGATGATGGGCATACTGGGTGACCTGCTGGGTATTTCGCCCGAGCAGATGGAGGAGCTGCGCTCCGAGGACGGCCAGCGCCGCCTGCACGAGGGCATGAAAAAGTTTGAGGGCGAGGTCCAGGACGCCATCGATAAGATGATGGGCGGCCAGAGCGGCCCGCAGGGTGGGCCCCAGGGCGGACCGATGCTGCAACCGCCGGTTGATCCGAGGCAGTTTCCGTTCTTCAGCCAAAACTAACTATGGGATGGGATTCGCTCCCAACACCGATACTTCAACTAAGCATCTTGGCCCCGTTGTGTTATTCTAGAACAGACGTTCGTGAATAGTGCGCGGGGCCTTGCCTTGCGCCGTGCTTGTGGCGAGGGGAGGTCGGCTTGGTCATCTTGGGTATCGACCCCGGTTTGGCCCATACGGGGTGGGGGATTATCGAGGAACGGCGCGGCGAGGTTCGCTGCCGTGCCTACGGTTGTATCGAGACCAGCGCGGGCAGTCCGCTCGCGGTGCGCCTGTCGCATATCGCCCGCGACCTCAAGGGCGTCGTGGAGCGTTATCGACCCGATACCGCTGCTATCGAGAGCATCTACTTTGGCGCCAACGTCCGCTCGGCCATCCCCACGGCGCATGCCCGCGGCGCCGCGCTCGTGGCGCTTTCGGAATGCGCGCTCGAGATTGGCGAGTACACGCCTATGCAGATTAAGCAGGCTGTTGTGGGTACCGGCGCCGCGGACAAACGGCAGGTCGCGTATATGGTTCGTACGCTCACACAGCTCGATCACGACCCGCATCCCGACCATGCCGCCGATGCCCTGGCTTGCGCCATCTGCCACGTAAACCTCAGCCGCACCCGGGCGCTTACCGGCGGCGAGTTCTATCAACAGAGAGGAACCGGATACTGATGATTTCCCAGCTCCACGGAACGCTTGTCGAGTCCACGATGAGCTCTGCTGTCGTCGATGTGTCGGGCGTTGGCTTTGAGCTCGGCATCTCGGGCAGCACTGCGGCCACGTTGCCGACGCCCGGCGGCGAGGTCCGCCTCTACACGCGTATGCAGGTGCGCGAGGACGCCATGACACTTTTCGGTTTTTCCTCAAAGGATGAGCGCACGATGTTCGACCGGCTCGTGTCCGTTTCGGGCGTTGGCCCGCGCCTGGCGCTCGCCGTGCTTTCCACCTATACCGTGGGGCAGCTGTATTCGCTGGTGATGGCCGAGGACGACAAGGGTATGGCCAAGGTACCCGGTGTGGGCAAAAAGACAGCTCAGCGCCTGATCCTGGAACTCAAGAGCACCTTTGCCAAGGACAAGGGCTTTGTGCCGGTCGACGTGATTCCCGGACAGGTTTCGATGCCGGTTCCCGCCGCCGCTCCTTCGGTGATCGATGATGCCCGTGCGGCACTCCTTTTCATGGGCTTTAGCCTGCAGGAGACCGATGTTGCCCTGAGCGGGTATGATGGGCAGAATATGCGTGTCGAGGATCTGCTCGGCGCGGCGCTTAAGCGACTCGGAATGGATGCGTGATGTGGGAAGCCGATGACTCTCAGGACCTGTGGGCGACGCCCGGCAACTCGCCGGCGGCATCCATGGCGCACGGCGAGCGCATGGTGGGCTCGGAGCTGACGGCCGAAGACCTCGATGTCGACCGTACCCTGCGTCCCCAGCGCTTGGATGACTACTGCGGTCAGGAGCATATCAAGCAGAGCCTTCGCGTGCTCATCGAGGCAGCGCAGAGCCGTGGCGAGACGCTCGACCACGTGATTTTCTCGGGTCCTCCGGGCCTGGGCAAGACCACGCTGGCCACCGTTATCGCCAACGAGCTGGGCGCTCAGATCAAGACCACGAGTGGCCCTGCCATCGCGCGCACGGGCGACCTGGCAGCCATCCTTACTAACTTGCAGCCGGGTGATGTGCTGTTTATCGACGAGATCCACCGCCTCAACCGTTCGGTCGAGGAAGTCCTGTATCCCGCGATGGAGGACTTTGCCCTCGATATCGTGATTGGCAAGGGTCCGGCGGCTCGCTCGATTCGCCTGGATATTCCCAAGTTTACGCTGGTAGCGGCAACGACCCGCTCAGGCATGTTGACCGGCCCGTTGCGCGACCGCTTTGGCATTTCATATCGCCTGGATTACTACACGGTCGAGGAGCTCGCGCAGATTGTGACGCGCTCGGCGACTATCCTGGGCGTGACGATCGACCATCCCAGTGCACTCGAGATCGGCTCGCGTTCGCGCGGCACGCCACGTCTTGCCAACCGCCTGCTCAAGCGCGTGCGCGATTACGCACAGGTGCGCGGCAACGGCCCCATCGAGCTCGATATCTGTCGCCAGGCGCTTGAGTTCTTCGAGATCGACGAGCTCGGTCTGGACTGGATGGATATTCGCATTTTGGAGACGCTCGCTAAGACGTTCTCCGGTCGTGCCGTGGGACTTACGACCCTTGCCAGCGCGGTGGGCGAGGACCCGGGCACGCTCGAGGATGTCTATGAGCCCTATCTGCTGCAGTGCGGGTTGATGATTCGTACGCCGCAGGGCCGTCAGGCAACCCTTCGCACCTTTGAGCACTTGGGCATCGAGCCAGCCGTTTAGAGACGGGTTTGTTTTGGCTAGTCTGTAGGCTATCGCTGAGCATTGGATAAACATATCGCCATTCATCGGTTACGGGTGTTTTACTATTGCGCGCCCGTGCTATGCTGAATTGGTCTTTTTCTCATTCGGTAACGAAAGGACCGCCCATGCCTACTGACATCGAAATCGCACGTTCTGTCACGCCGCTGCCCATTACCGAGGTGGCTAAGAACGCCGGCGTCGACGTAAAGCACCTGATTCCGTACGGCTTCGACAAGGCTAAGGTTGACTATTCACTACTCAACGAGCCGACCGATCACCAGGCCAAGCTCGTCCTCGTGACCGCTATCAACCCAACGCCTGCGGGCGAGGGCAAGACCACCACGACCATCGGTCTGGCCGATGGCCTGCGTCGTCGCGGCGTCAAGAGTGCCGTGGCCCTGCGCGAGCCTTCGCTCGGCCCCGTCTTTGGCGTTAAGGGCGGTGCTGCCGGTGGCGGCTGGGCTCAGGTGATCCCCATGGAGGATATCAACCTGCACTTTACCGGCGACTTCCACGCTATCGGTGCTGCCAACAACCTGCTGGCAGCCATGCTCGATAACCATATTCAGCAGGGCAACCAGCTCGGCATCGACGTTAAGCGCATCACTTGGAAACGCGTCGTCGATATGAACGACCGCCAGCTGCGCCACGTCATCGACGGCATTGGCGGTAAGGCTCAAGGCGTGCCGCGCGAGGACGGCTTCGATATCACCGTCGCCTCTGAGGTCATGGCAATCCTGTGCCTGTCTACGAGCATCAGCGACCTCAAGGAACGCTTGGGTGAGATTGTCGTCGGCTATAGCTTTGCCGGCGAGCCCGTCCGTGCCCGCGACCTTAAGGCCCAGGGTGCCATGGCCGCGTTGCTTAAGGACGCGCTCAAGCCCAACCTGGTGCAAACGCTCGAGGGCACGCCCGCGTTTGTCCACGGCGGTCCCTTCGCCAACATTGCCCACGGCTGCAACTCTATCATGGCCACGCGTATGGCGATGCGCTTTGGCGATGTTGCCATTACCGAGGCCGGCTTCGGTGCCGATCTGGGTGCCGAGAAATTCCTCGACATCAAGTGCCGCATGACGGGCGTTCGCCCCAGCGCTGTCGTGATCGTCGCGACCGCTCGCGCGCTGAAGTACAACGGTGGCGTCGCCAAGGCCGACCTCAACGAGGAGAACCTCGAGGCACTCAAGGCTGGCATGCCCAACCTGCTGCGTCACGTCGACAACATCCAGAACGTTTATGGTCTGCCCTGCGTGGTCGCCATCAACCGCTTCCCGACGGACACCGAGGCTGAGCTCGCGCTCATTGAGTCCGAGTGCCAGAAGCTCGGCGTCAACGTTAAGCTTTCCGAGGTCTGGGCCAAGGGCGGCGAGGGCGCGCTCGAGCTGGCCGATGAGGTCATGCGTCTGATTGAGCAGCCGAGCGAGCTCAAGTTTGCCTATGAGGACGGCGCTGATGTCGCTGATGCCCTCGAGGCCGTTGCCACCAAGGTCTACCGCGCCGACGGCGTTGACTTTACGCCGGCCGCCAAGCGCCAGCTCGCCGAGCTGCGCGAGAACGGCTTTGGCAACCTGCCGGTGTGCGTCGCCAAGACGCAGTACAGCTTTAGCGACAACGCCAAGGCCCTGGGCGCTCCCGAGAACTTCCGCATCACGGTGCGTGAGCTCAAGGTTTCCGCCGGCGCCCACTTTGTGGTCGCACTGACTGGCAGTGTTCTGACCATGCCGGGCCTGCCCAAGGTCCCTGCGGCCGAGAACATCGACGTCGACAACGACGGCAACATCACCGGCCTGTTCTAAGTCTGCTGTCCATCGCTGCTAGCCCGCCCCGCCGTGCCCACAAGGCCCGGCGGGGCTTTTTGATCCTTAGACCCGCGCATGTCTTGTAGATACCGACGGACTCTGTCCATCATAGGCTTTTGCGCTGGTAGAATGCATGGATAACTTGATGCTTACAGGCGACGGAAAGGAATCGTTGCATGGATCAGGACAAGACAACCGTGATGGGCGGCTACGGTTCCGCGCAGGCTGGCGATAGCGCCGATGCGACCCGCGTTGTTCCCAACCCCGGTTATGTCGACCCCGCCGCGACGCAGCCTTCTGCCGAGCTCACCCGAGTTATGGGCTATGGCGACGCGGCGCAGGACCCTTACGCTGCATCTTTGCAAAGCCCCTATGGCAACGCGGCGGCAGACCCGTTTGATTGCGCGCCGCAGGATTCTTATGCTGCCTCGACGCCGAATCCCTATGATGACCTGCCGCAAAATCCCATTCCGCAGCCTCAGCAGACGACGTATACGCCTCGCACGGCGCAGCCTCGCTACGAGTCGCGCGAGCCGTATCGCGAGTACCCCAAGTCGATTCCGCAATATGGCGAGGACGAGGAGAGGAAGCCGTCGCGTTCGTCGAGCGTGATCAAGAAGATCCTCATCGTACTGGCGATCTTCTTTGCGCTGTCGATTGTGTTTGCCATCGTGTCGGGCATGCTCAACAAGCGGGGGAGTTCAACGGCCGATGCCACTGCCGAGCAAACCGAGTCCGCCTCGTCTAGCACCGTCGATCTGAGCGATATCCCGGGGCAGTACTGGTCCAACGCCAAGAAGATCCTCAAGTCGCGCGGCGCCGATCTTTCGAATGCCGTGGTCCTGACTGATGATGGCTCAACGCCCGTCGTCGATGCCAACTGGGTCGTTACTTCTGCCTACTATAACGACAGCGGCAACCTTGAAATTCAGCTCACGCACAAGAACGGCTTGGGCAACTCGTCCGACGGACAAAGCGGTACCGACAGCTCGAGCTCCAACACGCTGGAGGACTTGAGCAACAAGGCACAGGAGTTGGGAGACAAGGCGCAAGAGCTGGGCGATACGGCCCAGAACCTGGGCGACACCGCGCAGAACTTGGGCGACATGGCGACGGATGCCTGGAACGCCCTGCAAAACGGCATCTCGGGCGCGCAGGGAAACTAGCGGACGAGCGGAGCGGGGCTACAGCTGCTCGGCCGGACGCTCGGGCGAGCTAAAGCCCGAATCGAACGTGACGACGCACGAGACGTCGGGCCGGCGCTCATGCACGATGCGCGTGACGAGCTCCAGCAGCTCCTCGTCGGATATGTCAAAGCCGTCGGGACGCACCAGGTCAAACGAAACGAACCCGTCGTGCTCGTGCAGGTCGTGGATGGAGAGCGCGGGATCGATCTGCATGACGCCGCGCTTGACCCAGCCGCGCAGGTCGTCGCCGGTTGTCGCGATGGGGTCGCAGTGCAGCGTGATCCCAATGCCCATCTGGCGCTTGATGTCGTGCTCGATGGTGTCCAGGATCTCGTGGTGCTCAAACGCGTCGCCCTCGCCGGGCATCTCCACGTGGGCGCTGGCAAACTGACGACCGGGGCCGTAGTCGTGCACCATCAGGTCGTGTGTGCCCAAGACCTGCGGATAGGACATGATCTTGTCGCGGATTGCCTGGACGAGCTTGGGGTCGGGCGCTTGCCCCAGCAATGGGCTGATGGCGTCGCGCACTAGGCCCATGCCGCTGATGCAGATGAAGATGCCCACACCCAGGCCTGCCCAGCCATCGAGGTCAAAGCCGGTCGTCTGCGAAATAAGCGCCGCCACCAAGACCGAGCCCGAGGTGATGACGTCGTTTTTGGAGTCCTGCGCCGTGGCGATGAGCGTTTCGGAATCGATGCGGTTACCCAGCGTGCGGTTGAACGCGGCCATCCAGAGCTTTACGAGCATGGACGTAGCCAGTGCCGCAAGGGAAATGAACGTGTAAGCGGTGGGGGAAGGCTTGATGATCTTGGTGACCGACTCGAGGATCAGGTTGATGCCGACGGCGCAAACCAGGACGGCGACGAACAGGCCGGCTAGGTACTCATAGCGGCCGTGACCATAGGGGTGGCCTTCGTCTGCCGGGCGGCTGGCAAGGCGGAACCCGAGCAGGCTCACGATGTTGCTCGAGGCATCGGAGAGGTTGTTGAAAGCGTCGGCGATGAGGGAGACGGAGCCGGCGAGCAGGCCCGCGATGCCCTTGGCCAGGCACAGGGTGATGTTGAGTCCAATGCAGATGAGGCTTGCGGTAAAACCCGCGTTGGTGCGGCAAGATGCATCGACCGGCTCGTCCTCGCTGCCGGGAACAAGCGTATGTACCAGCCGATTTACAAATAGCATAGCGGTCGTCCTCACAATCATGTTTAAGGGGATAGTGTAGCTCGCGCGGGGGCGCCGTGCACCGATGCTCAGAAAATGCAGCAATAGTCTGCCGGTGCTAACGAGCGAGCCTTCTCGTCTGCCTGGGTGGTCCATTTTGGGCCACATGGGTATGGGCATGTGCCTGTTTGATCGACATACTTAATGCCGACAGCCCCTGTGCAAAGGAGGACGTTTCCATGGACGAGATGTTTGCCATTAAATGTCAAAACTGCGGCGGCCCTATGTACACACACCAAGCTAAGCGCAGCTTTGAGTGCGCTTATTGCGGTGCGGTCATTCCGTGGCAGGCGGACGCCGGAGAGCCCAAGAGCGCTTTGGGCATTCGCCATACGCCGTTGACGGTGGTGGATGGACTGCTCAAGCTCACGCATGTGTCGCAACTCGAGCGCCCGGAGGACCCGGACTGGTATTTCTTCAATTCGCACTGGCGCAATCAGTCGGTCCTGGAACATCTGCTGTGGGAGGATCGCGGCACGGCGCAAGAGTTCCAAGAGGCCACGCATGTGAGTATTCCTTGTCCCTTCTGTGGTGCGTCCTTTGAGGGCGAGTCAACGCAGCGTGTGTTTGAGTGCCCGTCCTGCGGCAATAAGATCGGCATTGCCGACCTGCTCAAGCCGGGGACGTTTAGCAAGCGCCTGACCATGGGCGTTGGTGCGGAGTATGTGCCCGAGCAGGGTATTCCCTGCGAAATCTCGCCGCAGCAGGCACGTGCCAACGCGCTGCGGCTGGTGCGTCAGTATCCCGACGCCTTTGCCGGGCACGATGTAGAAGATACGATCCAAAACGACATGATGCTCTTCTATTTCCCCATGGCGCTGGCGGACCTGCGCATGATGGCGAGCTTCCCGGGCAAGGGCCTGAGCAAGGAAACCTTGGTGTACTACGAGGTGCTCGACTGGGCATACCCCAGGGCAAACTACCTGGACGTTCGCCTCATGGGCATTTTGGAGCCGTGGGACTTTGCCAAGGTCGGTCCGTTCGATCCCGCCATGCAGGAAGGTGACTTTCGCGTTGTCTCAGTCGATGCGTCTACCAAGGACCAGGTGGTCATTGATAAGTTGGCGCTCGACGTTGCGGGCAACGACGCCGAGGCTGTACTGGGGCTCAATAAAAAGAGCATCCGCACCTGGGCGCGCAAGGCCCGCAAGCACAAGGACGGCCTAGTTATGGTGCCGGTGTACTTTGTCGACCGTCCGGCAACGGATAGCCGCGACGGCGAGCAGGTGCGCATCGCCGTAAACGGCCAGACGGGCCGCGCGGCCGCGGTGGTGTTTAGCGACAAGCGCGAGACGCATATTGTGGCGCCGCTCAGCCCGAGTCTGCATCTGTCTGGTGAGAGCACCGTGCACGCCACGCCCGTCGAGGTCAAATACGTTAAATCGCCGTTCCTGTACCAGATCGTGCGCCGTGGAGGCGGCGAGCAACCGCGCCAGGTTGCAGCCGCCGTCGAGGGTTCCTACCGAGAGGAGAAGCCCAAACGCCGCGGCCTGCTGGGTGCGCTATTTGGGAAGTAGGGGAGCGGTGCCGGTTGGCACCGTAACGTGATGGCCGGGGGTATGGGGCGGCTCTCAGGAGTGCGGGCTGCCGTCTGATTGTTTGAGGGTGCCAGATGTAAATAAACAGTGGAGCGGCTGCAAAAGAGCTGCCTCACTGGGTAAAATCAGGTTGTGCCGCGGAACCCGCTCCTCAGCGCTTAAACTTCGGAGACGCGGGCAACGCAGGTATTATCGTCTAGGGCCGGCTGCAACCGGCCCTTTTCTATGACTCCCTTCGCTATCCGTTACTGCTTATATTCCCGCCAGATCGCGTAGAGGTTCCGGGCAATGCCGGTCGCGTACATCGAGAGGCGCAGGATTTCAAGAAACAAGTTCATAGGCTTCACCCCAATCGGAGATCGGAGCGTTGCCCGCAGGCGGATTCCGCGGCAGACAAGATTTTACCCTATACGCCGCAGCGGGGGATATCTGACCCCAGTGTTAGAGTGGTGTCCATTTGCATGGATGACCGGGCATGATCGCGACATGTCCTGGAGTTGAAATGCCGCTGGGGATACGAGGGGGAGCCGGGGTCGGATGTTGGGGCTCAACGAAGCAAGTGGCGCTTCTGTCTTTTTGGGATCGGGGATGCGAATCAACCTGCAGCAATGGGCCCAGCTCGATTCGGGGCGCAGTGAGTCCCGAATCGAGCGTTCCTGGCTGCCATGCATGTCAGGTGATGAAAGCCCACAGCGGCATCGCCTTACACGGCAACGGGGGCCTCTTTGGGGCGTCCCACCCTTGGTGCATCGGCGAGTCGTGCCTCGATGGAGGCTTTGGACATCATGCGCTTGGTGCCATCCTTCCATGAATCCAGCAGTCCTGCATTTAGCAGTTGTGACACCCGTGCTGAGCTAACACCGAGCATACGCGCGGCATCCACTGCGGTGACGGCGGGAATGTCGCCGAGTTCGCGGTTGACGGCTACAGCGATAATCTTGCCGCCGTGTCGCGGCTCATGTCCGAAGTCTGGCACGGGAAGTTCAATGCCGTCCGAATCAAAGAACTCGAATTCCCATACGTAAACCAGGTAAGACCTCCTCTAATGGCGAATAATACGAGGCGTGCTCCTAGAATATTCCGGTCGCATCGATGCAGCTGAGCATACCTATCTTAAAGCCTCGCGCGGACACGAATTGCTGTGCTGTCTGACATCATCGCATGGGGCCTTGCGGTGACTAAAATGTGGCCATAGAGGCAGTTTTAGCGAACCCCGCGGGAGTGACACGCATGGATAACAACACTTTGCTGTTCCAGGACAAAGGTTCGGGTAGGTTTAAAGACGTTAAGATCTACCCCAACCGTATTGAGGTGCTCAAGAAGGGCACTTTCGGCGGCAAGCACACCGAGATTGTCTATCTTAAGGACATCACGGGGGTCAACAGGATCAAGGGCCGCGATGTTTTCCTACGTAACAGGCTGTTGACTGCTTGTGTCTTTAGCCTGAGCAGCCGTGCGAAGGCCCAGGAATTTGTGAACGCGCTGAACATGGTGATGTAGCCGATAGCGGCGTTAGGGCCAAGGTAAAAATCGGGGGCACAGAACGGTGTTCTGCGCCCCCGATTGAGTCGATGTGTCTAAAAGGCGGGCTTGCCTATTCGCTGTCGTCCCCAACGTTTTCGCGGTCATTGGCAAGCATTGCCGCGCCGGCGACCGTTGTCGCCACGGCGGCAGCGGCGAGCCCGGCGGCGATGCCAGAGCCGTCGCCCGTGTCGGCGAGTTTTCCGGTCGAGCCCTTGCTCTTGTTGCCGCCGCCGTTCTTGTCGGCGCCGTCTGCGTTGGAACCCGTGCCGGTGCCGGCGCCGCCTGCACTGTCCGAGGCCGCTACGGTAAAGCTTGCGGCTCCGTCGCTGGCGAGCGTGTAGTTCTGCGCCGCGTCGCCCAAGAGACCGTTCACGCGCACCCAGTACGTTCCTGCGGCAAATGTTTCGCCCTCGGCCATTGCCGTGCCCGGAGCGCCGTTCGCGTCGTGCACAAACTCGAGCTGGGCCGTGCAGGCATCGGTTTCGAGCTTGCCCTCGAGTGATGCCGCAATCTTGGCGCGCACGTCTTCGCCGGCCTTAAGGCCTTCGAGTCCCTCAAAATGGGGCGTCAGCGCGAGTGGATCGATATCGATGGGCACGAAGCCCTGCAGTCCTGTAGCGGTCTCGTTGCCCAGGGCGTCGACATCCACGTATTCGATGGCAAACGCGCTGCCAGAAGCGGCCACGTTGAGTGCGTTGCTGCTGTTAACGAGGCGGAAACGGCCCTCGCCAACGGTCTTGCCATCCTGGAATGAGGCATCGCTCAGCGAGTCGCCGTACGTCATGCGCATGCGGGTCGGGAGATAGTACGGGAGATAGTACGAAGCCGTCTGCTTGTGCTCCGTATCGTAATTGCGCTGATAGATGCTCCGGGCCAGCGCCGCATCAACAAAGTCGGATGCGATGATGCCAATGTGCTTGAGGTAATCTGACTTTGTATCCTCAATGCCGCTGGGATTGATGTACGGGCTCTTATACAGATGCTCGTTGACTACTCGTGCCGAGGTAAAAGGATTGCCTCCGTGCGACAAGCCCGTGCAGCTGGTGTAGTTGATAGACCAGCAACGCTCCAGGACTTTCTCCTTGGCCCCGTTATCGTCCTCGACATCTACCTCGTTGCGCGTGCGCCCGGTCGTTTCCTTCAGCGCATTATCGACCCAGCTGAGCTTGTCGGTTCCCGTGAGTTTGTACTTGTCCTGGGCATATACCTTGGTGCAATAGGGCTCTTCATTGCCCGTTTCCCCTATGGCTTCAAATCCCCGCGCGTCTTGGACGAGACACATCGACTGCCCGGAATGCGCCTTGATCTTGTCATCCCATTGGGTGAGGTCGAGGCCCCACGTGTGGCCGCTTACGCTGTTGCCGGCGAGCCCAAATCGACGCAGCAGGACGATCTTTCCGCGCACCTCGCCCAGCGTGGGGACGTGGCTCGACGTGTAGAACAGGTTGGGGTTATCGGCCATAACCTTGGCGAAGGCCGTCGTTATGCTTTCGTCGGTAGCCTCATCGTTGCCGCGCGATGCGAGCATGATGAGCGCTTCTGACGGGTTTTCGTTCAAAAACGTTTTGAAGTACCCGATGACATCGGAGAGATGCAGATAGTTCCCGTCTTTTTTGAGTAGGTAGAAAATCCCGTGGTCGATGCCGGGGTCATCGCCCTTTCCGAGCCGGATATCGAAATAGCGAATGCCTTCGAGCAACTGCGTGGGAATGTAATCCTGCTGGCATTTTACTTGCGAGGATTGGGGCTCAGTGTCGTTGTCCACGCTGCAGGTGCCCGAATCGTGCGTACCCGGGATGCTCAGCTCGTCGAGGAACTTGTTGTCGTCGACGTATTTCATCCAACATGGTCCGTCGACGTAGCTGCTGTACGTGATCCAGTCGAGGCTGCTAACCGTGGCATCGTTCTTTTTCATGTCGTAACCGATAAGTTCGAGCTCCCACGGAATGCTCTTACTCTTATGGCAGATCTTATTGTTGTCCTGGTCTTTGCCGTTCGATTCTATTGCCAGGTACTTAATGTCTTTTTTCTCGGTTTCTTTCTCGACCGTGCGGTCTCGGATGATGTAGGTTCCGTTTGATTGACGCTCGAACGCAAAAGCGCGGCTGGGCTTGTTGTCATACTCGCCGCCCCATACGTGGATGACCTTTCCATCTTTGTCCGAGTCGTCGTCGACCGACCAAATGCTGTAGCCCGTCTTTTTATGCTCTTCGAAATTGAGCAAGGTGCGGATGGCGTACCAGTTTGTATCGTCATTCTTGGTCGTTACGTTCTCAAGGATGAGCTTGCTGGACGTGCCGTCGTTAAACAGGTGACAGACGTTGCCGCGAACGTTGCCGTCTTGGTTGACGCTCGCGGTGCGAAAATAGCCCGTGGGGCGAAGGCGAATGACGAAATTGTGGAGGCTGTCCGACGGTGCGGGTGTGTTGTCTGCAAATGCCGCTCGCAGGGGAATGCCCGGCGCTGCGGTTTCGGGCAGGCTTGCAAGTGGTGACAACGCCGCAAGCCCTAGGCCCAGCGTAAACGCTCGGCGGCTGATGGCATGGTGTTCGGTCATAACTTCTCCATTCGCAGAGTGCGGTTATGCGATAGTTTTGGTCACTATACTGCCCAGATGTTTAAAGATGCTGGTTTAATTGTCTGCGCGGCGCAATAAATCGGTGGGCGGACGTGTTGGGGTGTTTGTCGTTTTCGTACTGTTGCCACATTTGGGGCGGTTCCGGCGTCCGGCATCCTCGCGTTCGTCGGCTACAGGCATAAGAAAGGGAGGGTCGGTTTACCGGCCCTCCCTGGGTACGAAGCGCTGGGGTACCGTCGCTTGTTTGCACTGCGACCGTGTTTCCCGTTGCGCTCGCCAGTCGCTTAGCGCTTGATCTCGATATCGTCGAGCTTGACGTCCATGGCCTCGGTCTTGGCCTCGGCGATGTCGTCGGCAAATTCCAGAGACTTCATCATGGTCTCGACGGCGTCCTTGTGCTCCTCGACGTTGTCGATACGCACATACACACTGCCGCCGTCAACGTCGGTGAAGTATTCGGTCGTTACGCCGCCCGAGTGTGTATAGGAAGCGTTGCGCCAAGTCTTGCCGTTGTACTTGACGGGGTCATTCTCGGTCCACTCAAAGCTGGCATTCCACTTTGCCTCGTAGTCGAACAGCTCGTCGGCGTTCTTATCAGGATCGAAGACGGGGATGAAGCGATCGCTGGCGTGCTCGCTCTCGGTGAACTTAAACTGGGCCCTGTCGGCAGTGTCGCCTGCGACGTCGGTGATCTCGACGCCCTCGGGGACCTCGACCTTAAACCAAATGAAGTCGGTCCTCATATCCACGGCTGGCTTTTCTGCGCCGCCGCCACCGCCACTTCCGGTAGCGTCGCCGCTGCCACCGCAGCCCACCAGGGCAACTGCGGCAAAGAGACTGATGCAGAGGGTGAGAATCGCAAAGGCCTTCTTTTTCATGGTCGTGTCCTCCTCGATCTGTAACCGCCCATGGATTACCTGTCTTTACTGTACGCGTGGACGGCTCGCTAGGGTGGGCCATGTGTCCCATTCTGAGGGCCGGATTTGCGCCGTTAAGTGGCAATATGTTCGGGCGCAAAAGAGGGGAGGGCTGGTGCTGTCGGCCCTCCCCGGGTTGGGCGCCCGTTGTTTTAATGGGGCGCATGTGCGCGGGTGCGCGTAGGCGCGTGCGGGTGTCCCGTTACTTGATCTCGATGCTCGAAATCTCGACTTCGCGTGCCTCGGAAACTGCCTCTTCCATGTCATCGGGGAACTCGATGGAGTTGAGGAGTGCCTCGGCTTCTTTCTTGTGCTGGTCGAAGTTCGAGATGAGGACGTAGACGCTTCCCGGCTCAACATCGGTAAAAAGCATGGTTGAGATGCCGCTGTTGTCCTCGTATGTTCCGACGAGCCACGTCCTGCCGTTATACTCGACGGACCCGCCATCCTTCCACTGGAACGTATCCCCCTTCTTTTCCGCCTGGTCGGCGTGGGATTCCTCGGCCGTCAGCGCTTTTTTCCAAACGGGGATAAAGCGATCGGCCGAGGCGTTCTCGTCTTCGGGGAAGGTGAGCTGGACCCTGTCGGCATTCTTGCCGGCAGAGTCGCTCACGCCAACGCTCTCGGGCATCTCGACCTTAAACCAGATAAAGTCGGTCTTCTTGGCGACGGGGACCTTTTCCTTGCTCTCGCTCTTGGGGGCGCTGCCGCCGCCCGATGCGCTCCCGCCGCAGCCGACAAGGGCAAACGCGGCAAAGAGGGCGATGCAAAGGGAAAGGATCGATAGGGTCTTTTTCTTCATGGTGGCGTCCTCCTTGTCTGCCAGGGACATCGTGTGCCGCGGATCGCTGGGGCGGCGGTTACGCATGCGCATGATGTCTTTGTTTACTGTGCGGTTATTCTTCCATTCGTCGTCCGGTGCCGTGATGAGCTTGCCCCAACATAGGGCTCCTTACCTATATGTATGCCCCAGTTGCCGCTGCCCGGAAGTCTCGAAAGGTGGGCCATGTGTTCCATGTTTGCGGTGCCGACGCCTATCGTTCGTCATAGAAATCCGCGATGGCCAGGTGCGCTGACGCTTATGTACTTATGGGCTAGACTTAGCACCATTATGTGATCGATGCGGTCGGTCGGCGGTTTCCACCCGACCGATGTATATGACTTGAAGGTGCATGCGTATGAGCCAAGAGATGATGGACAAGACCTGCCGCGGGTTTGCCGAGGCGCTTGCCGCGCGCGAGCCGGTTCCCGGCGGTGGCAGCGCGAGCGCCTTTGTGGGCGCGCTGGGCGCCTCGCTGTGCGGAATGGTTGCCCGCTACGGTGCGACTAATCCCGCGCTTGCTGATCGTGCGGATGACCTGACGCGCGCGTTTGCCCAGGCTGATGAGCTGGCCCAGGAGCTTGTCGAGTTGGTTTCCGAGGACGTTCGTGCCTACAGGCGGGTGTCCGCGGCGTACGGTATTCCGCGTGACGATCCGGCTCGAGCGACCGCGATTCAGGATGCGCTGCATGTGGCCGCTATGCCGCCGTATCGCATTATGGATGCCTGCGGGCGTGCGCTGGCGCTGCTCGAGGACATGGCCGACAAGGGTTCGCGTCAGCTGCTGTCCGATGTGGCGTGCGGCGCCGTGTTCTGCCGTGCCGCTATGCAGGGCGCGAGCTTGACGCTCTTTGCGAACACCACGTCTATGAAAGATCGCGTTCGTGCCGAGGAGCTCGAGACGGCGTGTGATGAGCTGCTCGACACATGGTTGCCGCGCGCCGATGCGCTGGCGCGCCGCGCCGCCGACGCTGCAAGGAAGAGAGGATAGCCATGGCTGAGCTACTGAAGGGTGCTCCTGTTGCTCGCGCGCTGACCGAGGAACTTGCTGTTCGCTGTGCCGCCTTGCGTGAGCGCGGCGTTGTGCCGACGCTCGCCATCGTTCGCGTGGGCGAGCGCGAGGACGATCTATCTTACGAGCGCGGCGCCCTCAAGCGCTGCGAGAAGGTTGGCATCGAGGCTCGCCGCATTTTGCTTCCCGCCGATGTTTCGCAGGACGAGCTGCTGGCGGCTATTAAGGACATCAATGCTGACCCCGCTGTTCACGGCTGCCTGATGTTTCGCCCGCTTCCCGCTGGACTTGACGAGGATGCGGTTGCCGCGGCGCTCGATCCCGCCAAGGACGTCGACTCCATGACGCCGGCCTCGCTGCTTACCACGCTTTCGGGTCGTGGCGAGGTCTTTGCTCCCTGCACGGCCGAGGCCGTGTTGGCGTTGCTGGACCATTACGGTGTTGAGCTGGATGGGGCAAAGGTCGCGGTCGTCGGTCGGTCGCTGGTGATTGGTCGTCCCGTTGCCGCCATGCTTACGGCTTGCAATGCCACGGTGACGACGTGCCATACGCATACGCGCGACTTGGCTGCTGAGTGCCGTGCAGCTGATATTGTGGTTGCGGCCGTTGGACGCGCGCGCACGATTGGCGCGGATGCGGTTCGCGAGGGCCAGACGATCATCGATGTTGGCATTAATTGGGACGAGGCCGCTGGCAAGCTGGTCGGCGATGTCGATTTTGATGCCGCGGAGCCGGTTGTTGGCGCAATCACCCCCGTGCCGGGTGGCGTGGGCGCCGTGACGACAGCAATTCTCGCCAAGCACGTGATAGAGGCGGCTGAGTGGGTCGCGCGCGCAGACGTGGTGTAAGAGTGTCCTGAGGTCCGTCGCTGCAAGTCCCGATGTTACTCCTTCTTGAGACCGCGCCTCTCGACTATCTCGTCCACTATCTCCCTGGCGCGCC
>DBGDDN010000015.1:0-6480 GCA_048343195.1 Collinsella sp.
CTTGAAGTTGAGGACCAGGTCTTCGGCGTTCATGCTGCCCCCATCATCGCGGTCTACGGGGTCAAAGATATGGCACCGTGGGGACACATGTATGTCAATCCTGGTCTAACAGAGCCTTATTTAATCCCCGTCCCTTTTAAACATTGGGAAATCGAGCGTGGCAAGCGGGGGTCTTCGGGGTATAAGACGGCTAATTGTATGCCGCCCTATGAAAGGAACCCTTATGCCCAGCGTTGCCGTTCTTGCCGCCGATGGCTTTGAAACGATTGAATGCCTGACCATGGTCGATGTCATGCGTCGCGGCGGCGTGCGCGCCACGCTCGTCTCGATTATGCCCACGCGCGAGGTCGTAAGCTCGCTGCAGATCCCCGTGACCTGCGATGCGCTCTTTGATGAGATCAACTTTGACGAGTACGACTGCGTCGTGCTGCCCGGCGGCCTGCCCGGTGCCACCAACCTGCGCGCCGATCAGCGCGTCTGCGACGTGGTCTGCGAGTTCGCCGCGACCAAGCACGTCGCCGCCATCTGCGCCGCCCCGTTTATCCTGGGCGAGCTCGACCTGCTCGAGGGGCGCCACGCCACGTGCTTCCCTGGCTTTGAGAAAAGCTTCCCCGAGGGCGCCTATACCGGCGAGAAGGTTACGCAAGACGGCAACATCATCACCGCCAGCGGCATGGCCCAGTCGCTCCCCTTTGCGCTTGAGCTGCTGCGCACGATCGCCGGCGACAAGGCTGTCGAGAAGGTCGCCGAGGGCATCCAACTATGATTTTGGCTTCGCAATCACCGCGCCGCATAGAGCTGATGCGCGAGGCAGGCTACAACATTCGCGTGATTCCCGCGGATATCGACGAAACGCCCTTTGATGGCGAGGCCCCGCTCACGCTTGTCGAGCGCTTGGCACGCGCCAAGGCGGCTGCCGTTGCTGCCGAGTATGCCGAGCCCAATGAGCTGACGGTCGCGGCCGACACCATCGTCACCTTCGACGGCAAGATTTTGGGCAAGCCGGCAACCGAGGGCGAGGCGCGCACCATGCTCCGTGAGCTTTCGGGCCGCACGCACCAGGTCGCAACCGGCGTCTGCATCGTTAAGGCAGGCGATACGGCCGCCCCGCATGCCGCCGAGAGCCTGTCGTTTGTCGATATGACCGACGTGACATTCTACGAGCTCACCGATGAGCAGATCGAGCACTACGTTGCCTCGGGTGAGCCCATGGATAAGGCAGGCGCCTACGGCATCCAGGGCACAGGCGGCCGCATGCTCGTGCACGATATTTCGGGCGACTTCTATAACGTGGTGGGCCTACCCATCGCCCGCGTCGCGCGCGCGATTCAAAAACTCTCGTAATTGCATCTGGCGCTGGGTATCCCCCAGCGCCTACAATTTTGGCGTACCGTACGGATCCCGACCGGGCACAAGGCGCGGCGGAAAACCGATAGGAGTTAAACATGGATACACTGCTCGAGGCCATTGACGTCTGCGATGTCGATGGCTTTTGCTATGGCAACTATACGGACGAGGAGGCCGGCACCGGTTGCACCGTAATCGTGGCACCCGAGGGCGCCACCGGCGGCGTTGACGTTCGCGGCGGTGCTCCCGCTTCGCGCGAGACCGACCTGCTGCGACCCGAGAACACCGTCGACAAGGTCCACGCCGTCTGCCTTTCGGGCGGATCGGCCTTTGGCCTCGAGGCTGCAAGCGGCGTCGCTCGCGAGCTTGAGAGCCGCGGCATCGGCCTTCCCGTCGGCCCCACGCAGGTGCCTATCGTGTGCTCGAGCTGTATCTTCGACCTCGCCTATGGCGACCCCACGGTGCGCCCCGACATCGAGGCCGGCATCGCCGCCGTGCGCGAGGCGCTCGATAACACCCCCACCACCCTTGAGCAGGGCAACGTGGGCGCCGGCACCGGTGCCACGGTGGGCAAGCTCATGGGTCCTGCTACCTGCATGAAGGCAGGTCTTGGCGCCGCCGCCGTGGCACTCGGCCCCGTCAAGGTGGGTGCCGTGGTCTCGGTCAACGCCTGCGGCAATGTCGTCGACCCCACGACCGGTGAGTGGGTCGCCGGCATGCGCGCTGCAGCAGATAGCGACCAGATCGTCGACATGGAGCTCGCGGCCTTTACCGCCGCCGGCTCCATGCAAATGCCGCTCGACCGCACCAATACCACCATCAGCTGCATCGTCACCAACGTGGAGCTCACCAAGGCCCAGGCCACCAAGGTCTCCCAGATGGCCGCAGACGCCTACGCGCACGCCATTCGCCCCACGCACACCACCAACGACGGCGACACCATCTACACCCTCGCCAGCGGCAAACTGGGCACCAAGGCAAGCGCCTCCGTACCCCTAGACCTGCTGGGCATGCTCGCCGTAAGGGCCCTACAGACCGCCATCGTAAACGGAGCCAAAACCGCCAAAACCTCCCACGGCATCCCCGGCGCCGCGAAGTAGCCTAACCTGACCGGTTGCCCGGTGGGGCTTGGTTATGTTTGCTGCTCTACAGTCCTGGCTCGCACGAAGAGCACATTAAGTGCTCTTCGGCTCGTGCGGAACTCGCGACAAACATAACCAAGCCCCACCGGGCAACCTACCAACCAAAATCTTTTCAGCCCAGGCCCCTGTGTACCGCGCGTCTAAGATTTTCAAATTCAAATAACCTGACAATCGATTCTTATAGCAGAGGCCCCTTGGCCTTTAGTTTGATACAAGTTCCGCACGAGCCGGAAAGCACTTAATGTGCTTTCCGTGCGAGCAGGACTGTTCGCAGTAGCAAACTAAAGGCCAAGGGGCCCAGTCAACCTATCAGCAGCGATTACTCAGCAGCTAGTTGAATTTGAAGATCTTTGAGGCAAGACGGTATAGGCCGAGTGTGGTTTTGTCTCCGGCACGACCGCGGAGGTTAGTGAAGAAGCCGACCACACCGTAACGTGCACGACGATACATACGCTCGTCATAGGCCTTCAAATCATTCCACAGCGTCTTCAGACGCTCATCGGCACAATCCTCGTCGGAAAGCTTGGTGAGCACCGAGCAGATCGCCATCATCATGGTGAAGTAGCCCATCATGTACGAACGTAGGCGTGACGACTCGACATCGCTGTACAGGTGGTACGACTCCATCATGATACGCGTAACACGGAACTGCTGGTCCAGACGCTTGACCATCGTGGCCTCGTTGACACTCTGGCCCTCGCGACCGATAAAGTAGCGGTAGAGGTCGATGTCGGCGTAGTACATGGTCTTGCAACGCGGCAGCGGCACGTAGGCGTAGATGTTGTCCACATAGAACGTGTGCGGCGGCATGGGAAGGTTGGACTCGCGCAGCACATCCGTGCGATAGCACAGGCTGTGCATGAGTAGGTTCTGGTCCAGGCGGAAATGACCGATCTGATCCCAAGAAAAGATCTTTTTGCGCGGCAGGGCAAATTTGTAGCCAATAGCGGTATGCGTGCCCTCGTAAACCTTCTCGTACACGTAGTTCGAGATAAACAGGTCAACGCGCTGGTCGCGCTCTTCAAAGCCACGCAGAATCGACAGCATGGTCGAAAGGGCAGCACCGTCAAGCCAGTCGTCCGAATCAACAACCTTGTAGTAGGTGCCCTGCGCCTCGCGCAGACCCGAAAGGACGGCAATACCGTGACCGCCATTCTCCTGGTGCACCGCGCGGATGATTCCAGGATAACGGGCCTCCCACTCGTCGGCCTTGGCGGCCGTCTCGTCCTTGGAGCCGTCGTCCACCACGATAATCTCGATATCGGTGGCGTAATTGCTCCCCTCCAAGATGGAGGTGATGCAATGGTCCATGTCCTTGGCGGCGTTATACGAGGGAATACCGAATGTTATGACTTTATGCATGGCAGGCGATAATCTCATCCGAAAGATCGAGGGCGGAATTGGTCACGGCGTCCATATCGTAGTAACGATACTCGGCCAGACGACCCACTGGGTGGAAGTTCGTCAGGTTCTGGACGCGCTCAAGATAGCGCTCATAGAGCTCACGATTCTCGGGCTCAAGAATGGCGTAGTACGGCGTCTCGCCCGAGCCGGGCGTATAGGCCTTGGAGTACTCCTTCATGATGGTGGTCTTGCCGGACAGGACCTGACCGGTCATGTTCTTGAACTCGGTGATGCGCGTGTAGTCCTCGCTCGTGGTGTAGTTGACGGTGCCCACGGGCTGGAACTGGTCCATATCGAGCGTCTCGAACTTCATATCGAGCGTGCGGTACGGCAACGCGCCCAAGTCGAGGTTGAACAGCTCGTCGAGTGGACCGGTGTAGACGATCTCGCCGCCGTAGACCTTACCGTCGACCTTGACGGTGGTCTCGTCGATCTCAAAAAGATCGCGGGCGTCCACGTCGCAGAACACGTCAATCAGGTCGTGGTCGAGCATGTGCTCAAAGAGCGCCGTGTAGCCCTCCTGCGGCATGCCCTGGAAGGGAGCTTGCGGGAAGTAGCGGTCATCATCGCCCACAAAGACGGGAACGCGGCCGGTGATCGAGGGGTCGATCTGATCGGGCGTCTGGCCCCACTGCTTCATGGTGTAATGCAAAAAGACGTTCTCATAGACGTAATCAGCGACCTCGGCCAGGTCGGGGTCGTTCTTCTTGCGCAGCTCCATGATGGGCACCTTGACGTCCTTGCCAAAGGTCTCCACGAGCTTCTGATACAGCTCCTCGCCACGCTCATCGCCAAAGGCGAGTTTGAGGCTCGCATGGTTAAAGGGCACGGGCATAAGGGTGCCGTTGATGTTAGCGAGCACCTTGTGCTGATAGTCCGTCCACTTGGTAAAGCGCGACAGGAAATTATGGACGCGCTCGTTAAAAGTGTGGTAGATGTGCGGACCGTACTCGTGGATAAGGATCCCGGCCTCATCAGCGCAGTCGTAAGCGTTGCCCGCGATGTGGCTACGACGCTCCAGAACGGCAACGCGATAGCCGATAGTCTCGGCGAGACGGCGGGCACAAACGGCACCGGCATATCCGGCACCGACGACAATCATGTCATATGCGCCGGCGTTAAAGCCTTCAGGCAGGCCTGAGGTAATCTGCATCGATACTCCTTGTCAAAAGCCACGGGCTCGTTAGCTGGGCTTTTCTCGAACATTCTTCGAGACATATTTATCAGAGCGATTATAGCGCTAATGCGTCCTATAATGAGCTTGCCACACAAGGAAAGCTCAAGCACCGCGGCGTACATTATTGAAAGGTAAACCCGCTAGCAGCGGGTTTATTCGTGTGCAGTCAGGCGCCTGGAGCTTAGCGAAACGCTTGTAAGGAGTAACATGAGCGATTTCCTTAACCGTATGAAGTCTGCCGCCAAGGCCGACCTTAAGACGATCGTCCTGCCCGAGGGCGAGGATCCGCGCACCATCGTCGCAGCTACCAAGATCATCGAGGAGGGCCTGGCAAAGATCGTCATCCTGGGCAACCCCGACGAGATCAACGTTCCCGGCGCTACCGTCATCGACCCGCGCAATGCCGAGAAGCACGAGGAGTACGCGCAGAAGTTTGCCGAGCTCCGCGCCAAGAAGGGCGTCACCATCGAGCAGGCTCGCGCCCAGGTGATGGATGCTACCTACTTTGGCACCATGATGGTCAAGATGGGCGACGCCGACGGCCTGGTCTCCGGCGCCTGCCACTCCACCGCCGACACGCTGCGCCCCGCACTGCAGATCCTCAAGACCGCCCCGGGCACCAAGCTGGTGTCGGCCTTCTTCGTGATGTGCACCGACACTCCGCAGTTCGGCACCGACGGCACGCTGATCTTCGCCGACTGCGGCCTCAACATCAACCCGTCCTCCGACGAGCTCTCCGAGATCGCCATCGCCTCCGCTCATTCCTGGTCCACCTTCATGGGCAACGTTGAGCCGCACGTGGCCATGCTCTCCTACTCCACCATGGGCTCCGCCGGCGGCGAGGTCGCCAAGAAGGTCCAGGAGGCCGTGAAGTTCTGCAAGGAGAAGGCTCCCGAGCTCGCCATCGACGGCGACCTGCAGCTCGATGCCGCTATCGTCCCCACCGTCGCCCAGCTCAAGGCTCCCGGCTCCTCTGTCGCCGGTAAGGCCAACGTGCTCGTGTTCCCCGACCTCGAGGCAGGCAACATCGGCTACAAGCTGGTCCAGCGCTTCGCTGGCGCTAACGCCTACGGCCCCATCCTGCAGGGCATCGCCAAGCCGGTCAACGACCTGTCGCGCGGCTGCTCTGCCGACGACATCGTGGGTGTCGTGGCCATCACCGCCGTCCAGGCTCAGATGGCTGAGTAGCGTACGCACTCGCCCGAAGGCCGTACGGGCTAACCCCTGAAAACGTCCTCGACCAATGAAACGCCCCCGTTCTGCTCCTTCGGAGCTACGAACGGGGGCGTTTCTGGTCTGACGCTCCTATTTGGCAAGGTGTTTTTTAGAATCCATTTTGCGCTCGGCCTCGAAGGCTTGCCTGTCCCAATCGAGCGGAAGTCCGGCCTCGACCCATGCCTCGTAGGCCCT
>DBGDDN010000016.1:0-4415 GCA_048343195.1 Collinsella sp.
CAAACGGATATCAAGGTTCCACCCGCGAGCAGCGCGAGAAGTATGGTCGTGAAGACGTTTCCCGCGGTCGTGGTAGTGAGCGCGCCGTCATGGAAGAAGGCGATCGGGTACCCGATCTGCCCGAAGCCGTTTAGGGCCAAGGCGTAAATACTCCCGGGCGCAAGGCCGGCGAGGAGCATCGCGGTCCCCGCGCCAATTATCGAAAACACGGTTTGGATAAGGCGCCGGAATTTGGGCACGGGCGCCTTTGCCGCCAGGGTCCCGGGCCTTGTGGCGCCGAGCACGAGTATCGACGAGAGAAGGAAGGGGATGAAGGGAAGGAAAGACGGCGCCGTGGCAATGGCGTAAGGCAGGAAGGAAAGGAATGGCAGGTCGCTTGCGGAGGCCGGGATATCCGCGATGCCGGAGCTGCTCAGGGCACGGCAATATGCGAGCTCTGCGTCATTGGTCTCTTGGTCTCCCACGATGGACCCGGATTGGAAGCCTTCGCCCATGAGCGCGTAGTAGCTCTCGGCAGAATCGAGAAAGGCGGCGTCGGTTTGAGCGGCAAGGGCGGCGTTCGCGTATCTTGCAAGCTCCGCGTCATTTTGCTGCTCTGGAGATAGGTCTGTGCCGCTGGCCTGGGGCGCGCGCGTATTGAATGCGTCGACAAAGCTCTGCATGCCCTGTTTCATAAAGAAGGGCCCGTAGATGGGTGAATTGAACGCAATGGGGACGGAAAAGGCTGCAGCGAGAACGAGCGTACAAATCCATACGGCCTTGTCTCTTAGGATTAGTTTGAGAAGAAGTCGACAGTACATTTGGAAGCACCTACGTTCCTCAAAGAATTGTTAGATTAAAAGTAACAAACCGGATGAAGATGCGTAAGATGGGGGCGAGGCGAATGGCTGAGCGGTATCGATATGCGGGTTTAACGGCATATCGACCACATAGATTATTAACTTGCATTTCTACCCGCCCTCTCCGTAGAGCCGCCGATACGCGCTTAGCGCACCCTCGGCGCGTCCGGCAGGCCTTGCGAAATGGGATCCGGGAGACTTCGGCGCAGCATCATCTTGCGGAATGCTTCTAATGAGCCTCCCATCCTTCAAAAACAGAATCTCATCGCACAGTCTATCGACCGAATCCAAGATGTGGGATGACATGATGATGCACGTACCAGAATCGGCCAGCTTCCTGAGAATCCCGGAATGCAAGTCCACCCTGCTGGGATCGAGCGCGTTCATGGGTTCATCCAACAGGAGGTACCGCGCACCCGTCGCATACGCAAT
Organism: Collinsella sp.; assembly: GCA_048343195.1. Classification (GTDB taxonomy): domain Bacteria; phylum Actinomycetota; class Coriobacteriia; order Coriobacteriales; family Coriobacteriaceae; genus Collinsella. Next base: position 1,272 of record DBGDDN010000016.1, read on the forward strand.
CGCCAAGGTAAGCTGCTGCTTCATACCCTGGCTCAGAGCGCGGATCCTCATCTTCGCGAACTCGCCTATCTGCGTTTGCTCCACTACCTCCTCGATATCACGAGCATGCGGCCACATATCGCAAACCATCTTGAGGTGATCTTCCGCACGCAATCCGGGATACAGCAGCGTTCCCTCACCAGGTGCATAGAAGATCATAGAACGGACCTCTCTCGCACCCGTACCCTGCACCTCATCCAGAACGATGCTCCCGTCCACGCGAGGACCCGGCAAACCTGCCATCGCACGCAGCAACGTCGTCTTTCCATGCCCGTTCGGAGCGACGAGACCGTAGACCGTACCCGGGGCAAACTCAGCGTTCACCGAATCTACGAGCACCTTCTTTCCATAAGAGATCGTCAGCGTTTGAAGGTCAATCATCGAGATCATCCCCTTTCGATCTTCGGAACACCCAGGCGCACCAACAACGGAGATACGGCGCCCAAGACCACCAGCAGAGCGCCCGATGCGCCGACGACCTCTCCAAAAGGCATCGCGTTCGTCCCTCGCCCAAGGAACCCAATCGTCCCCACCTGGGAAGCGGGATCAAACGAGGCGAATGGAGCCAGCAGCGCGGCGCCCATGCCCGCGCTTTCAACATGAGCGCTCAACGAACCCAACACCAAGAGAACCGCGCAAACCACTCCGGTGACAACGGGGCTGCGGCTAATCGCTGCTGTCAACGCAGCGACGACGGAAATCACGCCGTATGCCATGACCAGCAACGGAACGCTACGCAACACCGCCTCCCCCACCATGGACGTTGTCGAAGCCCCCGCTCGAATGAGAGCGACGGGATACTCCGATCCACCCGCACCGTTCTTAATCGCGGACACAACTGCAGCGGGAACCATCGACACCAAAAGCAGCGTCAAGCCAAGCAGGAGAGACAACGCAACAGCCGTCAGAAAACGCACATGCGCTGTTACGGGGACTTGGAAAACCAGAAGGGAACGGCACTGCAGGTGGGTGCACGCAAGCGATGTGACAACCACGGGCAACAGCCAAAACAAGGAAGGAAGCGCTGCCTGGAAATACGAAAGGAGGATTAATGGGGGCATCTTCGTACTTAACTCGTAAACCTTGGGGTCCGGCAAGCTCGCGATCGACTCGAGCAGAAGGGCGCGCGCCTCCGCACGAGAAGGAGTCTCCGGCTCGATTCCGATCGATTGCAGGAGGGTCGCATCTGCCGCGCCCAGTTCGCCTCGAGCGCGCTCGTACGTCGCAAGGCTTCGAAACCCCTCCGCAGGCGTAGGCGCGTACACAAAACCCGAAAGAGCATCTCGCATGTCTTCCAGGGCCGTTTTGCCCTCGACATCCATATTCGCAGCGTCCTGCTCTAGATACCGATCTATTGAACGGAGCTCCCCATCCCTATACCGAACAGCGGAAACGTCATCAGCGTCAGGAAACACCTCGACCAGAGCCGGGGCCAGCATCGTCGTCGACATTGCAATCGCGCATACGGCGAGGGCAGGAGAATGCAGGAGCAGTTTCCCCATCGTTCTTACGTATGCAACGGCGGAGGCACAAGCGCTCGAACGAGTTGCCGCTCTCGATGCGGTGAAGGAACCTCTCTCAAGACAAATCGGGGGCATCGGGCGCGCGCAGCCGCTCTTTCCAGCAACGCAAAGCAGGCTAATTGCCAGCACCTCGATCCCGATTGCGCATACGAGGGTAATCGCGCCACGCTCGAAGCAAAGTCCGGGCAGATTCACTATCTGCGTTGTCGGGTACGGGCTATAGGCGCCGACGGTCAACTCGGTGTTCGCATACGAAAGGGGATTCAACAGGGCGAACTCACGTAAAGCGATGGATCTTCCGTAATACCCGGGAACCATCGTCACCCCCATCAGGGCACATACGAACACGATTCCAAGCGTAGGGTTATTGGCAATCTTCACGGCAAGGTGAACGACAAGCGAGATGAACGCTGCCACCAAGAATTGCAAGATGGCCGTCTGCGCGAACACCAGCCAAGCCGGTTTGATAACCGGAGTCGCATATTGAATGTAGCCTATCGGATAGAACGGCGAGCCCGGGCCATTCTTCACAAGCGCGGCGATTATCCCTGGAAGATTGATGGCGAGGACGGCAAGCATTGCAAAAACACTCGCCCATACGCTCGATGCAACAAGTCTACCCAGCTCGCCCATCGGTGCCTGGATGATGAGCTTTTCACGTTTGTTAAGACGCGCGGCAAGGAACGAGACGGCAACGGCCGTTGCGACCCATAGCAAGTACTCCTTCGATCCGTCATAATAGGTGTACTCTCCATCCGATATCTGCAGAAACGGAAGTAGGGGAGAGAGCGGTGCCAAGATAAGACGTCCCGCGGCAAGAGGGTACAGAAGCGCGGGCATGCTTGATGAAGAGGTATAGACACCGTCCTCCCCCGCATTCACAAGCGCATCCGCATAGGATGCTGACAATTCCTGCTCAACACGGGTTATTCCCGACTCGAGGTATTCGACCCGTCCGTCGATGCCAGCCGCGCTCCTGAAGACGGGCAGAGCACAAAGAACCATCAACGCAACAACGACAACACAGAGCGACCTGGAGGAGAGAAGCGACCTAAAGATCGCCTTCGAGATTTTGAGCATATTCATCGCCAACCTTAACCTCATCCAGTCGGAACAGAGGGGCCGAACAAAATGCTCGGCCCTTCCTCGCATCTAGTAGGTGCTATAGACAAATTGCCATTTATCAGTTGTGCCAAGAACACCACAGGAGCACATTGCAGCGAGGCGGGATTCCCTATGATGCGCGGATCGGCGATAGCCATTTCGGTAGGAGATCGTCTTGTAAGAGATGTTGAACATCGAGATGCTGTGCCCGCTTACGCCGCGAGGACAGCTGTAGCTCCAGTAGGTATCGACGACGTCGTCCGTATACCCGAGGGGCTCAACGAGGGCACACTGGCTGCTCTCCTGGGAAGGAGGCATCGGGGTATCCGCAAAAGCGGGGGCTCCCGGCAGCAACAGACAAAGACGATATGAGAAAGCCATTGGGGTCGCCTCCCCCGCGTTGCAGTTTCTTTCCGCGGGCTCGGGGTGCCACAATGGGCTTTGAGTATCGGCCCGTGCGGTAGCCCTTACCGCACCT
>DBGDDN010000017.1:0-11132 GCA_048343195.1 Collinsella sp.
GCGCTCGTCCGGGAGGGCGGGATGCCGTTCGAGATGAGGGTCAAGATGCCGGCGCCCGACGGGGAGACGGCGAGTTAGCCGGCAGGTCGGCATGTCAATCCTGGTCTAACAGAGCCTTAAAAAATCATTCCCGGGCGCCACAGTACAGTCTTTTTGTGACGGGGATCATTAAATGATTTTTTAATCCCCGTCCCAGAATAATCATTTCGGTGGAAGGAAAGACGGATGTCCAAGTCGCGTCGTCGTAAGCAGAAAAAGCAGGTTAAGCCCGAGCTCAAGCTTAGGCAGTTTGCCTCCACCGAGCTTTCCGACCAGCTTGCCGCCCTTCCCTGCGGCGCCGACCTGCCGCGCTTTATGGTCGACACAGTCGCCGGCGCCTATGCGCCCGCCGATGCCGAGCGCATGATCGAGGGCTTTGGAGCCGCGGCCACACGCCCGGTCACACTGCGCGCCAACACGCTCAAGGCAACCGCCGAGGACATCGCCGCCGCGCTCGGTGCCGCCGGCATCGCCCACAACCCCATCGCTTGGTATCCGGACGCCTTTATCCTGCCCGAGGCCCAGGTTTCCGACCTATGGGACCTCGACATCTACCGCGACGGCAAGATCTACCTACAGAGCCTGTCGTCCATGATGCCGCCTTTGGTGTTGGGCGCCCAGGCAGGCGAGGACATCCTAGACATGTGCGCAGCCCCTGGCGGCAAGACGACGCAGATCGCCGCCCTCACCCAGGGCCAGGCACACCTCACGGCCTGCGAGATGAGCATTCCCCGCGCCGAAAAGCTTGAGTCCAACCTCCACCGCCAAGGTGCCAAAAACGTGCCCGTCATGCGCATCGACGCACGCGAGCTCGACGAGTTCTTCCGCTTTGACCGCATCCTGCTCGACGCTCCCTGCACCGGCACGGGCACCGTCATCAGTGGCAACGAGAAAAGCCTGCGCGGCCTCACCGAGCAGCTGCTCGTCAAGTGCGCCCGCTCGCAGCGCGCGCTTCTGGACCGCGCCATGGGAGCCCTCAAACCGGGCGGCACGCTCGTCTATTCCACCTGTTCGATCATGCCGCAGGAAAACGAGGACGCCCTGCAAGAGGCCCTCGACAAGCACATGGATTGCGAGCTTATCCCCCTCGACGGCACACCGAGCGAAAGTGAAGCGCGTCGCGCCCAGGATGCCGGCGAGGAGCCGCATATCGAGTGCAACGCCCTCACCGAGGCCATCGCCGCCGGCCATGTCTCGGCCATCGCCAACGGTATGCCCGGCACGCTGACCATTCCGCCTAGCCGCGATTTTGAGGGCTTCTACATTGCCCTGATCCGAAAACGCAGCTAGCGCACGGATCAAAAACTCAACAAGCTATCTCTGTGCGCGTTTGCCCTGCTGGTCGCGATGCTGTTTAAGCATCGCGCGCTCCTTGCGTTCGGCCCTTTTGCCCTTAATGGCCGTGACCACAAAGTAGATGACCGCGGCGGCAACGATTGCGCCCACGCACAGGCCAATCGAGCCAAACATTGCTGTCAATTCCATACCGCGTCACCTCTCTTTTAAACGGGACTTTCAAGATAGCACCTCGATCCTCGCCACCACAGCTCCTTCACGTTCTCCCGCCCTTCGGTCTAACGGATGGTGCGGCGGGGAAAAATCAACTCGTCAAACGATTTAGCATTCGCAATTCCGGCTGCATCGCGCCGGCCACCATCGCATAGAATCGAGCCTCCATGGATACCCTCAACGACCTAAACGAACGCGTCGACGCCTTTGTCGGCACCAGCTCCTTCGACACGCCTGCCGCGGCAAACGACCAAGCTCCCATCGATGTACCCGCCGAGGTTCACGAGGACATCGTCGCCTCGGTCGATTTCTCCGAGGTCGAGCTCGCAGACGAGTTCACCGAGCCCCAGGTAGCCGTGACCCCCAACGGACTGCTCCCCATGGAGCCCCTGCCCATCGACGGACGTCTGCGCAAGGCTGCCCTTCGCATGCCCGACGAGATCGAGGAGGCCAGCGGCTTCACGCTCTTCGGCCGCCGCATCAAGTCGCTCATTTACACCACCGATGTCGCGGTTATCCGCAACTCCAACGCCGATGCCGTTTTTGCGGTCTACCCTTTCACGCCGCAGCCCGCCATTACGCAAGCGCTGCTGACCGTCGCCGAGTGCCCGGTCTTTGTAGGCGTGGGCGGCGGAACTACGACCGGTAAGCGCTCCGTGCAGATGGCAGCCGTCTCCGAGATGCAGGGCGCGGCGGGCTGCGTGGTCAACTCCCCCGCCACTGCCGAGATGGTCGAGCACATCACCAACATCGCCGACATCCCCGTCATCGCCACGGTCGTTCGCTGCGACGACGATGCTCACGCCAAGGTGCGCGCCGGAGCCAAGATTCTCAACATCGCCGCCGGCAAGAACACGCCCCAGGTCCTACGCGAGCTGCGCGAGCACTATCCCAACCTGCCGCTCATCGCGCCGGGCGGCAAGACGCCCGAGAGCATCCGTGAGACCATCGCCGCCGGCGCCAACGCCATCATCTGGACGCCGCCTTCGGCCCAGCAGTTACAGACCGACATGATGCAGCGTTATCGCAAGATGAAGGAAGACGCCACACCTGTCATCTCGCGCGACGATGTGCCCATTATCGATCAGGTCGCCGCCGCCGAGGTCAGCCAGGTCGAGAACATGAATCCCGATGTGCCGATTCCCGACGAAGTCATCGAGCGCGTCGCTTCGATCCACGAGCGCGTCGAGGAGCATCGCGCCAACCGCGGCCTCAAGCCGTCACTGCACGGCTTCTTCTTCCGCGGAAAGAAACGCTAGCCGCAACAGCAAGGCCCGCCCCACAAACGTGAGGCGGGCCGTTTTCGCTTGAACAATCATGCAGCGACGTGATGGGGCAAATTAATCCACGCGCTTGTCGCCCATAAAGAAGAGCGCCACCGTACCAGGTCCGGTATGCGAGCCAATCAGAGTACCGATGTCATTGATCTCAATCTTGCCTTTAAGCTGCGGAACCTGTTCCTCAATCAGCGCCGCAACTGCCTCGGCATCCTCGCGGCACGCCGAGTGCGACATGATGCACTTACCCGAATAATCCGCACCGTCCTGCACGTGTGCCATCATGGTCTTGGCCATCTCGGAAATCGCGCACTTCTTAGTGCGAATCTTCTCACGTGGCGACAGCTTGCCGTCGCAATCGACCGTCATAAGCGGGCAAATCTTAAGCGCCGTGCCGATGATCGCGCTCGCAGCCGAAATGCGACCGCCGCGCAGGTAGCTCGACAGATCGGTCGAGAAGAACCAGTGGTGCAGGTTGAGTTTGTGCTCCTCGATCCAGGCAGCCGTCTCGTCGAGTGAAGCCCCGCTATCGCGCACGTCGGCGGCATATTCCAGCAACAGGCCAAAGCCCGAAGACGCCGCCAGCGAATCGATGACGCGCACCTTGCCGCCCTGGGGATAGCGATCCGCGAGCATCTGCGCCGCAACGCAGGCCGATCCATACGTGCCCGAAATACCCGACGACAACGTCAGGTGCAGCACGTCTTTACCCTCGGCAACAAACGGCTCCCAAAACTCCTCGTACTCACCCACGCTCACCTGAGACGTCTTGGGCATGGCGCCCGCGGCAATCTGGGCAAAAAACTCGTCCGGCGTAATCGACTGATACAGATCGTCCGTATAGACAACATCGTCGATCTCGTAATGAAAACACACGACAGGGATATTGCGCGACGCAAAGAACTCACGGGTTCGATCGGCGGCGGATTCACAGGTCAGGACAAAATCACTCATATGAGGCTCCTTACTCATTGCTGCGCAAATTATCGCACAGTGAGCCTACATGCGGTACATATGTCCACTATTTACCAAATCGAACCAAAAATAGTGAACATCTTTACCACCATCGTCTCCACCGACCCGACGCATAAGTATCTGAGAAAACACCCTCTGTCGTCTCCACCCGACCAACACATCTACCTTCACTAAATCGATTTACCAAACCGTTCAGCCGACAATTCAGCCGCTGGCGCAAAATCGAAACAAAAGCGGCGCATACTGGTAAACGTTTGACGCTGTTTATCAGTTTTACCAGCCCCATCGGAAGGTGTTTCATGGTCGCATTCGATCGCAACCCGCAAGACTTCAAGTATCTGCGCCTGCTGTCGAGACAGTTCCCCACCGAACAATCCGCATTTACCGAAATTATCAACCTCTCGGCCATCCTCAACCTACCCAAGGGCACCGAGCATTTTATGAGCGACGTGCATGGTGAGTACGAAGCCTTTATGCACATCCTCAACAACTGCTCGGGCGTCGTGCGCGAACATGTCGACGAGATCTTTGGCGACACGCTCTCCTTTGACGAAAAGGGCGAGCTGTGTACGCTCATCTACTACCCGCGCGAGAAGATCGACCTGGTCCGCAGCCGGCGCGAGGACTCGCCAACCTGGTACAAGACGATGCTTGACCAGCTCATCATGGTCGCTCGCTCACTTTCAAGCCGCTACACGCGCTCCAAGGTGCGTAAGGCCATCCCGCGCGACTACGCCTACATCATCGACGAGTTGTTGCACACGCACCCGGACGAGAACAACTATCGCGTGCGCTATCACGAGCGCATCGTGGAGTCCATCCTAGAGACCGCCAGCGCCGACGACTTTATCGAGTCGCTCGCCTCGCTCATCAAGCGCCTGGCCGTCGACCACCTGCACCTGGTGGGCGACATCTTCGACCGCGGCGGCGGCGCGGCCAAAATTATGGACCGTCTGCTCACCTACCATTCACTCGACATCCAGTGGGGCAACCACGACCTGCTGTGGATGGGCGCTGCGGCCGGTGAGCCCGCCTGCATCGCCACGGTGTTGCGCAACAACCTACGCTACGACAACTACGAGATCCTGGAGAACGACTACGGCATCTCGCTGCGTGAGCTTGTCGCCTTTGCCGATGCCACCTACACCGCCGGTGAGTCCATCACCCCGCTGATCAAGGCCATCAACGTGCTGCTCTTTAAGCTCGAGGGCCAGATTATCCAGCGCCACCCCGAGTTCGATATGACCGACCGCCTGTTACTCGACAAGATCGACCACGACACCGGCACGGTCACGCTCGCCGACGGCAGCGTGTGGCCGCTCACGACCAACGACTTCCCCACCGTCGACCCGGCGGACCCCTACACGCTCACGTCTCAGGAGCAGCACATCATCGACAAGCTCGTGTCCGAGTTTGTAACCGCCGATCACCTGCATCGCCATATCGATTTCCTCTACACCCACGGCTCGATGTACAAGGTCGCCAACGGCAACCTGCTCTTCCACGGCTGCGTTCCGCTCAACGAAGACGGCACCTTTAGCAGCATGAACTGCCTGGGCACCTGGCACGCTGGCCGCGATTATCTCGATTTTTGCGACCACATCGCCCGCCGCGCGTGGCGCGTGGGCGACCGCGATGCCCTCGACTGGATGTGGTACCTGTGGATTGGCTTCAATTCACCCGCCAGCGGACGCCTGGTGCGTACCTTTGAGCGCGCCTATATCGCCGATAAGAGCACCTGGGTCGAGCCGATGGACCCGTACTTTACGCTTACCAAGTCGCCCTCGGTCTGCGATGATATCATGCGCGAGTTTGGCGTCGCGCCCATGGCATGCTCGCCGACCGGCCACATCATCAACGGCCACACGCCCGTTAAAACCACCAAGGGCGAGCAGCCCATCCGCGCCGAGGGCAAGCTGCTGGTCATCGATGGCGGCTTCTGCCGCGCTTACCATCCCAAGACGGGCATCGCCGGCTATACGCTCATCTCGAGCTCGCGCGGCTGCCGCCTCAAGTCGCACCGGGCCTTTACGACGGTTGCCGAGGCACTCACGCGCAACGTGGACATCGAAAGCGAGACCAACCGTTTTGACCAAGCAGACCGTCGCCGCATGGTGAGCGACACCGATACTGGCGCCAAGATTCGCAGCCAGATCCAGGATCTGCGCCAGCTGCTCGATGCATATAGAAACGGTGCTATCGAAGAGCGCGTCTAGCCCCACCCGCGGGGATTGGCTAAACTTGCTGAGTTTGTCATCCCCACGGCGTCCCCGCGCCACCCTAAGGCAGGTACCATGCAAAAGCTCCTTGCGCAGATCATGAAATTTGGCGTCGTCGGTGTCATTGCCACGGTTATCGACTTTGGCATTATGAATCTGCTCCACTACGGTCTGGGCCTCAACATCCTAATCGCCAACACCAGCGGCTTTATCATCTCACTCATCTTTAACTACCTCGCAAGCATGAAGTACGTGTTTGCGCACAAGGAAGGCATGAGCCGCCGCCGCGAGTTCATCATCTTTGTCGTGCTGTCCGTGATCGGTTTGGTGCTCAACGACGGCATCGTGCTGGCGCTCAACGCCGGCCTGGGACTCGAGGCCAATATCGCCAAGATCTGCGCCACCGCGCTTGTCATGGTCTACAACTTTGTGACCCGAAAAATCTTCCTGGAGGGCGACGAGACCAAGTAGCTCGAAACCCCTGCAGCATTACGGCGCCCACGGACGACGTGCACTCAGCGCAGTATCGTCCGTGGGTGCCGCTCGTTTACGGGCAAATTTTCAACGTTTGCGGATTAGCTCTTGAAAATTTGGCGAGTTCATATAGTTCTTGGCAAAGACCTTACGTTTCCCTTGTAAAAGCTCTAAAGTATCCTCTGCTCGATTCATCAACGCATTGGATGTGATTACGTGCGCAAGGCGCTGGCACAACCTCATACTAAGCAGTTCCTCAAGTTTGCTGTCGTGGGTCTTATCTCCTTTGGCATCGACTGGGGCATGCTCATTGCGCTCGTCGAGCTGTTCCACCTCGACTTTTTGATGAGCACCACGGTTTCGTTTATCACGTCCGTCGTGGTCAACTACTGGCTCAGCATGAAGTACGTGTTCGACCACCGCGAAGGCATGAGCCGCAAGCGCGAGTTCACGATCTTCACCATCCTGTCGGTGATCGGCCTGGGCCTCAACGACCTGTACATGTTTGTGGGCGTCACGTTTTTGAGCATCGGCTACCAGGCCATGAAGGCCATCGCCACGTTCCTCGTCACCTGGTACAACTACTTCAGCCGCCGCTTCTTCCTCGAGGGCGCACGGTCGTAGTCGATTCACTATTTGCTTGAATGTATAACCGGTTGGAATTCCCGTTCCAACCGGTTTTTTGTTTGCAGAGCCTGCCGAGGAAAGCGCACAAGGCGGGCCGCAGCGTCGGAATGGGTAGTAGTTTCCCCATGGTCGCCCCGCGGAAAGCGCGTCCCAGATTGCAGCCTCAGAACGGGACACAGCTTCCGCAACGTGGCTCTAGCGGAAAGCGCATCCCAAAATCGATGCCCAATACGGTCCGCAGCTTCCCAATGGGCGCTGCTTCGGAAAGTCTATCCCGGAATGAGCCCTCAGAGCGGAACACGCTTTCCGAAACCCGCCCCAACGGGAAGCTGCGTCCCGGAATTCGCCTACAGGGCGGGATGCAATTTCCGGTTGAGCCTCGATTGGGAAATGACGTCCCATTCGTATAAAAACGGGCGTCTCGGATGTTTGTCCGAACCGCCCGTTTGATGCGATATGTCGAGGCCCCTAGCCTGTCACGTAATACCAGACCACGTTGTCGCCGTTTGAGAGAACGTAGTTGCTGCAGGCTGTCATGGGCGTTGTGCCGTTGACGGAATAACACCAGCCGCTACCGCTTCCATAGTTTTCATCCTTCTCGGCCAGGCCACCGATGGCGGCAACATAAGTGCCAAACGACGAGCCACGCGCATTTATAGAAATACCCAGCGCGCAGAGAGCGTCGTAGGCAGTTGCTCCCTCATTAAAGGTGTAGGTACCACCAGCGGACACAGGATTGCCCACAGCGCTCGAAGTAACCGAGACAGTCACGGTAACGTAGCTAGACTCCTGAGAGACGCTCTGGTTGCCCGAGGGGGCATTACTGTTATCAGGAACGGCAGAAGGCCCACCGGACGTTGCCGAATTCTGAGAAGCCGACTGACTGTTGTCAGTCTTTTTATTTCCTGCTCCTTTTTCGCCGGGCTTCTTGCTATCCGAGTTCTTGTCCGATTCCTTGTCCGAAGACTCGGAATCTTTCTTGGAGTCAGATTTGTCAGAACCCCTAGACCCGTCATTCGTATCATCAGAAGATTTGGAATCCTTGGACCCGGCCTTGCCCGAAGCGACAGTCGAGCCGGACCCATTGCCATCCTTGGCGACGATGCTCTCCCCCGCCACGGTCTGGACGATCCAATCAATGGACCAAGCACCGCTCTCGGAGGGATGAACAAAGCCCAGAGAGACCACGATCAGAACGACGCATGCGGCAGTCAGAACGCCAAGGAGCGCCTTCCGTCGAGGAGCGGACGCCGCCGAAGCGGCGCCCTTTTGCTTTGGATCATCGAGCTGGATAAACGAGGAGTCGGGCTGTTGCCCGTTGGTCTCCTTGGGCTTATCGGGCATTACCGTCACCCTTGCCGCGCTTGGTCAGCACGAAGACGGCGATGAGCGCAAGGCCAATCACGCCGGCGGCGATGCCAACGATGGCGAGCGGGTTGGTGCCCGTCTCCTGCTCGGAAGCACCAGAGGACTTCTTAGCAGTGGTCGTGGAAGCAGCGCCCGTATCGGACTTGGAATCGGACTTCTTGTCGGACTTGCTGTCCTTCTTCTCAGACTTCTTCTCATCCTTCTTGTCGGACTTATCGGAGCCCTTCTTGTCGGACTTGTTTTCCTTGGTCTCGGTCTTGGTCGACACCGTCGTCTTGGTCACCGGCTTCTGACCCGGGGCGATAGCGCCGCCGGCCTGCGGGCCCTTAGAGCCGGAACCAGCGCCGGAACCCGTACCAGTGCCCGTGCCGGTACCAGTACCAGAACCGCTGCCGCCGCTGGAGCCAGAACCGCCATTGTCACCAGAATTGGTGGCATTCTTGGTCCACTTGGCATACAGCGTCAGATCGGCCGTCACCGGCGTACTGAAGTCATACGCTTGCGTGCACGCCTCATCGGTATACCAACCGCCGAAGGTATAGCCCTTGCGACGCGGTTTTACAGCAGGCTCCGTAGCAGTTTTACCAGCCTTAATACGTTGGGAATCGAGCACAATAGAATCTGCACCATTTGCGTCAAACGAGACAGTATAGCGATTGACCTTCTGGCCATTTCCCTTAATCGCGAACAACTTGCCCGAATCGTTAGCGTAGTAGAGTGAACCATCAGAACCGACCGAAATCGACGACATGCAGTACTGCTGGTTCTCGGCCGACGGTCTATAGAGCAGCTCAGCCTCTTCGTCACCTATGCGATAGCGATAAATGCCGCCAGGATTATTGTTGGACGTAAAGTATACATAGGTATGACCATCTTGAATGGAAACCACAGGCTGTGACTTAACATCGCCGCTGCCCGTAAAACCACTTGCAGAAGAATCCTCGCGGATGAAGTTACCGTCTGCCTTATAAATTGAATAATCGACCGTAAGCGTATCGGCGTCGATAATTGCAAGCTGACCATAGTGGCTCGTAAGACTGTTTTGGGGACCGCCCATAAAGGACTCAATCGACGTGCCGCCAACTACAATCTTACCGTTGACAAACACGGGTGTAGAGGTCGAGCTGCTGCCAAACGTAACTTTACCCAGTTCTGAAAGGGCCCCATCATTAGCGATAGCAATTTTATGGAGCGTGCCATCGGCACTCACAACGTAAGCAGTAGCCCCATCAACAAGCACGTTCGCGCGAACGCGATCGGCGATCTTAAGCTTTGCTACGGTCTTTCCAGTCGAAGGATCAACCGTGCTGACAGTGCCTGAATCATCCGCGATAACGCCATAGTCGCCCGAGAACGCCATGCCAGCCCAGTAATAGCCCTTGCTGTTTTCATTCTTGTGCTGCCACATGACTTTACCGTCAGAAATACGAACACAAAGCAGGTAGCCGTCACTCGAGTCAATCCAATCGGCCGAAGCGGTACCAAAATAGGCATAGCCATCGCGAACCGAAACAGAAGCAAGCGACTGCTGCGCGCCATCGGGACCGGCCGGCAACCCATCGGTAACCCAAACCGTCGCAAGCACATCAACCGTTAAGGCCTGAAGACGACCGCCTGAAAGCGGAACAAGCACAACACCATTGGTATATACCATGCGTGAGGTGGAATCAATTGCAGCAGCCAAAGGTGACTCTAGAACGGTCTTGCCCGTCTCGACATCCTTTTTGAGCAATTTAGAACCAACTGCCACATAGAGATAGTCACCGATCAGCAACGCATCGGAAACACCCTTATTGCCGTCCGCACGCGTCTTAAGCTCGCTTACCCATTTCTCATCTGCATCCTTAGTGGGCACAGGTGCGTCGGTAACCTTGTCGGCACTTGTAAAGCCCGACCAGTCGCTATCCCAGTTAGGGCGTGCAGCGCTCGGATTAAGAACAACGTTGTCGACACCGGGCAAAGTATCCCCAGGGGCGTAAGCCCAAACGACCTTATCGCCCGACTTAAGCACGTAGTCGTTATCGAGTTGAGTTCCAGGAACGCCGTTGACAAAGAACGACCAAGCGCCGGACAGCTCGGTACCATCAAGCGGAGAAACGAGGCTATGGACACCCCAATAGCCGAATTGGTCGTACATCTTGGACTCGATGCCAAGGGCGTCGAAATAGGTAGCGGAGGCATCCTTGATCGACGTGCCCTTAACAAACACCTGGGTCGACGGGCTCGTCCAACGCTGAGCCATCCCGGCCTTTTTGCCAATAATCTCCATCGTGACGGAAACCTGCTCGGGCGCGGGGTCGCCGTACTTCGAGTAGCACCAGACGACGGAGTCGCCGTCCTTGAGCGTGTAGCCGCCCGCGCCGACCTCGGAGGCGCTGCCGTTGACGAACAGCTGCCAGTACGCGCCGGTCGCCGAGTCATAGCCGAGCTTGCGGTCCTTATCGAAGGGCGACGTGATCGTGTTGAGCGCCCAGCCCCAGGTGCCGTTGGGATCGTAGTCGGTGGTCAGGCCGGCCTGCTTGAAGAGCTGCTCGGAGAGGTCGGCCGCGGTCGAGCCCTCCTTCAGCGTGATCCGCTGCGCGGCGGCCCAGGTCTGCTGGGCGCCCTTGGCGTCGGTGCCGACGACGGAGCACGTGGCAGAGAC
>DBGDDN010000018.1:0-15834 GCA_048343195.1 Collinsella sp.
GAGGTCGCCGCGGACGGGTTGATATAGGGAGAGGGCCTGACCCCATATCGTTGGGGCCAGGCCCGATTTTGCCTCTTGACAATGTCCTGCTCATATTAAAAGGAACGTCCCCAAGTGCCGCCCTGGATTCAGTTGCGGTGAAATAGTTCCTGAATAGAGGCTTCAAGCCCCTAAACAGGAACTATTCCACCGCAACTTATGAGGACATTGAGTTGTTAGGTTGCTCTATCCCTAGTAATCGAGTTTCCACATGTAGCGGCGCGTTAGGTAGTCCTTGTGGGTGACAGCGGAAAGCGCACGCATGTAGACGTTGTTGAGGATCGGGGCGAAGATCAGGTGGTTGAAGTACTCGCTCACGCTGTCCTTGATGTCGTTGAGGCCGAGCTCCTTGGCATCGAGCTGATAGACGCGCTCGCCACCGTACTGGTTGACGAAGCGGATGCCACGCTCGTCGTTGCAGCGGCTGCGGCCGACGCTGATGAGCTGGAACAGCGAGGTGCGCTTGTCCAGAATCTCAAAGGGGCCGTGGAAGAAGTCGCAGGTGTTGATGGTGCAGGAGTCGATCTGCAGCATCTCCTGCACGTTGCAGATGCTAAAGACGTAGGCGGCACCAAAGAGCGGGCCCTGAGCCATAACGTTGATGCAGGGCTTGTCGGCGTTCTGCTCAGCCCACTTGGCGGCCAGCGGACGGGTGTACTCGACGGCCTTGCGGTAGATGGGATCGATCAGGTCAAAGGCGGCCATGGCGGTCTCGTACTCGGCATAGCCCTCGGTCTGCTGCGTAAGCTCCATGGCGATCATGGTCACGACGGCGGAGTTGGTGCGGCCCATGCAAGACTCGTCGACGGCAAGGCTGTCGTACTGGATCTTGTAATCGCAGACCTCGGTGAGGCCGGACTCGTCAACGTAGATGGCGATGGTGCTGGCGCCGTGATCCTTGGCGACCTGGGCGGCAACGATGGTCTCCTTGGTGCCGCGCATGGAGACGACGACGGCCAGGGTGTTCTCGTTGACGTAGGCAGGCGTGGCGTGCACGAACTCGTTGCTGGTGTAGCTGGAGCTCACGACCTGCGTGGCCTCGTGCTCCATAAAGTACTGGGCAGGATAGTTGCCGCCGTTGGATCCGCCGGCGCCGATCCACACGACGCGCTTGATGCCGCCCTTGTCTGCCTTGTCAGCCAAAACCTGGGAGACGACGTCCTTAACCTGTTCCTGAGTAGTCATCGTGCATCAGCCTTTCTTCTCGTTTGATGCTGTCGACGGCATACAAGTTACATACATGTTTTGACGATGTCGACTAGTTGTATGCTATATTTGTCTTAGAAATTTTGCTGATGCGGTTTTCGATAACTGGATACCAGCGGTTTTGTTGTTGTATTGAATACATGCTTGATTAGATACGTATACAAGTTAGATACAGGTTGATCGCATGAACGCTTCATCTAAAAAGAGACTGACCCAATACGAGCGCTTGGCGGGCATACTGCGCGACCGCATCGCCTCCGGCACCTACGCACGTGGAGACAAGCTGCCGTCCGAGATGGAACTCATGGACGAATCGGGTCTGTCGCGCAGCACCGTGCGCCATGCCCTTAAGGTTCTCGTTGATGAGGGCCTGGTTCGCACCGAGCGCGGGCGCGGCGCCTTTGTGGCCGACACGCCGGCGCTCCACGAGAACAACCTGGTGTTTTCGAGCTATACCAAGCAGGTCGAAGGTCAGGGCATGAAGCCCACCACGCGCACCGTGGACTCGGGCTTTGCCAAGGCGGCCGGCAGCATAGCTAAGTTCTTTGACGCCGCCGTGGGCAGCAAGCTTGTCAAACTTGTCCGCCTGCGCTACCTGGACGACGTGCCGCTGTGCCTGGAGACCACCTACCTGCCGCCAAGCTTCGAGACGCTCATCGATCGCGATATCAACGGTTCGCTCTACGCGACGCTGCGCCAAGAATTCCATCGCGCGCCAGCACAGGGACATAAGACCTTTGAGGTGTGCTATGCCTCGCAAAACGAGGCGTTTTTGCTCAACGTCGAGCGCGGGCAGGCGCTGATCCTGATCACCGACTACGTCTACGACACCGACGGCCGACCGCTCCATGTCTCTAAGCGCATCCAACGCACCGACCGCGCCAAATACACCGAGCCAATCGGCTAACCTGCCAAAATAAACCTGTCCCTAAATGGTAGGTTTGGGAAGGTCGGGGAACCAGGTTGGTTTGGGTTGGTTGGGTGTGCGCTCGGCTAGGACCAGCTCCATCCAACACATATCGTACCAGCGGCCGAACTTTTGGGCGCAGCGGTCAAAGGCACCCACCAGGCGATATCCCATATGGGCATGGAAATCCTGGCTGTTGTGCGTTAGATACTCGTCGTCCTTGTCGTGCGGCACGGCGATGAGCGCGCACATATTGGTGATGCCCATCGCGATCAGGCACTGCTTGAGTGCATCGTGCAGCTTGCGACCCAGCCCGCCATGGCGCACATCGCGCGCCAGGTAGATCGACGTCTCGACCGACCAGTCGTATGCCTCACGGCTGTTGAGCGGACTCACATAGGCATAACCTACCGGACGCCCATCCAGCTCCATCACCAAATACGGATAGCGCTTGAGCGTGCGCTCGATGCGCCCGGCGAACTCCTCAACGCTCGGCACCTCGTATTCGCAGGTAATCGCCGTCTGGCGCACATACGGCTCATAGATGGCAAGCAACGCCGGCGCATCATCGGGCGTCGCCAGGCGAATCGTCGGCTCGGACATCTCGGTCATACAACCCTTCCCCCTCAAAAACAAAGGCCGCCTTGCGCCAAACCCAGCGCAAGGCGGCCCCTCGTCATTACATCAGGCTACAGAACCGCCGCCAACGCGTCGATATCCTCCTGCGTCGTGGCCCAGCTGGTGCAAAAGCGCACCACCGTGTGGGTCTCGTCGTACTTTTCCCAGTACTCGATCGCCGCATGCTCGCGAATGCGCGCCATGTCCTCGTTGGGCAGAATCACGAACTGCTGGTTAGTCGGCGTCTCCAAGAAGAACCGGTAGCCGTGCTCGTGCAGCACACGACGAAGCGCCTGAGCGGTTTCGATCGCCTGACGGCCAATCTCAAAATACAGGCCGTCAATAAAGAGCGCCTCAAACTGCACGCCCGTCAGGCGGCCCTTGGCCAACAGCGCGCCGTGCTGCTTAATACGCGGAATGGGATGCGCCGGGGCGTGCATGCCGCAGAACACCACAGCCTCGCCGCAGAGCGCACCGCACTTGGTGCCGCCGATGTAGAACACGTCACACAGCTGCGCCAGCTCGGGCAGGGTAATGTCGCACTCATCGGCCGCCAGCGCATAGGCCAGGCGAGCACCGTCCACAAACAGCGGAATCTCGCGCTTCTGGCACACTGCGTGAATCGCCGCGAGCTCGGCCTTGGAGTACAGCGTGCCGTACTCGGTCGACAGACTCACGTACACGGCGCCTGGGAACACCGTGTGCTCGTAGCTCTCGTTTTCATAGAACACCTGGATATAGTTCTCGAGGTCCTCGGCGTGCATCTTGCCCTCGTAGCCGGGGATGGTGAGCACCTTGTGGCCGCCAAACTCGATGGCGCCCGCCTCATGGCAGGCGACGTGGCCAGTCTCGGCAGCAACGACGCCCTCGTAGGGCGCAAGCAGCATATCAATCACCGTCGCGTTGGCCTGCGTGCCGCCCACCAGAAAAAACACGTCGGCATCGGGGGCCTGGCAGGCCTCGCGAATAAGTTGCTTGGCACGCTCGGTATGCGCGTCGGTACCGTAGCCGGGCTGCGGCTCCATATTGGTGTCGACGAGCGCCTGCAGCACTGCCGGGTGTGCGCCGTGGGAATAATCGTTGTTGAACGCGAGCATGGCAATCCTCTCTTACCGGGTATCGGCCAGATGATTCAAACGGAGCTATTGTACGCCGTTGGGATAGGCAATGCGCGCGGCGAGACACTCAAGCGCCAGCACCAGGGCAAAGCCGCAGCTCACGTCGCTCAAAAAGTGTGCGCCGATCACGATGCGGCCAAACGCGACGAGCGCCGCGACCACAGCTGCCGCCCAAAAGATCACGCGGCGACGCGAAGGGTTTTCCTTAAAAGTCGCCGCGGGAAGCCCGGCGAGCATAAGGCCGATCGCCGCATGCGCCGTGTGTCCGCTCGCAAACGACTTGAACCCGTCCTTGATCACGCCGGCGGCGATATAGGTCCACTTGTCGGGATTGCCGATCACCCACCACGGCTGAAACTCGAGCCCCTGCGTCACCTCGATCACGCGCATGCGCGGGCGCGACCACAGCGGCTTGACGATCACGTTGAGGATAATGGCCTGAGCGACCCACACGGCAAGCACCATCAACGCCCAGCGCGTGAGCTCATCGGGCTCGGTCGTGCGCGTGAGGCGATAGATGATAAGGTTGGCGGCGATGACCAGCACAAACGTCAGCACCAGCTGAACGGCAATGAGTTTACCGCTAACCCGCAGGGACGAAACGATCTCGTAGCCGGCCAGGCCAACGTTGACGAGGATGCCGAGCACGGCAAGCCATTTGCTCCCCCTGGAGTCGGGACGCATTGCGCGTACGAGCATAACGCCCGCGACGCTCGCCGTCAGCTCAAACGGCAGCTCGCCGGCGGCTTCGATAAAGCGACCGTACATGCTGGCGATGTTGAACAGCGCACTCGAGATTTGGTAATCGAAAAACGTGCCGGTGAGCAGGCAGAGAGCCAGGATGGCCGCAATAGCAGCGGCGTCTTTCTTGTATATGTATCCGAACATGTCTTCCTTTCGGTCGGGCGGAGGTCAACCAGCAACGTGGCGGGACAAAGTAATCAGTAGTTTTTGTCCCAGGGTCGCCTGCGGCAACGAGCTCGATGCGGCTTTCGCACCTGGGACAAAGAACTACTGATAACTTTGTCCCACCGACTTACTTGTTAGTCGTCGTCGCTAGCGCCCAGCTGTTGCAGCAGCATGAGCGCCGCGGCCACCGGGCCGGTGCCGTCGTTGGCGTCGAGACCGCGACCCAGGCCGCTGCCCGCACCGGCGCCTGCCTTGTAGGGTACCGACAGTTTGCGACTCTTGGGGAAGTTCACCGCGCCATAGCGGGTCTTAAGCTCAAAGGCCACCTTCTTAGGCACGTCGACGCCCAAAAACGTGATGCGACCGCCACTGAGCGTGACGCTCTCGAGCCCCAGACGCTCGCCACGAATGCGGATGCGCGCGCGATTGAACAGGTTGAGTCCCGCCAACGGCAGCTCGCCATGCGCGGCCTCGGTCTCTTCCTGCACCTCGTCGATGCTTTCCAAGTCCTCGGCAGCCGCAAGCTTTCGGTACACGAGCACGCGCTGATCCACGGCCGGCATGTACTCCTCGGACAGATAGTAGTCGGCCGGAAGGTTAATGCCCACGCTCGCGGCCTCCACGCCGGTATCGTCGTCCCCACGTGCCTCGGCCACAGCCTGACCCAGCATCTGCGTAAACAGGTCGAAGCCCACACTCGACAAGTTGCCGTGCTGCTCGGCGCCCATCAGCGAACCGGCGCCGCGGATCTCCAGGTCGCGCATGGCGATGCGCATGCCACTGCCCAGGTCCTGGAACTCGGAAAGTGCGGTCAGGCGCGCCGTTGCTTCCTCGGTGAGTGGCAGCTCGCCCGGGAACATAAAGTACGCGTAGGCCTGCGTGGCCGAGCGGCCCACGCGGCCCTTGAGCTGGTAGAGCTGCGCCAGGCCCAGGCGCTGCGAGTCCTCGATGATGAGCGTGTTGGCGGTCGCGTTGTCGATACCGCTCTCAACGATGGTCGTGGCGATGAGCACGTCGATCTTCTTGGTCGCGAACTCGATCATCACGTCCTCGACCTCGCGCGGGCTCATCTTGCCGTGTGCCACACCCACGCGCGCCTCGGGCGCGGCCTCGTGCACGCGCGCCACGGCATCGTCGATGGTCTTGACGCGGTTGGACACGTAATACACCTGACCGCCGCGGCCCACCTCCAGGCGAATCGCCGCACTCACCACGTCGGGGTCGTACTCCCCCACGTGCACGATCACGGGACGACGCCCGGTCGGCGGTGTGGTGATCAGGCTCATGTCGCGCACGCCGCTCGTGGCCATCTGCATGGTTCGCGGAATAGGCGTTGCCGAGAGCGTGAGCACGTCGATTTGCTCGCGCAGGTTCTTGAGCTGCTCCTTGTGCTGCACACCAAAGCGCTGCTCTTCGTCGATGATCACCATGCCCAGGTTCTTGGGGTTCACATCGGCAGAAAGCAAGCGGTGCGTGCCGATGAGTACATCAATCGTGCCCTCGGCAAACGCCTTGAGCGCAGGCTTTTGCTGCGCCGGCGTGCGGAAGCGGCTGAGCACTTCGACCTCGAGGCCAAACGGGGCAAAGCGCTCAAAGAACGTCTCGTAGTGCTGCTGGGCCAGAATGGTCGTGGGGCAGAGCACCATGACTTGGCGGCCGGAGTCCACGCACTTAAACGCCGCGCGCAGGGCGACCTCGGTCTTGCCGAAACCCACGTCGCCGCACAGCAGGCGATCCATGGGCTTGGGCGCCTCCATGTCGGCCTTGATGTCGGCGATAGCCTCCAGCTGGTCGCGCGTCTCGTCGTAGGGAAAGCTCTCCTCCATCTCGATCTGCTCGGGCGTATCGGGCGGACAGGCGATACCGGTAA
The DNA here is from genome assembly GCA_048343195.1 of Collinsella sp. Classification (GTDB taxonomy): domain Bacteria; phylum Actinomycetota; class Coriobacteriia; order Coriobacteriales; family Coriobacteriaceae; genus Collinsella. The sequence continues at coordinate 6,668 of DBGDDN010000018.1, forward strand.
TCGACGAGCGGCGCGTATATAAATCGACTAGGTCAAACGCCAGCTTTTTGGCGTTTTTGCGTGCCTTGTTGGTGGCACGCGTCCAGTCGGCAGTGTTAAGCCTGGTCAGGCGTGGCTTATCGCCGTCGGGGCCAACATAGCGCGTGATGCGGTCGACCTGCTCGAGCGGCACGTAGAGTTTGTCGCCGTCGGCATATTCCAGCAAAAAGTAGTCGCGCTCCTTGCCGCCCACTTCCTGGCGCGCGATCTCGCTAAAGAGCGCGATGCCGTGAGTAGCGTGCACCACGTAGTCGCCCGGCTTAAACGGGAACGTGATCTGCGTAATGTCCACCTTGCGGCGGCTGCGCGCGCGGTTGGCGTCCATGCGGGCGTTGAGGTCGGCGATCGAGAACACGGCCAAATTGGCGTCGGGCACCACCACGCCCTGCGGCAGGGCGGCGTCCACAAAGGTCACGCGTCCGCGCGAGATGGTGGGCACGGCGGCGCCGGCGGCGGCCTGGACGGCACCGGCCTCGAGCGACCGAGCGTTGAGTGCATCTGCCTTGCGCTCGCGGGTCGAAGCATGGGCCTCCTGGCGTGCGGCGCGATCGGCAGAATCCGCCGCTGCCACGCGCACGCGGTCGCCGATAACACCCGCGTTTTCGGGCGCCGCGGTCAGCGATTCCTCAAAGGTGATGCCCTCGTCGCCAAAGGTAAGCTCCATCGACTCGCGCGCGCCGCGGTCGGGAATGGCAAACACGCAGGCGTAGCGCTTGCCCACGACCTCCTGGATGCGCGTCATAAAGCGATTGTCAGAGCCCGCGATGGCCGGCTGCTCAATCTTGAGCTCGGCCGTCACCGCACCGCCGGCACGAATCAGGCTCACGTAGTTCAGGCGTTGCTGAGCACCAAAGTCAAGCTGCTGGGCACGCACGTACAAGCCGTCCAGACGGTCGACTCCCGCCTCGCCGGCACGGGCCTCGATATCCTCGTAGGCGCGCAGGCAGTCGTCGAACAGCGAGCGTGGCTCGGACAGGACCACGAGCGCCTTGCCGCTCACATGCGACAGCGGGCTCACAGTCTGGCCGTACATCACCGGCAAAAAGCGATCGAGCTCGGGCGTGACGATGCGCGCGTCCACCATCTCGAGCAGCGCCGCCAACTTGCTGTCGTCCTGGCTGGCGCGGTAGAGCGCCACATGCATGTTGTGGACAGCCTCGTCGGTGAGCGCCAGCTCGCGACAGGGGAAGATCTCGATGCTGTCCTCGTTGCCGATGGTTTGGCCCGTAGAGCTCACCATGCGGCGGATGCGATCAATCTCATCGCCGAAGAACTCGATGCGCACGGGCGCCTTTTCCTGCGCGGGAAACACCTCGACGGTGTCGCCGTGCACGCGGAACAGACCGGGCGCGTCCGCGGCGCCAGCGTTGGTGTAGCCCATGCCCACCAGACGCTGCGGCACCTCGTCAAAGGGAATCTCCTCACCCACCGCAAAAGTAGTGGACTCCCAATAGCGGCTCTCGACCGGCGGCACGCAGCGCAGCAGCGCGCGGGCCGAGGCAACCATGATGCAGCTATCGCCGCGCACGATGCGCCCGAGCGCCTCGCAGCGCTGGGCCACCACGGCATCGTCGGGCGCCTGCTCGCGCCAAGGGTAGTCCTTGCGCTCGGGAAAGCGGCACACGTGCGCCAGGCCCACATAGGCGGCCAGGCTGCGCGCAGCGCGATCGGCCGCGTCCTCGCCGCTCACGATGTAGACCGTGGGGCGCGGACGGCGCGCAAACTGCGCAGCCGCCATAAGCGTGCGACCCGACTGCGACACGGCCAGCGTTACGTCCTCGCCGGCATCGAGTCCGGCCTCGACGGTCTGCAGGGCCTCGGCAGTGCAGAGCTGCGCGGCTATACGGTGAATGAGCATGCTGTTCCTCCGGCATCGCAACGCCAAAAGCCCGCCGGGGCAAGCTCGGCGGGTCGTTCGTCAAAATTCATTGATTGCCATGGTAGCGCATAGGGCGCGCACGCCGATGCACGCCGCGGCGCTACCCCAAAACGCGCACGCTGGGGCAAAGGTCTGCCAGCGGGCATTCGTCGCATTTGGGCTTGCGGGCATCGCAGATCTCGCGGCCGAAGGTAATCCACTGGTGGTTGACCGACTCCCAATACTCGTGCGGCAAGATCTTGAGCAGGTCCTGCTCGGTCTTGAGCGGTTCCTTGGCGTGCGTCTTGGGGCTCAGCATCAGGCGGTGCGCAATGCGGTTGACGTGCGTATCCACCGCAATGCCCTCCACAATGCCGTACCCCACGTTGAGCACAATGTTCGCCGTCTTGCGCCCCACGCCTGGCAGTTTGACGAGCTCCTTCATGTCCGCCGGCACCACACCGTCGTAATCGGCGACGATCATCTGGGCGGCCTCCACGGCATGCTTGGCTTTACTCTTATAGAAGCCGAGCGACTTGATCGTGTCCGCCACGTCGGCAACACTCGCGCCGGCCATGGCCTCGGGCGTGGGCCACTGGGCAAACAGCCGCGGCGTCACCTTGTTAACCTGTGCATCGGTCGTCTGCGCCGAGAGCAGCACTGCGATCAGCAGGCGAAAGGGGTTCTCGTGGTCCAAAAAGCACTCAACCGGGCCATAGCGACGGTTGAGGCGCTCGCACACCTCGATGGCGCGCTCGCGTTTGGCGGCATTGGTCTCGCGTGGCATAACGACTCCTCGGCTCGGCAAAAACATTACTTCACGGGAACGATTGTCCCACGCCCGGGGACCTTAAGCCTCCAAGAATGCGCCGGTTTGGCGGCTCCACAGGCTCGCGTACTCGCCGCCCGCCTCGACGAGCTGTGCATGCGTACCATCCTCGACGATCTCGCCGTCCGCCAGCACCACGATGCGGTCGAGCGCCGCCACGGTGGACAGGCGATGCGCCACCACAATGGAGGTGCGCCCGCGCATCAGGTTTTCGAGCGCCTCCTGCACCAGCGCCTCGGACTCGCTGTCCAGGGCAGAGGTCGCTTCGTCGAGCACCAGAATCGGAGCGTCCGTTAGAATCGCGCGCGCAATGGCCACGCGCTGACGCTGGCCGCCCGAAAGCTTCACGCCGCGCTCACCCACCATGGTGTCAAAGCCACGGGGCAAGCGGTCGATAAACTCAAGGGCATTGGCCAGACGAGCGGCCTCGCGAATCTGCTCGTCGGTGGCGTCGGGGCGGCCGTAGGCGATGTTCTCGCGAATGGAACGATGGAACAGCAGCGCCTCCTGCGGCACGTAGGCAACCTGGCGACGCAGGCTCTGCTGCGTGCAGCGCGAGACATCCTGACCATCGACGAGCACGCGGCCGCCCTGCACGTCGTCCAGGCGTAGCAGCAACTTGGTGAGCGTCGTCTTGCCCGAACCAGATTTGCCCACCAAGCCCACGCGCTGGCCTGCCGCCACATGGAGCGTCAGGTCGTCGAACACGCTCTCACCCGCCGCAGCGTCACGGTACGCAAAGCTCAGGTGCTCAAAATCGATCGCTCCCTCGCGCACTTTGAGCTCGGGTGCGTCCTCGTCGTCTGCCACCAGACGCGGCTCGTCCAGCACGCGCGTCATCTCGGCGGCATCGCCCAGCGCGCGGTTGATGCGCTGCATCATGGAGCTCACGTAGTTCAGGCGCATGGTGAGGTTGTACGTGTAGGTAAAGATCATGACGAGCGCGCCGGCCGAGATGCCAAACCACGCGTTGCCGCTCGCCACGAACACGCTCACCACGGCCATGGTGATGACGATAAGGCCCGAGGTCGTAAAGTTGCGCTGCATCATGGCGTGCATCGAGACGGTCTCGGCGTCGCGCGCGGCGCGGTCGGCGGCATCGAACAGGTCGCGCTCAAAGTCCTCGCGCCCGCAGGTCTTAACGGCCAAGATGTTCGTGACCGCGTCGGAGAGCACACCCGACAGCTTGTTCTGCGCGGCGGACGTCGCGGCAGAAAGCGGCATGATGCGCTTGTACATGAGCCAGACAAACGCGATGTAGACGACCATGATGCCCACCAAGATCACGGTGAACGTGGGCACGACCGGGGCGAGTGCGGCCACGGTGCAGATGACCGAGGTGATGGTAGGGATGAGCGAATACACCGTTACGTCCACCAGGCCCGTATAGCCGCTCATAAAACGGCTCGTCTGGCTCACAAGCGATCCGCCAAAGCGGCTGGTATGGAATGTCATGGATTGGTTGGAGAGCGTGTCGAAGCACAGGCGCGCCAGGTGATAGTTGCCCGCGATCTCGAGCTTGTAGACGGTGTAGTCCTGCAGCTTGGAAAGAATCTGGCCCACCAGATTAACGAGTACGAGCGCCAGGATGTAGGGGCCGAAGACCTCAAACACCTGGTCGCCCGCCACGGGACCGGCCTGGACGCGGTCGACGATAAGCGCCATCACATAGGTGTTGGCAAAGGTAAGCAAAAAGATGTAACCCGCCGACGAGAATACCGAGAGAAAGACAATCAGCGGCTGCGTGCGTGTGACATCCCAAAAACGCCGGAGTGTACGGCGCACGGTCGAGCGCTTAAGCGGACTGGTGCTTCTCTGAGACATGGACTTCCTTTCGCATCCGGCAGGTCGAACAGCCATTGTTGCACATTGGAGCATGCTCCAGGCAAGTGCGATACGAAAAGCGGCGGGGCGCCCGCGTTTGCGCTGGCGCCCCGCCGCCCGTTGTAGCTAGTCCTCGTCTTCTTGATCTGCGAGCAGACCCGCGGGCGTGAGCCCCAGAATCTCTTCGGCCTGATTGGCATCTTCCAGCGCGTCGATGTCCTTGAGCTTGCGCTCCATAACGTTGGTACGCGTGGTGATGATGCCCTCAACCGTTTTGCCCGCGGTCTCAATCTGCTGCTGGGCGCGGCGCAGCGCCGCCTGATAGCGCGGCAGCTCGGCCTTGACGGCGGAGAGCACGCGCAGCACATCGTCGGTGCGTTTTTGCAGCTTAAACGTCTGGTAGCTCATCTGCAGGCTGTTGAGAATCGCCGCCATGGTGCTGGGGCCGGCCACGTTGACGTGATAGTCGCGGCCCAGGGTCTCGATAAGCCCGGGACGGCTGACGATCTCGGCGTACAGGCCCTCAAACGGCACGAACATGATGCCAAAGTTGGTGGTCGCCGGCACGCTCAGATACTTTTCGCAGATATCCTTGGCCTCGCGCTTTACCATCGTGTCGAGCGTCTTGCGTGCGGCTGCCACGGCATCGGCGTCGCCCGACTCCTGTGCGTCGAGCAGGTGCTCGTACGCGTCGCCCGGAAACTTAGAGTCGATCGGCAACAGCACAGGGTCACCCTCGTCCACCGGCAACTTGACGGCAAACTCAACGCGCTCCGAGGCGCCGGGTTTGGTGGCGACGTTTTCCAGATACTGGCCAGGCGTGAGGATGTCCGCCAAGATCGCACCCAGCTGCACCTCGCCCAAAATGCCGCGTGCCTTTACATTGCCCAGCACGCGCTTAAGGTCGCCCACGCCGGTGGCAATGGACTGCATGTCGCCCAGCCCCTTGTACACGGCCTCGAGCTGGTCGCTCACCTGCTTAAACGATGCGGACAGACGGTCGTTGAGCGTGCGGGAGAGCTTCTCGTCAACCGTCGCGCGCATCTGATCGAGCTGCACGTTATTGTCCTTGCGGATAGCACCCAGCTGGGCATCGACCGTCTCGCGCACCTTGTCCAGACGATGCTCGATACCCTCGCGATTGGCGCCGAGCTGCTGGGCGGTCTCGCGGCGCAGGTCGTCCATGCGGTCGCCAGCCTGCGAGAACTCGCGCGCGATGGTCAGGTAGCGTTGCTGTTCCACGGCCGCATCGGTCGTCTGCTGCTGCGCGATGGCATTGGCCGTGCGGCGGGTTTCGGCCAGCGCGACGTTCAGGGCATCGAGCGCGTTGTTAGCCTGCTCGAGTGCTGCCAGCGTTTCCGCGCTACTGTCGCCACGCTCCCGCAACTCGGCACGCAGGCTCTTGAGCTGGAGGGCGCAAGCCACAGCAACCCCCACCGCCACCAAGGCGATCACAACAAGCACAATATCAATAGCAGACATAAACTCCGCCCAACAAACTCAATCGGTCATCAATCAAAACCGCGATCAATCTTACCCCGCCACACACACCGGGCGCCCGGCCCCTTCTTGGGCGCCCCTCTCCTCCGCATATTCCATAATGCGGCGCGCCGTTTTCCTGCTCACCTTTGAGTCATCGCCGGCCAAGTATGCGTATACGTTTCCTTTATTCAGGCGCAGAGCACGGCAGAGGCCATAGCGCGTTACACCCGATTCCTCCAATGCTTCCAGCGTTTTCTTTCTCATCAGGGCGTTCACCCTTCTATCGGCCGCCGGCTTTTCTTTCACCGCTCTATACGCACGCCAAACGTTGGCATAACGATTAGGGAGCTCACTTTTGGCGCATAGAGACGCCATGCTACCCGCTTGGCCGTACAAGGATAAAACGTCTCGGTAATCCTGTTCCATCCACGAGCCCTCGGATAAGCCCAGAACGTATTCGGCTTTTCCTTGCGCCAAAGCGAGCAAAAACAGAGGCTCCGCCACGCGCGGCGCAACCGTCGTCGCTTGCTTAACCAGTTTTCTAAAACTGAGCGACTGCTGTCCGGATAGCTCTCGGCAATAGCCTTTTAAGAATCCCTCAAAGGTCAGATTCAACCGAGCACCTCCTTTTTGTATTGGCTGTATGCGCAGACCATCTCTTGATAACTCCGCTCCGAAGGCGACGACGCCAGCGCCTCGCCCTCGTCGAATATAAGCCGTTCGAGCAGTCCCCAATCAAGTCGGTCGACGAATGCCTGGCTATGAAGATCGATGATGTCGTTCGGACGACAGGCATAGAGCTTCATCACCGCCAGGTCCTCCAAGGATGGCGTAAAGTACCTGATAAAACGCGCCCCAATATCCAAGGGAATCAAACGATCTTCGTAATTGAATGGCATCTGATCACAATATGCCACCGCCATACCATTCACCTCGGGGTATCGAGCTATGATCTCGCGGAGGCACCTGTCTGCCTCAAACACATCAATGTCATGTGTAGCCGACCGATTCGTCACATCGTTTAGCATGAAGGCGCTTCCTCCCACCAATACAACGCTCGGCCTATCGTCTCTTGGACCTATTTCCAGCTCTGCCTCTTCGTCAATGCCCAAAAGAGTCTGCTCTAAATCATGCTTATACATAGCAAATCCTATTATTATTCATCTTCGATAATACTATCAATCGCACGACAGGACCCACGGGATGCAAGAGTTTTACTCGTGGCGATAATCCCTACACCCTAGAAGTCCTAATGTGACAAACGCTAGCTCTCCCAGCCGGCGCGGATGGTTGTTATGACGTCACCTAGGCGCTGGCCCAGGGCCGCTAGATGCTGGAGCACCTCGTTGGGCGATGCGCCGTTGAGGATGCACGTGAGGGCATACGACGCCAGAAAGATGGCCGCAAGCCCCAGCGGGATGAGCACAATCATCGCCAATGTGCGCAGGCGCTGGCCCAAACAGCGGCGGCGCGCGCGGCGTTTGTCGAACGCGAGCTCCTGCGCATATGAATCTTGCTGTACGGAATAGGCCTCTGGCGCCGATTCATACCCGGGCACAGCTGCAGGTACAGCAGCGGGCACGACATTTTGCGCAAAGGGCTGGGCTGCCGCCCCTTGCATTTGCATCTCCATGAGTCGTTGCTGCTGACGCAGCATGCGCTCAGCTTGTTGCTGCGGAGTCTCAAGAAACAGATCCATGCTGGCCTCCAAAATCGGAGCATTCGACGCTTACGACCAGCATCCCGCACCGTCATGACCGCGACAACGCAATCGCCGGCAATAGCCACAAAGTTTCTTTTGCTCAAAAGCTGTCGAAAAGCTCAACAACTCCCCTACCAGCACTTTCTCTGAGCTTTTTTCGCCAGCAATCTTTTGGCCTTCCACCCTTAGGCCAACTGACCAAAATCTAACCAAAAGCTTGACGAAAATTGTGAAGACAGGGACCCCACACACACAAAAACGTGCCGCCCCAAAAGGGGCGGCACACAAACCAATCTATTAGTCAAAACTCGTTGGCAAGCTCGCGCCGTCAGACCCGCGGCGTATGTCTTTGCCTCGCGCGACCCTGCGAAGCCGTGAGCGAGAGGGAAAGGGATGCGCCGCGGGTCTGACGCCCGGAGCGGTAAAGCCAGCAGTTGCCCCGCGCTCCGCAGTCGGTGATAGCAGGCTACATGCCCGCGAGACCTCGAGCTGCGGTGGCACACATAAACGCCAGGACTAGGATCACGAGTGAGCCCGCGATGTCGACTAGCACGCCCATTGCGCGACGCTCAAACAGCCAGCTCTCAAAGTGCGGAGCAACATTGCGCCAAACACACCACAACAAGATGCCCATGCCGATGACGCCGGGAATATTGAGCAGCAAAATCTCGGAGCACAAGAGGCCAATCAGGTTGCCGGCGGCAAAGCCCGCATCGCCCTCGCAGTATTTGCGATAAATCATGTACAACATGTATGCCACAAACGGCTGCAGGCACGCAGAGATAAACGTAACCACCATCGAGGGGTCCTGAGAAAAGACATCGGTGAGCTTATCCACGCTCGTGGCATCCTTAGAGGCCAGGAACAGGCCAATGACCACCACGGGCACCACGCCCAAGATGACCTCGACCATAGTAAACAGCTTGGCAGTCATATCCTTACTAGCCGAATTCAAATGAGGCGCCCACTCAGGATGAGCATGCGCACCAACCTTCTTCTCCTTATCGGCACGCGCAGCCTTACCGCTCTCATCAACCACGCGATGAGGATCAAGACGAGTCCCCACAGCAGCAACCCGAGCCCGAGACTTCTTACCCATAAATAACACCCCACAACAGGAAACAAACAAACAAAAGCACTACCCAGTGTACTCCCAAGCAAAGGCACCGCCCCAGCCAACCCCCAATCAGAACCACCCTTAAAAAGGGTGGTTTGCTCTTAGGGTATAACCCACGGGCTCCGGGCTCGCGTCTAAAGGCGCGGGCCCGGACTTCGTCCAGGCCTAGTGCATCTTGACCCGTGGCGCGCCGGTCAAACCGGCGGGGTCACCTCCTCTTGAAGGGGTCCTCGTACTCCTTCACGCTCAGCTTGTCCAGCGCGGCGTCGTGGGACTCCTGCTCCCTGATGCACTTGGCGATCGTCGCCTCGTTCAG
>DBGDDN010000019.1:0-5107 GCA_048343195.1 Collinsella sp.
CTGCTCGGAGAGGTCGGCCGCGGTCGAGCCCTCCTTCAGCGTGATCCGCTGCGCGGCGGCCCAGGTCTGCTGGGCGCCCTTGGCGTCGGTGCCGACGACGGAGCACGTGGCAGAGACCTCCTGGCTCTCTGCCTTGGCAGGCTGAGCCTTGGCCTCTCCAGCGGCAGAGACAACGGCGGTGTCCTGCTTCGAGGCATCGGACGTCGATGCAGCCGGTGCCTCATTGCCGGCAGCGCTATCGTCCTCAGTCTTGTCGGTAGGGCCCGAAGCTGTCGCAGTGGCATCTTGCTCGGCAGTGCCCCCATTCGCCACCATGCCGCTCGCATTGAGGTCGGCAGCAGGGCTTGTCGCGGACTCACCAGAGCCGTTCTCGGCAAGCGGTGCCGCCTGAGCCACAGCCTCGGCAATGCCCTCGGCGCCCTCGGCCCACAGCTGAGCCGGTGTGGTGCCAAAGGCCATCGCGAATGCCAGGAATGCCACCAGGCCGCGCTTGGCTACGCCGCGCGCAATTGCGCCACGGCGATGCGAGACGCGCTCGCGCTCGTCCTCAAACATATCCAATTGTCCCCCATTGTCTGTACTTGGAGCGTTGCCTTGAGGCTGCCCCACGTCATCGCGCATGTTGCGCTCGAGTTCCCCCATCGGGGTCCTCCTTCCCTCCAGAGCCCTATGCACACCGGCGGCATACGCCGCGGCAACGTGCAAGATGGGAGGCGATCCGACTTAACCTTAACGGCTCAGGCGCGCCGTCCGATCTGCGACGCGAACATCCCGAGCCAAGAGGAATTACGGTTACTGGTACAGCCGGGGACTTGCACCCCGATTCTCCCAAACGCGCAGGAAAACCGCGCATTCGTGCGTCTCCGCACCACCATCTAGGCCATCGATTATTACCGTCAAAATGGTATCACGCAAAAGGGCCTCGCACGCAGGCGAAGCCCATGGTAAAAGCTATTGTTTGCGATAGGAAAATGCGGTGACGGTCGCAGACTCTAGTGCTTGCCGCCGTGGCTGTTGAGCCAGATATTGCGGCCCAGCATAAGCGCCAGCACCAGCGCGCTCACGTAGCCCATAAAGCCAATGACTGGGATACCAAACACAACCGGCTCGATGCGCGCGTAGTACACCACCGACGAACCGATAAACAGGCCGGCAATCACAATTGCCATCGACATGCGGTCGATAATTCCGCCCAGCTGTCGCAGCGCCTTATCGCTGCTCATGATCTGCGTGTTTACCTTAAGCTGTCCGCGCGTGAGCATGCGCGATGCCAAGCCCAGATACTCGGCCGCCTCGAGCGAGCCTTTTGCCGCGCGATAGCTGCTCGCGGCAAGATCGCGCCCCATTTCGCGGACGCGTGCATAGGTGCTCTTCTCGTTTTTGATGTGCGTCTGGATGATCTGGATCATGTTGACGTTGGGCATGTACTCGGTCAGCAGGCCCTCAAGCGTCACCATGCCGCGCGCGAACATCGTCACCACGCTCGGCAGCTCAACGTCGTTTTTGCGCGCTAGGTTTAGCAGCGAGGTCAAAAACTCGCCGATATCAAGATCTTTAAGGTCAAGACCCGCAAAGTCGGCGACGATAAAGTCCAAGTCGGACAAAAAGGCCGAATGGTCGAGCTCGGCCGAGTCGCCGCGCGTCACGGCAAAGCGCATGAGCGAATCCTTGAGCTTGGGCACGTCACCCTCGGCCACGGCGAAAATCATGTCCTTGACGATGCCACGGTCGTGGCTCGACATACGCCCGACCATGCCCAAGTCGATAAAGTAAACGATGCCGTCCTTGAGAATGATGTTTCCCGCATGCGGGTCGGCATGGAAAAAGCCGTCATCAAGCACCTGCGACGAGTAGTCCTCGACAATCGCGGCACCGATCTTTTCCAAGTCATAGCCCTCGGCCACCAAGCGTTCAGGATCGGCGATCGAAATGCCGTCGACGTAGTCCATAACCACCACGTGTTCGGTGCACAGGTCCAGATAGGATTTAGGGCACGTCACGCCATGAACGCTCTTATGGAACTCGTAGAAGTCGTTGAGGTTTTTGGCCTCGGCCAAAAAGTTGGTCTCCTCGCGAAACGAGGTCCACAGCTCCTCGACCACGCCGTGCAGGTCAACGAATTGATCGGTGTTGACGAACTTGGAAACGATACGCACCACCGAGCGGATGATATCGATGTCCTGCGCCATAACCTGCTGCGCACCGGGGCGCTGCACCTTGACGGCCACATCCTCGCCCGTCACCAGACGAGCGCGGTGCACCTGCGCGAGCGATGCGCTACCAAGCGGATTGGGATCGATCGCATCGAACATCTCCCCCAGGCGCAGGCCGTATTCTTCCTCCAGACAGCGAAGCACTACCTCGTACGGCACCGGCTCCACGTCGGAGCGCAGACGACGCAGCTCGTCGCAAAAGCGTTGCGGCAGAATCTCGGACCGGTTGGCCAGAATCTGCCCCATCTTGACGAACATAGGGCCGAGTTCCTCGAGCAGGCGGCGCAAACGAACCGGCGTGAGGTTATCCCACACGCGGTACTTTTTGACCAGGCGAACAATCTGCCCAATGCGTTCGCGACGACCCGCCGGCGTGAGCTGGTATTCCTCGTCCGGTGCCATCGCGTCGGGCTCCTCGGGCACCATATCGACAGCGCGCGGCTTCTTGCGAGCGCCCGAGACGGCAGCGTCGACCTCATCGACAACCGCCGCCTCGTCACCCAGAGGATCTAGATTGTTGTAATCGGTGGTGGAATCTGCCATCTGCGCTGCTACTCGGCCTCTTCGGTATCCTTCGCATCGTCGGGCTCAACGGACTCGACGGGCACCGAGGTCACGTTGTCCTCGACCGAATCGACGATGTCGCGCACATGGGCCAGGAAGGCCGTACGCTCGGGCGCAGTCATAACGCGGACGCGAGCCAGAATGAGCTCGTCGAGCACGCGTTGGGCCGCGGTCTCGCCCTGCATGCCCAGACGCTCGGTCAGGTCGGAGATGGTACCGCCGGCCTGCTCGAACATGTCGGACACACTGCGGGCGATATCGGGGGTGGCGGTGTCCTTGCGGACCTGCTCGCCTTTGGTATTAAGGTCGTCGAGGACCTTCTTGCCGCCTTCAACAGCAACGGCGGCAGCGCCAAAGCCCACGTTAATGGCGCCGTTAACAAGCTGATCGAGTTTCATAACCATGGTTGTCTCCAATCACAAACAACTGCATTGGCGTTCTTGTACCCAAGATTGAGTGAAAGCGACAAAGCGTTTTAGCACTATTCGATCGACGGGAAATCCCTACCTCACGTTGTCGTTCATCGCGAAAGAGTTCTTCATGGCGCAGCTCGTGGTGTAGAGCACCTTGCCCAGCAGGGCATCGGTCTCCACGCGCACAAGCTCGGCAAAGGCCTCGTTGGCGCGTGCAAGCTCGGCAGGCACCTCGGCCTCGGGTAGCGCGGCTACGGCAGCATCGACGTCATGGATCTGCTTGTGGCCCATGCCACCGACCTTCTCCTGATAATCCTCGACCGCGCGACCGCACTCATGGAAGCGGACGTCGGCCAGGGCGCCGATCAGGCGGTTGGCCCAGTAGAAGTTTTCGGACGTCACGCGAGCCTGCGTGTCGGCATAGTACTCGGGCATGGTCTCGACGTTGGCGTACAGCGGGACCAGCGCGTTAAACGAGTTGGAGCCAAAGGCCATCCACTGCACGGCGCGATACGCCGGCTGCGCATAGGGGCGCAGCTGCAACACGGCGAGCTGGCTGTTGCGGTTGATGCCGATGGGGCGATAGGCGCCGCGCGTGGCGGGCGTGCCCTTACTGCCGTAGCAGTCGTACTCCGTGCCCTGGTAGTGGCTCGAGAGTACGTACTTAATGTCCTCGATGGTCACCTTGCGCTCGGGCACACGGCTCCAGGGGATGTCGTCGCTCTCGGGCGTGTAGTCGGCGTCGGGGCCGTCCCACACATCGCTGGGGTTGAGGCAGCGCTGCATGTACCAGGCGCGCGGCGTGTTGTAGACGTGGTCGCTGTCGCTGTGCGAGCCAAAGGCCTCGCGCGGGTTAAAGACCGTCGCCGGGCCGTCGCCCTCGACGCCCAGCGTCAAGTCCAGATGCCACTCGGCCATCCAGGCGCGCAGGTCGGCGGAGCACATGTGGTCGGCCTGGTCGCCCTCGGCGTCGTCCAGGTCAAAGCTGTCGATACCCAGCTGGTTAGGCATGGTCACATAGGCGTCGTCGGGCACGCGCTTGGCGATCCAGTGATGGCCGCCGATGGTCTCGAGCCACCAGATCTCGTCCACGTCGCTAAAGGCGATGCCGTTGTTCTCGTAGGTGCCGTAGCGCTCGAGCAGGTCGCCCAGGATACGGACGCCGTCGCGGGCGGACTTGGCATACGGCAGGACCAGGGTCACCATGTCCTCCTCGCCCAGGCCACCAGGCTGCGCCGGCACATAGCCGTCCTCACCCTCGTTGCCCTTGGCGGGCACGTAGTCCACAAGCGGGTCGGCACCGCGGACGCGCTCGTTGGTGGTGAGCGTCTCGGTTGCGGACATGCCCACATTGAGCTCGTTGAAACCGGCCTCGGCCCAGATGCCGTGGCCCGGAACAACATCGGGGACGCTCGTGTAGCGCATGGGGTTATCGGGCAGTTCAACGGTCAGGTGACTCAGGACGCTCGTGTAGACGCGCGGCTGCTCGTCGGGATGCACCACGCGCATACGCTTGGGCTCAAACACCCCGTTGGACGAGTCCTCGTTACGCGCGACCAGGGTCGACCCGTCGTAGCTTGCGTTTTTACCGACCAGAATCGTTGTGCACGGCATGCGCATCCTCCTTGAGTGAAGAAATCAAACGATAACAGTGTATCGCTTCGGCGCAGAAAGGGCGAAACCACGGCCTCGGCAGCCCCCGTGGTCAAAAAATGCCAAATATGAGTACTGTCACAAATTTAGTAACAGCAAATTGCACTGTTCCGGGCGCCAGGAATCCTCACCTGTCCAAAAACTGAGGGTAGCGCGCAGAGATGTGGTGTAAGAGGCGGGGCATGCCCCGCCTCTTCTCTTTCTTGAAAGGGAGGGGACACCGCCTAGAATTCGTCGTTGGAGTAATGAAGGTGACGAATGGAA
>DBGDDN010000020.1:0-20218 GCA_048343195.1 Collinsella sp.
ATGCCGGGGGCGGACCGGGACGGGTTCAACGGCAGGCCCCGCCGACCGATTGCAAGCGGTCGGCGGGGCCATTGTGGCTCTTGACAGCGGATTGGGTCATATGAGCGAGCGACGTCCAGAGCGAACAAGTTGGCATGAAAAGGGCAAGGCATAGACCTTCTGGTCATGCCTTGCCCTTTGAATGACAAATTGCCGCTCTGGGCGGCGCGCAGCGTCAACTGGTCCGCCGTTCGTCAGAACGGCGGAACCTAAGGGCGCAGCGTCGAGCCGTTACGCGGTTTGGTAAAACCGCGTAACTATAAGTCTCCGCCTGCGCCCAGCAGCTTGCGCATAACTTGCTCGGGGTTGACTGAGCCGTCGCGCGGGGCCAGGGCGGTGATCTTCTTCTGCATCTTGTACTCGTGCAGCTCGTCCTCGAGCTGGCGCACGCGGGCGCGGAGCTTTTCGTTCTCGCGCTCACGTTCCTCGGCACGCTCCTTCATATCGAGGATGCGCACCACGCCGGCGAGGTTGATGCCCTCGTCGGTCAGTTGGTTGATGAGCTCCAGGCGCTCGATATCGGCACGCGAATACAGGCGCGTGTTGCCGCCCGAGCGCTGGGGGTTCACCAGGCCCTTGGACTCGTAGACGCGCAGAGTCTGCGGATGCATGCCGGTCAGCTCGGCCGCCACGCTGATCATGTACAGCGGTTTGTTCCTATTGTCCTCGGCCATGCTACCTGACCCCTTTCCGTCTCGCTATCGTCCATCATAAGCCCGCGGGCGCGGGCGTGCGCCACGACCGCCCTAGTATGTCGCCTTGTAATGGTTGACCTTCTCGCGATAATCGCGCGTGTCGGCCTCGCGCAGCTTGGTCATGGCATCGCGCTCATCGTCGGACAGGTTCGTGGGGACCTGCACCTTGATCTCGACGAGCAGCGCACCCGTGCGGCCGCGATGCTTAACGTCGGGCGCACCCATCTCCTTAAAGCGAAACTTCTTGCCCGTCTGGGTACCCGCGGGCACCTTCAGACGAACCGTCGCACCGCCGGGCGTCGGCACGTCCACCGTGCAGCCGAGCGCCGCCTCATAGACCGAGACCGGTACCTCCATGGTCACGTCGGCACCTTTACGCTTAAACAGCGGGTGCTCCTCCACATGCGTGGTCACGACCAGGTCGCCGCGCTCGCCGCCGGCAACGCCATACTCGCCGCGACGCTTGTAGCGTAGCTTGCCGCCGTCGACCGCGCCCGCGGGCACCGAGACCGTAATGGTCTGCTGCTCGCCTGTCGAGGGAATGCGATAGGTGACCTTGTGCGTCACGCCGCGAAACGCGTCCTCGGCCGTCACATCGACGGTCAGCGACAGGTCGCCGCCCTTGCGAGCACGGCTGCGACCCGCGCCGGCACCGGCAGCGCCCGCAGCCCCGGCAAAGCCCGAGCCCCAATCGCTGCCCCAGGCGCCGTTGCCGCTAAAGATGCTGTCGAAGATGTCGCCCCAGCCGCTGGCACCCGCGCCGGCACCGTAGCCGCCGCCATACGCGCCGCCCGCGCCCGGCATGCCGCCAAACATGAGCATCTGGTCGTACTCTTTGCGCTTCTTCTCGTCCGAAAGCGTCTCGTAGGCCTCGCTGATCTCCTTGAACTTGGCCTCGTCACCGCCGGCATCGGGGTGATATTTTTGCGCGAGCTTGCGAAACGCGCTCTTGATCTCTTTGTCGGAGGCGCTCTTGGATACGCCCAGGATGTCATAGAAGGTTTTGCCTGCAGCCATCGTAGCTCCTCTCCTGTTTCATCCGTCGCCCAGCGGGCGGCGGTTCATGCTTTCATATGGCACTAGGCCAGAAAGGGCCCCGGGTGTTGCCCCGGGGCCCTTCTCAATTACTCCTCGGTGCTCTCGGCCGTATCGGCCGCAGCATCCTCGGGCGCCGCTTCGGGCTCCGGTGCGGGGCGCTTCTCGCCACCGTAGGTCACCGTCACCATCGCGGAACGCAGGATGCGGTCCGCCATGCGGTAGCCCTTCTGGTACACGTCGTTGACGGTCTCGTCGTACTGCGATGCGTCCTCGACGCGACCCACAGCCTGATGCTCGAGCGGATCAAACGCTTCGCCCTTGGGGTCGATGGGCTCAACGCCCTCATGCGCAAACACGTCGAGCAGCTTGGCATGCACCGCGTCGACGCCGTCGACGAACTGCTTAAAGTCGTCGGCAAGCTCCTGACTGCGGGCGTGGTCGATCGCACGCTCGATATCGTCGACCACCGGCAGCAGCGCAGTGACGAGCTTCTCGGTCGCGCGCTCGCGCTCGGCGATACGCTCGTTGGCGGTGCGGCGACGGAAGTTCTCCCAGTCGGCCTGCAGACGGGCGGTGCGCTCGGTGGCGTCCTTTGCCTTGTCCTCGGCGGCCTTCTGAGCCTCTGCCGCAGCATCGAGCTCGTTGCGCACGTCGGCAAGCTCTTTCTGAGCCTGCTCGAACTTGAGCTTAAAGTCGTTGTCGGCGGCTTCCTCACCGGCGCGGATAGCGGCTTCCACCATCTCGTCCTCGGTCATCGTCGCCTCCTTGTTGGAATCCTCTACTTGGTTCTCGGCAGCCTCGGCGGCCGGGGCCTCGTTGGCCTCGGTAACGTCTGCGGCCTCTACGGGAATCTTCACGTCCTTCTCCTCAGAGTCAACGGGGGCGGCACCAACGGCGGCCGCCTCCGTGCGAGCTTTACGAGCGGACATGATTACTTGTCCTCGTCGTCCACAACCTCGTAGTCGGCGTCGACAACATCATCGTCGGCAGGCTGGGCACCGGCGGCACCGTCGGTCTGCTGCTGAGCGTCGGCGTAGACAACCTGGGCCAGCTCGTAGGCCACGGACTGCAGGGACTCGCCGGCGGCCTTGATGGCCTCGACGTCAGAGCCCTCGAGCGCCTTCTTGGCGTCGGCGATAGCGGCCTCGGCCTTGGACTTCACGTCGGCGGAAACCTTGTCACCCAGCTCGTTGAGGGTCTGCTCGGTGGAGTAGCACAGGCTATCGGTCTGGTTGCGGACCTCAACCTCTTCCTTCTGCTTCTTGTCCTCCTCGGCATGAGCCTCGGCGTCCTTGACCATACGATCGACTTCGTCGTCGGACAGAGCGGTGGAGCCGGAAATGGTGATCTGCTGCTCCTTGCCGGTGCCCTTGTCCTTAGCGGAGACCTTGACGATGCCGTTGGCGTCGATGTCGAAGGTGACCTCGATCTGCGGCACGCCGCGGCGGGCAGCCGGGATACCGGTCAGCTGGAACTTACCGAGCGACTTGTTGTCGCGGGCAAGCTCGCGCTCGCCCTGGAGCACGTTGATCTCGACGCTGGTCTGGTTGTCGGCAGCGGTGGAGTAGACCTCGGTCTTGGAGGTCGGGATCGTGGTGTTGCGGTCGATCATCTTGGTCATGATGCCGCCCATGGTCTCGACGCCCAGCGACAGCGGGGTAACGTCGAGCAGCAGGATGCCCTCGACGTCGCCGGTGAGCACGCCGCCCTGGACGGCAGCGCCGTCGGCAACGACCTCATCGGGGTTCACGGACATGTTGGGCTGCTTGCCGGTCATGGTCTTGACCAGATCCTGGACAGCGGGCATACGGGTGGAGCCGCCGACGAGGATGACCTCGGTCAGATCAGAGAGCTTGAGCTTGGCGTCGCGCAGGGCGTTGGTGACAGGCTGCTTGCAGCGCTCGAGCAGGTCGCGGGTGATCTTCTCGAACTCGGCGCGGGTCAGCGTGTAGTTGAGGTGCAGCGGGCCGGACTGGTTCATGGTGATGAACGGCAGGTTAATGGTGGACTGCTGCGCCGCGGAGAGCTCCTTCTTGGCGTTCTCGGCGGCCTCCTTCAGACGCTGCAGGGCCATGGGGTCCTGACGCAGATCGACGCCGTTCTCCTGCTGGAACTTGTCGGCCATCCAGTCGATGACGCGCTGATCCCAGTCGTCGCCGCCCAGGTGGTTGTCGCCCGAGGTGGACAGAACCTCAAACACGCCGTCGGCGAGGTCGAGGATGGAGACGTCGAAGGTGCCGCCACCCAGGTCGAAGACCAGGATGCGCTGGTCGGTGCCCTGCTTGTCCAGGCCATAGGCCAGGGCGGCAGCGGTCGGCTCGTTGACGATACGTTTGACGTTGAGGCCAGCGATCTTGCCGGCGTCCTTGGTGGCCTGACGCTGGGCGTCGTTGAAGTAGGCCGGGACGGTGATGACGGCGTCGGTGACGGTCTCGCCCAGATACTTCTCGGCGTCGGCCTTCATCTTCGCGAGCGTCATGGCGCTCACCTGCTCGGCGGTGTAATCCTTGCCCTCGATGTCGACGACGGCACGGCCACCCTGGCCCTCCTTGACCTCATACGGCACGGTCTTGATCTCGGAGGTGCACTCGGAGTACTTGCGGCCCATGAAGCGCTTGATGGAGAACACGGTGTTCTTGGGGTTGGTGACAGCCTGGTTCTTAGCGGCCTTACCCACGACGCGGTCGCCGTCAGCACGGAAGCCAACAACGGACGGGGTGGTGCGGTCGCCCTCGGCGTTCACGATAATGGTCGGAGAACCGCCCTCGAGGACGGCCATAGCGGAGTTAGTAGTACCAAGGTCGATACCAAGAATCTTACTCATTAGAAATTCCCTCTCTCTTTTGCGTTCGCGCTGCCTCGACGGTCTGTCGCGCAGCGCTTCGGCTTGTCTTTCAGGATGTAGTGTATCCCCTTATGGGCCGGAATATACAAAATCTAAGTCAATTCATATAAGATTTCTTATTGCTGAGAGTTTAGGTTCTTAAATGCGCAGGTAGATGCGCTGATTGAGTTCTCGGCAAATCTATCGAGATCTATGTAGAGATGGCTGAGGTTTGGGTCCGGGGGCGCCTGGGGCTGCCTTGTGGAAAGCTCGTCCCGGTTTGAGCGTGGATTCCGGGTCGCAGTTTCCGTCTGAAGACTCAACCGGAAACCGTATCCCGTTTTGAGAGCTGATACCGGCTCGCATTTTCCGCTAGCGGGCCTAACCGGAAACTGCAACCCGGTTTTCGGCCAAATAACGGGATGCCCTTTCCGCAGGCGCGCTCAATAGCTCAATATTTCAAGTCACCTTTAGCTAACATTTGCGCAGCTCAACGGCCCCACCTGCGCATTTTTTAGTAAACCTTGGCATACTCGGCGAACGGTATGAAGATGCCGGTCAGAGGGTATTGCAAACGGTCGCTCCCGTGGTATGTTTTTGCCCGAATCAAACCGGCGCGCATCGCCTGTAGCGTCGGTCAACAGAGAGGAAACTACCATGGCTCATCCCGTAATTGATGCCGACGAGTGCATCGCTTGTGGCGTTTGCGTCGACTCCTGCCCCGCTGGCGTTCTGGAGCTCCAGGACGTCGCTACCGTCGCTGACGAGGACTCCTGCGTCGCCTGTGGCGCTTGCCAGGACGCTTGCCCCGCTGGCGCGATCACCGAGATCGTCGAGGAGTAACAACTCCCCCACTTGCACACTCAAAAGTACACCGTGCACAAAAAAGGAGGCCTCCGCATCGCCGCGGAGGCCTCCTTTTGCATTCGTCGTTACTAGGACAGATCGTCTTCGTAGGGCATTAGGTCCGCCAAGTAGCCTTTCTCCTTGAGCATCGCCTCGATCTCGTCGAGGGTTTGCTCGTCCTCCGCCGCGATGCGATGGAAGTGATAGCCGCTCGTCACCGTTAGTAGCGGGAAACTCTTGCCGCTCTCGATATCGTGCAGGTAGCGCTCAACATCGCGACGATTGCGGATGTCCAGGTCGGCCGTGATCTTGCCGTACACACGATGGTTGACGATCACGTTAAGCACGGCGCCACCCGCGTCGACGATACTCGTAAGTTCGTCGCCCGCCTGCTCCACGCTGTGGCGCACCTTAACAAGACGCGTGGGCACGGCGGGGCTGCTGGGGGCCTCCTGCAGCACATAACCACGGTTGGTCGCCACGATATCGTGCCCATCGGCGCGCAGCAGGGCGATGTCCTGCACCACGATCTGGCGGCTCACACCCACCTCGCGGGCAAGCGCGCTGCCCGATACGGGCCCCTTGGCTCCCTCGAGCACGGCCATGATGGCACGGCGACGCTCGCGGGCGTTCATTATTTACCGTCCAGCAGACGCAGGTGCTTAAGCGAGAGGTCGAGGATCGGCGCGGAGTGCGTCAGGGCGCCCGAGCTAATGTAGTCGACGCCCAGATCAGCCAGGGCGCGAATGTTGTCGGCGTCCACATTGCCCGAACACTCGGTCTTGGCGCGACCGGCGATAAGCTCGATGGCGGCGGCCATGTCGTCATGGGTCATGTTGTCGAACATGATAATGTCGGCACCGGCCTCCACGGCTTCGCGTACCATGTCCAGGTTCTCGCACTCAATCTCGACCGTCGTGGTAAACGATGCATGGGCGCGCGCCATCTCGATCGCACGCGTCACGCCACCGGCGGCATCGATGTGGTTGTCCTTGAGCATGACGGCCGTCGACAGGTTGTAACGGTGGTTGCTGCCGCCGCCGATCTCGACTGCCGCCTTTTCAAACACACGCATGCCCGGTGTGGTCTTGCGCGTGTCGACAAGCACGGTCTTAGTGCCCTCGAGCGCCGCGGCCATGCTGTGCGTGTAGGTAGCGATGCCGCTCATGCGCTGCAGGTAGTTGAGCGCCACGCGCTCGCCCGAAAGCAACACGCGCGCGTCGCCGCGCACCTGGCCCACGTGATCGCCGGCATGCACCTCGTCGCCATCCGAGACATCGAACAACACGGAGCTCTGCGGATCCAGCAGCTCAAAGGTGCGGGCGAATACGTCCAGGCCGGCGATAATGCCGTCGGCCTTGGCGATAAGCTCCACCGTGGCGGGACGCGCCGTGGGGCACACGCTCGCCGTGCTCACGTCCTCAAACGTAATGTCCTCGCGCAGAGCCTGCAGAATCAGATCATCGACGACGAGCTTCATGGTAATGGGATTCATGGTCTACTCCTCCACGGCCTGCGTGCCGGCGGCACGGGCCAATTCATCGATTGCCAGGGTGTCGACGCTCAGGGCGCGATGACGGCCATCGAGCGCGGGATCGCCCGCCTGCTCCACGGCCAGCGACTCGCCGGTGCGCATGTACCACGCGGCGCGACGACCCCAGACCAACGCCTCGAGCAGGCTGTTTGATGCAAGGCGGTTCTTGCCGTGCACGCCGTTGCAAGCCGTCTCGCCCGCGGCGTAGAGCTCGGGCATCGAGGTGCAGCCGTCCCTGTCTACCCACACGCCGCCCATAAAGTAGTGCTGCGTGGGCGTAACGGGGATGGGCTCGTCCAAGATGTCGCGGCCGTCCTCCAGGCAGCGCGCGCGAATGTTGGCAAAGTGCCCGGTCACCACATCGCGTTCGACGGGGGCGAAGCTCAGCCACTCGTGCTCGGTACCGTCCTGCTTCATCTGCTCGCGAATAGCGGCGGCGACTACATCACGCGGCTGAAGCTCGTCGGTAAAGCGCTCGCCGGCGGCGTTGAGCAAAATCGCGCCCTCGCCGCGGCAGCTCTCGCTGATCAGGAAGGTGCGGCCCGGCTGCGGCGAAAACAGTCCCGTGGGGTGAATCTGCACGTAGTCCAGATGCTCCATCTTAATGCCATGCTCCTGAGCAATGTAGCAGGCATCGCCCGTGAGCTGCGGGTAGTTGGTCGAATGGTCGTATACGCCGCCGATACCGCCCGTCGCCCACAGCGTGTGGCGGGCATGGATCTTAAACGGCTCGCCGGCATGCACGCCCTCGGCGGCATTTGTCAGCTCGTCGGCGGGACGAACCGAGTTGTCCTCGTCCACGGAAACGGCGACGACACCGGTGCACACCGTGGCGCCGTCACGCTCGCCCGTCAGGATATCGGTCATGGCTACGTGCTCCAAAATCTGCACGTTATCCAGCTTGCGAACGGCCTGGAGCAGCTTGGTCGTAATCTCCTTGCCGGTGATATCGGCATGGAAGGCAATGCGCGGACGGCTGTGCGCGCCCTCGCGGGTAAAGTCGAGGCTGCCGTCGGCCTTGCGCTCAAAATCCACGCCCATCGCTAGCAGGTCGTTGATGACCGAGCGGCTCGAGCGGATCATGATGTCGACGCTCTCGCGGCGGTTCTCGTAATGGCCGGCGTGCATGGTGTCCTCAAAGAAGGCATCGTAGTCTGAGCCCTCGGGCAGCACGCAGATGCCGCCCTGCGCGAGCATCGAATCGCACTCGTCGACAGCGCCCTTGGAGAGCATGATCACGCGCGTGCTCGTCGGCAGGTTGAGAGCCGCGTACAGGCCCGCTACGCCGCAGCCGGCAATGACGACGTCGCACTCCATGTCGGGGTATTGCTTGGTTTCCACAGGAATCCTCTCCCTTGAATGTGACATAAGGGACCATCCCTCATGCCACATTGTTCTAGCGCGCTGCGTACTCGAGCATACGGTCGAGCGTGAGCTTGGCCTGGTCTGCTGCCTCGTCCGAGACGCCGATCTGCACCTCGCCCTCGCCCGTTTCCAGGCAGCGCACGAGCTTTTCGAGCGTGATGAGGTCCATGTTGACGCAGGTGGGCTGCACCGCGGGGAAGTAGAACTTCTTGCCGGTGCCCTGGCAGCGGCGCTCGAGCTCGTAGAGCACGCCGCGGACAGTCACGATAATGAACTCGCTCGCGTTGGACTCCTCGGCGTACTTGATGATGCCGGCGGTGGAACCGATGTAGTCGGCCTCCGCCAGGACGTCGGCCTTGCACTCAGGATGCGCCAGCACGAGCGCGTCGGGGTGCGCTTCCTGCGCGTCAACGATCTGCTCGACGGTGATGATGTGGTGGCGCGGGCAGTAGCCGTTGTTGAGAATGACGTGCTTTTGCGGCACCTGCTCGGCTACGAAGCGACCGAGGTTTTGGTCGGGAATGAAAAGGACATGCTGCTGCGGCAGCTCGGACACAATCTTGACGGCGTTGGAGCTGGTGACACACACATCACTCCAGCTCTTGATCTCGACCGTGGAGTTGACGTAGCACACCACGGCAAGGTCGTCACCGTACTCGGCGCGGGCGGCGTCGACCGTCTCGCGCTTGACCATGTGAGCCATGGGGCAGTCCGCGCCCGGCTCGGGCAGCAGCACGGTCTTAGTGGGATTGAGCAGCTTGGCGCTCTCGCCCATAAACTCCACGCCGCACAGCACGATGGTCCGCTGTGGCAGGCTCTTGGCGAGCTTGGCCAGGTAGAAGCTATCGCCGACGTAATCAGCCACGGCCTGCACCTCGGGCGCCACGTAATAGTGCGCTAGGATCACCGCGTCACGTTGGGTTTTTAGTTGCTGAATGGCCTCGACGAGCTCTGCGGGCACCAGTGCCGCGCGCTCCGTTGCCGTCGTTGCCGATGCTAGGCCGGCCGCGATATCGCGTGCAAGCTCCGACGCATCCATGTTCGCGCTCTGTGCCATCAAGGCCCCTCTCTTTTGGCGAATCTTGGGGCTTTAGTATGACACCTAGGTTTACAGCTGACAAGACAGCTGTAAACCTAGGTGTAAAGTTGAAATAAAGATTCAATCATGTGGCAGGTCCATTTTCGAACTGGCAAGCTGAGGATAGCCGGGCTTTCGATAGCGCAGGAAGCATCTTTCGCCACCGCAACACCGCTTGGCGCGAGCTGCACGCCGTGAGGCGCAAACGGTCCGCACCCCCGCAAGCGGCGCGCACCCAATGTGGCAAAATCGAACTACTTAAGGGGGCCGAATGCTCAAGATTATTGCCTGCGACGATGATGTCGCTTTTCTAGATAGACTGCACCGGATGATCGACCGTTGGTCGACCGAGACGGGCACGGCGGTCGATGTTGCGCTCGTCACGCGCGGCGAGGACCTGCTGGCCCGCCATGCCGCATCGCGCGCCGACATCATTCTGCTCGACATGATCATGCCGCTCGTCAACGGCATGGACACCGCACGCGAACTGCGCCAGGCCGACACCGCCGTGCGCCTGGTGTTCCTCACCTCGTCGCCCGAGTTCGCGCTGGAATCCTACGAGGTCCGCGCCTTCGACTATCTGCTCAAGCCCGTGGCCTACGAACGCCTGGCGCGATTACTCGACGAGCTTTCGAGCATGCGCCCGGCGGCAACCGACGAGCTCGTGATCAAAACTTCCTTTGGCTACCACGCCCTGCGCCTGTCCGACATCGAATATGCCGAGGCGCGCAACAAGCACGTGGTCTTCCACCTGCGCGACGGACGCGATATCGAGGCACTCGAGTCGTTCCGCAGCGTCGAGGACCGCTTGGAGCAAAACGCGGTCTTCTTTAAATGCCACCGCAGCTACCAGGTCAACCTGCGCAATATCGATCACTTTGACCGCACGGACATCGTCATGCGCTCGGGCGCGTGCATCCCGCTTTCGCGCAGCTGCAAGCAGGGATTCCAAGACGCCTACTTTGCGGCGCGCTTTGAGGGCGGGAGGCGCTGATGGTCTCCTCGGTCGAAATGGTCCTTTGGGCAATCCACCACGCCACGACGCTGCTCTTTGGCGTCTTTGCCTCGGCGGCGCTGTGCGGTGTCGAGATCAACCGGCGTCATGCGCTTGAACTGGTGTTGGTCGGTACCGTAACCGGATGCGCATTTGGCCTCGCCAATGCCGTCGGCGGCGAGCTTTTTGCCCGCCAGGTATATCCGCTCGTCGTGCATCTGCCGCTCGTCATCTATTTGTGCGCGCGCTACCGCCTGAGCCCGCTGCTTGCCGTGCTCGGCATTACGAGTGCCTATCTGAGCTGCCAGTTCAGCAATTGGATGGGCATCGCCGCATTTGCCGCAACCGATTCTCAGATCGCGTACTATCTGGCGCGCATCGCGACCACACTCGCCGTCTTTGCCGTCCTGTTGCATTGGGCCGGCGACATCGGTCCACGCTTGGCGATTAAAAGCACCGCCGAGCTGGGCATCCTTTTAATCCTGCCGCTCGTCTATTACGTCTTTGACTATGCCACCAACGTCTACACCACGCTGTTCCACTCGGGCTCGGTAGTAACGGTTGAGTTTTTGGCATTTGCGCTCTGTGCCTTCTATCTTATGTTTCTTGCCGTTTACCTGCGCGAATACGAAGAAAAGGAAACCGCCGAGCGAGAGCGCTGGATGCTCGAAACCCGCGACAGCGCCGCCATCAAAGAGCTCGAGGCTTGGCGTCAATCTGGGCGCGAGCTGTCGATTCTTCGCCACGATATGCGCCACTTCCTACGCGGCCTGGCCGCTTTAATTGAGGAGGGCCACACCGACGAGGCGCTCAAACGCATCGATGAACTCTGCGAAGCCGGCGATCGCACCGCCGTACGCCGCTTCTGCGCCAACGAGACCGTAAACATCGCGCTTTCGTCATTTAACTCGGATATCAATAGAAACGGCATTACCGCCAACCTGCGCGCCGCCGTACCCGAAACCATCCACGTAGGTGACGCCGACCTGTTTAGCGTGCTCTCAAATGCCTTGGAAAACGCTATCACCGCTGCAAGCGCCGCACCCCAAGGAAAGCGATTCGTCGACTTTGACCTGCGATTAGAGGACGGCCAGCTGCTGCTGTTAGTTTCCAACACGTTTGACCGCGCGCCGCGCATGGTCGACGGCATGCCCGTAACCCGGCATGCGGGCCACGGCTTTGGCACCAAGAGCATCAAACTTGCCGTGGAGCGCATGAACGGCAACTGTCAGTTCCGCATTAACGGCGATCGGTTTGAGCTGCGCGCTGTGATGTAGAAGTGCGGCGCCGATCTCGAGGCGCGCCTTGCCCGCCAGGCAATCGCTCGCCGGCGCCAATCCGCTACAGCGGGGCGGCCGCCGGAGTCAGCTGCTTGATGTAGGCCCACATGCGCTGCTTAGCGGCCTTGTCGGTGAGCGCCGCCTCGAAACCGTCGAGCGCGAGCACGCGGCGGCCCTGCACATGGGCGACCAGGCCGGGCTTGAGCATGGCGGTGTCGAAGTCATCGATCGCCACGAGCATATCGGCGTAGGTCTCGCGCATGGCATCGGCCGCGTTGTTGTCGAGCAGTAGCACCGCCTCGGGGTCCAAGGCCTCGAGCGCCTCGCGGAACAGCTCGCACGGCAGAGTCTCGCCCACCGCGACCGCTCCGTCACCCACGCCGGCGACGCTTGCCAGCACGCAAAAATCCTCGGGCGCGTAGCCGATGGCCCCAAGCGCCTTGCGCAACGCCGCGCCATCCGGGCCGGCGGCAAGCTCGCCACCCGAACGCTCGGCCTCGTCCAAATCGCCTTTGACCAGCACGATCGGCGAGCACGCGTTGCCCGCGATACGCACGCCACGGACCGCAAGCGATGTGAGCTCCTGCTCGGCCGCCTGGGCGATGGCTTCTTTTTTCTGGCTTTGTGACGTGGACATGCGCTCTCCAATCGTTTGCGTGCCCACCATTATATAAAAGAGCTGCCCGCGAGTGGTTGCTTTGCGGGCGGCTGGGTATAAGCACGGTCGTACTGAGTTTTACGCGGCTGAGCCGCGTCACATTATGGAGGTCACCATGGCTGACATTAAGCAGATTACCCCCGAGAACTTCGATTCCGTCGTTAACGACAGCCTGCCCGTGCTGGTCGATTTTTGGGCACCGTGGTGCGGTCCCTGCCGCTCCCTCTCGCCCATCGTTGACGAGGTTGCCGATGAGCTGGCGGGCAAGCTTGCCGTTGCCAAATGCAACGTCGACGACAACCAGGACCTGGCCATGAAGTATGGCGTCATGAGCATCCCCACGCTGATTGTGTTTAAGAACGGCGAGGAGATTGACCGCTCGGTTGGCGCTCTGCCCAAGACGAGGCTGCAGGCGCTGCTGGAGAAGCATCTGTAATACGCTTGTTACTTACCCGCCGTCCATGAGCGCTTTTGCACCGCTCGCCGGACTTCTGGATGCACCGAGTGCAACCACGGATAGTATGGTAGTCACAAACAGCCCCCAGTGAACGGGTGCGGGTCGCACAGACTCGTACCCGTTTTCTTATGCAGCTGCGCGCAGAGCGGGCGTAGTAAAATCTGAACCACTGAACTGCCCCATACAAAAGGAGATTTTCCATGCATGATGTTGGAATGAACATGAGCCAGCTTGCCATGAGCGTCAAACAGGTCGACGACACCATCGAGCTCGCTCATGAGTGGAGCCATCAGCTGCTGCATGCGACCGAGAATTTTGACATGGAGCGCATCGGCGCCAAGCTCGAGGCCGCCATGGCCGCGCTGCACGAGGCGCATGACGCGCTCGAGGGCTACGAGGAAGCCATCGAGGCCGACCACAACTCCGTCGGCTCCGTGAAGCTGGTGTAACGTGGCCGAACATGAGCACGGCTGCGGGTACGAGCACGAGCATCCGCACGGGGCGGATGGTGACGCAGGCTGCCACTGTAGTGGCTCCGGCTCCGAGCTGGTCCGCTTTTCGGTTACCGCACCGGACGACCTGCTGCGCCGTTTTGACGAACAGATCGCGCGCCGCGGCGACGTGGCCAACCGCTCCGAGGCCGTGCGCGACCTGATTCGCGCCTCGATCGCCAAGGAGCAGATGCGCACGCCCGATGAGCATGTTATCGGGTCGCTCACCATGATCTACGACCACCATACCGGCGACCTGACGCGCCGTCTGGACGAAGTGCAGCACGACTACACCGACGAGATCGTATCGACCATGCACGTGCATCTGGATCACCACAACTGCTTGGAGATTCTGGCGCTCAAGGGTCGCGGCGAGCGCGTCTACGAACTAGCCGACCGCCTGCTGGGCCTGCGCGGCGTTAAGCACGGCGAGCTCACGTGCGCCGCCACCAAGCAGAGCCTGGGGCTGTAGCGGGATTTCCCGCAGCGCACCTGCCAAAAAGGGACAGGTTTGTTTTGGCAGGTTTAGAAGTTTTACCTACCAAAACAAACCTGTCCCTTTTTGGTCGGTTTTGATGAGGGGTGTCGCATGCGGCATGTGCATATTCATGTGACGGGCATTGTGCAGGGCGTTGGCATGCGACCGTTTGTGTATCGCGAGGCCATGGCGCATGGCATCTGCGGCTGGGTGCTCAACGCAGGCGACGGCGTGCATGTCGAGGCGCATGCCTCGGGTGCGGCCGTCGACGGCTTTGTCGCCGCGCTGTCGGAGCACGCACCCGCGGCTGCCCGCGTGGAGCGCGTCGACGTTGCGGATTTGGAGCCCGACACTTGGGATGACGCCAATGAGCAGGACTTTCGCATTGTGGCGTCACAGGATAAGACTGCACATACGACGCTCATCTCGCCCGATATCGCCACCTGCGACGACTGCCTGCACGAACTGTTCGACCCCGCTGATCGACGCCACCACTACCCCTTTATCAACTGCACCAACTGCGGACCGCGCTTTACCATCATCCGCTCGCTGCCTTATGACCGAGCGGCCACCTCTATGGATCGCTTTCCCATGTGCCCCGAATGCGCCGCGGAGTATGCCGACCCACTTGACCGGCGCTTTCATGCGCAGCCCGATGCCTGCTTTGACTGCGGGCCGCATATTACCTGGCGCGAGGCGGCAGGCGGCATGGTGCTCGAGAGCTCAGAGGCGACGCCGGCTGTCGGCGACACGCGCGAGTCTAGCGACGCTATTATCGAGCGCTGTGTCGAGCTGCTCGAGGCCGGCGGCATTGTTGCCATCAAGGGCCTGGGCGGATTCCATCTGGCTTGCGACGCCGCCAACGAGCAAGCAGTAGTCGAGCTGCGCCGTCACAAGCGCCGCAGCAACAAGCCGCTTGCCGTTATGGTGCGCGACCTTACCGATGCCGAGCGCCTGTGCCGTGTCAACGACGCCGAGCGCGACTTGCTGGCCGGCAGCATCCGCCCCATCGTGCTGCTGCGCCGGCGTGGTGTTGGCATGGGAGATTCCTTCGATGCTCTCGCACTTGCGCCGTCCGTTGCGCACGATCTGCCCGAGCTCGGCGTCATGCTCCCCTATACCCCGCTTCAGCATCTGCTGCTTGCCGCGGCAGAAACGCATGGCATGCACGCGCTGGTTATGACCAGCGGAAACTTGAGCGAAGAGCCCATCGAGACCGATGACGATCTTGCCTGGGAGCATCTCGTTGCCGCCGGCATCGCCGACGCGCTGCTCGGCAATGACCGCGCGATCCTCTCGCGCTACGACGACTCCGTGGTACGTGTGGTCGACGGGGTCGTTATGCCCGTGCGCCGCGCTCGCGGGTACGCCCCGCAGCCGTTGCCGCTGCCGGCACTCGCCAGCGCCGCGCCCTGTGTGCTCGCCTGCGGCCCGCAGCAAAAGGCCACGATCGCACTCACGCGCGAAGACGCGAATGGAACGTCGGCCTGTTTTGTGTCGCAGCATATCGGCGATGTCGAAAACGGTGCGACTTTCGATGCGTGGAATGCGGCACGCACGCGACTGGAAGACCTTTTTGACCTAGCGCCCGCCGCGCTGGCCTGCGACTTGCACCCCAGCTACCTATCGAGTCAGTGGGCACGCGAACAGGCGCGCGAGCGCAATCTGCCGCTTATCGAAGTCCAGCACCATCATGCGCATATCGCGAGCGTGATGGCTGAGGCTATCGCCACAGGACAGCTTGCACCCAATGCGCGCGTACTTGGCATCGCCTTCGATGGAACGGGCGCTGGCACCGACGGAACCATTTGGGGCGGTGAGTTTCTTGTCGCCGGCCTCGCCGATTTTGAGCGCACCGCGCACCTGCGTACCTGGGCACTCCCCGGTGGCGCCGCATCTGTGCGCGACGCCCGCCGCAACGCCTTTGCCCTGCTGAGCGAGCTCGGCCTGCTCGAGCACCCAGGCGCCGCTCGGCTTTTGGACAGCCTCGACGAGCAAACGCGCAGTATCACGGCTACGATGATCGAACGGAATATCAACAGCCCGCGCACGAGCAGCATGGGCCGCTTGTTCGACGCTGCGGCCGCGATCCTGGGCATCTGCGGCACCGCAACCTACGAGGGCGAACCCGCCATCGAGCTCGAGGCCGCCGCTTGGCGCGCTCTCAACGACGAAAACAGCCATTTCACTGACAATCAAGCGGGTGTATCCGCATCCGCCTCAACATCGCTGGACAGTTTGTTCAGATACGTATTAACTACAAACCCCCTATCCGGCATTTTTGGCTCGAATTTGGCCAAAAAGGGCTCTCCAGACACGCCGTTTGCGGCGAATATGTCTGCCGAACACCCAAAAACGACCCATTTGGGGTGTTCGCAGACGGCTTTTGCCACCCAGAGCCCATCACAAAAATACGTATCTGAACTAACTGTCCAGGCGGCCTCGGACAACCCCCTCATTTTGGATCCCAAACCGCTTTTTGAGGCGCTTTTGAGTGGAATCGAGGCCGGTGTGCCGGCCGACAAGCTCGCGCTCGACTTCCATATCGCCATTGCACGCGCATCGGCACGTATCGCAAGCGAAATCTGCGCTCGCGAAGGCATCGACATCGTCGCGCTCTCGGGCGGCGTGCTCATGAACCGACTTTTGCTTCGGCTCCTCACGCGCGAGCTCAAAGACGCCGGTCTTGCCGTCTTGGTTCCCCACACCGTGCCCGTCAACGACGGCTGCATCGCCTACGGCCAGGCGGCGGTCGCCCGCGCTCGCCTCACGCAGATCGCATCGCGGTAGGCTGCTTGGCCAGCCCATGCGCCGCCGTCTCACAGGTGTAACGCGTTTGCCCGCAACCCCCGCGAGCGCTACCATCAACTGATGGATTATTAAGCGCCCATCCAGCGCAAAGCGTATAAAAGGGAAACATTATGTGCCTTGCCGTTCCCGGTAAAGTGGTCAAACGCGACGACGACCTAAAGGCGATCGTCGACATGATGGGCATCGAGCGCCCCGTATCGCTGCGACTTGTGCCGACGGCACAGGTGGGCGACTATGTTCTCGTACACGCCGGCTTTGGCATCCAGATTGTCGACGAGCAGGAAGCCCAGGAGACGCTCGAGCTGGTCAACGCCATGACCGAGCTGGTCGAAGAGGACCAGCTCGCCACCAACCCGGCCGAGGCATACTAGTGGCGGCGGCGCAACCGGTTCACTCCGGTATCGACTTTTCGGCATTTCGCGACCCACGGCTCGCTCGCGAGCTCATCGACCGCATTCATGAGCTTGTCGGCGACCGCACCATCAACCTGATGGAGGTCTGCGGTACGCATACCGTGAGCATTGGCCGCTATGGTTTTCGCTCCATTATGCCGGCGGGGCTCAAGCTGTTGAGCGGCCCGGGCTGCCCCGTCTGCGTTACCGCAAACCGCGACATCGACCACGCAATCGCACTCGCCAAGATGGACGGCGCCATCATCACTACCTTTGGTGACATGATGCGCGTGCCCGGATCGTCCACCTCGCTTGCCGCGCAAAAGGCAGCCGGACGCGACATCCGTATCGTCTACTCGCCGCTCGACGCGCTCGATATCGCCAAACACAGCCCCGACCGCCCGGTCATCTTTATGGGCGTGGGCTTTGAGACTACGACGCCCACCATCGCCGCCGCCATCCTGGAGGCCGATGCACGCGGACTCCAGAACTTCTCGGTCTATTGCGCCCACAAGACCACGCCACCGGCGCTGCGCGCGATTGCCAACGACCCCGAGACCACTATCGACGGCTTTATCCTGCCGGGCCACGTCGCCACCATCACAGGCCTGGTACCCTTTGGCTTTTTGGTCGATGAGTTTAGGACCCCAGGCGTGGTCACGGGATTTGAGCCGGTCGATATTCTGCAGGGTATCTGCATGCTGGTGCAGATGGTCGTTGAGGGGCGGCCCGCGATCGACAACGCGTACCGTCGCGGCGTCAACGTGGACGGCAACCCCGTGGCGCGCCAACTGGTCGAGCAGGTGTTTGAGCCGTGCGATACCACATGGCGCGGGCTGGGACCGATTGCCGCCTCGGGCCTTTCCATCCGCCCCGAGTTCTCGCGCTTTGACGCCGGCGCCCGCTATGACGTGCCCGTTGAACCGACGGTCGAGCCGCGCGGATGCCGTTGCGGCGACGTGCTGCGCGGGGCCATCGCACCGAGCGACTGCCCACTTTTCGGCCACGCCTGCACGCCCGGGCATCCTGTTGGCCCGTGCATGGTGAGCTCGGAAGGCAGCTGCGCTGCGTACTTTAGATACCAAATCTAGCCCGAACGCCCCCACGCACCAGACGCACCACGATTGGAGTTTTCGATATGTCCCATAGCGTCACCGATAGCACTGTCCTGCTGGGCCACGGCTCCGGCGGCCAGATGATGAAGCGCATTATCGACGAGGTCTTTCTGGATGCCTTTGGGTCGCCCGAGCTGCTCGAAGGCAACGATGCCGGTGTCGCCGCCCTGCCCGCGAGCGGGCGCATCGCCATGTCGACCGACAGCTTTGTGGTGACGCCGCAGTTCTTCCCCGGCGGAAATATCGGCAGGCTCGCCGTGTGCGGAACCGTCAACGATGTTGCGACCTCGGGTGCCAACGTGCGCTTCCTTTCGTGCGGCTTTATCCTCGAAGAGGGCTATCCTATGGATAAGCTGCGCCAGATTGTGCAGACCATGGCCGAGACGGCGCGCGAGGCGGGCGTCAAAATCATCACCGGCGACACCAAGGTGGTCGAGCGCGGCGGAGCTGACGGCGTCTACATCAACACCGCCGGCGTGGGCGAGGTTCCCGCGGGCGTGACGCTCAGCGGCGCCAGCTGCCAGCCCGGCGACGTCGTCCTGGTCTCGGGCACGCTGGGCGACCACGGCATCGCCATCATGAGCCAGCGCGAGGGCCTGGCGTTCTCGAGCAGCATCGAGAGCGACGCCGCGCCCCTCAACCACCTGATTGCCGACGTGCTGGCCGCCGCCCCCGATACGCGTTGCTTCCGCGACCCCACGCGCGGTGGCCTGGCATCCACGCTCAACGAGTTTGCCCAGGCCAGCGGCGTTGCCATGGAGATTGACGAGGACGCCGTACCCGTGCGCCCCGACGTGCAGGCCGCCTGCGAGATGCTCGGCTACGACGTGCTGCAGGTTGCCAACGAGGGCAAGATGGTCGCCGTGGTGCCAGCCGAGCAGGCCGACGCGGCGCTAGCAGCCATGCGTGCCGCCCGCTACGGCGAGAACGCCGCCATCATCGGTCGCGTGCTGCCGGTCGCCGAAGGTGTTCGTCCCGCCGTGCGTGTGCGCACCGGCTGGGGCTCGACGCGTATCCTCGACATGCTCGTGGGAGAGCAGCTGCCCAGGATCTGCTAGCGGCAAAGGCTTGCGCTGGCGCGATGCGCCCCGATGCCGTTAAAGATGTTCAGATTCCAGGCACGCCCGACGCGCAAGCCCAGTATCATGGGGTGCGCTTTACAACTCAAACGGCAGGAGCACCCATGACAGCTGCTTATTCCCATGTGATCTTTGATCTGGACGGCACCATCCTCAATACGCTCGAGGACCTGGCGACAGCCGGCAACCATACCTGCGAGCTGCACGGCTGGCCCACGTTTGCCGTGGACGAGTACCGCTACAAGGTGGGAAACGGCATGCTCAAGCTGGTCGAGCGCTTTATGCCCGCCGAGTACGCGGGCGACGGCCGCGTGTTTGAGCAGACGCTTGCCGAGTTTAGGGCATATTACGGCGAGCACAAGGAGGACCACACCGCCCCCTACGCCGGCACGATCGAGATGCTCGACCGTCTGCGCGCCGCAGGTGTTCAGCTTGCCGTGCTTACCAACAAGGACCATATTTCGGCGGCTCCGCTTATCGAAAAGTACTTTGGCCCCGATCGTTTTGCGCTGGTGCAGGGTCGTGTCGACGCGTTTCCACCCAAGCCCGAGGCTCCCGTCACGCTGCATGTAATGGAGGAGCTGGGCGCCGACCCGGCGACCACGCTCTACGTTGGCGATTCGAATGTCGATGTTCTGACCGGCCACAATGCCGGCCTTAAGAGCGCCGGCGTCACCTGGGGCTTCCGCGGCCGAACAGAGCTCGAAGCCGCCGACGCCGACTACGTAGTGGACACCCAGGACGAACTCGCCGCGCTGATCTTGGGCGAGTAGCGAGCCGCCCACCAATAAGTTGCGGTGAAATAGGGACTGATTACCGGCCTACTGCCCCCAAACAGTCCCTATTTCACCGCAACTTAGATGGGCACGGGATAGCTAAAAGAGCCCCGTCCCAAATTAGCTACCCCTCAACAATGGCGACACCACAGGTAGAGGACGGACAGACACTATGACCCAATCCGAGGGCACGGAAACGACAGGAGCCCCCGCTCGTGACCGCGGGTCGGGGCTGCGACAATGTTGTTGAAGTGCCAGATGCGCAGCC
>DBGDDN010000021.1:0-2712 GCA_048343195.1 Collinsella sp.
GGCCTGAACAATCGTCAATATCGGTCGGAGGGGTGGCTTTGTAAAGCCGTTTGTCTCCACCCGCATAGCGGGTGGGTTGAAGCTGGCCGCTGCGCGCCCAGCAGACTAAAGTCTTGAACACAAAAACGTGCCGCCCCAAAAGGGGCGGCACGTTAACTTTTTATCAGCTTTTCAGTAGCGAGCACGCAACGACCCAACGCCGGAGCGCGGGGCGGGGAATACCTTTGCCTCGCGCGACCCTGCGGAGCCGTGAGCGAGAGGGAAAGGTATTCCCCGCCCCGCGCTCCGCAACCAGGTCAAGCGCTAGTAGTTCACCACCTGCTCCTCAAAGTACGCCTTGGGGTGGTTGCACACCGGGCACACCTCAGGCGCCTCGGCACCCACATGCAGGTGCCCGCAGTTCAGGCACTTCCACACCTTTACGCCCTCACGCTCAAACACCTCGCCCGACTCGATGCGCTCGACGAGCTTGTTATAGCGCTCCTCGTGGGCCTTCTCGACGGCGGCGACACCACGGAACTTCTCGGCGATCTCGACAAAGCCTTCCTCCTCGGCGGTCTTGGCGAACTCGTCGTACATCGTGGTCCACTCGTAGTTCTCGCCTGCGGCGGCATCGCGCAGGTTATCCAGAGTGCCCGGAACGGCGCCGTCGTGCAGATACTTAAACCACAGTTTGGCGTGCTCGGACTCGTTGCCTGCGGTCTCGGCAAAGATATTCGAGATCTGAACGTAGCCATCCTTCTTGGCCTTGGATGCATAGTAGCGATACTTGGTGTGTGCCTGGGACTCACCGGCAAAAGCGGTCTCGAGGTTCTTCTTGGTCTGAGAGTTCTCAAAATCCATAGGTGTACTTCCCTTCAACATATGCCGCCCGTAGGCTTCGAGCGGCCTCGTCTTTAGGATGCCCTCATGCCGAAAATCTAAACCTTACAATCCCGTTCTTCAGATTTGCATAGGCTAGATGCTCAGCCAGCGATCGCCCTCGACTCGGCAAAAGCCCTCACGCTCCAGGTCGGCTAGAATGCCCGCGACAAGCTCGCACTCGACCGGCCCGCGACCGGCTGCCGTCTCCATTTCGTTAACGCCCACCACGGCATCAGCAAGCGTAATCCCCGCCGGCTGGCCATCGCGCGCTGCCAGCAACATGCGCACGATATGCGCGCGTTTTTGGCGACGCGAGCCCTCGAACTTGGACTGACGACTATAGCCCGCCGAGCGCCTGGACGGATTGGGCAGCGTCTTCTTAAGATACGCGCCATAATCTAGCAGCGCGTAATACCACGCGCGCGGCGTGTCGGCATCATCGAGCGGCACGGCAAAGGGAGCGGTCTCGTCCGCCAACGCACCAGGGGCCGCCGGACAGGCCGCCTGAATCAGCGGCACCAGCTCGCGATCGGGAACAGCCGGTACATCGGGAAAGAAGTGATGCAGAAAGACTGTGCGCACATTGGTCTCCAGATACACGCCCGGAAGATCAAACGCAAACGAACGGATGCCCTGCGCCGTTGCCGGGCCAATACCAGGCAGAGCGACCAAGTCACGCGTCTCGCGCGGAAACTCCCCGCCCCAATCCTCTACGACCCGTTGAGCGGCCCCATGAAGCGCCAGAGCGCGTCGGTTGTAGCCCATGCCCTGCCAAGCGTCCAAAACATCGGAGGGCGCGGCCTGGGCAAGCGCCTGCACAGTCGGAAAACGATCGAGCCACACCGGCATGCGCGCCTCCACACGCGGCACCTGCGTTTGCTGCAGCATGACCTCAGAAAGCCAAATGATGTACGGATCGCGTGTGCGGCGCCACGGAAGGTCGCGATAACGCAGAACCCCTTCCGAACGAATCATCGAACGAAAGGGGTCCTGAATCATGGCTATGCTCCTTATGCGGCGCTATTCCTCCCGGCAAGCGTACGCACAGGTGGCGTACTCGGGAAACGCTTCGCGGTCGGCGAACTTGGGATCGACGGCCGGAAACTGGCGGTGAGCGACGATGTCGCCGAGCGAAACGGAATCGAGGTAGTCGCGCATCAACGCCTGGGCTCCGGCCCACAGGGGATGATAGCAGCACGTGCCCATGCGCGCACAGTCACCATCGGGCGCGGTGCAATCGTTCATAACCATGGGGCCCTGAACGGCTTCTACGACCTGGCGGATGGTAACGTCGTCCGGGCTGACCTTGAGGCGCATACCGCCGTGGACTCCACGCAGGCTCTCCACAATACCGGCCTGGACCAAGCCGTGCTGGATCGAGCGAGCAAACGAATACGGCACATTGACCTCTTCGGCAGCGGTGCGAACAGAAAGCAAACGCTCCGGATCCTCGGCAAGCATCGCCAACATGCGCAGGGCATAATCAGTCTTCCTCGATATGTCCATTTTTCCCCTTCCAAGGAATAGGAACAGCTCAAACGAGCTCCGGGGCCGAGCTTGTGTCGAGACACCAATGACCGCTAGGACATCCAAATGGTAAATCGGATATCCACTGAATGCCGCGCTTGGAGCGAAATGCATCAGATACGGCCTACAGTGCAATTTAGTATAACCTAACCCCCTGTCTCGTTGAACAGGTGTTGCGCAACAAAGCTGTTGTTTAGACAGACCTTGATTATCAACTTCATCCGAACACCTCCCACATTCATCCGCACATGTGCGGATGAATGTGGGAACCCGATACCCTGAGGGCCGGACCGGCCGGCCCCGGGAGATCGGAGGACGGCA
>DBGDDN010000022.1:0-4825 GCA_048343195.1 Collinsella sp.
TCGGGCGGCAGGTTGAGGAGCTCGTCGCCGGGACGGTGCAGGCAGACCTTCCTGAGCTTGCCGATCTCGGAAGGCACGTGCAGACCTTTCGTCATGGCCTCCTACCTTTCTTTCGGGCCTTACTGGCCGAATGTATCAGCGCCCCTCCGTATGGGACGCTGCTTGCTGACAGCTCTAGTTATATCCAAAAACCACCCGCAATTCCACCTCGCCCCCGAACGGTCAGCAAAGTGCGATGAACGGTATATCGCATATGATTCCCCCATGATGCACTTCAGTTCTCTAAAGCAGGTTTTCAAAGGTAATCGTTCTTTTTTCTAAGGAATTGAGCAAGATTGCACAAATAATTTCATGTTTAGGAATTGCATAGCTAAAACTGTTTTCTGCATATATATGTCGTCTGTCCATGATTCAATTTGGATTCGATTATATTCAGCTCGCAATCATTCTTATTCATACATCCTCACCAATTGAGTATGGATATAGATTGTTTTCAAAACGAGTTGGACGGTTAGTTGTATGCCTTGACGGCGTAAGAAGTAGGTTAAGATACCGTTCGTACAATACGTCCGTGCCACAAGTCGACTAAATTGAGACAATAGTGAATAGTGTTAGGCTACCGTCCCCTGCGGGGACTGAACGGACAGATGCATATGCCGAGCAAAATCGAAAAAAAGCAAGCCGCCGCAAAGCTGCGCAAACCGCCGCGCGACTTCTCGTACACGCAGAACCGAGAGCTCAGCTGGCTGCGCTTTGACAACCGTGTGCTCGACGAGGCTTTTGATGAGTCCGTGCCGCTGTTCGAGCGCCTTAAGTTCGTCTCGATCTTCGAGTCCAACCTCGATGAGTTCCTCATGGTGCGCGTGGGTGGCCTGTCCGACCTTGCCGAGCTCAAAAAGCAGCCTGTCGACAACAAGAGCAATATGACCGCCTCCGAACAGGTCGATGCTGTCATGGCCGAAATGCCCGGGCTCCTTACCCGTTGGGAGTCCATCTTTAAGAATATCGAGGGCAAGCTCGACACCCTGGGCGTTCACCGCGCGCGTGTCGATTCGCTTACGCCCGAGGAGCGCACCTTTGTAACCCGCTACTTCCAGGCCTACGTGTCGCCGGTCATCTCGCCGCTGGTCATCGATCCGCGCCACCCCTTCCCCAACCTGCGCAACGGCGCGCTCTATCTGGCCTGTGGTCTGGACGGCGCCACCGACGAGGAGAGCCTACTGGGCCTTATCGAGATTCCCGCCTCGATGAACCGCGTGGTCGAGATCCCCTCGCCCACCGGCACCTACTCCTACATCTTGCTCGAGGACGTCATCCTCGCCTGCCTGGACAGCTGCTTTGGCTCCTATAAGCCGCTGGATCGTGCGCTGATCCGCGTCACCCGCAACGCCGACATCGATCCGGACGGCGAGGGCATCGAAGAGGAAGAGGACTACCGCCAGCACATGAAGCGCATTCTCAAGAAGCGCCTGCGCCTGCAGCCGGTAGTGCTCGCGGTCTCGGGGTCGCTCGAGAAGGCGACGCTCAAGACTATCCGCAAGGCGCTCGAGCTTTCGCGCCGCTCTGTCTTTACCTGCGATATCCCGCTCAACCTGGGCTACGCCTTTGGCATTGAGGGCAAGATTCCCGAGCACCTGCGCAACGAGCTCCTCTTTACGCCGTTTAAGCCACAGCCCAACCCCACCATCGACATGACCCGCTCCATCCGCGAGCAGGTGCTGCAGCACGACAAGCTGCTCTTCTACCCTTACGAGGCCATGAATCCGTTCCTGGATCTGGTACACGAGGCAGCCTACGATCCCGAGTGCATCTCGTTGCGCATCACGCTCTACCGCGTGGCCAAGCAGAGCCGCCTATGCGAGTCGCTGATCGATGCCGCCGAGAACGGCAAAGAGGTCACGGTGCTCATGGAGCTCCGCGCCCGCTTTGACGAGCAGAACAACATCGAGTGGGCCGAGCGTCTGGAAGAGGCAGGCTGCACCGTCATCTACGGCTCCGAAGGCTTTAAGTGCCACTCCAAGATCTGCCAGCTCACCTATCGCGAGGGCATGGCGCTCACCCGCCTCACGCTTTTGGGCACCGGCAACTTTAACGAGAAGACGGCCAAACTCTACAGCGACTTTATGCTCATGACAGCCCATCCCGGCATCGGTGAAGACGCCAACCTGTTCTTCCGCAATCTGTCGCTGGGCAACCTGCGCGGCGACTACCGCTTCCTGGGTGTGGCGCCCGTCGGACTGAAACCGCTCATCATGCGCGGGCTTGACCGCGAGATCCAGCGCGCCCTTGCCGGCGAGCCCGCCCGCGTGTTCTTTAAGCTCAACTCACTGACCGACCGCGAGGTTATCGACAAGATCGCCGAGGCATCGTGTGCCGGCGTGCGCGTAGACATGATCATCCGCGGCATCTCGTACCTCAAGCCCGGTGTTCCGGGCAAGACCGAGAACGTGCATGTCCGCTCCATCGTCGGACGCTTTTTGGAGCACGCGCGCGTCTATGCTTTCGGCGTGGACTCGGACATGATTTACCTGAGCTCAGCCGATATGATGACGCGCAACACCGAGCACCGCGTGGAGATCGCCTTCCCCGTGCTCGACCCCACCTGCCGCGCCCTAGTGCACGAGTACATGGGCATGCAGCTGCGGGACAACGTGAAGGCCCGCAGCCTCACGAGCGACGGCACCTGGGTCCCCGTGGAGCGTGCAGAGGGTGAAAAACCCTTCAACTCGCAGGAAGCTCTGCTGGAGCGTGCCTATCGCAACGCCGAGGCCGCCGCGCAACAGCGCGCACAGGAGAAGGAACGCGTAGCCGAGGAGGCTATTCAGGCCGAGGTTGAACATGGGGCAGCTGCCAAACCGAAAGCGGTTGCCGCTCCCCCGGTGAATGAGCCCGAGGCTGCCGCAGAGCCCGCCGTGGAGAAAGCGCCCGCGCCCGCTACCGCGACTCTGGGGCCCGCCGCCGAGGCAAAGCCCGCCCCTGCTCCTGAGCCGCAGCCGGCCGCACCCGAGGTTCAGAAGGTCCAGGCGACCGTCATTGAGCCCGAGCCTGCACCTGTACCTCGGCCCGAGCCTCAGGTCACCAAGCCCGCACCCGAGACGAGTGCCCGTCGCGATAAGCCCGCTGGCAAGACCAAGGCCATCGAGCGCCATCGCCCCGGCCGCGTGCGCATGGGTCTGGGCCTGATCGGCCTGGGTCTTAAGACGCTCATTACCGGCAAGACGAAATAGTCGTTTGTAGAAGCAGTTTGTAGAAGCGCCCCGCATTTGAGGAAAGCCTCGGATGCGGGGCGCTTTTCCCTGCTACCATGGTGCGAACAACAACGCGAATGACAGGCAGGAATATGAAGCTCACTATAGAATCGATGACCTACGGCGCCGACGGGCTGGCGCACGCCGACAACGGCAAGGCCGTCTTTGTGCAGGGTGCCGTGGCAGGCGACATCGTCGAGGCCGAGGTCGTACAGGACGGCAAGTCGTTCATGCGCGCCCGCACCACCGAGATTCTGGAGCCAAGCCCCGATCGCATTCAGCCTCCCTGCCCCTTCGTGGGCATCTGCGGCGGCTGCTCGTGGGGCAATCTCTCACGCACGGCACAGCTCGCCGCCAAGGAGCAAAACCTGCGCTCCACGCTCGAGCGCATCGGCAAGTTCGCTCCTGAGCAGGTCGATGAGTTGGTACAGCCCATCTGCCACACCAAGGACGACTGGGGCTACCGCAATAAAATCGAGCTCGAACCGACCGTCGTCAACGGTCGCGTGCGCCTTGGCATGCACGGTGTCGATCCTCGCAAGATCGTGACCGTCGATTCGTGCCCGTTGTTCGACAAACGCTTCCCCAAGGCACTCAAATCGGTCGTCGGCGCACTTAACTATCTAAGCGGCAGCCATGACTTGGGGCTCGAACGCGTGGGCATTCGCGCATCGCGCCGCACCAAGGCACTCGAGGTCGCACTCTGGACGCCGACAGGCTCTTTTCCGCGCTCGCAGGTCTCCCGCGTGCTGGCGGACGCCGCTCATCCCACGAGCATCGTGCGCGTGATGAGCAAGGGCGAAAAGAAGGCCCGCCGTGTCTCTAAGGTGGAGATGCTCGCCGGTGAGGGCTCGTGGACCGAGAACATCGCTGACGGCCAGATGCGCCTGTCCGCCCCATCGTTTTTCCAAGTCAACACCAAGGGCGCCGAGATTTTGATCGAGCTCGTTATGGAGGCGCTCGATCCGCAGGAAGACGAGCTTGCCGTGGACCTGTACTGCGGTGCCGGCACCTTTACCCTGCCGCTCGCCCGCCGCTGCGACTTTGTCGCTGCCGTCGAGGCCTACGGCCCCGCCGTGCGCGATCTACGCCGTAACCTGGAAATCAACAAGCTTGATAACGTCGACGTCATTGGCGGAGACGCGGTGCGCGAGTTCCCCGACCAGGACGCCGATGTCCTAGTAGTCGACCCGCCGCGTGCAGGCCTAGCGCCTGAGGCCATCGACCTCATCGCCAGCACAAGCGCTCGCGATGTCGCCTATGTGAGCTGCGACCCGGCCACCCTGGCGCGCGATCTCAAACGCTTTGTCGAAGAAGGCACCTTCTCCCCCGTAAAGATCACGCCAGTCGATCTGTTCCCACAAACCTTCCACTGCGAGACGGTTGCCCACCTTAGGCGCAACTAGCTGATGATTTTTCTGGGACGGGGATTAAATGATCAATTTGTACCGAATGATTATTTAAGGCTCTGTTAGACCAGGATTGACATGCCGACCTGCCGGCTAACTCGCCGTCTCCCCGTCGGGCGCCGGCATCTTGACCCTCATCTCGAACGGCATCCCGCCCTCCCGGACGAG
>DBGDDN010000023.1:0-32766 GCA_048343195.1 Collinsella sp.
GCGCTCCAGCATCCTCTGGACCGTGTCCCGCTCGTGCCTCGTGAGCCTTCCGTAGGCCCTCGGGACCGCCCTCGCGGAGCCCCTTTTCTTCTTTCCGGACATGGCGTCCTCCGATCTCCCGGGGCCGGCCGATCCGGCCCTCAGGGTATCGGGTTCCCACATTCATCCGCACATGTGCGGATGAATGTGGGAGGTGTTCGGATGAAGTTGATAATCAAGGATAGGGTTAACGTTCACCCTATATTCCCCGTTCGCGTTACACTAGGGTTAACGTTCACCTATCATTAACGTCAGAGGGGACAGCAATGGGTTGCAATCAAATCCTGGACCGTTATATCGAGCAGTTGATCGAAACCTCTACGCCGCAGGCGCCGGCTTGGAATATCGAAAAGATTCGCGCCGGCAAGGAG
This sequence comes from Collinsella sp., assembly GCA_048343195.1. Classification (GTDB taxonomy): domain Bacteria; phylum Actinomycetota; class Coriobacteriia; order Coriobacteriales; family Coriobacteriaceae; genus Collinsella. The sequence continues at coordinate 411 of DBGDDN010000023.1, forward strand.
AACACCTGGAACTATATCGACGGCTGCATGATCAAGGCGCTCATCGAGCTGTACGAGATCACGGGCGAGCAGCGCTACCTGACGTTCGCCGATGACTACATCGATTTCTTTGTCCAGGACGACGGTACCATCAAGCATTACAACCCGCAGGAGTACAACCTCGATAACGTCAATGCGGGCAAGACCCTCTACAAGCTCTATGACCTGGTGGGCAAGCCCAAGTACCGTGCCGCCATGGACACCATCTACCGCCAGCTCGAGACCCAGCCGCGCACCAAAGAAGGCGTGTTTTGGCACAAGGCCGTCTATCCCAACCAGATCTGGCTCGATGGCATGTACATGGCCCAGCCGTTCTACATGCAGTACGAGCTGAGTTTCCACAACCGTCGTGCCTGCTCGGACAGCTTCCATATGTTCCAGGTTGTGCATGACCTGATGCGCAACCCCCTCAACGGTCTGTACTATCACGCTTACGACGCGAGCCGCAAACAGTTCTGGTGCGACCCGGTCACCGGCCTTTCGGCTAACTTCTGGCTGCGCGCCGAGGGCTGGTTTGCCATGGCGCTCATCGACACCTGGGAGCTCATGCCGCCTTCGATGTCGGCCGAGAAGGACGAGATCCGCAAGATGTTCCACGACCTGATTGACGCCATGCTGCCGTATCAGGACGAGAAGACCGGCATGTGGCATCAGGTCATCAACCTGCCCAATATCGCCCCCAACTACCTGGAGGAGTCGGGCAGCGCGATCTTTGCCAACGCCATCATGAAGGGCGTGCGTCTGGGCGTGTTGGGTGAGCGCTACTACCAGTACGGCCGTCGCGCCTTCGACGGCATCTGCGAGACCTGCCTTTCCGAGCACGATGGCCAGCTGGCGCTCGACAACATCTGCCTGGTTGCGGGCCTGGGCAACACCGCGCACCGCGAGGGCACGTTTGATTACTACATGAGCGAGCCCGTGGTCAAAAATGATGCAAAGGGTGTGGCGCCGCTGGTGCTTGCCTATATCGAGACCATGCATCACGACAAGCTGGCCGGTAAGCGCGATCCGCTCGCCCCCTCGGGCGTGTGCTCCATCGAGGACCCGTTTGGCGGATACACTCCGGGCATCAATGCCCGTAAGGGGTGTGAATAGCATGGAGGCCATTACTCCGGGCGTACGTTTACACGACCTTCCGCAGGGGACCGTCGAGGAACGCATTCGCATGGCGGGAGAGCTGGGCTTTTCGTGCATTCAGCTGCCGAGCAAGGTGCTCTACGCATCGATGGGGATCGATCGAGGCGGCCTGACCCGCGAGCTTGCCGACCATTTGCGTGCGGTGCTCGACGAGGCGGGCATTTCGATTGCCGTGTTCGGCTGCTACAAGAATCTGGCGACGCCCGATCGACAACAGCTCATGGATAACATTGCCGAGTACGAGGCGTGCTTGAATTTTGCCCAGATGCTCGGCGGATGCCCGGTTGGCACCGAGACCGGTCGTCCCAATGCGCAAAATCGCGTTGCTGGCGACCGCATGACCGATGAGGCGCTCGAGGCTTTTATGGACGGGCTCGCACGCGTCTGCGAGCGTGCCGAGGCCGTTGGTGGGCAAATACTAATTGAGCCCGGTTGGAACGAGACGGTTAATACGCCAGATCGCTGCCGTGAGGTGCTGGAGCGCGTCTCGAGCCTGTCGCTCGGCGTGATCTATGACCCAGTGTCGCTGCTGCACCCCAGTGTCGTTGACGAAGCGCAGGGAATCACAGCGCGCATGCTCTACTTATGCGGCAGTAAGATCCGCGCGCTGCACGCCAAGGATTTTGAGGTCGTTGATAACGAGGATGAAGCCGGTTGGTGCGACGGTACGGGTTCGCGCCTGGTGTGTCATGGCGTGGGCGAGACGGGACGATATGACTTTGAGCCCGTGGTGGCCTGGGCGGCTGCCGCCTGCCCTGGGATTCCCTGTGTGGTCGAGAACAGCGTGCCGTCGACGGCGGCTGACTGCCTAGCGACACTCGAGCACATGTCCGCTCGCTGCGGGGCTCCGCATTGCGAGTTGTAGCATCGGCTTTTGCCGTGGCGGTCGATTAAGTTTGCCTGACTGGGGCAGCGGTGAAGGATCTTTATCGTCGCCCCATTGGATTGAATCAAAAAGGGGAGTTGCGTGGCTATCCACATTGTCGAAGAGGCGAATCGTTGCCTAGGTTGCAAAAGGGCATTCTGTCAGCTTAAGGGCTGCCCGGTTCAGACGCCTATTCCGCAGGTCATTGACCTGTTCAAACAGCGTCGTCTAGAAGAGGCGGGCGAGCTACTGTTCCAGAACAATCCCATGAGTGCGGTCTGCTCCATGGTGTGCAACCATTCGGGCCAGTGCGAGGGCGCGTGCATCCAGGGCCGCAAGGGCGCGCCCGTACATTTTTCGAGCATCGAGAACTATATCTCCACGGCGTATTTGGACCGCAAAGAGTGGAAGGCCGCGCCGTCGTGCGGCAAGCAGGTCGCTGTTGTCGGCTCCGGCCCTGCCGGCATTACCGTGGCAATTAAGATGGCGCAGCTGGGTTGTGCCGTCACCGTTTTTGAGCAGCGGCCCGAGATCGGCGGCGTGCTGGAGTACGGTATCCCCGAGTTCCGTCTGCCGCGCTCGCTCGTGCAAAAGTACCGCCACGTGATGTGCTCGCTCGGCGTGCGCGTTCGCCCCTCGACCACCATCGGCGGTGCGCTCCACATCGACGACCTGCTGCGCGACGGCTACGATGCGGTCTTTGTCGGTACCGGTACCTGGCGTGCCCGCAAACTGGGCATTCCCGGCGAGTCGCGCGGCAACGTGCTGTTTGGCATCGATTACCTGGTCGATCCCACGAGCGTGGCAATCGGGCAGAACGTGGCGGTTATCGGCGCCGGCAATGTGGCCATGGATGTTGCCCGCACGGCCCTGCGCTCGGGTGCTCGCAAGGTTACCGTGTACGCCCGATCGCGCCATATCTCTGCCATCGATGACGAGGTGGAGCTGACCGAGCTTGACGGTGCCGAGATTATGTGCGGCAAAGCGATCTGCGCCATCGACGATAACGGTCCGGTGTTCGAGACGGCTATCTTTGACGAGGACAACAACGTGGTGGGCTACGAGGAAGAGCTCGACCATGCGTCTGCCGACACGGTTGTGATTGCGGCGTCTCAGGTGCCCAAGGACAAACTCGTGCTTACAACTGGCGGTCTGGAGACCGACCATCGCGGCCTGCTTTCGGTCGACGAGCGCGGCATGACCACCGTGCCTGGCGTCTTTGCCGCCGGCGACGTGGTCAACGGCCCGCTCACCGTGGTCCATGCTGTAGCCGGCGCCAAACTCGCCGTCGAAGGCATGACCAGCTACCTGGGCCTCTAACACATTCCATCCATCAGTTGCGGTGAAATACGGACTGTTTTGGCTGTCAAAAGCCTCATCTACTTCGTATTCCACCGCAACTTTTTTGTGAGGGTCGGGATTGAAGGCGGGGAGTGCGAGCGTGTGCGAATGCAGCGGATACTGATACGATAGGTACGTTAGCAACTGCCGCCGAGCGGCTCAAACGAAAGGAAGCCTGTATGGAGTCCTCTGCCTACCCGATGCTCTTTAGCCCGATCAAGGTCGGTACAACCGAGGTCAAGAACCGCGTCTTTATGCCGCCGGTGTCCACCAACCTGGCCGATCACGGCTATGTGACCGATGACTTGGTCGATCATTACCGTGCCCGCGCCAAGGGCGGCGTGGGCCTCATCATCACCGAGGTCGTGACGGTCGAGCCCACCTATACCTATCTGCCGGGTGACATGTGCTGCTACGACGACACGTTTATCCCCGGCTGGGAAAAGCTTGCCGCGGCCGTCCACGAGTATGGCTGCAAGATCATGCCGCAGCTCTTCCACCCCGCCTACATGGCCTTTAACATTCCGGGCACGCCTCGCCTGATCGCTCCGTCCTTTGTGGGCCCGTCTTACGCCCGCGAGGCACCGCGCCCCATCACGGTCGACGAGATCCACGAGCTCACGCATCAGTTTGGCGACGCTGCCGTGCGCATGCAGAAGGCCGGTGTCGATGGCGTCGAGGTCCATGCGGCACACGCCCACGGCATGCTCGGCGGTTTTTTGACCCCGCTCTATAACAAGCGTACCGATGAGTACGGCGGCTCGCTCGACGCCCGCATGCGCTTCTTGCTCGAGGTCATCGCCGAGATTCGCGAGCGCTGCGGCAAGGACTTCATCATCGACGTCCGTATCTCGGGCGACGAGTACACCGATGGTGGTCTGACCCTCAATGACATGATCTACGTCTCGCGTCGCCTGGAGAAGGCCGGCGTCGACATGATCCACGTGTCGGGAGGCACCACCATCAAGCGCGGCTCCGCCATTCCCGCTGCCGGCACGCAGCAGGCCTCGCACGCCGCCTGCTCGCGTGAGATTAAGAAGCACGTGAACATTCCCGTTGCCACGGTCGGCCGCATTAACGAGGCCTGGATCGCCGAGGAGCTGATCGAGGACGGCGCTGCCGACATCTGCATGATGGGCCGCGCCAATCTGTGCGATGCCGAGTTCTGCAACAAGGCCGCTGCCGGCAACGCCGACGACATCCGCCCCTGCATTGGCTGCCTGCGCTGCCTGAACGGCATTATGTTTGGCAAGCGCATCTCCTGCACCGTCAACCCAGATGTTGAGCGTGACGAGGCCGGCTACGAGCCTGCCGCCGTGGCCAAGAACGTACTGGTTGTGGGCGCTGGTCCTGCGGGCATGGAGGCAGCCTACATTGCTGCCAAGCGTGGTCATAACGTGGTGCTCGTGGATAAGCAGGACGAGCCGGGCGGCGAGATGCGCATCGCAGCCGTTCCGCCGGCAAAGCAGGAGCTCACCCGCGTGATCAAGTATCAGTACCGTCGCCTGGCCGAGGCCGGCGTGAAGTGCGTATTTGGCACCGAGCTTTCGGCCGAGGACATTCAGCGCGACTACGCAGGTTACGAGGTTGTCCTGGCTTATGGCGCCGAGCCCATCGCTCCGGCCTTCATGCAGGGCTTTAAGCAGGTTATGACAGCTGACGACCTGCTGGGCGGCAAGGCTTTCCCGGGCAAGAAGATCGTCATCGTGGGCGGCGGCACCGTTGGCTGCGAGACGGCCGATTACCTGGCCCCGTTGGTCAACGACCTGTCGCCGGCCAATCGCGATGTCACCGTCATCGAGATGACCAAGACGCTCGCCGCCAACGAGGGCGGTGCCGGTCGCGCAGTGCTCATCACGCGTATGCTCTCCAAGGGCGTTCACGTGCTGACCGAGGCCAAGGTGACCGAGATCACCGAGGACACTATCAGCTACGAAAAGGACGGCGAGGTCCACACCATCACCGGTGCCGATACGCTGGTGCTTGCCATGGGCTATCGTCCCAATACCAAGCTGGCCGATGACCTTGCCGCTGCCGGCGTTGCCACCCACGTGCTGGGCGATGCCCAGAAGTGTGGCAACATCCGCGACGCCATCGGCGATGGCTATAAGGTTGCCTGCGAGCTCTAGTCAACCCCTTGGTGCATGGGGCTGACCCCGCGGCACCGGTCGGTAAATAGCAAAAAGCGACGGCCGTCCCGTACGTGGGACGGCCGTCGCTTGCGTTAGCTGCAATGAGTCGTGCGATTAGAGCCCCAGGATCTCCTTGACCTTGGCGATGATGGCCTCGTCGGTGGCGTTGGCAAAGAAGTACTCCTGGAAGTGCTCGCCGGCAAGTGCGCCCTTCACCAGGTCCTGATTGATCTCGCCCAGGACGTCGACGAGTGGACGCATGGTCACAGCGCGCACGCCGTCGAGGATCTTCTTGTTGCGCTGCTCGGGCTCAACGCGCTCGGCAGGATAGCCGTTGCCCGAACCAAAGCCAAAGAGCTTCTCGAAGGTGTACTCGAGGTTGAGCTCCTGGCCCCAGCCGTTCTTGAGGGCGAAGGGCATGGCGACGGCGTTGCCATCGTTGACCTGGGCAAAGGTGTAGGCGTCGAGCGGGTCGGCAACGTGGCCGCACAGCACGCCGGGGAAGGAGTTACAGGCGAGCATGGCGCCCTCGCCGGTGCCGCAGCCGGTTACGACGTAGTCGGCAGCACCGGAGTTCAGCAGCACGGCGGCAAGGATGCCGTTCTGCACGTAGGTGAGGGGCGTGGAGTCGGCGTCGGCATACATACCATAGTTAAAGACGGTGTGCCCCATGGGCTCGACGACCTTCTTAAGCGCAGCCTCGATCATAGGGTTCTTGGAGTTCTGAGAGTTCTCATTGATCAGAGCGATCTTCATTGCGAATTACCTTTCTATTTCTAACTTGCGGTGAAATACGGACTGTTTTGCCTGATAGAAGCCAAAGCCAATCCTTATCTCACCGCAACTCAAATGAAAAACGAGTGGATGAAACCTGATGTGGGCAGTTGCGGCGACGCTTATTGAGGCTGCTTTCCAATGTATGCGAGGATTCCGCCGTCGACATAGAGGATGTGGCCGTTGACGAAGTTCGATGCATCGGAAGCCAAGAACACGGCGGGGCCCTTCAGATCCTCGGGCGTGCCCCAACGGGCGGCCGGCGTCTTGGCAATGATGAACTGGTCAAACGGGTGGCGGCTGCCGTCGGGCTGCGTCTCGCGCAGGGGTGCGGTTTGCGGCGTGGCGATGTAGCCGGGTCCAATGCCGTTGCACTGGATATTGGCCTCGCCAAACTCCGAGCAGATGTTCTTGGTGAGCATCTTGAGTCCGCCCTTGGCGGCGGCATAGCCGGCGATGGTCTCGCGACCCAGCTCGCTCATCATCGAGCAGATGTTGATGATCTTGCCGTGGCCCTTGGCGATCATGCCGGGCAGGCAGGCCTTGGACACGATAAACGGTGCGTTGAGGTCAATATCGACGACGCGGCGGAAGTCCTCGGCGCTCATGTCGAGCATCGGGGTGCGCTGGATAACGCCGGCGTTGTTGACCAGGATGTCGGGCGTGGTGCCAAAGTCGGCCTCGATCTTGGCGATGAGCTCGGCAACGACGGCCTCGTCGGTGACGTCTGCCACGTAACCATGAGCCTCAAAGCCCAGCTCGCGGTAGTGCTTCTCGGCCTCGGCTACCTTGTCGGCGTGACGTGCGTTAAAGGCGATCTTGGCGCCAGCCTCTCCGAGCGCCTCGGCGATAGCCATGCCAATGCCATAGGTGGCGCCGGTTACCAGTGCGACCTTGCCGTCCAGACGGAAGCTGTCCATAAGATCAGACATAGCGATCCTTTCAAAAGAAACGTTCATCTATATAAGTCTTGCTTTTCATACAAGGTCAGTATAGGAGAAGAGGAGGATTTAAAAATCAGATTCTCCTAAAATCAGGTGAACGTTCACTTTTAAAAGGTAAACGGTGATCTCGCCCTTGCCGCGCGGACGTTTATTCGCTCTGTTCCTGCGTGCCCTCCGCAATCATGTTGCGGTTATACACCAGGTGCAGATACATTGCGTCGTGCGCGGCGGTGGGATTGCGCGCGGCGATGGCGTCGGCCACATCGCGGTGCGTGCGGATAGTTTCCTCGACGAGCTTTTTGCCGGTCACGTCGATAAAGAGGGGGACGGATGCCTTGAGCACGCCCATCAGGCGGGGAACGACGAGGTTTCCGGAGCTCTCGGCAATGGCATTGTGGAACGCGGTGTCGGCGGCGGAGTAATCCTCACCGGCCTCGGCCAGGCGCTCGGATTCGTCGCAGAGCTCTTTGATACAGACGACCTGGTCGTTGGTTGCGTGCTCGGCCGCCATGCGTGCCATCTGCGGCGGTGCCACGGCCCTCTCGCACGTCAACGATGCCGGTTTCTGGATGTGCTCTTCGTTCCTCGAGATTGATGAGAAGACCACCCTCAAGTCCTGGACCGTTATGGAGACGCTCATCGGCCTTTCGGGTCTTGCCTGCGCCCTGGTGATTTCGTTCTTCGCCTAGTTCGCGTAGCTAAGCATCTTTCACCGAGCGCATCGCTCGGTACCCATTTTCACCTGATTCATTAACCAACGATTGGTACAACCGTTCAAACCAAAAGAGGAGAGCATTATGGACGAGAAGACCAAGGCACAGACCAAGGCACAGATTCAGCAGGAGGCAGCCGACCTGGTTGCCAAGCTGCAGCCGCGTTCTGGCAAGTTCCGCACCATCAGCCCCGAGATGGACCCGCTGCGTCTGGGCTCCGGCTGGACGATCGAGGACCTGGACAAGCCGCAGGTCATCATCGAGTCGACCTTTGGCGATTCGCACCCGGGTTCTGCCGGCCTGTTCGAGCTGGTCGAGGAGGTCCGTGCCGGCGTTGCCGAGGCTGGCGGTCACGGTGCCCGTTACTTCTGCACCGATATCTGCGACGGCGAGGCCCAGGGCCACGACGGTATTAACTACTCGCTGCCCAGTCGCGACATGATCGCCAACATGATCGAGATTCATGCCAAGGCCACCCCGTTCGACGCCGGCGTCTTTGTCGCCAGCTGCGATAAGGGCCTGCCTGCGAACCTCATGGCCATGGGTCGCATCAACATCCCCTCCATCGTCGTTACCGGCGGCGTCATGGATGCAGGCCCTGACCTGCTGACCCTGGAGCAGCTCGGCGCGATTTCTGCCCGCTACGAGCGCGGCGAGATCTCTCGCGAGGAGCTTGAGTTTGCCAAGCACAACGCATGCCCCAGCTGCGGCGCCTGCTCCTTTATGGGTACCGCCTCGACCATGCAGGTCACGGCCGAGGCCCTGGGCCTTATGCTCCCCGGCACGGCTCTGCTGCCCGCCACCAGCTCCGACCTGCGCGAGTTCGCCCGCGAGGCCGGCCGTCAGTCCGTGTGGCTCTCCGAGCACAACCTGTGTCCGCGCGACATCGTGACCAAGGAGTCCTTCGAGAACCTCATCATGGTCCACGGCGCCATCTCCGGTTCCACCAACTCGCTGCTGCACATTCCCGCGATCGCCCGCGAGTTTGGCATCGAGATGTCCGCCGACGATTTCGATCGCCTGCACCGTGGCGCCCACTACCTGCTCAACGTTCGCCCCGCAGGCGAGTGGCCGGCGCAGTTCTTCTACTATGCGGGCGGCGTGCCGCGCATCATGGAGGAGATCAAGTCGATGCTCCACCTCGACGTTATGACCATCACCGGCAAGACTCTCGGCGAGAACCTCGAGGATCTCAAGAACAACGGCTATTACGAGAAGTGCGGTCGTTACCTTGAGAAGTGGAATCTCAAGCGCGAGGACATCATCCGCCCGTTTGACCAGGCCTTCGGTACCGACGGTTCCATCGCCATCCTCCACGGCAATCTTGCTCCCGAAGGCGCGGTCGTCAAGCACACCGTCGTTCCGCGCGAGATGTTCCAGGCTACGCTCAAGGCCCGTCCGTTCGACTGCGAGGAAGACGCCATTCACGCCGTCCTGACGCACGAGGTCAAGCCCGGCGATGCCGTTATCATTCGCTATGAGGGACCCAAGGGTTCCGGTATGCCCGAGATGCTCTACACCACCGAGGCTATCGCCAGCGATCCCGAGCTGGGTGCGAGCATTGCCCTGATCACCGATGGCCGCTTCTCCGGCGCCTCCAAGGGCCCGGCTATCGGTCACGTTTCGCCCGAGGCTGCCGTGGGCGGCCCGATTGCCCTGATCGAGGAAGGCGACCTGATCCAAATCAATATTCCCGAGCGCTCGCTGTCCATCGTGGGTATCGCCGGCAAGGAGATGGAGCCGGCCGAGGTCGACGCCGTCCTGGCCGAGCGTCGCGCCGCCTGGAAGCCTAAGGCTAATCGTTACACCTCCGGCACGCTCAAGTTCTTTACCGAGCATGCAGTTTCCGCCATCCAGGGTGGCTACATGGAGTAGCGCCCGGGCGCATCAAATTTCCCCTCTCATAGATGCGTGGCACGAAAAGCTCCGAGCTCACACGAGCTCGGGGCCTTTTTCGTCTGGATTGGGGACGCATAGCCGGACGTAAACAATTTGCGTCTGGTAATAAGCGTACGAAAGCGCAATTTACGTCTTAATTCCGTACGCAAATCAAGACGAAAACCGTTTACGTCTGCTTTAAATCCGTACGAAAACGGTTTTCGTCTTGCAGGGCAGTTGCCGTTTCTACAGTTCAACTTCCAGTTCGGCTTTGTGCTCGTAGAGGTAGTCGCGCATGTAGGGGATGGCAAATGAGACCTTGCCGTACGAGGGAGCCTCGATAATCGATTCTCTTAACAGGCGGCTGCGGACGGAACTCACCTGTTGAGGCGTTTTGTTTAGGGCATCGGCAACCATGCTGGTCGAGCTCGTCTGCCCCAAAGACGCCATGCTCAGCAGATAAGCGATGCACGTGGGCGGAATGCGCTGCAGCGCGGGCTCAATCACCATGGCGCAGAAGCGTTCGCGTGCCGTTGCAATGCCGCGCTCGGCTTCTTCTTCTCCAATAATCGCTGTATGTGCGCGTCTCGCCAACTGCCATGCGTAGTATCCAACGAGTTGGATCATGAAAGGATAGCCTTGCGTTGCCTCGGCAAGTTGGCCGGCAATACCTGACTGCAACTCCATGCCAGACGCTTCAATGGTTTCCTCGAGGGAGTACGACACTTCGGTTACTGCCACAGCCTTCAGGTCAAAGGGGAGGGCACGGCGCAAAAACGTAAGTGTCTTTCCGTTGATGATGCTTTCAATCATCGAAGGCAGCCCAGCAAAAACAAAGGCGATATCAAGGTCTTCGCCGATAACCTGCTGAATCGCAATGGAGAGCGTTCGGACCTCATCGAGCTCTGCGTCTTGAACCTCGTCGAGAGTGATGAGCAGGTCATTTCCATTCTTGGTTATTGTCTGTCTCATGGCGTCGCGTAGCGATGGGCCGATTCGCTCAATATCTATGCTGCCGATGGATATGCCAGCTACGGTGGGCTCAAATCTGGCGTGTTTGGCCTGGAATTTGGGCTGCAGCTGTTCGAGAATGCGCTGGCAAAGTCCCTCGGTTGCGACCTCTTTTATGACCGTCCAGCCACGGCTTTGCGCCAAACGTGAGCACTCGTCAAGGAGGACCGTCTTGCCCGTTCCACGGACGCCGGCTATGCGCATTAGGCGCCCAGGGGCACCAGGCCCGTTGGTGAGGCCTTCACTGAATTCTTCAAGTACATCTTCGCGGCCGATAATCGTGGGAGGTGTTTTACCTGCTGTGGGCTTAAAAGGGTTTGTTTGCATGTGAGCCACCTTCGCTCAAGATATAGCAAGATATAGCAAAGTATAGCAAGATATAGCAAAGTATAGTGAGATATAGCAACGTATAGCGCTGCTCTCGGGTTCTTACGGTGGTGCTATTTTCCGAATGCCGCGCGGATAAAGCGCTGGGCGAACAGCTTGTTGGCAACTCACGAGGGCTCGGGGTGCCAATTTGGGGTGCAGTAGTGCTGCGCCACGAAAAGGGCCTATCTACTACGTTTAAGCCGCAGGGGTCAACCATAGTCGGCTTTTTCGAAAATCGACAAGCTGTCTACCTGCGGTTTTGTTTTCGCACTTTTCAGCATGGTCTGGGCTCTCCGCGTTAACGTAGTAGATGGGCCCCTTTTGTGGCAAGGGGCCGACCTGCGGCTCAGGGTAGCCAAGAAAGCCACGTCCCAAAAAGACTGTTGGAAGTTGCGGTGGAATAGTTCCTGTTTTTGCTGCTGAAGGCTTTGAACAGGAACTATTCCACCGCAACTTATGAGGGGGCGGGGGATGCGATAGTATTGCATGGTGGTATTCGACTAACCGAGGACTTATCCGAGGGCTTTATGGAACAGCACCAGCATTATCAGAGCCTGCAAGACCAGGCGTACAACGCATTGCGCTCCAAGATCATCTATGCCGAGCTCAGGCCCGGCACGCGTCTTTCGGCGATTGGTCTGGAAAAGGAGACGGGAATCGGGCGCACGCCCATTCGCGAATCCTTTGTGCGCCTGCGTGAGCAGGAGCTGGTGGAAACGCGTCCCAAAAGCGGCACCTACGTCTCTAAGATCAGCATGGAACGCGCCGAAAACGCCTGCTTTTTGCGCGAAAAACTCGAGAGAAGCGTGCTAATTAAATGCTGTTCGGCCGCCTCGCCCGAGCAAAAGCAGCGGCTTGAGCAGATTCTTACCGAGTCCGAGTCGCTCGACCATGGCGAAACGCGCCGTTTCTTTGACCTGGATAACCTGTTCCATGAGACATGTTTTGAGATTGCCGGTCGTCACATGTTGTGGGATTGGATGAAGAGCATCAACACGCATTTTGAGCGATATAACTGGTTGCGTATGGTGTCGCAGGATTTGGATTGGGAGCCGATTCGTCGGCAGCATCGCCGGATTCTCGAGGCCATTAAGAGGGGCGATACCGACGCGGCGAGCTATCTGGCAGAGACACACCTGCACCTGATGCCCGAAGAGCAAGGTCCGGTTATCGCCTTGCATCCCGACTATTTTGAGCTGTCCAAAGACTCGTTCATCTAATCAATCCCCATATAAGTTGCGGTGAAATAGGGACTGTTTTGTGACCTAGGTGGCGCAAACAGTCCCTATTTCACCGCAACTGCGTTGGGGCGTAACCGGGGCACAAAGCTGCGGCACCGCTTGGAGGAAAAGACCGGAAGCAAGGGTCCATTCCTCCAGACGGCGCCGCAGCTGTTTTGATGGCTCGGCTTTTACCGAAGTGACTCAGTTGAGCGCGACTGCCAGCCGATTATACAAAGCGGCTCGGGGGCGTGTCGCTTCCGTCACGTTCTATCAGCATACAAGACGGTTTTGGTTCTTGCTCGTGACGGAAACGGCGCGCTTCCGAGCCGCTTTAAAAGAAAGGGGGCGAGGTCTAGGGCACGCCCCCTTTCACGATAGAGAGCTAAACCTAGCCGCGGACCTTCTTGACGACGTCCATGGCCTCGCGGGCGATCTGCTCGACCTTGGAGAAGTCGCCGTCGGCAAACAGGGCCGGCTTGACCATCCAGGTGCCACCGCAGGCGATGATGGCGGAGGAGCTCAGGTACTCCTCGACGTTGGCGGTGCTCACGCCGCCGGTAGGCATAAAGCGGTGACCGACAAACGGAGCGGCGAGGGCCTTGATGGTGTTCAGGCCGCCATACTGGGACGCGGGGAAGAACTTGGTGACCTTGAGGCCCAGGTTCTCGGCTGCGGTGACCTCGGAAGGGGTCACGGTGCCGGGAAGGACGGGCAGCTCGATGTCGATGCAATGCTTCACGACGTCCTCGTTGTAACCCGGGGAGACGATGAACTTGGCACCGGCGGCGCGGGCCTGCTCAACCTGCTCGACGGTCAGGACAGTGCCGGCGCCAACGCACATCTCGGGCTCGGCCTCGGCCGTAGCGGCGATGCACTCGGCGGCGCAGGCGGTGCGGAAGGTGACCTCGGCGGACTTCATGCCAGCTGCCATAAGAGCGTGGGCGAGCGGGGCGGCGTCCTCGACCTTGTCGAGCACAACGACCGGCACGATGCCCAGGGACTCAAGCGTGGTGTAGAACTGATCGAACATGATGTTCCTTTCGATGTGTGGCGCGCATGGGCGCGTGATTACCAAATGTGCTGGTCAGGAGCCGATTTTGGATTGGTTATCGGAGGCACCGCTTGGGGTTCAAGCAATTCCAAAACCGGCTGCTCGACCAGTCATGTAGGGAATGCCAGGCAAAACCGGAATGGGGCTGGTGGTTTTGCCCGGCCGGAGGAATCGGGGAGCGGGCCGCAGGGGTATGGGATTGGAAAGCTGCGGCCCGCGGAATGGAGACGGACTAGCGCGCGACGCGGGTGCCACCGTCGGCGGCTGATGCTACGGCTGCGATCTCGTCTGCGGTCACCAAGTTGGAGTCGCCCTTGATGGTGAGCTTGAGGATCGAAGCCGCAATCGCGTAGTTGACGGCAGCCTGCGGATCGAAGTCGTTGATGAGAGCATGGACGAGGCCGGCGTTGAAAGCGTCGCCGGCGGCAACGCCCTCGAGCACGTGCACGTCGTGAGCAGGGGAGAACCAGTGCTCGCCGCTCTCGGCGTCAAAGAGCATGCCCATCCAGATGGAGCGCTCGACGCAGGAGATGTTGCGGACGACCGAGGCGACCTTCTTGCAGCCGTACTCGGCGCAGATCTGACGGGCCATCTCGACGTAGGTGTCGCGCTCCTCGATGCCATGGGCAAGGGAACCAGAGACGCAGGTCATGCCGAGGCCGGCGGGCGCATCCTCGTCGTTGGCGATGCAGATGTCGACGAGCGGCAGGAGTTCCTTCATGGTGGCCTGCGACTTCTCGGGCGACCACATCTTGCCGCGATAGTTCACGTCGCACACGGTGGTGATGCCCTTGGCGCGGCAGGCGGCGAGTGCCTCCTTGCAGGCGGCGGCCATCTCATCGGAGACGGCGGGGGTCACGCCGGAGAAATAGAAGACATCGATGCCCTTGAGGATCTCGTCCCAGTTAAAGACGTCGCGCTTGGCCATGTTGATGGCAGAGTACTTGCGGTCGTAGACGCAACCGTTGCCGCGCTGCGAGGCACCGACCTCAAACACATAGGAGCCAAGGCGGTCGCCCTGACGCACGACGCGCGTGGTGTCGACGTCGTAGGCCTTCAGCGAACGCAGGGCGCACTCGCCCAGACGGTTGGCCGGGACAACGGAGACGTAAGCGGCCTTGTCGCCCTGGTAGGCCAGGGAAAGCGCAGTGTTGGCCTCGGCGCCGCCGTAGCGGACGTCAAACTCGGTTGCCTGCTCAATACGCAGGTGGTCTTTGGGTGAGAGTCTCATCATGATCTCGCCGAAGGTAAGAACCGTTTTACCCATGGTCGCGCAGCTCCTTTTACTCGTGCGTACACCTTTGATATGGCGTTGGCACGCAGGTGCCAAGACGGTAGGGTGCGTCTTTGCACCTGCGTGCCAACGCTCACCGAAATCGGTTTACGAAATCGGTTTCGTTTCGAGTTGTAGTATACTCACCTACAGCGTTTTGCAACCGAGATTTTTAAAAAATGCCTAAAATGGCTCAGACTGCCGACATTGGGAAACGGGGTGCGCTATGGCGCAGATGAGAATCAAGGACATTGCCGCCGAGGCGGGCGTGAGCCCGGCCACGGTCTCGCGCTATCTCAACAACCGTCCCGGGCAAATGACCGAGGAGACCCGTGCCCGCATCGCGGCGGTTATCGAGCGCACTGGCTATCGCCCACGTGCCGCCGCGCGCAATCTGCGGAGCTCGCGCACCAACCTCATCGGCGTGATCCTGGCCGACATCGCCAACCCGTTCTCCAGCGCCATGCTCGAAGGACTTTCCGCCAGCGCCGCTGCGCGCGGCTGCTCGCTCATGACGGCCATTAGCGGCAGCGACCCCGCCAAGGAGGCAGAGTCGCTCACCAGGCTTATCGATGCCGGCGTGGACGGCCTGGTCGTCAACACCTGCGGAGGCAATGACGAGGCGATCGTCGCGGCAGCGGGGCGCCTGCCCGTTGTGCTGCTCGACCGCGATGTTGCCGACGGCGGTGTCGATCTGGTGACATCTAACAACCGTGAGCTGGTCGCCGGCTTGGTAGACGCCTTGGCCGCTGCGGGCAGCGAGCGCCTGTGCCTGCTCACCGAGGCAAGCGACGACAGCCCCGTGCGTCGCGAGCGTGCCGAGGCCTTTGCCGACGAGCTTTCGCGACGCGGCCTTGCGGGCGAGGTCGTCACCCTGGCCGATGGTGGCGCCTCGGGCGTCGGCCGCTTGGACGAGACCATCCGCGGCTATGCAGGCAAAAAGCTCGGCCTCATTGCCGTCAACGGTCTGGTCTTCCTGCGTCTGACCGAGGCGCTGGCGCAGCTTGGTCCCTCGCTGCCGGCGGGGCTCAAGATCGCGACGTTTGACGACTACCCCTGGAACCATGTGCTCTTTGGCGGCGTGACCACGGCCGCGCAGGACACCCTCACCATTGCCGAGCGCGTGGTCGAGCGCCTCTCCGAGCGCATCGACGTTGTTACCACCACCGTGGGCGAGGCCGCAAAGCTGGCGCCCAAACGCATCGAGGTCCCCGGCCACATCGAACACCGCGCTTCCACCTCGCGCTAGTTTGTGTGATAATATATAGACAATGTCATACAGGAGGTATCCATGGCTGCGTCTGTGCTGAGTGTGCGAGTGGACTCGTCAATTAAAGACTCATTTGCCGAGCTGTGCGAAGAACTTGGCATGTCTTCATCTGTTGCGGTCAATATGTTTATGAGACAGATGCTGCGCGAGCGTTCGCTGCCGTTTGTTCCTTCACTCGGTAAAAGCTCTGCGAGCGAAAGCGTCTCGGCGGGCATTTTAGATACTGCCCAGATTGAGTCCGCAGTCCGCGAGGCAGCCAGCTCGATTCCTGCTATCAAAAGCGTGATTCTTTTTGGTTCGTATGCTCGTGGCGAGGCACATGCCGATAGTGATATTGACTTGCGTCTCGAAGTCGATCGTGAGCAGGGCTTTGGTCTTTTCGCGTTGTCGGCGTTTGGTGAGGCGGTGCGCAAAGAAACCGGGAGGCAGGTTGACCTCGTCTCGAGTGATTATCTTGATGACGATCTTGCCGCGGTAATCGAGCGTGAAGGAGTGATCCTTTATGATCGCGCGTAAGTCAGACAGCCTGTTCGCGCACGTTTTTTGAGCGCTTGATACGCTTTAACCCTGCGGAAACATTTTTCTGCGATAGTATCTGCGATATAGACCAGTCGAAACCCGCCCGAAAGAAAGGGGAGCGACATGAACCAGCAGAACATCGATTACGTACTTCGCTCCGTAGAGCAGCGTGACATCCGCTTTGTGCGTCTGTGGTTTGTCGACATTCTCGGCCGCCTCAAGAACTTTGCCATTAGCCCCGAGGACCTCGAGGTCGCTTTTGAGGAGGGTATTGGCTTTGACGGCTCCGCCATCGAGGGCTTTGCTACGCCCGAGGAAGCCGACATGCTCGCATTCCCCGATGCTTCGACCTTCCAGATTCTGCCGTGGCGCCCGAGCCACAACGGCGTCGCCCGCGTGTTCTGCGACGTGTGCACCCCCGACCGCAAGCCCTTCGCCGGCGATCCGCGCGATGCGTTGCGCCGCATGTTCCGCAAGGCCGAGAAGGCTGGCTACCTGCTCAACGTGGGCGCCGAGCTGGAGTATTACTACTTCCCCGACGAGCACACGCCCGAGCCGCTCGACAACGTGGGCTACTTCGATCTTTCGGTGAGCGATGCCGCCCGCGACCTGCGCCGCAACACGGTTCTCACGCTCGAGAAGATGTCCGTGCCCGTGGAGTACACCTTCCACGCTGCCGGCCGCTCGCAGCACGGCATGAGCCTGCGCCACGCCGAGGCCCTGAGCATGTCCGACGCCATCACCACGGCCAAACTAATCATTAAGCAGCAGGCCTACGAGAGCGGTTGCCACGCCTCCTTTATGCCCAAGCCGTTGGCGGGCGAGGACGGCAGCGCTATGTTCCTGTGCCAGTCGCTATTCGACCACGACGGCAACAACGTCTTTTGGGGCGAGGACGACGAGAAGTACCACCTCTCCGATATCGCCAAGCACTACATGGCCGGCATCCTGGCGCATGCCCGCGAGATTAGCGCCATCACCAACCCCACGGTCAACTCGTACAAGCGCATCACCACGGGCGGCGACTCCGTGCCGCAGTACGCCACGTGGGGCCTGCGCAACCGCGCGAGCATGGTCCGCATTCCGGTCTACAAGCCCGGCAAGCAGCTGTCCACGCGCATCGAGCTTCGTAGCCCCGACCCCATGGCCAACCCGTACCTGGTCAACGCCGTCACGCTGGCGGCTGGTCTGGACGGCATCGAGCGCAAGCTGGAACTCCCGCCCGAGGCAACGGCCGAGACGCTCAAGCTTACCGACCGTCAGATGCTCGAGGCCGGCTACACGCCGCTGCCGCGCTCGCTCAAAGAGGCGCTCGACGTGTTTGAGGACTCGCAGTTTATGAAGGATGCCCTCGGCGAGCACATCCACAGCTTCTTCCTCAAAAAGAAGCGCGACGAGTGGCATAAGTTCGAGTCTACGATCACCGAGTGGGAGATTAAGCACTACCTGGCGAACTCCTAATCGCGCTGGCTTGTTTCAGTACGATTGAGCTCATTTTTTTGGAGGCCGATATGTCCGAAAAGAGTGCCCTGTTCATGGCGCGCACGACGCGCTTCCACGAGTTTGCCCGCAGCTTGACGACCACCCTGGGTGTCGAGGTGAGCCTGGCCACCCCCGATTCGCCGACTGCGGCGCACGACTTTGACCTGCTGATCCTCGATTCCGATGGAATCCGCAGCGACCGCATCGATCAGATTGCCAAGTGGCTTGACGACCGCGGCGGCGTCCCCATGCTGGTGATCGTCGACGACGAGGCGCTCGGTACCTTGCGCCTGCCCAATCACGCGCATGCCGACTTTGTATGCCCCACGGCGACACCCAACGAGCTCAAGGCTCGCGCGCAGCGCCTGATGGGCGAGGAGGAGACCGTCACCGCCGACGATGTACTCAACATCGATAACCTCGAGATTAACCTGGCTACCTACCAGGTAACGCTCGATAACGAGCCTATCGACCTGACGCTGATGGAGTACTCGCTGCTGAGCTTTTTGGCGACGCATCCCAACCGCGCCTACAGCCGCGAAGTGCTGCTGCACCGCGTGTGGGGCTTTGAGTACTGCGGCGGCACGCGCACCGTCGACGTGCACATCCGACGCATCCGCTCCAAGGTGGGCCCGCAGATTGCGGCACATATCACCACCGTCCGCGGCGTGGGCTATCTGTTTAAGGACTAGCTTTCCACCACAAAGGGGACAGGCACCTTTGTGGTGGTTTTGACGCGGGTGCGGGTTCCTCTCGAATCTGCAGCAGAACTTAAGCCTTCCTAAAAGATTGCGTTCTCATACACTTGTGCCCGCATATTGGGGTACAACTCAACGTGAACAATGATGGCCCGCCACATGTTTGGCGGGCCTTTGGTTATTTGACGAAAGGATCGCAGCTATGAGCGAGAACGATTCCCAGCGCCCCCAGGATGCGGACCACGCCGGCGAGACTCAGCAGCAGCCGCGCGTGCAGGTGGAGTCGACGCCTGCCGATGGCAACATTCCCTACGTGCAGGCCTTCGACACGCAGACCGGCAAGCCGCTGGGCGGCCAACAGGTCGTGAACAAGCACACGGTGGTCAAGACCAAGACCAAAAAGCTGCCGATCTTTATTACGGCGCTCGCCGGCTGCGCCTGCGGTGCCCTGCTGGTCATCGCGCTTATCATGAGCGGCACGCTCAACATTGGCGGCGGCAAGAACGCCGTGACGGCGGGCGCTTCGGGCTCATCGACGCAAAAGATTACGATTGATTCCGAGGACACCACGTTGGCCGAGGCCGTTTCTGCCAAGGCCCTGCCCTCCGTCGTTTCCATTACCGCCACTTCGAGCGGTAGCCAGAATGGCTCGCTTTCGCAGTCTGCCGACGAGTCGGACAGCTCGGGCAGCGTCGGTTCGGGCGTGGTGCTCGATACCGAGGGCCACATCCTCACCAACAACCACGTGGTCGATGGCTATGACCAGTACGTGGTTACCATGGACGACGGCACCACCTACGAGGCCGAGTTCGTGGGCAACGACGCCTCGAGCGACCTGGCCGTCATCAAGCTCAAGGACGCCGACGCCTCCAAGCTCACGCCGATCGAGATCGGTGATTCCTCCAAGCTCAACGTGGGCGAGTGGGTCATGGCGATCGGGTCGCCGTTCGGCAACGAGCAGTCTGTCTCCACCGGTATCGTCTCGGCGCTCTACCGCTCCACGGCCATGAGCTCTACCAGCGGTAACACCATCTATGCCAACATGATTCAGACCGATGCCGCCATCAACCCGGGCAACTCCGGCGGCGCGCTCGTCAACGACAACGGTGAGCTGGTGGGCATCAACTCGCTCATCGAGAGCTACTCGGGCTCCAGCTCGGGCGTGGGCTTTGCTATTCCCGTTAACTACGCCAAGAACATTGCCGACCAGATCATCGGCGGCAAGACGCCGGTGCATCCGTACATGGGCGCTACGCTTTCGAGCGTCAACGCGCTCAATGCCCGCACCAACAAGCTGAGCACCGATAACGGCGCGTATGTGGCGAGCGTCGTTGAGGACGGTCCTTCCGCCAAGGCCGGCATTCAGGAGGGCGACGTCATCACCAAGTTGGGCGACGACGAGATTACGAGCGCCGATGGCCTGATTATCGCGCTGCGCAGCCACGAGGTGGGCGAGAAGGTCGAGATCACGCTCATGCGCGGCAAGGAAGAGAAGAAGGTCACCGTCGAGCTGGGCTCCGATGAGGAGCTGCAGAACCAGCAGCAGGACGACAGTTCGACCGACACCGGCAACGGCGGTATTACCGACGAGCAGCTGCGCCAGTACCTGGAGGAGCTGCTGGGCCAGCAGGGCCAGGGTCAGGGCTACGGCCAGGGTTACTAACGAGCCATTTCGCACATGCCGAAGCCAGAGGTGCTGTCCCGCCAGCGCGGGACAGCCCCTCTTTTCTTATTGATCCGTTGGGGACGGAGGAAAACGGATCACTTGTGGCTGGCAAGAGGCCTGGTTCGTAATGGTCTGGACAGTTAGTTCAGATACGTATAAATCTGGGGCAGCTTGGGATGCGTTTTGAGCAATTTTTGATTGGGATGGGGTTTGAATGGGTGTTTGGGAGGGCGAGCGGGACGTTTACATGGTCTCAGGGAGCCCAAATTAGTTGAAACAGGGGTGTTCGTGTCTAATCCAGCTCTAGGATTTATACGTATCTGAACTAACTGTCCACCCCAGTCTGGCGGCTGCCGATTCGGTGCGGTTTGAGACCGCTATTCGGCCCCATTGCGACCGGTGGTACTCTTGTATCCGTTTGAAATCGAGCGAAG
The DNA here is from genome assembly GCA_048343195.1 of Collinsella sp. Taxonomy (GTDB): domain Bacteria; phylum Actinomycetota; class Coriobacteriia; order Coriobacteriales; family Coriobacteriaceae; genus Collinsella. The sequence continues at coordinate 21,230 of DBGDDN010000023.1, forward strand.
GAGTGCCGCTATGGAGCAATCGAGCCTGTTTGGTGACGGCGTGGACATCGATACCGAAACACCCGCGACCGCGGAAGCCACCGCACCGGACGATGCCCGTGCCCAGGCGGCAGCGCGTGCGGCCGAGCTGCGCCACGAGCTCGATTACCACGCCTATCGCTACTACATGCTCGATGCGCCCGAGATCACGGACGCCGCCTTCGACAAAATGCTCGTTGAACTGCAGGAAATCGAGGCCACCTACCCCGACCTGGTGACGCCCGACAGCTATACCCAGCGCGTGGGCGGCTACGTGAGCGAGCAGTTTACGCCGGTCACGCATATGGCGCGCATGTATTCCATGGACGATGCCATGGACTTGGACGAACTCGACGCGTGGCTCCAGCGCACTGAGGATGCCCTCGGTGCCGGTAGCGTCACCTATACCTGCGAGCTTAAGATCGACGGTCTGGGCGTGGCCCTTACTTACCAAAACGGCACCTTCGTACGCGCAGCCACACGTGGCGATGGCACCACGGGCGAGGACGTGTCGCTCAACGTCCGTACTATCAAGGATGTGCCCATGCACCTGTCCGAGCCGGCGCTCGCCCACATGGGCGCCGACCGCGAGCGCACCATTGAGGTACGCGGCGAGGTCTATATGCCCAAGGGCAGCTTTGTGCGTCTGAATGAAGAGGCCGATGCCGAGGGCCGCGACCCCTTCGCCAACCCGCGCAACGCCGCCGCCGGCAGCCTGCGCCAAAAGGACCCCAAGGTCACGGCGCGCCGCGACCTGGCCACCTTTATCTATGCCATCGCCGATACCGACCCGTTGCACGTCCACAGCCAGCGTGAGTTTCTCGATTGGCTGCGTAGCGCCGGCTTTAGCGTCAACCCCAACGTGGCACGCTGCGCCACGCCGGCCGAGGTCCACGAGTTCTGCGCCCAGGCCCTCGAGCACCGCGGCGACTTGGACTACGACATCGACGGCGTGGTCGTAAAGGTCGACAGCTTCCAGCAGCAGCTCGACCTGGGCTTTACCGCCCGCGCGCCGCGCTGGGCCATTGCCTTTAAGTTCCCGCCCGAGGAAAAGCAGACCGTCCTGCGCGAAATTCGCATCCAGGTGGGCCGCACCGGCGTGCTCACGCCGGTCGCCGAGTTCGATCCGGTGACGGTTGCCGGCTCCACCATCGCGCGCGCCACGCTGCACAATATCGACGAGATCCGTCGCAAAAACGTGCGCGAGGGCGACACCATCATCGTGCACAAGGCGGGTGACGTGATCCCCGAGGTCGTGGGGCCGGTGCTCGACAAGCGCCCGGCCGATTCGGTCGACTGGCACATGCCCGAGGTCTGCCCCGTGTGCGGCAGCCCCGTGGTCCACGAGGACGGCGAGGTTGCCTACCGCTGCGTGTCCATCGACTGCCCCGCGCAGCTCAAGGAGCGCCTGCTCCATTGGGTGAGTCGCGGCTGCATGGACGTCGACGGCCTGGGCGACGAGATCGTCGACAAGATGATTGCCGCCGGCCTGATCCACGATGTCGCGGACTTCTACCAGCTCACGGTCGACGACATCGCAGGCCTGGACACGGGGCGCACCTATGCCAGCTCCAACAGCAAAAAGGGCGTCAAGAAGGGCGACCCCATTCCGGTAGGCCTCAAGACGGCCGAGAAAATCATCGCCGAGCTCAACAAGTCCAAGAGCCAGCCGCTCGGTCGCGTGCTGTTTGCCCTGGGTATCCGCCACGTGGGCAAGAGCGTGGGCGAGGTCATCGCCGAGCGATTCCTGTCGATTGACAAACTTATCTTGGCGAGCGAAGAGGATATTGCCGAGTGCGAGGGCATCGGTCCCAAGATTGCGGCGAGCGTCAAACAATTCCTGGCCGTGCCCGAGAACCTTGCCGTGCTGGAACGTCTGCGCCAAGCGGGCCTGTCGCTCGAAGTCGACCTGGGCGCTGCACACGCGCAAGCCGCAGCCGACGCTGGCGTGGCGGGCGAGCTCGCCGACGCACAACCACTCGCGGGCCTGACCTTCGTGCTTACCGGCACGCTTGTCAATCGCACGCGCGACGAGGCGGGCGCGGCGCTCAAGGTGCTTGGCGCCAAGGTTTCGGGCAGCGTGTCAAAGAAGACGAGCTATCTGGTCGCCGGCCCCAAAGCGGGCTCAAAGCTCACCAAGGCCGAGCAGCTGGGTGTGCCCGTGTTGGATGAGGCGGCACTTGAACAGATTTTGGCGACGGGTAGGGTCCCGGAGGCATAATGATTTGTTGAGGAACTGCGCAGAGGCTCAGTTCCTCAACATCTCCTTATAGTGTTTGCCTGTTCAATTTCGATATCGTTTCCCTCGTATGATCCAGATGCGTCTACCGACTCAAAGCGTGAGTAGGAAACTCTTGTCCCAACTTTGATTTGGGAAAGCTTGTCTTTGATTCGGCCAGATGAGGGGAATGTAATCCGGGTTTGCTTTCCAGCGTCGGTGTAGCGGGGACTGTTGTCTGTTTGGATTACGAGTTCCGTTCCCTCAATAGAATGAACGCTGCCGGCTCCAAAGACAAGGTAATCATCTCCTCCGCTATAGCGGGCTCTATCTGTGCATGAAGAAACGGATGCAAACATAGCGAAAATCACCAATATCGTAACCAGGGCAAAGGCCGTGGTGCCATAGCATTTTGATGGTGCCATCCGGTCTACCAAAAGACTGTTCCGTTCAATTTGACCATATTGGGCGTTGCATAGTTAATCGCTCGGGGATAAGTGTTCCATCCGTCGAATACTTCGAGCCACTGCAGTTCGATGCCAGAGCTTCCATTATGCCCAGTAAAATAGCCAGCTACCGTGACTGTATGACCTGATAGCTCGACGGATCCTTCACTGTTTCGGCTGTTGATCCACATATGATACAAGCCGATATTCCCTTGATCGATAGTTGCTCTGTACTGAGCGAATTGAGGCTGATAACCGAAAAATTGAGTATTAAGTGCTCTACCCTTTTGAGCGGCAAGACTTTTAAACGGAACAATTCCATCTGGGATGATCGTGCTTCCGTACTCGACGCCCTGATCATTGGTCTTATACGTTGTTGTGCCAGTGACGTTCCATATTTCTTTATAATAATCGGGATTAAATTGATTAGCGTTTGAACTGGTGAGACCGTAATGCATTGATACAGCGTACAAGGCAGAAACGACGCATGCATACTTATTAGTGCGGGCTTCAACTAATGATTCCGAGACTCCTCGGAACGGTATTCCGTTTAAATCGTCTATTTGGAAATGCAACATCAAGTCATCTTCATTGATAATGACTGCATCCCATGAAGTTGGGTTATTGCTTTGAGGTGCTATACCCTTTTCGGTGACAATTGGGACAGACCGTATATTGTTATAGTTGGTTACACAGTCTCTAGTTCCTGGCACCAAAGTTCCATATTCAATATCGTTGTACGAAATTAGTACGGTTGGGTTTGTGGCCTGTTGGCCGGAATAAGTTGAAATGGCGTTTGATAGAGAAGCTGAAATCGGAAGAATGGTATCGCCGAGGGTTATCTCCTTCAGAAGCCCAGGATATGATGCGTCAAGTATTAAATAACCGTAAGGGCTTCCTTCCCTTGTGACACTGATTTCATAGCCACAGATAAGGCCGATTTGTTGGCATACGGGAACGATTTGCTCGATCTCTAAGTTCGCGGATCCGTCGACGATGGGCAACAGGGAAAGCGCGTAGTCTTGTGCTAGGTCTGATGTAAAAGCGACGGATGAGTTTGAGTCGGCAGCGAATACTCTTGTTGGGCGTGACGCGGATAAGCCGATGATCGAGGCTAGGCCGAGAAGAAACGAGCGACGTGATTGAACTCTGGGCATAATGTCTCCTGCCTATGGGGGGGCAATATGCTGTCATTTTATTTGCTACATAATACAATCTAATTCGGATTAAGGTAAATGGATGGAATTGCTCGATAAATGGTAGTGATTAGCGGACCGGTATCGCGATCCTCGTCACATACGCCCCCGGGTCGTCGCTGATGATGTCGTCGATCAGGGCGATCTCGCGCGAGGGACCGGCGGGTGTCAGGTTGCGCTCGCGCATATAGCTGAGCAGCTGCTCATAGCGTGGGGTTGCTTGCCCGTGCGTGCCGCGAAAGCTAATGGTCAGGCAGCGCGCGGCGGGTCGCGTCTCGAGGTCGCCCACGTAATCATCGGTGTCATCGAGCAGCAAAAAGACCTCGTCGTAGCCATCAAAGTCGCCGGCGGCGAGGCGCTCGGCGCTAATCCCAACGCCCAAGTTGCCCAGAAAGACAAAGGTCTCGTGCTGGCCCTTCTGCAGCTGACGAATCTGCCACTCCAGCGCATAGGCGTCGGTAGGCTTGACGCGTTCGCGCAATACGGCGCAGCGAAGCTCGGGCGCATCGATTGCGCAAATGGTATCGAGCTCGGTGTTCAGGGCATTGTGAAGCAGGGCAAGCCGGTTGTTGATCTTGCGCGACACGCGCTCCAGCTCGCGGCGCTTGCGCTCGATGAGCTCCTGCTGCTGAGCCAGCTGCCGCTGCATAAGGTTCACGTCGCGCGTGGTCACAAACTCACGGATTAGCGCGAGCGGCAAGTCGAGAACACGCAGGTGGCTGATGGTGTTGAGAGTGGAGAGCTGCCGCGATCCGTAGTAGCGGTACCCACTCGCCGGATCGATGTGTGCCGGGTCCAGCAAGCCCATCTGCTCGTAATGGCGCAACGTGCCCACGCTTAGGTTAAACAAGCGCGCCACCTCGCCAATGCGGAGCAGACCCTCGGTATGTTCAGTTGGCGAGTCGGTCATGGCGCCGCTCCTTTCAATGGACGGGGAAGGGGCGCCGAGGTCGTACGACGCAAACGATCCTCTACGCCATCAGCTTGTCAAAAGCTCCGCGGCGGTTGAGTACGGTAAATGCCATCACGCAAATGACTGCCGACAAAATCGATCCGCACGGCGAGGCGATGCCCATGGGAAACAGCGTGTTGGAATAGGCGTTCGACAGCAGCCACGCGCCCGGCACGCGAATGAGCGCCACGGCCAGCACGTTGTGCGCAAAGCCGATGTAGCTCTTGCCGTACGCAGCGAAAAAGCCGCTAAAGCAAATGTGGATGCCGGCAAAGATTGCGTCGAAAATATAGCTGCGCATATAGCCGGTACCGGCCGCGACTACTGCGGCGTCCTTGGCAAAAAAGCCGATAAACGCCGGCGCCACCAGCCACATCAGCACCGTGATCAGGCAGCCGTACACCACCGAGATGGTCATGGCATCCTTGAGCACCTGACGTGCGCGGTCGCCCTTGCCCGCGCCGGCGTTTTGCGCCGTGAGTGCGCTGACGGTGGCGCCCATGGAACTCGGCACAATGAACAAAAAGCTGATCATCTTTTCGACCAGGCCCACGGCGGCAGCGTCGACCAGGCCGCGGTGGTTGGCGATGACGGTGATGAACATAAACGCCACCTGGATGCAGCCGTCCTGCACGGCCACGGGCACGCCGATCTTAAGGATGCTGCCGAGCACCTCGGGCTGGGGGCGCAGGTCGCTGCGCTTAACGTGGATGTTCGTACGGCGGCTCTTAAGCCACACGAGCGCGAGCGCAACGCTGGCCGTCTGCGCGGTTACCGTGCCGAGCGCCGCGCCCACGGGGCCGAGCCCCATGTGGCCGATGAACAGAAAGTCGAGCGCGATGTTGATGATGCATGCCACGCCGATCACGTACATGGGCGAGCGCGAATCGCCCAGCCCGCGAAAGATGGCCGAAAGAATGTTGTACGCGGCGATAAAGGGAATGCCTACAAAGCAAATGCGCAGGTAGTCGGCAGTGCCTTCGACCGCTTCGGCCGGCGTGCCAATGAGTGCCACAATCTGCGGACACAGTGCGAGCAGGACAGCGGCCAGCACCACCGAGACACCCATAAAGAGCGTGATGGTGTTGCCGATGGCGGTCTCGGCGCGATCGAAGCGGCGCGAGCCCACGGCGTGGCCGACGATGACCGTCGTTCCCATGGCCAGGCCCACGAGCGTTACGGTAATGATATAGAGCGTCTGCGCGCCGTTGCCCACGGCGGTGATGCCGGCGGCGCCGCTAAACTGTCCCATCATGTACAGGTCGGCCATGCCGTAGAGCATCTGCAAAAAGTACGAGAGCATATAGGGCAGCGCAAAGACCGCGATGGTCTTGAGGATATTGCCGCGTGTGAGGTCGTGTTCCATGGGCGGGGCTTTCTGGCTGGGTTTGTTTACGTACCAGTGTAGTGAAAACCCTACAACGATTGTAGAGTCAAGGTTTGTGTTGGCAGTGGGGCGAAAAAGTCACGCATGCGTTCATTTCCAATTGAATACAGGGGCGCGTCCTGCGAGCTTGGTGCAAGCACCAACCTTGAAGAAATCGATTTCGGAACACTTGACACCGCCGCACGGCGCGCCATAATACGTGGGTTTGCGAACAACGTTTGATGGGGGATGAAGCTGCGTGCGCAATCTCAAAATCTTGTTTTCCTATTTGGGGGAATACCGTCGCGATGCCATACTCGGCGTGATGTTCGTCTCGGTCGAGACCGCGCTCGAGCTGTTTATCCCGGTCATCATGGCAAACATCATCGATGTGGGCGTGCCCGCGGGTGACGTCAACTACATGCTGTTGCAAGGCGCGTGCATGCTGGTGTGCGCGGCGTTTTCGCTGGTACTGGGCCTGGGCTACGCACGCACATCCGCACGTGTGGCTTCGGGCCTGGGCGCCAACCTGCGCGAGGCCGAGTATCGCAAGATCCAGACGCTCGCCTTTGGCAACCTGGACAACTACGACGCCAGCTCGCTTGTCACCCGCATGACTACCGACATCACCGTCATCCAAAACGCCATCGGCAACGGCTTTCGCCCCATGGTGCGCGGACCCGTGACGCTCATCGTCGGCTTGGTCTATGCGCTGGTGCTGTCGCGTCCGCTCGCTACGGTATTCGCGATTATTCTGCCGGTGCTAGCGATCGTGCTGGGCGTTATCACCTACCGCGTCAGCCCGCTCTACCGCCAGCTGCAGACTTCGATGGACCACCTCAACGGCGTGGTACAGGAAGACCTCACCGCCGTGCGCGCCGTCAAGGCGTATGTGCGCGCCGAGCACGAGGAGGCCAAGTTCGACACCGTCAACACCGAGCTCGCGCACACGGCGACGAAGACTTTCGGCAACGCCGTGCTCAATCTGCCGGTGTTTCAGCTGTCGATGTACGTGGCAGCCATCTCCATCCTGTGGATCGGCGGACGCATGATTATTGCCGGCGAGCTGGGCGTGGGCTCGCTCACGGGCTTTATGAGCTACGTGCTGCTGATCATGAACTCGCTCATGATGATTTCCAACGTGTTTTTGCTGCTTACGCGTGCACTCGCCAGCGTGGAGCGCATCTCGCGGGTGATTGACGAGCAGTCGCTCATCCAGGCGCCTGCGGCAGATGCGGCCGTGTGCGAGGTCGCCGACGGAAGTGTCGAGTTCCGCGACGTGTCGTTTAAGTACCGCGCGGATGCTGCCGAGGACGTGCTCGAGCATATCGACCTTCGCATCGAGCCGGGCTCCACGGTGGGCGTGCTCGGCGGCACGGGCTCGGGCAAGAGCTCGCTCGTGCAGCTCATCGCGCGCCTGTACGACGCGACCGAGGGCGCCGTGCTCGTGGGTGGGCGCGACGTGCGCGACTACGACCTGGCTGCCCTGCGCGACGCGGTGGGCATTGTGCTGCAAAAGAACGTGCTGTTTACGGGCACCGTGCGCGAGAACCTGCAGTGGGGCGCGCCCGATGCCACCGACGAGGAGCTGCTACGTACCTGCCGTGCGGCGTGCGTGGACGAGTTCCTGGACCGCATCGGCGGGCTCGACGGTGAGTTGGGCCAGGGTGGCGCCGGTGTCTCGGGTGGCCAGAAGCAACGCCTGTGCATCGCGCGCACGCTGCTCAAGCATCCGCGCGTGCTCATTTTTGATGACTCCACCAGCGCGGTCGATATGGCGACCGACGCTAAGATTCGCGAGCACATCGCCCGGATTTCCGATACGACCGTGCTCATCATCGCCCAGCGCATCGCGAGTGTCATGGATGCCGATCGCATTGTGGTGTTGGACGACGGTCGTGTCCACGGCGTGGGCACGCACGAGGAGCTGCTGGCGGGCGACAACATCTACCAGGAGATTTACGCCTCGCAGATGGAGTTTGCGAGGAACGCGGAAGCCGGCGACGGCAGTGACGATGGTTGCGCGAATGATCCGTTTTCCTCCGTCGCATGCGGATCGCCCTTGGAAGGGGGTGAGCGTCATGCCTAAGACCGCAGCCCAAGCACGCCCGGCCGACCTCAAGCGCACTGTGCGCCGCTTGCTCTCCTACATGGGGCATGCCAAGTTCTCGTTGCTCGCGGTGGGCGTGCTCGCCTCCGTCGCCGCCATCGCGAGCCTCGCCGGCACCTACATGGTGCGCCCCATCGTTAACGGTTTGGCCACGGGCGGGGAGGAACTGCTTGCCAAGCAGGTCATCCTGACGGCGATCATCTACGCCGCGGGCGTGCTTTCGGCCCTGGGCTACTCGCAGATCATGGTGCGCGCGGCCCAACGCGTGGTGTCCGATATTCGCCGCGACCTGTTCGCGCACATCCAGACGCTGCCGCTCAGTTATTTTGACAGCACGCGCTCGGGCGACATCATGAGCTTTTTCACCAACGACGTCGACACCGTCTCCGAGGCGCTCAACAACAGCTTTGCCAACGTGATTCAGGCCGCCATTCAGGTTGTGGGCACCACGGCTATGCTCATCATCCTTAACTGGCAGCTCACGATTATCACACTCGTGTGCGATGCGGCCATTGTGCTGTATGCGCGCTACTCGGGCGCACGCTCTAAGCGTTTCTTTGCTGCCCAGCAGGCATCGCTTGGCGACCTGGACGGATATATCGAAGAAATGGTCTCGGGCCAAAAGGTCATCAAGGTCTTTAACCGTGAGGCAGCGAATGTCGCCGGCTTCACCTGCCGCAACGACGAGCTTCGCCGCACCGGCACCGCCGCCGTGAGCTATGCCAACTCCATGGTGCCCATGACCGTCGTGATTGGCTACGTCAACTATGCCATCGTCGCCGTGGCGGGCGGCATACTCTGCATCAAGGGGCTCGCCGACGTAGGTGCGCTCGCGAGCTACCTGGTCTTTGTGCGCCAGGCCGCCATGCCCATCAACCAGTTTACGCAGCTCGGCAACTTCTTGCTCAACGCGTTGGCCGGTGCCGAGCGCCTGTTTGCCGCCATGGACCTTGAGCCCGAGGTGGACGAGGGCTGCGTGGAGCTGGTGCAGACGGGCGACGCCGCGTGGGCGTGGAAGATTCCCGAGGGCCAGGGCGTGGGCGCGTACGGGCACTTGCATGATGTGGCAGCCGTTGATGAGTCGGGCCGCGCGGTGGCTGCCGACGGCACCGAGCTCACGTGCGGCTTGGTCCCGCTTGCCGGCGACGTGCGCTTCCATGCCGTGGACTTTTCCTATGTGCCAGGTGCGCGCGTGCTCACGGACCTCAACCTGTTTGCCAAGCCGGGGCAAAAGATCGCCTTTGTGGGCTCGACGGGCGCCGGAAAGACGACCATCACCAACCTCATCAACCGCTTCTACGAGGTCGATGACGGCGAGATCACGTACGACGGCATCGACGTCAGGCACATTGCCAAGGCCAGCCTGCGCGGGTCGCTCGGCATTGTGCTGCAGGACACGCACCTGTTTAGCGGCACCATTGCGCAGAATATCCGCTTTGGCAAGCTCGACGCGACCGACGAGGAAGTGCGCGCTGCCGCCGAGGCCGCCTGCGCCGACTCGTTTATCCGCCGCTTGCCACAAGGCTACGACACGCCGGTTACGGCCGATGGTGCCAACCTGTCACAGGGCCAGCGGCAGCTGCTCGCTATCGCGCGCGTGGCCGTGGCCGATCCGCCGGTGCTCATCCTGGACGAGGCGACAAGCTCCATCGACACGCGCACCGAAAAGCTCATCGAGCGCGGCATGGACCGCATCATGCGCGGACGCACCACGTTTATGATCGCGCACCGCCTGTCCACCGTCCGCGATGCCGATGCCATCATGGTCCTAGAGCACGGCCGCATCATCGAGCGCGGTACCCACGAGGAACTGCTCGCCCAGCACGGCGAGTACTGGCAGTTAGCACATGGCTTGAAAGAGTTGGATTAACCCGTTCGAGCACGATGCTTTGGCCCCTCCGTGCCCCTCACCTCGCCTCAAACCACCACAACATTCGACGTTTTTTGCCAAAATCGGGAAAAGCATCGAATGTTGTGGTGGTTTTTCTGTCGCTCGACCGGGTGGAATCGCTTTCTTGCGCACGAAGGTGTGCGGACCCGTGGGCAGGGGAATAAGGTTGGTTATCCGACTCCATTGGAGGGCTCATGGACCTGCCGATTGTCCTGTCCCATAAGACTGCCTGGCTGTACCACAACGTGGCGCGCCTGTCCGAGCCGCTCTCGCGAGCAAGCAGCCTATACGATGAGGACTCGATTGCCGACGAGGCGGAGCCGACTGCGGGCTTGCCCAAATTGGGACTAGATGCCAAGGGGCTGAGGGCTTCAACGGCGGTTGGGATCGTTACCGACTATCTGGTTTCGCTTGGTATTCCGCGAGAAGAGCTCGATCATATCGACACGCTCGTCAACTTCGATTTTGAGCGCTCGACGCCGGCTGGATTTAGATGCCACGTGTTTGGGGCGCCAGTACCTCCGGGCCATCTTATCGAGGTGGCAGAGGGCCTTCTGGTGGTTGATGAGGTCATGTGTTTTGTCCAAGCGGGTTCGTGGATGAGCGAGCCCGAGCAGCTGGAATATGGCTACGAAATCTGCGCCCGATACCATTTGAATCATCTGTCGACAGGCGATTATATCGAGATGGGGCAGAGGTACACCGTTGCCGACTTGATTGCCTATTGCAATGAGAACCGATCTCGTCAGGGGGCTATACGCGCGGCCGCCGTGCTCAAGCGCGTGCACGATGGCGCGCGGTCGCCCATGGAGACGGCCACCGCAATCATGGTCGTAGCAAAACGTTCCCAGGGCGGGCTGGGATACGCCAAGATCGAGCTCAACCGTCGGGTCGATGTTCCCAGCGAGTTCAAGTATCTCGCTAAGGCTGGGTATTTCGAGATCGACGTATATGCGCCTGCGAGCGGTACGGGGATTGAATACAACGGCTCGGACCATCTTGATAAACAGCGCAGCGCGTCGGATGCGGAGCGTATGACCGTGCTGAGCGCGCTGGGCTTTAAGATGATCGTCCTCACCGGGACCCAGTTTGCCCATCAGCTGCAATTGCATCGGGCGATGAACGCCATCGCGCTCGCTATGGGGCTTAAGTGCGACCGAAGCGAAGCGTTCCAGAAACGTCAAAACGACCTGCGAGAATTCGTGATTCGTCACTGGGACGGCGGTAGCGCGCAGAGATGTGGTGTAAGAGGCGGGGCATGCCCCGCCTCTTCTCTTTCTTGAAAGGGAGGGGACACCGCCTAGAATTCGTCGTTGGAGTAATGAAGGTGACGAATGGAA
>DBGDDN010000024.1:0-26527 GCA_048343195.1 Collinsella sp.
GCAAGCGTCGACTAAACGTGCAGCGTGCGCGGGCCCTCCCGACGGGAAACGAAAAAGCCCGGTTTTAAACCGGGCTCAAACGAACATGCCTATTGACAATGGCTTTCTCATATTAAAAGACGGCCAACCGAAGTTGACCGTCTTAACAATCTTTGGTGGGCCGTCAGGGGGTCGAACCCTGGACCTTGGGATTAAGAGTCTTGAACGTGATGTTATGGAGTGCCTTGTAGCAGCAAAATCGCAGGTAGTTATGTTTCCACACGCTCTCACCGCACTGAAACTGCATTGCAGAACGGATATTGACGGATATCCGGCAATGCATAAAGCCCCTCCCCGGCAGTTCATGCCGGGGAGGGGCTGCATCTATCAATTTCTAAAGTCTTTTTGGCTGCCGACGCGCACGATTGCCAATCCGAGAAGACCGGTCAGCAGTCCTGCAGCAGCGCCGACAATAAAACAGATATCAAATGGATTCATATGCACACCTATCGATAGAGTTGCTTGACGAGCGCTTGGCCGATGGCGACGTTGGTGTCGCGGCCCTGATATCCGTCCGCACCCGATGATCCGCACGAGATACCTTGAGCGATGAGCCACTGCTGGTGTTTGAAGACCGTTCCCGAACCCATCTGTCGCGCCTGAACACCGCCGACCACGGGATAGACTTTGCATCCGACCTTGTCCTGCAGGGCGCGGACGGCATTCGAGCCAACCCCGCCCTTGACGTACTCGATTACGCCGCGGTCGCATGCCCAAAGGTATCGCTCATTCGCCGGCCATTGACCGGAGATCACGCCATCGGCAGTCGTGCCGAGCTGGCGTTGCAGCTCCTTGGCCATCTTCGGGCCGAAATATCGCGTGTCTCCGAGGCTCGGGACCGTATTGTCCGCGACTTCGGTATTGGACCCGTTTAGCGTCTTTCCGTCGCCAAGCCAGTAGAGCGTGCCGTCCCATGGGTAGTTGTAGTACGCCTTGATGTTGGACTCGCGCCCGGTCTGGTCGCCCTTGGTGCCGGTGACGGTCCCCTTTTCAGAAATGGAGAATTGAGCCAAGAGGTCGCCGCGAGCTGATCCATAGGGAGAGACGCACACGGCGGTGTGGCACTTCTCGTTGAGGTAGATGTCTCCACGCTGGGCGGACTTGACGCCCATCTTACGCCAGCCGAATAGGCCCGTCTTGAGCAGCTGCTCCCGCATGTTTCCGGTATACGAGGCTCCGAAGGTATTGACGCCGACCGCGCGGAGGGCGGTCACTACGGCCGAGGAACAGTCGCGATCGCCACCGGCAATAGTGACGGTGGTGCCGTCGGACAGACAAATCGTCTCGGTCGTTCCGTCCCCCATGCGGTTGGCCTGCGAGTATCCGTGACCGCCGCCCCCATCATGGGAGACGAGGTGTTCCATGACCTGCGCGAAGGCCTCGCGCTGTGTGATGGCCATGGCCTACTCAACCGCCTTGGCGTCATATGCGGCATGGGGCTCGCTGTACGACATGGCACGCTTCGAGTCCGACGCGCCCTTGGTGGTCGGATCGACGATCACGCCGAAGCCGGCGAGAACGGTCAGGATGATTCCGACGAGCTGGATGAGCGACCCCTGGGAGATAGGCGCCACGACTCCGAGGATTCCGAGCACCTGATAGGCTGCGCTGATTACGGTGGCGGCCAATGCCGCGAGCGTCTGCTTATTCTTGAAGCGAAGGGCCCAGTTGATTTTCATTTTTCAGCTCCTAATCTGACCCGCCGATACCGTGATGCAGGTCGTAATTCTTCTCGACGCGGTCGAGCCGGTTGAACAAGGTGATGACCTGTTGCTCGACTTTCGTGAGGCGCTCGCCGTGGTCGTCGAGCTTGCGGCTGATCTCCTTGACGCCGTCCTTGATCTCGCTCGTGTCGCCGCAAAGGCTGTCGAGCTTGTCTTCGGTCCGCTGCTCCTTGGCAGACGATGTTTTGGATACGGAGACGCGCCCGATGAAGAACGTGACAATCACAACGGCGGCCGAGAGGACCGACGTTGCCTCCCCGATGCTCAGCGCCGGCACCCTAAGCCTCCTCCGCGTACTCTTCTCCGACGATCTCCTCATATTCGTCGCATGTGATCCACTTGCAGGCCACGGCTCGATGCACCATGGCCTTGGTCCAGAGGCCGCGCTCGTAGTAGCGCCTCACCTTGTCATAGTTCTTCGAGTGCGCCGCCGTGGTTGCAGCCTTGACGCGTCCCGCCATTACTGTTCACCCCCGACCGTCATCATCAGGTAGTCGATGTTTGCCGTGTTGGTCTCGGTTTGGCTGGGCTCGGCGACCTTCTCGCGCATCTGCTCAAGCAGCTTGTCCACGTCCGGGGCCTCACCCTTTCCGTAGGCGGCGACGGCCGCGGTGTAGGCGAGCTTTCGCGCCTTCCGCTCAACGTACTCGTCATCGTCGATAACGCCCGCGTCGTGCGCCGCGTCGGGGTCGCCAATCTGCGACAGCAGATCGCGCAGGGCGTTGACCTCGGCCATGGTGCCGTCTTGAAGCTCGTTGGGGCGCGGCATGTCTTCCTCAGTGTCCATGCGGACTCCTTTCTTGTCGGGGAATGTGTCGCCATCGTATTGGCGCCGTGAGATTGCCGGGCCGCTTTGATGGGCGCAAAGAAAGAAGGCGCGCCGCGGCACGCCTTCGATGTTTCTGTTATTTCGCAGCCGCTTCGCTTAGGCCGCTGCTTTGAGTTGCCGGTTCTCCGCTATTGCGAGGGCTTGCTTCCGCTTGAATCGTCCCTCGGGTTGGCCTGCATTGAGCACCCCCCCCCTCCCGCGCGAGATTTTCGAACAGGCTGCGGTACAGCGCGTCCATGGCCAAAACGCTGCGGTGCGCGTCCAGCCGCTTCATGCCGCCGCGCCAGCTCCGGTAGCTCTGCTCCACCTGCTCGGGGGTCATGACGCCATCGGCGACCATGCGGGCCATCTTCTTGAGCTTGCGGCGCTCCCGCGTTATGGAGTCTCGGCACGGCTTCACGACTATGCGGCCCGTCTCCGTGTAGAAGATGCGCTTCTTCAGCCACGTGAAGCCGCGCGTGAGCTTCACCACGCGGGTCTTGCGCGGGTTCAGCTCTATACCCAGCTCGGCGCACTTGCGCCCTATCAGCAGCAGGCACACCTGGAGGTATTCCTTGCTCTCGTGGATCAGGTAGAAGTCGTCCATATAGCGCCCGTAGGCCTCGGGGCGCAGCATCTCGGTCACGTAGTGGTCGATGCGGTTGGGGTGGGCCACCGCGCATATCTGGTTCGGCTCGCTGCCCAGACCCAGGCCCACCTCGCCCTGCGCGTCTATCAGGCGGTGCTCGAGAGCGACCACGCGCGGATCGAGCAGTGCGTCGGACACCTGCCGCTTGACGGGTTCGTGGGCTATGCGGGCGAAGTAATCTGAGAAGTCGCCCAAAAGGATGTATCCCTCGCGCCTGTGCCGCCGCCAGTGGTCGGCCAGGTGGCGCTTGAGCAGCTTCAGGGCATAGTCGGTGCCGCGCCCCTTGATGTTGGCGGAGTTGGCCGTTATGAGCGTGGAGACGATGGCGGGCACCAGCGCGTTCTGCGATAGCGACTTCTGAATCACTCGCTCTGGGAAGTGCACGGCGCTGATGTGGCGCAGCTTGCCGCGTTCCCACAGGTCGAAGCGGATGAAGCCCCGGCATATGTCGCGGCCCTCCAGAAGGTCGTTCCTCGATTTGACCGCGTTTCGCAGATAGTCCTTCATATAACGCTGCGTGGAGGACTTCCACATCACGCCGCCCGCCGCCTGCTTGGAGGCCTTGCAAAGGCTGTTGAGGTCGGCCACGGCCTCAAGGGTGCACGGCTTCACGCGCTCGGCCTTGGCCTTGGCGCGCCTCTCCTCGCGGCGCTTGCGGCGCGCGGCCCTTCTTTCCTCGGAGTTCATCGAAGGCACCCCGCACGGCTCTCAGTGTGGCTCTGGCAGCCGCTTGAGGTATGGCCATGAAACGCGGCGAAGCCACGGAGCGCCGCGCCATGCAAGCAGCGTCCGGCCACCCTCGCGGGGTGCGTATTTACGGGCGCATGCCCGACGGTCGCGCCTTCCTTCCTCTTCGCGCTCTGCTTTCGGCTCTGGGGCCTACTCGGTCTGGCAATAAGGGAATCCGGGGCGGGGACGAACCCAGACGTTCGTCGCCGAGTTGTAGTTGGCATTGCCGTTGTTGTTGACATAGCACACGTTGGACGACGAGCCACCCATGACGGAACGCAGCCACCAATTGTACCGATATACAAGGCGGGACCGCCTCCCATTATAGCGAACGCAGGCGCTCTAGCTCGGCCTCGGCCTCGGCTATGCGCTCCTCGGTGGACTTCTTGCCGGTGACGCGCACGTTCTTGCGCGCGCCCTTCAGCAGCCTGATCTCCTCCTCGACCATGGCCGCCAGCTTCTCGAAGCGGTTGGCGTTCACGGGCAGGCCGATATCCATGAGGCACTGCATGTCCAGCATAAGCTGCTCGCAGTCCGCTATGGCCAGCGTCAGGTAGCGCTTGCGCTCAAGCGCGTTGAACGAGCTGTTGGGGTAGAAGCAGTCGGCGCGGTTGACGTTGTACACGATGCCGCGCGCCGTCTCCACGGTCGGCACCGCGTTCAGCAGCCTGTAGGCCTTGGGCACTACCGAGGAGGACGCCATCAGCTTGTTGACCTCCACGCGGATGGCGATGGCCTGCGTGAAGAACTTGTACTCGGAAACCTCGCGGTTGCGCTGATAGACGCCGCTCACGTGCACCTCCTGGGGAAACTGGCGAAAAACCCGGCCCGCTTCGCGGGCAGGAGGCGACCGCGCAAGGCGGTCGCCTAGAAGCAGAGTATAGAGCACTCGGCTGGCTAGCCGACGAGGAAGCCGGGGCGGGGACGAACCCAGACGTTCGCCGCCGAGCTGTAGCCGGCACCGCCGTTGTCGTTGACAGAGCACACGCCGGACGACGAGCCACCCACGACGGAACGCAGCCACCAAGCGCACCGAGTTCCGTTGACTCGGTGCGCCGTGTCGCGGAACAGGTCCCACTGGCAGTCGAAGCCGACGCTGTAGCCCTTCGTCCCCCACACGGGGCAGCCGTACACCTCCATCTCGGACAGCGAGAACACCTTGCCGATGTCCTGCCAGCTCCACGAGTTGGAGTCGTTGAGCGTACCGCTTGCGCTGTACCGCTCCTCCAGCAGGACGCGCTGGGTGAGCAGGTACTTGGTCAGCCCCTCGGGCAGGCACGCCTCGAACAGCTTCTCCCACGCCTTGAGGTTGCTGTTGGGGTAGGGGCATTTCTGGTCGGCGGTGCCCTGGTTCGCGTTGGTCGTGTTCCACATCAGGAAGCTGTCGTTGGCAACGCCGGTCACGGATTTTGCCACGGCCACGGGGGCGGACGCCACGAACGCGATATGGTGGCCCTTGCTGTTGTCGCCGCAGTAGAGGTACGGGTCGATGTGGGCAAGCAGGAACCGCGCAGATTGCTGGGTGGTGACGGCGGACGCGCTCACGAGAGGCACGTCGATGTAGTCCCCGACGCGAAGGCCCGCGAAGTTGCCGGCCGCCTCTCGCTTGTGCAGCGCGTCGTACACGCTGCCGCTGCCGATCTCTCCCGCCAGGATGGTGGCGATGCTCTGCCCGCCGTACTTGCCGATTTGGCCCTGGCGGTTGTACTCGGCGTTGTTGAGCGCCGTCTGCGCGTTGCTGCGCGCGGTATCGTCGATGACGTTGAGCGGCTGGCCGCCGACGACCAGCGTCTTTGCATTTGCCATTTATCCTCCTTAGGCAAGGGTTACCGTGCTGCCCGAGACCGAGCACGTGCCGCCGAACGACACCGTGTCGCCGGACACCGACGCCTTGGATGCCGGACAGTAGACGGTCCCGTCCATGTAGATGAACTTCCCCGTCGCGTCGGCGAGCATCGTCGCGAGCTGGCCGTTCTGACGGCGCAGCTCCGCGATATCGGATTCGCCGCCGGCGCCCTGCGCCACCGAGTTCGCGATCTGCAGCGCCTGGTTCGCTGCGGCCTCGGCATGAGACGCCGCGCCGTTGGCCGCGGCGGCCGCATTGCTCGCCAGCGCAGTCGAGGCGCTTGCGGTATCGTTCGCGGCATTCGCCTTCTGAACGGCGGCGTTGGCGTTCTCGGTGGCAGTCGAGCACTCCGCGGCGGCCGTTCTGGCAGCTCCGGCGGCGACGTTGGCGTCATATGCCTGGGTCTTTGCGGTGCCTGCGGCGCTGCTCGCCAGCGACGCGGCGCTCTCGGCCCTCTTTCGCGCCGCCTCGACTTCGTCGTAGTTTGCCGGGCGGAACAGGTAGGTGGTGATGCTACCGTCGCTCTCCGTCACGTCGAGGCCGTCGATATAGTCGTCCTCCCCGACCTTCACCTCGTAGACGACGGACCCGTCGCTGTTGTTGGCCATGCGGCTTCCCTTCCGCGGGCCTGCGCCCGCACGATAATCAAGCGATGATCCCGATCGCCGTCCAGAGCGGCGGCGACCCGATGAGGATGGCGCGCTGACCGGGCGCCGCGCCCCGACAGGACGTCGTCATGCAGATGCCGGCGACAACCGAGCCCCCGATGCGCACGTCGACGGTCCTGGAGCCCGCCGCGACGACGGTGCCGTAGGCGATCGAGACGCCGGGCGCCGAAGGGCCGGCGACGATATCGGCGAGGTCCGCGGCCAGGGACGGCATGGCGCTCACGAGGCATCACCCCTCATGTACATGCGGAGCTCGATCCTCATGGGGCATCCCATCGAGAGCTCGAGGTCCATCTTCCGGATGCAGGCGCGGGCGAGCTCGATCCCGACAGACGGCAGCCTGATGGCGCACGCCGAGTAGACGTCCGCCGACGGGTTGAAGATCGCCGTGATGATCGGGCGGCGGATGACCGAGCACTCGGTGGCGAGCAGGCTCGCCGCCTTCTCGTTCGCAGCCTCGACCGCGAACTGCGTTGCCACAACGCCCTCCTCGACCTTGACCTGCGCTACGTCGATGTACGATCCGGTCGGCGCGCTAGCGGCAAGGTAGATGTAGCCCGCGCTGTATTCCTCGGACTTGGCCGGGGTGGCCGTGAGCGACAGCCTCGTCCAGCCCGGCCCGATGGCGACCGTCGCGGTCTCTCCCCCGTCGTCCTCGCGCCAGATTGGCTGGACCCTCACCTGCACCCTCTGCGACGCGTAGAGGTAGACGGACTCGGTGTACGGCTGGCCCTTCTTGAGGAATATCTTGTCCTGGGCGATGCCGATCTCACCGGAGCCCGACCCCTTCGTGATGCGGATCGCCTGGCTGATGCCGCCGATCGGGCACCCGGAAACGCCGACGGTCTCGATGGTCCCCCCGCCGCCACTGCACCTGAAGGTCGCGCTGTCGTGGGTGCCGTCTCCGGCGAGCGGGTAGGAGCCGCCGGCGATGACGCTCTCCCCTGACGGGAGGTCGCTGTACTGGTACCGCTTCACGATGCGGCGGCCCGTGGAGACGGTCGACCACTCGCTCTGCGGGCTGTCGTCCGAGGCCGTTCCCCTGACGCTCTCGCCCTGGGTAGCGAAGTCGACGTGCACCACGTTCACCGCGTCGAAGTCGTCCTGCTCGTCGGTGAGGTCGGGAAGCACCCGGCAGTCCTCGCCCTCTGAGAAGGTGTGGTCGATCGGCCTCGCCGCCGGTTCCAGGTAACGCCTGAACAGCACGCGCCCGTAGGCGTCGGTCGACGCGCTCCTGAATCCTGCGGCCGAGAGCAGCCTGTTGACCGCGCCCAGCTTGTTGTCCGGCGTGTCCGCCGTGGCGGCGATCCCGAAGACCCATGCCGTCGACAGCGTGTAGTCGCTCGGCTCCGCGACCACCTCGAGCCCGCACCCCTCCGCGATCGCCTTGGCCGCGGAGACCGCGTTTGCGCCGGCCGGCACGGTGTACGGCTCGTCGAAGTCGTCCTTCGCGAGGTCGTGGAGTCTGCCGTAGAGCGTCGCGATGCCGGTCGCCACCTCGCCGCTCACCGTGCGGGACGGCGTCGAGCACTCGAAGGTCCCCAGGCACACGGTGCGCGACGCGCCCGAGATCGGGTCCTCCGCGTCGAGGTAGATGCGCACGAAGTCGTTGCCCATGTCGAGCCTGCCGACGTAGTCCAGCGATGCGGACTCATAGGTGTCCGTGTCCTGGTTGCGGCTGATGCTCCCGCCGGTGAAGCACTCGATGGCGCCGGTCTCCAGGCCGGTCGACCGCGAAACGCGGGCGTACCGGTAGGAGGTCCTGAACGACGCGAGCCAGATATCATCCGACACCGTTGGGCTCCCTCCATCGCTCCCTCTTCGTCGATACGGACACCCTGTAGTCCTCAGGCGCGCACCTGGTGAGCGTCCCCGTGACGGCGGCGAAGCCGCGGTCGCCCAGATGGGGTCGCACCCAGGCGCTTCCGTAGCGGCCGAACAGGCCGCGGACGCGCAGGTAGTCGTCCTCCTCGATCGTGAACTCCATCGACTCCTTCATCGAGAGGTTGCCGCTCTCGAACCCCATGGGCAGGCCGCCGCCGACGAAGTGGAACTGGTCGCGCTCGCGCTCGGGGCTCGCCGAGTACTGCGGCGGGCCGCCCATGTTCCTGTCGCCCACGACGACCTCGGAGGCGTCCGACCCGAAGTTGAGGGCGAACCCGTCGCACGGGCACACGGTCCCCACCTCGGTCGTCGAGGTGGTTCCGGAGGCCGCGTAGCCGCGCGCGACGTAGGAGAACCCGACGTTGAGCGGCGGCAGGCGGTCGATGACGCTCTGCCCGGACTTGAGGCCGCTCGCGAGCAGGAGCCTCGAGCCGTCCGCGAGCACGCGCTCGATATCGAACGAGGCGCACGGCGGGAGGCTGTGGACGGTTGCGCGCGTCCCCTTTATGGACATGCCGCCCCTGATGCGGATGTTGCCCTCGGGCGTCATGGCCATGGGGCCGCGCAGCTTGTGGTCCCTGACGGAGAACTCCGAGATGCCGTCGCGCACCGTGACGACGGCTGCGAGCGCGTCGCTGTAGGAGACGTTGACGATGGGCGTGGCGGGCACGAGCCAGTCGGTCGAGAACGAGCGGGTGACGGTCGTGGACAGGCTCGAGCCGCCGCGGACGGTGAGCTCGAGGACGTACGCGGACCTGTTCTCCAGGCCGGAGGCGATCTCGTGCGACCGCGCGCCCGCGGCGACCGATGTGTCGATGACCGCGGAGCCGCCGCGCAGCAGCCTCAGGCGCTGGTAGGTGATGCCGGTCTCGTCGACAGCGGTCCAGGCGGCGCGCAGCGGGAGCTCGACGACGGCCTCGCCGTCCTCCGCGGGGGTCGTGAAGAACGCCTGCGGCGGGTCGGCGACCCTGAACACCGCGTACTCCGACCACGCTCCCCATGAGGGGTCGGCGCCCTTGGTGCGGACGCGTAGCCGGTAGGTGCCCTTCGCGGACAGGCTCAGGGATGTCGTCGACGCGGGCCCGGTGATGTGGTGCGGGACGGTCTTGCCGTCCGGCTGGATCAGCTCTATCTGGGCCGCCGACTGCGCGGTGCCGTCGGGGTGGTTCCGCGTCCAGCCGATGGTCGCCGTCGACCCAGTCGGGTAGGCGGGGTCGACCCCGGAGACGGCGGGCGCGTACGGCGGGCAGATCGTCGCCACTGCGTTGGATGCCGTCCACGCGGAGAAGACGGTGTCCCCCGCGCCCGCCACGGGCTCCTCGCGGTAGGTGCGGACCTCGTAGACGACCTTCTCTCCCGCCACGGCAGACGGGTCGGTCATGGTCCAGACGCCCGGCTCCTGCCTGTCGGCGGTAAAGGCGCGGGGCTTGTAGGTCCTGCCGCCGTCGGAGGTCGCGCGGACATCGAAGCCGCTAATCCAGAACGGGATATCGGGACCCCTGACGACCAGCGAGACCTCGCCGTCGCCGGAGCGCGATAGCGAGACCGATGCCGGCGGGGCTGGCGTCTTGTAGACGCGCACCGAGTTCGACATGTCCGACGTTCCTCCGCGCCAGCGCGCCCTCACGTCGTAGTCGTAGTAATTGTTTGCCGATGTCGACGTGTCGCGCCAGTTGGAGATCGTGACGCTGTTGTAGGGGTTCTCGGTGTCGCCGCCGTTGGTATGGCGGTAGACGTTGATGCCGTCGTAGTACTTCCTGGCATCGTCGTCCGGGTGGTTGACCCACTCGAGCTCGGTTGTCCCGTCGGTCGAGCGCGTGACCCTGAGGTCGGTCGGGGCCGCGGGCTCGTATGCCGGGACCTTGCCGATCCTGGCGCCCTCGCCGCAGGAGGTCGTCGCGCCGACCCCGCCGTAGCCGTTGACTGCCACGGACTCGGTGTACGCCTCGACCCAGACGTCGTAGTCGTTGTCCTTGCGCTCCGCGTCGGTGTACCCGCTGACGGTGACGGCGCGCTTCCAGGAGGAGGTCGTGTAGCCGTCGCCCGATGCGCGCCAGACGCCGCCGACCTTGACGTGCAGGCGCACGCCGTAGTAGTACCAGTCTCCGAAGTCGACGGTGGCGGTCCAGTAGATGCGGGCCGTGGTGTCGTTCACGTTCGACACGGACGTGGAGAGGTTGACGGTGTAGTACGTCACGTCTCCCCTGGTCGTCTGCGCTGATGCCACCTGCTACCCCCTTCCGGTCCTGACGGTCCTCTTGAGTTCGGAGACCAGCGCCCTGAGCGCCTCCGCGACGCGCTCGTCGACCTCGAGGGCCGACCCGTCGAGGTAGATGTTGTAGACGTCGCCGCGCTGGCCCCCGAGCTTTGCCATCTGCTCGGCGATGGTCGCCGCGAACGGCTCCGAGTACTTTCGGTTGGTGAGCGGCACGATTGCCTCGGCGCCGTCCTCGCCCACCCAGTCGAGCGGGTAGCCGGTCACCGGCGCGTCGACGATGGCTCCGTGCGCGTGCATGCGGATGCCGCCATCGGCGTGCCGTATGCCGCCTGCGGCCTTCTCGTTGCGCGTCCTGTTGACGGTCACGTAGGTCGTGGTGATCGTCGCCGACCTTGAGTGGAACGGCTCGTTCATCACCGCCTGCATCGCAGACTGGCACTTCGGCAGCGTCCCGTAGCTCGCCTTGGCGGTCATCTCCTTGCTCTTGAGCTTGGTGCCGTTGAGCTTGTCCACCGAGGTCTGCGCCCTGTCGACTTCCTTCTTGTCGACCTTTGTCTTGGCGCTCTTGGACTGGAGAGCCGTGCCGTTCCAAGTCACGAGGTTGCCCTGGGCGTCGCGCAGGTCGCCGACGCTCACGTCGACGACGCCGTTCTTGTCCATCAGCTGCGAGCCGTTCCAGGTGTAAACGTTGCCCTGGGCGTCCATGAGCTGGGCCTGGTTGACGGTAACGTTGCCGTTCTTGTCGACGATGGGCTGCGCGTTGTAGTTCTGGACGGCCCACACCATCTGGTCGATGTTGCCGTTGAAGTTGCTTGCGAGCGCGGCGAGGTTGGCGGAGCCGATGCTGTTGAGCGTCTCGGTCGACACGCCGGCGGCGGCGCAGGCGTCCGAGAACGCGCCGAAGTCGATGTTCTCCTTCGAGAACGCCTTCTTGAGCTTGCCGCCCATGTCCTCGAGCGCGGCCTGGATCTGGCTCGCCGCGCGGACCGTCGAGGCGGCGCCCTCGTCCATCGAGACGCCCCACCCGTCGAGGTCGTCGACGATGGAGCGGGCGGTGCCGTCGTAGTCCTGCGCCAGCTTGGCGAGCTGATCGTCGCTGAGGCTCGCCAGCTGCTCGGTGTCGACACCGAGCTGCGTGAGCGATCCGGAGACGGCGGACAGGGTCTCGCCGTTGGCCGAGAGCTGCGCCTGGAAGAGCGTGAGCTGCGCCTGGGCGAAGTGCTCGAAGGTGCTGCCGGCCTCCTGCGTGGTCAGGCTTGCGTCGCCGAGCTTGCCGTTGAGGACGTCGATGCTCTCCGAGGCGGAGTCGAACTGCTTCTTTGCCTCGTTGTACTCCCTGCCGACCTTCTCGGTGCAGGCGAGCGCCTCGAGCTCTCCCTTTGAGAGCTCCGGGTAGCTCTTCGCCAGCTCCTTGAGGCGGTCCTGGTAGGGCTTCGTCTTGGAGGCGAGCGTGTCGGCCGCCTCGGACTGGGCCTGGTACGCCTCGGTGAGGTTCGCCGTGAGGGCACTCACCTCGGCGTCCTTCTTCTTGGAGGCGACGAGCTCGTCGATGGACTGCTTGAGGTTCTTGACGTTGCCGTCCGCGTCGACGTACTTCCCGTTCGCCACGTCCTGCGCCGAGATGTTGAGCCCGAGCTGGTCGTTGAGCAGCTGCAGCGCCCATGTGAGCCTGCCCTGTGCGTCGGTGGACAGGTCGGTCTTGCCGGCGTAGTTGTCGATGATCTGCTGCGCGGTGTTGAGCTGCGCGATCTGCGACTCGGCCGCCCTCGTGTTCTCGTTCATGGCGTCGACGTGCTTGCCGATCGATTCTGCGAGCTCGTCGACGGACATCGCCGAGAATGAGGACTTCTTGCCTACATTCTCGACCCTGCCGGCGTAGGACTCGAGCGCCACGGTGTTTGAGGCCGCGTCGACCAGGCCAGTCGTGGCCTTGTTCAGAGCGTCCGTGCGGGCCTGCCACTCGACCTGCTTCTCGATGAGTATGCCGATGCCGGCGGCCGCGACGGTGCAGCCGATTGCGACCGGGTTGAAGCCGACGCCCACCGCCTCGAGCGCCTCGGCGAACGTGCCGGCGCCTCCGCGGGCGAGCTTGAACGCCTCGGTTGCCTTGCCCACGCCGCTCGCGACGCCGGAGAGGACTGGCACCGCCTTCTGCCACGCCGCGATGCCCGCCGCCCCCGAGACGATCTCGGGCGCCAGGCTCTTGAACCCGCCGTAGAGCTGCTTGACCATCGGCATCGACGCCGAGACGCCGCCGTTGACGACCTTGAAGAAGCCGTTCACGGCGCCCTTCGCGTCGTCGAGCACCCCGGCGATGTTGTTCCTGCCGATCGACTCGAGCGTGCCGGTGACGCCCTTTGTCACGGCGTTCGACATGTTCTGGACGCTCGTCTGGACGCCGCCGGCGGCGGTCTCGGCCTGGTCCCTGAAGGACGCGAAGCTCGCGCCGCCCTGCGTGTCGAGCTCGACCATCTTGTCCATGAGCTGGTCGAGCGTGATGGTCGGGTCCTTGCCCCCGCCGCCGAGCGCTGCGTACAGGTCGTTGGCGTTTGCCGTGGGGCCGAGCATGGATTTCGCCAGCTGGTCCATCTGGCCCGGCGCGGCCGTCGTCAGCGAGCGCCAGTCCTCCATCTCGGGCTTGCCCTTGGAGAGGATCTGGCGGAACTGCTCCATCGCCGCCGAGCACAGCTGGGTCGAGCTGCCCGAGGCGATGAGCATGTCGTTGAGCGCGAGGCCGACGTCGGTGGCCTTGTCGAGGTCCCCGACCGTGGCGGTGATGCCCTGGACGACCGAGACCATGTCGTCGAGCCTGGTGGGCAGGGTCGACAGGCGGTCGGACATCTTGCCGATCGACGCGTTGGCGGAATCAGCTGAGTACCCGAGGGACTGCATGACCTTCGGGTAGTTGTTGAGCGTGTCGAAGCGGCTGATCGCCAACCCGACATGGGACGAGATGGAGTCCATGGCCTTCGACGTGAGCGTCGAGAAGGCGCCTATCATCGCGCCGGAGCCGGCCAGCCCCTTCCCGAACCCGGAGCCCGTGCTCTTGCCGAGGCTGGAGCCGGACTTGCTCGCCTGCCCCTCGCACTTGCCGAGCGCGGACTCGACCGACTTGGTAAGGTTGTCGAACCTGGGGACGATCAGCAGGTCCGCGCGTCCGATCTCAGCCATCCGTCACCTCCACCCACTCGGTGTTCTCGATGCGGGCGCGGACCGATGCCGCGCGCTCTGCCGCGGCGCCGGCGGCGGCCACGTCCCGCGGGCGGGGCACCCTCGGGGCTTCCGATGCCTTGCCGCCGCACAGCGCGGTCGCCGCCGCGTAGACGCTGTCCACGATGTCCGCCGCCAGGTGCTGCTCTCGGGTCCAGCTGCGCTCCGGGTGGAGGGCCGCCACGGTGAGCGAGCCGTCGGGCAGCGTCCTCACGAGGTCGTACGCCTCGGCGGTGCCGACCTCGTCGTAGCAGCAGCCGTAGTAGGCCCTGAAGTCGTGCCTGAGCAGGGGCAGGTGACGATCCTCGAGGTCGGCGAGCTCTAGAAGTTTTTTAGTTCGGCCGAGTAGAGCAGCTTGTTGTATGCGTAGCCCAGCGCGTCGTCGTCCTGCGTGCCGTCATCCTCGGTCACGGCCTCCATGAGGCTCGCGTACTGCTCGTCGCCTAGGAGGAAGCGGAACGCCCCGTCGAGCTCCTCGGTCGTGCGGTCCTCCTTGTTCATGGCATCGATGAAGCGGCGGTCGTGCGCGCGCTTGACGGGGATGCTCATGGCGATGCCGAGCACGGTCAGCTCGGCGCAGTGGCCGCGCTTCTGCTCGATGAGCTTCGCCTTGTCGGCCGCCGTCTGCGCGGCGGCGGTCGTGAAGCCGAGGACCTTGGCGTACGCCTCGAGCTCGCCCTCGTCCATCATTGCCAGGTAGTCCTTGTTCATCTTTCCTCCCAGATAAAGGGCCGCCCCGGCAAAACCGGGGCGGCGTTCTCGTTATGGCCATGCCTACGCGGCGGGCTTAGCGCGGTAGATGTCGAACAGCGGCTTGCCCGCGGTCTTGAGGACCGTGAAGGTGAAGCCGTACTGGACCAGGCCGCCGGGCTTGTGCTCGACGTCGTCGTAGGAGTCGATGGAGACGCGCGGGATGACGGTGCGGCGCAGGTTGCCCGTGTCCTCGAGCTCGTCGATGACGAGCGGGACGCGCACGTCGGAGTTGGCGATGACCTTGATGTGGCTGAACGTTCCGTCCTCGTTCGTCTCGACGTTGCCGGCGCCGTAGCGCAGCTTGGCGACGGAGGAGCGGACGGACTCGATGAAGACCATCTTGTACTGGTGCTTCTCCTCGGAGACCTTGGTGAGCACGATGGACTGGTGCCAGCCCTTGAACTCGTTGACCGTAACGCTCTTGGATGCCGTGAAGCCGTCGGGCGACAGGTCGCCCAGCGATACGAGGTCGGTGAGCGTGGAGATCTTGGTCGCGGCGTCGGTCGGGAGCGTCGGGTTGGCCTTGAAGCTCGTGTACACGCAGCCGCCCTCGACGGGCGAGCCGGTGGTGACGAGCGAGGGGTCGATGTCGTTTGCGGGAGTCGCGTCCTCGGAGGCGAGGGCGATCTTGCCCTCCTCGTTGTTAGGTGCCATTTATCCTTCTTTCGGTTGGAATGTCTTCAGTCGGTACAGCGCGTACCAGCGCGGGGACCGGGCGACGTAGTCGTAGTCGGTCCGCATCTCGAGCTCCTCGCAGGCGCAGAAGCCCCGCGTGAACGGCAGGCGCGACATGGCGTCGCCCACGCGCTCGGCGAGCCCCTCGGCCTCGGCCTCGGTGGGCGCCCACATGAGCACCTCCACCTGCGGCGAGTCGACGAGGGCGTCCTGCCGCGCGCCCCCGCACCGGCGGACCACGACGACGGTCCCCGGCCGTTCCCCGGGCAGGTCGACCCGCACGGGCACGCCGCCCAGGGCGGACTCGAGGATCTCCCTGAGCTCGCCCATCACGTTGAGTCTCGGCACGTTCCCTCCTTAGAGCAGGTGGTCGAGGGTGTGGTTGCGGTTCTGGTCGAATGCGCCGGCCGGGGTCGCGGCGCGAACGACGCCGAGGGTGTCACAGGAACCCGACTTGACGACGCCCACGTAGGGGGCGCTGTCGAATGTCCCCGGGTATTACTTCTCGAGGGACCTGCGGTAGCCCGACGGCACGTGGTGCGATGCGGCCTCGGCGTTGGCCTTCGCCGCGAGGCGGGCGGTCTCGGTCGCCACCCAGGCGCGGACGCCCGCGCCCTTCGTGACGGCGATGACGCCCGCGTCGCTGTGGACGAAGCGCCCGAACTTGATCTTGTCAGCCATGGACCCTCCCCGCCGTCGCCGTCATGTTCCACGCCGTGGGGCAGGGGTCCGTGATGTCGGGGGAGCCGACCACCAAAAGCGCGCTATCGGGGTCGGCGGGCATGCCGCGCCCCGTCAGGGCGATGCGGCAGCGCGCCAGCTGCGGCCCCGCGTACGTCTTGGGGAACGCGATGGAGTAGCTCGCCTCGACGCCGTCCGGCCGGACGGCGTCCCCCACGTCAGAGCCGGCCAAGGGCCGCACGAGGCATCCCGGGACGACGGTGGCCTCCCACTCGACGGTGGGCTCTCCCATGGCGTCCCTGCCCGTCTCCGTGCTCGACAGCACCGTCACCTCCTCGCCCATCACGGCCTGCCCCCGTAGCTCGGGCACACGGTGCCGATGCGCTGGCAGCGCCCGAGGAGCCTCTTGAGCGCGGAGAGCGTCGAGCGGTCGAAGTAGGCCGTACCGCTCGGGTTCTGGAACGTGAAGCTCCCCTGGAACCCGTTGGCCGTGAAGCTCGACTGCGAGACGCCGGTGAGGTCCTCCACGCCCATGGGCGCGCAGGCCGGCTGCACGAGCTTCTTGCGGGCCGCGTCGGTCACGAGGTCCCGTGCCAGCGCCGCCGCGTCCCCCGTCAGGGTGCGCGTGCGGCCCATGCCGAGCGTCGCGCGGAGCTTCGCGCTCTGTCGGGAGAGCTCGGCGGCCACGCGCTCGTCGGGGGTCGCCGCGTCGCCGGTGTCGATGCGGTACTCGTCGACCGTCGCGAACGAGCATTCGTCCACGGTGGCCTCCTTACTTGGTCGTGATGGTTCCCTTCACGATGTAGTCCTTCACCTCGGGGAAGAACGTCGCGCCGGCGAGGACGTTCGTCTCGACCGACACGTGGTCGTACGCCGGGGTGTGCGCGACGCCGATCAGGCCGGAGTCGGATACCGTGTACGTGAGGCCCGAGGTCGCGAGCTCGCCGAAGTCCACGCCGAAGATGCGGATGTTGTCGGCGGGGGTGGCGATCATGGTTCCCTTGGCGACCTGGTTGGTCAGGAAGACGCCCGAGAGGCCCAGGAAGTTCTCGAGGTAGGTCAGGCCGAACAGGTTCTGGTCGGTGATGGTCGCGTTGCCGAGGTAGTCGGCTGCGTCGTCTCGGTTGATGAAGTGGACGACGCGCTCGGCGGCGTCGCCGTTGATCTCGAGGGTGTTGCCGAGCTTGGCGTCGACAGCCGCGGCGCAGGCCTGCAGGCCCTTGCCGGTCGCCGTGCCCGTGCCCTTGAGCAGGAAGGAGAAGAACTGCGAGACGATGCTGCGGCGAACGAGCGAGGCCATGTGCCTGTCGGTCTTGAGCACGGCGTTGACGTAGCCGGACTGCTGGATCGCCTTTGTGAGTGGTCATGCGGCGGTACGGGAAGGCCTCGGCCTCGCCCACGGGCTCGTAGGTGGCGGTGAACTTGGACAGCGCGACCTCGTCGCCCTCGACGTAGGCGGTGCCGGAGCTGGATCCCAGCTGGACTGCGGTGTCGCCGGTGGCGGACTCCTTGGAGCCGGCGGTCTTGGAGTCGTTGAGCTCGCCGGTCACCTTGAGCATCTTGAGCGTGGTTCCGGCGGCGATGGTCTCGGCGCCGAAGATGCCGAGGACCTCGAGCAGGCGGTCGAGGTCGCCCTCGAAGTTGCGGATGAACTCCTGGTCCATCGAGGCGTTGATGGCCGTGGAGTCGGAGATGTTTGCGGGTACGGGCATGTTTGCCCCTTTCTTACTTGTAGAGGTCCATGTGCGCGGCGCGGGCCATGATGCGCTTGGCGGGGTCCTTGATGGACTCGATGGACTCCCTGTTCACTTTCTTGCCGCCGCCGGAGCCGCCCTTGTCGAGCGGATAGCCCGGCTGGCGCGACTCGGCGAAGTCGGCGACGGCCTTTGCCGATTCCGTCATCGACTCCTCGTCGTCGCCGTGGATGAGCGCCGCCGGCACGCCGGTGGCCTGCGACACGCGCGCCAGCGTGCGCTCGCGCTCGCGCTCGGCCTCTGATGCGGCGAGGCGGCCCTTCAGGTCGTTGAGCTCGTCGTTGAGGGACTCGACGGTGGGCGCCTGCGCGCCCTGGGCGTCCCACAGGTCGGCCTTGCCCTTGTTCTCCTTGGCCCGGGCCTCCCACTTGCGGGACTCCTTCTTGAATCGCTCGGCCTCGGCCTTCCAGTCGATCGCGGGCGGCTCCTGCGGCGCTCCGGGCTCCTGGCCGGCGCCGGGTTCCGCCGGCGCGGCGGGCTGCGGGGGCTCGACGGGATCGGTCACGTTGTTGGCTTGCTGCTGGGTCGGCATCTTGCACTCCTTCCGCCCCGTGCGGGGCTCGTCTCGCGCCCCGTGCGGTGGCGCTGGCGGTCTTTAGGCATGGAAAAGGCCGCCTCCCGTGCGGGCTGCGGCCTCGTGTTCCTGCCGGCGCGTTGCGTGTCTTCGCCGGCGACGCTTGATGGCGCGTCGCGCCCGCCCTCCCACGGGGCGTCCTCACTTGGCCGAGAGTCTCTTGCTCACGCTCGCCGCGGTCTGCGCGAGCGACTTGGCGTAGGGGCTCCCGGGCTTGAAGCCCATGGCCAGCCCCGCCCTGTTCGCGGTGGCCATGCGGGCCTTGAGGTCATCAGGGGACGATGCCCCCTCCATGTACCTCTGGATGTCGCCGATGCTGTCGAACCTCTTCCCGTCCACGAACGCGGCGACTACCTTGCCGCCTCTGCGGTGGCCGCGGGACCCCGAGCGCCTGGACCCCCATTCGGGGTGCTTCGCGCGGTACTCGTCGTAGAGCGCCGCCGGGTCGTAGCCGTCGAGCGCGGGGCTGCCGGAGAAGTCGGCGACCGGTATGCACCTGCAGCTCGGGTGGCGCTCGGCGCCGGCTGTCGCCGAGCTCTTGAAGACGAAGCCGCGAGAGCCGATCATCCGGCACCAGTCGCACGCGCCCGCGTGCGGCACCAGCGCCCAGCGCGGGTGCGCGGGGTCGGCCATGGCGTTGCCCTGGATCGTGGCGTCCGCGTAGCCCATGACGCGCTGCACGGCCCTCGCCGCGAGCGCCGCGGCGGGCGCGGAGGCCCGCAGCGCCTCGTCGACGTCGCTCGCGAGGAGCCCGCCGTGGCCGGGGTCGAACTGCCGCGGCTCGTATCCCTGCGCCGGGCCGGCGCCCGAGCGCATGGCGGCGTAGAACTCGACGGCCGCCGCGGCGGCGAAAGATCCGAACTTGGCCACGAGCGCCGCGTAGGCGCGCGCCAGCGCCCGGTAGAGCTCCTCGCCGTAGAGTCCGGCGAACTCGTCTATCGCCTGCGCGACCGCCGCCTGCAGCAGGTCGGCGTTGATGCCGAGCGCGCGGGCGTAGCGGTCGAAGTCCTCGCGCGGTATCACTCCGCCTCACCGCCGGCGGGCGGCAGGGCCGCGGCCCTCGCGGCCTCGATGGCCATCGTGTCGGCCATGGCGTTGAGCGACGCGATGGCGCCGCCCTGCTGCTTCTCGCGCTCCAGGCGGTCGATGGTCGGCTGGGACAGGCCCACGCCCTCGTAGTAGACGCGGGTGCCCAGCATGCTCTCGTCCGCGGCGGCGAGTTTCGTCCACGCGTCGGCGCGTGCCGCGATGGTCGGCATCGAGGGGTCCTTGAAGTACGCCTGGACGGCGCGTTGCTCGTCGGTGAGCCCGGATATCGGGACGCCGTCCTTGACCGCCATCATCATCTGCGCGACCGTCTCGAGCGCCTCGGCGTTGTGCTCGTTGATCTGCTCCACCTCGAGGATGAGCGGGTCGTTCGCCGCGCCCAGGGCGTCCGAGGACGTGTAGGTGTTCGACAGCACTCCCAGCTGCGCCAGCGGCACGTTGGTCGCGCCGGAGAACCGCTGCGCGTCGTTCTCGAAGACGCGCGTGAAGTTGTCCGCGGTCGGGGCGGCGAACTGCCCCACGGTCGGGACATCGCCGTCCTCGTCCTTGGTGATGGCGAGGAACGACCCGACGTACGCGTTGAACTTGGCGATGGGCGACGGCGGGGTGGCGGGGCCGCCCTCGTCCCCGTCATCGTCATCGCCCTCCCCGCCGTCCCCGTCCTTCACGGAGAAGAGGTCGTCCTTGGCGCCGAGGATGTATCGCTGGGGGAACGTGAAGAACTCCGCGCCGACCTCCATGCGCAGCACGTCGCGCATGGCCTTGTCGACGATGCCCAGGATCTCGGGCGTGAGCATGGAGTGGCCGAGCGGGCGGTCCGGGTCGGGGTCGTAGGTGAACACCTCCATGAGCGGGCGACCCATGGGGTTCGGCTCCGTCTCGCAGCCCCACTCGTATGGGCCGCTGCCCGAGCCGATGCGCACCAGCGTGAGCACCGCGTCCGGGAAGTGGCACACGTAGCGGGAGGCGTTGCCTGACCTGTCGACGTCGGCGAGGACGACGCCGCAGCGGATGCGGCGGGCGTCCTTGTCCCACAGGCAGCAGAACTGGTTCGCGCTGAACACGCGGACCATCGCCTCGGGCTGTCCGGGGCCGCCCCTCATGACGGTCATGGCCGACACGCCGTAGGTGAGGGCGCTCGCGCATGCCTGCCGGTAGAGCGACCTCAGGCGGTTCTCGCGCACGAGGCGCTTGAGGTCCTGGTCCTCCGCGCCGTCGAAGACGAAGCCGTCGAAGACGGAGCGCACGGAGTGCGCCTTGATGGCCTTGGCGCACCACCCGGTGACGCAGTTGACCATCTCGAGCATGGGCGGGATGGAGATGCCGAGGCTCTTCATCTCGTTCTTCATGTCGTAGTAGCGCTTGAGGACGGTGTTGCGCGCCGACATGTCGCCCCAGGTGTCGAACATGTCCTCCACGGCGGCTCGGTACGGCTCGGGGACGGCGTCGAGGTTCGGCGTCTCGACGGAGGCCCTCTGCCCAATTCTCTGGATCACAGTGTCCTCTGCTTCCTGCGCGGGTTGCGCTTGGTGTTCCTCGCGCCCCACAGCGCGAGCGAGCAAGATTCGAGTGGCTCGGGCGACACGGTCGCGTCCTCGGGGGAGCCGAAGCCCCACCCGCCGCGGGACCCGATCTTCCTGCGCACGCACTTCATCGCCGAATCCTCGAGCGTCGCGTCGTAGGTGTGAGCGAGCGTGCCGTCGTTGAGCGCGTCCACGAAGCCGACGGCGGCGGCGACCACGTCGCGCGTCTGCGGCCTCACGACGTAGCCGCGCGGCGGCTTCATCTCGGCGAGGCGGTCGATGAGCGCGTCGGCGCCCGACATGCCGTCGATGACGACGACCGACGCGGTCGTGCGTCGGTCGTAGAGCCACTCGGCGAGCTCGCGGGCGCCGCCCGCCGTCGTTCCGACCCTGATGAGCTCGACGGCGGCCTTGCCCTTGAGCGCGCGCTGGCCGAGCTTGCAGCCCGACAGCGCGTAGGTCGACCCGTCCCTCGAGAACTTCACCCCGAAGGCCTTCTTGCCGCGGTACCGGTCGCCGATGGCGTCGATGAGGGCGGCGCCCCACGGTTCCCGCGGGATGGCCCTCGTGAGCATGGCGGCCGGGCTGAACCAGCCCAGGCGCTCGTGGGCGAAGCCGGTGATCGAGCCGCCGGCGAACTCCGTGCGGGTGAAGTCGAGCGACAGGATGATGCCCATGCTCGGGTTCGATTCGTAGATGAGGTCCACCACGTCGTCGAACGTGGCGTCCTGGCGCGGGCACTCGTCGGTCGCCCACGAGCACCACTCGGTGCTCGGGATGTCGCCGGCTAGGATGGCCGCGCGTGTGCGCGCGAACACGGTGCCGGGGCAGTCCTCGTTGGGCGGCGTGCCCGTGTAGATGATCTGGCGCTCTCCGGTCGCGGACGCGGCGAGCGTGTACATGATGGCGTCGTACTGGGAGTCGGTGAGCTCCTGCGCCTCGTCGAACACGACGAGCTGGATGTCATCGAAGCCTCGCGCGCTTCCGTTGGTGCGCGCCGAGAACTCGATGGAGCCGCCGTTGGTGAGGTAGATGGCCTCCTCGCCGTTCGTGCGGCGGATCCTCTCGACGAGGCACGAGAGCTCGGGGTGCTCCTTGTCCGTGAAGTAGCGGACGAGTCGGTTGAACGCCTTCTTGGCGGTCTTGACGCGGTGCGCGGTGTGGAGGATGTGCCAGCCGCAGACCGCCAGGCGGAACACCTCGTATATCTCGATGACGGCGTTCTTGCCGTTCTGGCGCGGCACGTCCAGGCCGCACGTGACGTAGGCGGGGCGGCCCTCGGCGTCGCACGCGCACCAGTCGGACAGAACTAGGGACTGCCACTCGATGGGCTCCATGCCCAGGTCCCCGCCCAGCTCGGCGGCGTCCTCGCCCTCGGAGTAGGCGACCTCGCCCACGGCGACCCTATACCGCGGCTCTTGCCTTCCGCGCCTCGTGGCGCTCGGCGATCGAGAGGAGCTTGGTCTGGACGTTCCGGACATCTGGCGCCCCCTCGTGGCCGTCGGTTATGCCGAGCTGCTTGTTGAGCTGCCTGATCTCCGCCGATGCGGTCTTCAGGGTCGCTATCTGGGGGAATGCCTTGAGGTCCCCCATGTCGTTCGTGTAGGCGGTTATCTCGCCGAAACTGTCGAGCTCGTCCTGGGCGAGCTGGACGATCTTGTACCACTGGCACAGCAGCGCGAGCGTCGGCGCGTCGGCCTGGGTGAACGAGCGTCCGGCGGTGAGCTCGTCCCACTTGGCGCTCTTCACGGGGTCGCCGGCGACCGCGGCGGGCTTCTCGAGGGGCATCCGCCACCTCCAATCGGCATAAAAAAGCCGCCCCGAAGGACGGCTTGCGCGGCGGTAGGATTTGCACCTACGTCTCCTCAATCAAGGGCACTCCTCGTACTGTGCTACTTTCCGCGCTTCTTATTTTCCCATATGCTGACAACCTTATCAACCATGGCCTGCTCGTCCGGCGTCAGCCTTGCCGCGCCCTTCGCCGAGTCGTTCTCATTGTGGTTGTAGCCGTGGTGCGTATGCGGGCGCCCCCCATTATGCGAGTGGTCCACGTCGATCTGCTTCGACCTCTTGCTCTCATTGTCGAAATAGACGATCGATTTCAAGTCGTCCCCCTCGACATGGGCGTAGACGCGCCCGCGCGTCATCGTCTCCATGAGGGTTTCGCTGCCGCGCCCATTCTTAGATACGAATTTGATGTTCCCGACGGTCAGCACCGAATGGTACTGGCTGCCGTACGGGTTCTTCGGGTTTCCGCGCTTATCCACGCTCCACCCGCTGCTGGCGCCCCTGCCTCCCACGGAAACCGCCTCCCTTGTACTTGACGACCTCGCAGTCTCCGAAATCGAAGCCTATGTCGCCGCCGTAGAGCAGTACGCGCGCGGGCTTCAGGCGGCTCATTGCCTCCGCCATGCCCTCGCGCCAGACATCCAGGGCGCCCTCGTCCCCCTTCACGCCGACGGTCGACACGGCGACGGTCGAGCGGCGCGGGACGCCGTCGAACGCGAAGCGGAAGCTCCGGCGCTGCGCCCACGACAGGGTCGGGACTACACGGAGGCCCTGCTCCTGCCACCAGTGGCCGAGCGCCTGGGAGCGGTAGCGGTTCCACCGCTGCATGGCGTCGGGCATGTCGAGGTAGAGCGAGAAGTCGGGCGTGAGGACGCAGTCGAAGCCGCGCAGGCACTCGAAGTAGGCCGCGGGGCGGGCCCACACGCGCTCGAACTGGTAGTCGTCGATGAAGAAGTGGCAGCAGCGGCCGGCCTTGTCGGCCTCGGGCGTGCTCCTGGCGTAGTTGAACCCGATCATGTCCGCCGGCTTGGCCATACACCGCTTCATGCGGGGCATGCCGTCGCGGCCGCAGTCTGACCGGCTGACGAGGCGCAGGTTGTACGCGTCGTCCGTCCTCAGGCGCTCGTGGCCGTAGTCGAGCCGCTTGCTCTTGAAGTCCAGCCCGAACCTCGACATGTCGAAGTCCTTGAGGCTGCGGACCTCCTCGCGCAGCATCGACTTGTTCCACGTGGCCACCTCGCCGGTCTTGTTGTCGGCGATGCGGAAGGCCTTGATCTGCTCGTCGGTCAGGTCGTCGCAGTACTCGATCTTGGAGTCGGGAATCTCGTCCCACCCCAGGCTCCTGCACGCCTCGACGCGCGTGTGCCCCCATACAATAACCGGGCGCTCGCGGCTCTCCAGGCCGATGGTCCCGCGCAGGCCGAACTCCTTGATGGAGTCGGCAACCACGGGGACGGCGGAGGCGTTGTGCCGGGCGTTTCGCTCATATGGGACGATATCGTGTATCTTCACGTACACACCCGCCTAGTTTTTCTCGGTTTAGCTGCGGTTTTGGCTTGACTTCCGTAAAAAAGCGTATTCGGGGGTATTGCGGCCCTGGCGCGGGATGGTGGCCTGCCACCATCCGGCAAAAGACCCCCGTGGGGCCGAGCGCCGGGGCGCATCCCCTACCATGAGGTCGTTTGCCGCGGCTGTTTCTCGGGCACGGACGGGGGACCAATAAAGGGAATACGTTCGGACTTGAGCGCCTTGCACAGCTCGACGAAGGACTCAGGAGAGTTCCACGCGGCGAGATGCTCGCGGAGGGCGCGGCGCACGGCCGAGACCTCGGCGACGCTGCGGGCGCGGCGCCAGTTGTTGCAGCAGCGGTGCGCGGCGGCGACGTTGTCGCGGTCGAAGGGCGATCCGCCGCGGCTGACCGGGACGAGCTCATCGCACTCGAAGGCCCCGGGGTTGCCCGGCGGCACCCCGTAGTCTATGGGTAGCCCACATATCCAGCAGGGCCTGCCCTGCGAGCGGAGCCACCGCACGACATGGCGGCGGCGGGCGCCGTTGGCCTTGCGCGGGTTGCCCATCCCCTACCACTCCACCGGGGAGCGCCCTCGGTTTGACATGCACGCCTCGATGCCCCCGTAGCGCAGCGCCTCCCGGCACACGCCCCCGGCACCCCCTGGTCGGCGGCGGGGCGCCGCCGTGACCCCCAGGGCGCGGCGGAACGCCCACGCCATGACCGTGTCGTGGCGGCGGGCGGATCGCGCGATGTACTCTCGGCTGACCACGGGCATCATCCCCTATTGAATTAAGCGTAATAGAAAGGCCGGAGTCCCTGAACTGCTGAAGGGAACCCCGGCCACTCATCTGTGCTTCCACGCACATCCGACCCGCACACCGCGCGGGCGGCGCTGCGAATCGACACCCTAGTTATATCCCAATCGCAACGTGCAACGGTGTGCAATTGTGTGCAATCGCGTGCAGCTATAGGCAATCACGTGCAATCGCAGGCAGTCGCGTGCAATTGTGTGCAACGGCGCGCAATCGCGTGCAGTCCGCAGGCAAAGAGAAACCCGCCGGCGCGGAGCCGACGGGCAACGTTAGAGATATATGCGGCTCAGACTGCAGCGCGGCCAAGACCCGATCGGGCGGCCGCCAGACCGACCATATCCGTCCAGTCCAGGGCGGAGCACAGGTCGGAGTTGACCGATCTCACCGATACGCCCAGCGTCCCCGCGATCTCCTGCAGCGTGCGGTCCTCGCAGTACCTCAGCTCCAGCACGTCTCCCCAGCGCTTGCCGGGGTTGGCCGAGCGCACGCCCGCGCACAGCTCGCGTCCGCGCTCCACCTCGCGCCGCAACTCCGACAGCTCCGCGCCGCTGCGGCGCTCGTAGTCGATCCTGTCATCCGTCGAGCGCATGAAGTCCGTCCCGTGCGCGCCCTTGCCCACGGCGTCGTAGCGCTGGGCGCGCACCTGCTCGCGCGCCTGCATCGACTCGATGACCGCCAGGCGGCGGTCGATGCCGCGCTGGGCGGCCCGTACAGTCTCCAGATATTCCCTTGCGTCCATGTGACCTCCCGCGTGGTACCATGCTCTACGCCATATAGAGGATGCCGGGAGGCGTCTTTGCCAAAGGCCGCCGGCGCTCCAACGCCAGCGGCCTTAATTATATATCTACCTGCGGAAACTCAATATCTCATCGCGATCTCGCGGCGCATGGCCATGATCTCGTCGTGCGCCGGGCCCGTAGGCGCCAGGTAGCGGTCGACCCTGTCGCGCTTGGGCTTGGCGCCCCTGCGGCGGGCCTCCTTCGCGCGGTCCTGCTCGTGCTTTCGCCGGCAGTCCTCCGAGCAGTACTTGGCCTTCGGCGCCTGCGGGATGAAGATCCTCCCGCAGACCGCGCAGTTCCTCTCCTGCACGTCCCACATCACGGTCATCTCATCGACCTCCTGCACCTGCGGGCGCGGCGCGCCTCGATGCTCTTGCGCACGCGGCGGTTCTCGACGATCATCCGCCGCAGCTTCTCAATCAGTCTCATCGCTTGGCCTTCCTCGACCTCTTGAGTGCGCGGGCGCGGTCGCGCTCCAGCGCCCGCGCCCTCCGCTCCGCCTCCCCGATCTGCGCCGACGTCACCCGCGGCGCGTCCGCCCGGCCGTGCGCGAGCGCCCGGCGCGCGGGACCCGACACCAGATCGGGCACCGTGTGCCAGGCGGTCGCACGGAACAGCCCCACCGCCGAGCGAATCACCGGCTGTTCCAGCTGTCCACGAGCATGGAGACGGCCTCTTTTTGCGGCGTCGCCATCAAGCTCCCCCACGCGATTCTGTTGGACATCCCGCACTGATATCTTCTGTATTGAAGACGTCGATGATGCACCCGTATACCATTGACGTCGACACCATCAGATGCGGACCGCGCGGTGACCCCACATTCCGCTGGCGCCCACAGGGCTGCCCTCGTTTCCTG
>DBGDDN010000025.1:0-29264 GCA_048343195.1 Collinsella sp.
TCCGAGGCCTCGGCCGCCGGGGGCTTCGCCGAGCCCGCGGACAGGCCGGCCCCGACAGAGGGGAGGCGCCGCGCGCTCGGGCGGCGCGCCAGGGAGATAGTGGACGAGATAGTCGAGAAGCGCGGCCTCAAGAAGGAGTAACATCGGGACTTGCAGCGACGGACCTCAGGACACTCTTACACCACGTCTGCGCGCGCGACCGCGCGAAGATCCGCAGCGGAAAGTTTGACCCGTTTCGATGCACAAAAATGGGATGAATCTTCCCTGGCAACCGCCCAGAAAGATCCACCCCAAAGCAAGCGCTCGCTAGAACGTTCCGCCGCCGCCTCCGCCGACGCCGCCACCGCCGCCGCCAGAGAAGCCGCCGCCGCTGCCGCCGCTCGAGCTATCGGAACTCGAAGCCAGCTCGCGGATGGTCTCATGATACACATCGTTGAACGAATCGAGCGGAGACTCGTTGCCGTAGTGATGGTAATACCACCAGTAGCAGGGGTAGTTGTCGTAGAAATCGTCGCTGTTGCGCAGGTCCGCAGGCACGGCCTCGGCCAGCTGTCGCAGCACTTCTTTCGAAACGCCCAGGGCAACGCCCATCACCAGCAGTTTGTTCCACAAGATCAGGTCGCTGGGGATAGCCTCCTTCAGGCGCGTAAAGTCCTCGAGCCAATGCTTGAGCGCCTTGCAGCGAGCCGCCACCTCGGCGCCCTCCGGCGTGTAACGGCGGAAGGTGCAGCTCAGGACAAAGCCCACGATCGTGACGGGAATCGAGATCATAGCGGCGCCGACGTTGGCGTCCGCAAAGTCGGTATAGATCAGAGAGCCCAGAATGCCAAAGACAATGATGATGCCGAGAACCAGGCCGGCCACCATCGCGATAGTGCCATCCGATGCGATAAACTCGCGCGCCTCCAGCTTGCCCTTAACCGTGCTCTGATAGTCCTCGAGCTTGTCGCCAACAGATGTGGTGCGCTCGCTAGCGTACTCCTCCAGCTCGCTAAACGTGCGTGAACGGACGCCGTCTTTATCGGGCTTAACGCCGGCGAAGAAGACCTTGAGCACATCGCGATCGATGCCGTCCTTCTTGGCAGCCTTCCAGGCCTCGTCGGTCACTGTGATGCGATACGTCTGCTCCTCTTTTTCGCGACGGAGCAGACCCTTCTTCTTGGTCTCGGTCGCTTCTTCCAGCTTGATCACGCGGTCGTCGGTGAGCTTCATAAGCGTGGCGATATATGCCTGATCGGGCACGTCGTTCCAGCTCATGAGAGCTGCAAGCACCGCGGGATGGTCGGCCGAGGGCACATCGCGGAAGTACTCGTCCTGGAAGAGCGGCTTGGGCTTGGGCCTGCGCAGCTTAAGCATCACGATCACACCGGTAT
Source organism: Collinsella sp. (assembly GCA_048343195.1). Classification (GTDB taxonomy): domain Bacteria; phylum Actinomycetota; class Coriobacteriia; order Coriobacteriales; family Coriobacteriaceae; genus Collinsella. The sequence continues at coordinate 1,374 of DBGDDN010000025.1, forward strand.
AGGCAACCGCCACGACAACACACACCACGGCAATCGCGCCGGCAACCGCACGCGCGTGCTCACGGCGAGCGTTGGCCTCGTCGGCCCATTCCTTCTCTTCGCTCAGAATCGTCGACATGCGCTTTTCGCCCGAGACGGCAAGCTGCGGCACCCAGTCGCTGGGGAAGGCGATGCGTGCCTCGGCGAATTCGCCCTCATGCACGCAGGGAATGGTATAGGTGACCATGGGCTCGTCCGCATCGAGCGACACGTCGCCCGTCAGCGGGCCGTGGCCCCATGCGCGGAAGTTATCGCCCTTGACGGCAGCCGTCCCGGCAGCGGCATTTGCGAAGTACACTTCCATCTCGACGTCATCGGAATCCGCCGACCAGCCGTCGCCGACGAATTTCCAGTAGAGCTCGGCGGTATCGGCCCAGTTCATAACCGCACCGGTCATGGAATAACTCACGTAGTAGATTGCGCTGTCGCCGCTCTCGTGAGGGCTGAACACCTTAATCTTTACGCCGTCGTCGGACTGCTCCACCGTGTAAACGCCGTCGTCGCCTTTGTTTGCGCTGTCGACCTTGTTAAACGCAGTGTCGTCTTCCTCGACGCTCAGCACATTGACGACCACCGAGCCGCCTTGCTGGTTAGAGCCTGTATTGATATCCCAATACACGCCGTTGATGTCGTCGTCGAAATCGAACTGGCGTCCCTCGACAACGGTCAGCGAACCATCGGCCTCAACCGTGGCGCCGATGTAGGTTTGGCTCATGGAGTAGCCGTCGGCGTGCGCGACGGCAGGCAGCAGCAACAACGCAAGCGCGACGAGTGCGCAGACGGAAGCGAACCGCGCAAACAGGCGGCGCTGCCGACAGGGCTGGGCAACGGGGGCGTTCATAGGCACATCCTTTGTCTGTGGTACCAGTAGCGTCATTGTCCCACGTTTGCGGGTTCATGTGACGAACATCTAGGTCAGCGGAGCGTCAAAACGGGACGAAAGTCACACCCGCGGCCGGCACCTGGGGACGTTCCTTATCTGCCGGCAATCTGGGACACTCCTTGGCATAGCCCGCTCCGGCAATAGATACCACTTCATAGCTCCATCACAGGTGTAGCGGCTTTGTGTGGGCGCGGCGTGAGCCGATTAAGCCGGCGAGCGAGGGGCATAAAGCAGTTGAGCGAAAACGGTTTGCCCCTTTGCCGTCCGCTCGAGGATCATGTCCCCCTTTTCCGCGGAAACCCCGGCAGTTGCGAAGAGCTGCCGGGGTTTCTGTCGTTTATGAGGCTGAGTCAGTGCGCGGCGATCGAGACGTTGAGCCGCAAACCCGCCGCGCGCAATGCGCAGCGCTGCCAACTTGCGAGCCACGACAACGCCTTCCCTACCGCGTCCTGCGCTATACTCGTCCGCATGGATATCAAAACACGCAACATATCAACGCCCTCCGCGGACGCGCCAACGACGCTGCCCGCCTCCGCTCCTGCGCCTGTCGTGGGTCGCTTTGCCCCGTCGCCCTCGGGCCGCATGCACCTGGGCAACGTGTTCAGCTGCCTGTGCGCGTGGCTTTCGGCCCGCAGCCAGGGCGGCAGCATCGTGTTACGCATTGAGGACCTGGATGATCGCTGCAAGCGCCCGGAACTTGCCGCTCAATTGATTGACGACCTGGCTTGGCTAGGGCTTGAGTGGGACGAAGGCCCCTACTACCAGCACGATCGCTTGGATCTGTACGAGAGCGCCCTGCGCCGGCTGCAAGACGCCGGCCTCACCTACCCCTGCTTTTGCACGCGCGCCGAGCTCCACGCCGCGAGCGCACCGCATGCCAGCGACGGCATGCCTATCTATCGCGGCGCCTGCCGAGGCCTTTCTGCCGAGGAGGTTGCCCACCGCAGCGTTCTGCGCGCTCCGGCCACGCGCCTGCGCGTGCCCGGCATCGACGACCTCGCGGGCGACGTGATCGAATTCGTGGACCGCACGTACGGGGCCCAATGCGAAGCACTCGCCACCGAATGCGGCGACTTTTTGGTACGCCGCAGCGACGGCGTGTTTGCCTACCAGCTGGCCGTGGTGGTCGACGACGCCGCCATGGGCGTCACCGAGGTCGTGCGCGGATGCGACCTGCTGGGCTCCACGCCGCGCCAAATCTACCTGCAGCATCTGCTGGGACTTCCCACGCCGCACTACGCGCACATTCCGCTGCTCATGTCGCCGGACGGCCGCCGCCTTTCCAAGCGCGATCGCGATCTGGACCTGGGCGAGCTCCGCGCCCGCTTTGGCACACCCGAAGCGCTGCTGGGCTGGCTCGCTGGGCAAACGGGCATCGCACCGGACACCACACCGCGCTCTGCCGAGCAGCTGGTCGAGCACTTTAGCTGGGATGTTATCCGCGAGCACCGGGAGAACATCGTTATGGGTGAAAGGACGAGTATGGAACAGACAGTAGCCCATCCTGACGAGCGCCTCGATAGCGACATTGCCAAAGTATCAACAACCCATCTCTCGCCAGAGGGGTTCGACGCGTTTTGCGAAATACTTGACTCCCCTGTACCTGAAGCCACGAACACGTTACTCAAGCGCAAGTCAGCTTGGGAGTAACTCCCTTAGCAAGCCGGTTTCGCTTCATCACGAAGCTCATGTGTACTCACCTCTACGCAGCGTCCCAGGGCTGGAGTTCGTCGCCCAAGCGAACGATGCAGTCGTAGAGCACGGTATGGCGCTCGGCAGGGTTGGCATCCCGATGAAAATGCCCGTAGTACCAGCGCTTGTAATCCAAGCGGTCTTCCAGCTCATCGAAAAATGCCGTAAGCCGATCAACGGCGGGGTAATTCCAGCCAGGCCCCGGATAGAGCGTGGGCGAAAGCATGCGCGTAGAGCAGGTGTGGGTGATCACGTAGTCGACCTTCCAGTCTACGCTGTCGAGCTTTGTCCGCGCCTCCTCAAAGTTGCGCTCGTCCGGCAGCTCCTGCGGCCACCAGCTGGAATACGGAATGCGGTATTCCTTATCCACGCTCGTGGCACCGCCCATGGTAAAGATCGTTGAGCCGTCGAGCTCAAAAACCTCACCGCGCGTCAGGCGCCGTATGGGCGAGGTATCCGACAGGCGCTGCGTCAGCCCACCGTGCCACAGCTCCATGGGACGCTCCGCCCAGTGATCGAAACGCTCGTGGTTGCCGTCGACGAACAGCACGGTATAGGGGCGCGATTCCAGCCAAGCGATATCGGTGCATTCCTCGGCAGAGAAATCCCACGGAAAGCCAAAGTCGCCCGCGACAATCAGATAGTCGTCGCTCGTCAGGCCATCCCCAAGGTCCCAATCGCGCAGCTTTTGCATGTCGAGGCCGCCATGAATATCGCCCGTCACATAGACCGTCATCGGATTACCACTTCCCTCTTATAGGCTTCGAGGTCGTGCTCGACCTGCTCGTCGCCCGTGGCGTTGACCCACCACGGCCATTTAACGCAACATACCGGCTCGTTTACCTGCGCAAACCATAACTTGAGCTCATCCAGACTTACCGGGGCGTAGCTGTTTGCGTCCACGCCCACGTCATAGCGCAGCAGCCCCTGTCTGAGGTTGAACTTGTTGTACGCGCCGCCGCAACTGTGGATATGCCCGTGCAAATGCCAGCTGCCGTGCGACATGCCCTGCCAGTCGACCATGGGATAGTGGCTCAGCACGATTTTTTGGCGATCGATCTTGAGCACGCAAATGGGCGGCTCGACGATAAAAGCATCCGCTACGGCAGGCTGCGTCCAGTCTTTGTCGTGGTTGCCGGGCAGCAGATGAACACGCTTGCAGACAATGCTTTTGCGCAGCTCGTAGGCATCTTGGACCGTCATCTTAAAGCTAAAGTCGCCCAAGATGTAGAGCTCGTCATCCGCAACGACCTTGCTGTTAATGTTAGCGACCATGGCGTCGTTCATCTGCGCAACAGTCGACCAAGGCCTATCGCTAAGCCGTAGCATGTTCTCGTGTCCAAAGTGGGTATCGCTGGTAAACCAGATCACGGGGACCTCCTAACGCTTTTGCTCAAAATAGCCACTCGAAGTCTCACCCTGCTTGTCGGTACATCGCACTTCGATCGGCACAATATCTTGGTAGATAAGGCGATGCTTGTCATCGCGCCATTCATCGTCATGGTAATGGCCAAAAAACCAGGTGCGGTAGTCGAGCCGCCCGTCGAGCTCGCCCAAAAAGGCCTGTAGCGAATCATCGTAGAACTCGCGATTGCACTCCATGCACAGTTCGTCCGCCAAATCGACCGGTGCCTCGTGCGTCACAACATAGTCGACCTTCCAGCCCACGCGGTCGAGCGAGGCGCGGCAATGGTTCATCTCGCGCTCGCTCGGCATCTCCTCGGGCCACCACGTCTTTCCCTCCTGGCGCCACTGTTTGTCATGGCTCGCGGCGCCACCCATGGCGAGCACTGTGGCCCCCGCGATGTCGAACACCTCGCCGCGCATCAGGTGCAGCACGTGTGGGCGAGCCTTGTGAACGAGACCCCCATTCCACTCTCGCATCGGCAGCCCCGCCAGCAGACGATGGTTCTCGTGATTGCCGTCGACAAAGCACGTGGTCCAGGGCTTGGACTCAAACCAGTCGAGCCAGTATTTGTCGGTGTTCGAGCCGCTCCATATAAAGCCAAAGTCACCGGCAACGATCACCACGTCATCGCGTGTCAGCGTTCGACCCAATGGCCAAGCGCGCGACGAGAAGCGGCTCGCACCGTACTCGGCAACACCGTGAACGTCTCCGGTAACGAAAATGGACATCTAGCAACACCTCCGCGCTGTGCGGCTCTGGGCAAATCGATAGCAGAAATTGCAGGCAGGCCCCGATATCTACACCCCTTAGGGCTTACCCCTCGTTCTTCCACCCAAACGGGTCAAACACCCAAAAGATCAGATCGAGCACGCCGCCGGTCATCATGGCGCCGGCAAGGGCCATGCAAACGTGCAGAGAGCTGGCACTTCGGAGCACGTCGAACGGCCCCAAAACAGCCAGCAGCGCGACCGCTGCGCCGGCAAAGCATAGCGCGAGGCACGGCCCCGCGTCCTTGACGCACTTCTTTGCGAGATGTTTGGTGTTGTCACTCATTGGTATCGAACTCCTTAGAGGGTCGTTCTTCAGATGCATGCCGCCGCGACGGAGCATGGCGGCAGGGTAAGTGTCACATGTCGTGCGGACACATTTGAGTTACCCTACAAATTATTAGATTTGATAGAATGTAGGGTAACTACTTGAAAGGGAGGCTCCATGTCCGTCTTAGAAGATGTCCTAGAAGAGGAATACGCACGCTCGATCCACCTTCTGGGCCTCATGGAGCAGGAAATTGGCCTCCTTCCAAAGGGCAGCATCCGCATGCGAAACATAAAGGGTCGCGAGTACTGCTACCTCAACTATCGAGTCGGCGACAAGGTCAAAAGTGACTATGTCCCTGCTGCAAAGGTTGATGAGCTACGAGCCAAAATCGAACGTCGAAGGGCTCTTGTGACCGCCATCAGAGAACAGAAGCAATCTCAAAAGCAAATCATACGTGCGTTGGGAAGGATACCGAATGCCGACTGAGCAGCAACAAGCTTTCTCAAAAGTACTTGACCTGGTCGAGGAAGCAGGATGCATAGAGCACGTTGTCCTCATCGGGTCTTGGGCGGAATTTGCCTACAGAGAAGCCGATGTACTTCCAGGCTTTTGCCCAAATATCAAAACAATGGATGTCGACTTCCTCGTTCGAAACCTGCGACGCCCCAGTCCAGCGGCGCGCCTGACCGCCCTTGCAAAAGAACGAGGTTTCTTTGTCGAATCCGATCGCATGACCGGAACAACAAAGTTGCTAGATATTACCGGCCTTGAAGTTGAATTTCTCATCAGAAAAATGGGTGAGGGAAAAGAGCCTGCTCTCAAGACGAACATCGGGGTGACGGCCCAAGCTCTATGGCACATGGACGTCATTCTGAAAAACACCATCGACGTGCGCTGTCTGAACCACATTGTGACCGTTCCGACCCCTGAGGCTTATGCGATCCACAAGATGACAATCAACGGCGAACGCGGCAAAAAGGCCGAGAAGGACGCCCATGCCGTAGAAAACATGCTTCCGCTGTTAGACGAGGAAAAGTTCGCCATAGTATTCAGCTCGTTACCTAAAAAAGAGAAAGCAAGGGTCCGTGCGTTTGCAGAAACCCATGGCGTTGCAGAGCATATCTTGGGAATCGCCTAGGACGTTGGCGGGCAACATGTTGGGCAGGGTGTCTTGCCTCGTTTGAGCGCGGTCGCTAAAGGCACGCTTGTTTTAATTGCGTTTTGAGGAAGGCTTTTACATCCCGCAGAGCGGTGATAGATTTTGCCGTTCTTGGTGACGATTACCTTGATTTTTGAAGTATCCACGCTGTAGGGCTTGGCCGGCGTGGCCATCTTTTGACAGACTGGCTCCGGTTCTTGGGACCTACTTCTCGAAAAACCAGGGTCGCGGAATCGATTGATGTAACTGTCGAAACATCCATCGAACAGCAGTCCCGTTGCCAAGCCCGCCATGAACCCACAGGCAATCGCCGCTTCTCCTCTAATTTGCATATGTCCCTCCATAATCAATCTCGAAGATTAAAAACGGTGCGCGCCGCAGGACTTGTCCCTTGCGGCGCGCACCGAAAATGATCCGTTTTCCTCCGTCCCTAACGGATCAGTTGGCGGCGCTTGTCGGAGAGGAAGACGCCGGCGGCAACCAGGACCGTGCCACCGATCACGAACGTCTCGCCCAGCAGGTTGGAGACGTCGCCCGTGGCGGGCATCGTCGTCTGCTGCGCGGTGGCCTCGGACGCCGAGGTCATGTGCTTGGCCTGGTACGTCACCTGCGTCGCAGGCTGAATCTGCTCGCCATTTCCGCGCTCGGCAGCTTCCTGGCGAGCGATCTCGGCGTTGAGCTCGGCAATAGCCTGGTTGAGCTCGGCCTTGGCGGCGGTATAGTTGGCAAGCGCCTCCAAGTAGGCAGGTGCCACAGCATCCGTCGTAGCAACGGCAGCGTCGAGCTCAATCTTGGCAGCTGCGGCACGCTCGGCGGCATCATGAGCTGCGGCGATCTTAGCGCCGAGCGTCTCATCCGCATCGTTGGCACGGCCGCTAGCGATGGCGTCGGCAAGGTTGATCCTGCGCAGGCGGGCAACCGCGGCGGCAGAAGCATCGCGATCAGCGGTCGCATCTGCTACGGCGTCGTCCGCCGCAGTCACGCCAGACTCGGCATCGGTCTTCGCCGAAGCCGCGGCCTCAACAGCAGCATCGGCAGCGGCCTTGTACTCCGTCGCCTGAGCAAGCGCCGCGGCGGCATCATGTAGCTGAGCTGCACGAGCAGCAGCCGCAACGGATGCGGCCTGGGCCGCGGTCACTGCCGTGCCGGCACCGCTCGCGGCAGCCTGGGCGGCAACAAGCTCGGCCTGGGCAGCAGTGACGTCGGAATCCGCCTGATCGGCCACGCCCTGGGCGGCGTCCAGCGCAGCCTGCGCGTCAGCCTGGACGGCACGTGCCCCCTCGAGCGCCGCCGAAGCCGCATCAAACGCACGCTGTGCAGCGGCAACGTCGGCAGAGTACGCAGCAAGCTCGTCCTGGGCGGCAGCAAGCGCGCCCTCCTTGTCGCCAACGTCGGCGCGAGCGGCATCCAACGCACGCTGGGCAGCAGCCGCTTTGCCCTTGGCGACATCGAGTTCATCTGACTTGGCAGTCACGACGCCCTGCGCCGCGGCAACCGCAGCGCTGGCAGCATCCACGTCGGCGCGGGCATCAGCCACGGCACGCGCAGCGGCCTCAGCCGCGGCCTGCTTTTCCCCCACGGTAGCCTGGGTATCCGAGACCCCAGCGGTAGCAGCGTCAACACCGGCGGCAGCAGCATCGACTTGAGCCTGCCTTGCGGCAACGGTCTGCAATGCCGCGTTCGCCTTGTTGCCGGCATCGGCGGCAACGCCCTGTGCCGCGACAAGCTCCTTGCGAGCCGCATCCACACCCTGCCCAGGATTTGCCAGGAAGTCGCACCATGCGTTCAGTGCAGCCTCGTATTCGGCAACCGTCATCGGATTGGCGTTGTACGGCTCGTACCATTGACCCGACGTGGAGAATGTCTGCGCCTGAGTAAGCCAACGGTTCATCGTTCCGCGTGTGCAAACGCCCATGCCCGTCACGGTGTAGTCGGGATTAATCACGTTCATGTAGTGGCCAACCGTGTGCACAAATCCGCCATGCGCAGCCACGTAGCGATCGATTTCGTCGCCATGCTGCTCGTAGAAATCAAAAGCAGCCTTTCCCGTAAGGCCCGTCGCTCCCAGCGTAGCCGCAGCGCGGTCAAAGACGGCCTTCTCCTGATCGACCCACTGGATGAACGGGTCGCTTCCGTAGTTCCACGCCACGTTTTCGCCCACGTTGAACTGCATGGCGTGCGCAGTCTTGGTATCGGAGAAATTCGCATCGGCAATCGCGATCGCCATCATGGCATACGTCACCTTGAGCTCACCCAGGCCAACGCTCGCACGATACTTGTTGCACGCCTTGAGCCACACAATCGCTTGCTTCATGTTGGTCAGACTCGTCGCGTCAACCTCCTCGCCCACCTTGGTGAGGCTGGCATATTTGCAGTTGAGAATCAGGTCCGCCGCATCGTCGGCACCCACGCTCTTAAAGAACGCAATGGCGCCCTGGCGGTAGTTTTCCGCCGAGGCGTTCGCCGTAGCCTGAGCGGCGTCGAGCTTGGCCTGCGCTTGAGCTACAGCCTGATCGGCCTGCTGCTTTTGAGCCTTTGCCTGGTCGAGCGCCTTGTCGGCAGCGTTCTTCTCGTCCTTAGCGGCCGAGAGCTTGGCCTGAGCGTCGGCCAGCGCCGCAAGCGCATTGGCATGCTCGGCCTTAGCCTGATCGACGGCGGCGTCTGCCGCGGTCGCAGCAGCCGTGGCAGCGTCCAACTTGGACTGCGCGTCAGCCGCAGCCTGCTGCTGGACGGCGAGCGCCTGCTGAGCAGCCTGCACCTCACCCTCGGCAGTGGTCACTTCCTGCGAGGCAGCAGCGAGTTCGCCCTCGCGCTGCGCCTGGACCGACTTGGCGGCGTCCAGCGCGGCAGCGGCGGCGTCCACCTTGGCCTTGGCAGCCTCGTACTCCGGGCCCGCGGCACCCTGCTCGGCACGGTCGAGATCGGCCTTGGCGGCGTCATAGCTCGCCTGAGCGGCATTCACATCCTTATCGGCCGCATCCTTTGCCTGCTGAGCTGCCGAAAGCTTGCCTTGCGCGTCCTGCTGTTTGGCCGCGGCGGCATCAACGCCAGCCTGGGCATTCGAAAGCCTGACCTGCGCGTCGGCGGCCTGCTGCTTTGCCTGCTCCAGCTCGCTCGCGGCCTGCTCGGCAGCGGCCTGAGCCGCGGCAACAGCCTCGGGCGTGGCATCGGCAGCAGCGGCCTGCGCGGACTTGAGCGCAGCCTGGGCATCGTCGGCGGTCTTCTGGGCAGCGGTCAGGGCTTCACCCTTGTCCGTCAGATCCCTCTTTGCGGCATCGAGTGCAGCTTGAGCGTCCTCGAGCGCCTTCACGTCCGCATCGGCCTTGTCCTGCGCGGCACCCATCTGCTGCTCCAGCTCGGCCGAAGCTGCAGAAGCGGCAGCGTCGCTTGTGCCACGGGCCGCATCGTAGGCGCTCTGAGCCTGCTGCTGGTTGGCAGCGGCGGCGTCGTAAGGAGCGGCGGCCGCATCCAAATCGGCCTTGGCAGCAGCGGCCTTAGCGCGAGCCGCATCGACCGCAGCCTGCAGGTTGGCGACCTTCTGCACCGCTGACACCGTGCCCGCGCCAGCGCTAGCAGCAGCCGCGCTCGTCAACGGAGACAGCACCGCAGCCGGCTTCGCAGTAGCGTCGGCACCGTTCGCACCCTGCGCCACCGCAGTCAGCGGAGACAGCAGCGACCCGCCCGTCATGGCGATCGTTGCCGCAGCAACTGTCGCCATACGCCCGGCGGCCTTCGCCTTACCCGCAGCGCCGCCATTGATGTTCTTGTTCACGTTCTTGCTCATTGCCGATTCCTTCCCACGATGAGCTGATGTTTGACACATAATCGATCCAATATGCCCCGCTAAAAAGAGGTGATAACGGGGTAATTAAATCGGAGGAGTTGGAGACAAGCCCACATCCATCAGCGGATGCCGAGCTCATACTCCCGCTCGCGCTCAATATCATTCAGGTACTCATAATCTTCGGAGCTAAGCTCTAGATCATCTTGAGCGAACATGTAGTTCTCGGCCTTAGAACCAATACTGCAACCGTAGATGGTATTGAGATCGATATGGTCGGTATTGTCGTTGTAAAGGGGGAAAAATCTGCTGGTCATGCTCAAGTACCTCTCAACATAAACTGAAAACTCGTTTGCTTGGTCTCTTTTTGAGACCCCATCTGATGTGCTATGGCTGCAGTATATGTTCTCCCCTTTTACAATGCAAGCGTAATTTCAAAAAGTTCTAGGAGCGATAATTGCGCAACACCATCACTTGTCGCCACCGCCATCCTCTACCGCGCCCTCACGCGCAGCGCACTCGTTGAGATACTTGACCGGAATCGGCCACACGGACGGAGCCTTATAGCGCGAAAGGCCTATGTTGGCCAGCTGAACCAACAACTCAGACAAATCATCGCCGTCGAGTACCTCAATCGAACGCACGTGAATCGCAGTCGCCATATCCTCCTGGGTGCCGTTGTTGACGCCCACAAAATAGCAAGTCTTGCCCGCACGCTCGAACGTTCCAATGCCGTAATAAGGCGAGTTGTAGCTCTCGAAAATCTCTTTCTTACGCCCTGCTTTGCCTGTGAGCTGATGCTCACCCACCAGGGCCATAAAGTTATTGGAAAACGTCGTCAGTCCCGTATCCCGCACGCGCGCAAGCATAGACTGCCCGTTCGCATGCACGTCAAAGACATAGGCGCCCTTATCGAGTTTGCCGTCCGCGGTCAGCAGATCGAGCTCCATCTCGTCCTCGGGACCATCCTCTGCCGAATGTGAGGCATAGCGCATGCCCCCATCCGCGCCAATCGCCAACGTAGCGATACACGAATCCAGCTCAATCTTGTCCTTTGCTTTATGCGGTACATCGACTAAGCCACACACCGTCACCGACTCAATATCCAAAGCGTCAAGGTCAAACGCCGTCACCCGTTCGTCGACAACATCCTGCTTTACCAGCAGTTCTTTGAGCATGGCGCCCAGGATCGCCTCTTGCGCGTTGCGATCCTTTTGCTTTGGCGCCGCCTTAAACAGTGGCTCGCACACATCCGGCGTCACGTGCTGTTCCACCACGCCGGCATACAAGGCATAGCCATCGTCCTCGGCAACCTCATTGGGTACAACGACAAGGTTCAGCACCCGCGAATCAACTGTCCTTCCGCCATACGATGCGCGAACGCCCCACGAGGAATCGTCAAGTCGATCGGCCAGCCGGCGCGCCACTTCGGCAAGCCCATTACGCGCAAACGACACCACGATTCGCTGCCCCGCCATGCGCTCCGCGACCACGCGAGCGTATTCATCACCCTTGAGCACCTCGTAGAAACTCTTACGCGGGTATTCCATGAGCGTCACCCGCGCGAAGTCGCTGTAACGGCGTTCGAGAATCTGCAGCTCTCGATACAGAATGCCCTTCTTGGTATAAGCGACCTTGTCCGCTTGGGCCGAGAACGTCAGATCACGGCGCTTGGACGGCTTGTCGCCCCTGGCGCGACGCAGGATGTACTCGTCTTTTTGCTCGTGGGCAAGCACCATCGTCGCCACGGGCGATAGCCTGTAGCCCACTTGGCTCTTAATCTTCTCGAGCTCTTTCTCGTCACCTTGCGCCCTGCCAATAAGCACACGGCGCTTGGTGAACGTTCGAATCTTAAGATCGAAGGTGCAATCCTCATCGATAACGATTTCAACCGTTTCGATCTTGGCAGGTCCCCTTCCGTCGCTATCGACAGCATCGCGGCGGGCACCCCTGGCGCTAATGACATACAGGTGCCCGGTGTCATTGGGAACCTCGTCCTCAATCCCCTCAAACTGAGAGCAGGAGTTGAACAGCAAACGGAGTGCAACGTAATCGTCCAACTCGTTCCAATTAGTTTTAATCGGAACCACCTGCTCCTGATAAAGCGAGGCATTAAGATCGCCCGTCTGCACGCCCGCTTTGACCATCAGAAAGACGCGATTATCGGCAAGCTGAGTGAGCGCGACGACCTTGCCCGTCTGGCACACATCGGCCATAAAGTTCGCCACGGCATGCTTACCGGCATCGCCTACGTTGCACCAAAAGACCGAGTAGCGCTCCTCGGCAGCAGCGGCATCGAGCTGCAACACGAGCTCTGATACGGCGATGTCTCCCAGACCGCACGGCTGGTTATGCTTCGATTGCACGACGAACCGCCTCCATCATCTCCACATTGATTGCACCGTCAGCGGCCATATAAGGAACGGAGAACACAGTCCCTTCGGCGTCGAGTGCCTTGGGCACGCACTCAAGCGCTGCCTCATCAGCCAAAACGTTGACGATCAGCAGGCGTTTCGCCCCAACCTTTTGAGCCTTCGCCCTAAAGCGCTCGGCATCCGACGCCTCGCGACCGTCTCGAACATAAGCGATATACGCACCGATGCGATAGTGCTTAAAGTCGATCCACACCCCGGTCTTGTTGCCGGCGGCATCGAGCACCTCAAAGTCGCCGCCCATCTCGGCATGGGCAGCATCGCCACGCGTAAGCGAATAACGGCCGTCGTAATATGCCTCAAAGATTGCCCTTCCGGCAGATTCTCCCAGCTCACCCAGGTAGACCGCTTGGAACATATAGGGCGTCATGTGTGCCGTTGCCGCCGGTTGCAGCGTCGAAGGCACCCCGTCACGAGACCAGCGCTCGCGCACCTCACGAATTGACAGCAGCTCGGGCACACGCGCCGCAGCCTGACTCACCTGACGAACCTTTGCGCCCTTATAGCCCGCGCTGCAGCGGCAATAGTCCTCCAGACGAGCGGCAATTTGCTCGACGGGCTCACCATCGTAGTTGGGGAATTTAAAACGTGGCACCTTGCATGCCCCGCCTTGCGCATACGCATAGCCGCTCGCAATATGCGGCATGTGCAGCGCGGTGCTCCGGCGTTCCGGGTATTGCACAAGGTCTTCCCACGGCAGGCAAAAATGATGCAGGTAAAAGTCGCGCTCGCTATCGAAGGCAGCAAGATCTTCGTCCCCGGCGTTTAGCGAGGTAACTTTCCACGCCAGCTTTTCGTGCTTTTGCTTGGCAAGGTTGTTCCTAAAGGCGGCAAGGTTCTGCTGCTTAACGGCAGCGTGTTCCTTGTTGTCCGTCATATGGTTGTTGGCAGCGGCGCAGGCACCAACCACCTGCTCGAGCTCGTAGCCCATCGGCAAATCATGCAAGAACGAAAAGTTGCAATCGTTCGCAATCTCGCGGTCGAGCATCACCTGCACGTAAGGCATCTTTACACTCGTGCGCATCAGGCGGCCCACAGCCTGTGCCACAATGCGAGCGCCTTCGACCTGATAAGAGAGGGTGTCGCGCACCGGCAAGCTCTTATTGACGCCAGATAGCAGCATCCGTACGTTCCGGCGCTTTTGAGTAAACGGAACCTCGCCGCGCGCCACCAGCTCCTCCTGCTCCACCACGCCAAGTAGCGCCTGCTGGACAAACTTATCTGAGCTGATCTCCACTCCCCAGGTCAAACGACTTGTGGGCGACTCGATATATAAGAAATCAAGATCCATCTTGGGGCGACGGTCGACATTTTCAAAGCCGCAATCGACCTGATGAACCATGTCGCACAGATTCTCCGGCACCTTGTATTTGAGATTCTTGGAAAAGCCACCGGCCGAAAGATTGATAAACATCAGGGTCGGCTGGCCCAGCTCGAGACGTTTTTGAGCGCCACGCCAACCTGCATCCCATTCCGCAGCGTTAAAGCACGGCACCATGTCCTTGGCGGCCTCAAGCGATTTCTCGTACGACATCTCGGGGCACTTGACGTTTCTAATCACCAGCTCCGCGACAATCTCGCGCGCAAGATCCAGCGCCAGACTATTGAATTCGCCATGGTTTCCCATGTGGCGCGTGGTAAAAACGGCTCCCGCCTGTTGCTCGTTACGCGCCACACCACGGGCCCAAGTACTCACGGCAACAAGCGTCTTGCTCAGGCGCTTCAGCTCAAACTCGATGCTCTTGGCGTCGCTCACGCCCACCCTGTCGGCAATCTTTAAGCGCAGACGCACCGCAAGTCCCTCACTCACGCCAATCCCGTCAAAGAACCGCATCGCGCGCTCGTACACCTCGTCGGGCGACACGATGATGCCGCCAAAGGCGCCGCCTGCCAGCGCGACCATGCCGGCAATTTCCTTGGACTCATCCACCCAGGCAATATCGACGTCGTACTCCTTCGCAGCCTGTTTGTTAAACAGCTTAGTCTGTCGCACTATTTCCTGGTTGAGCTCGCCAATCCAAACGTCCTTGCGAACCACACCATGAACCTCGTCAAGGTAATCGAGGTTGAAGTTATTGACGGTCGGCGCACTCCATGTTGCGCTCATGCACACGCAAGGCGCTTTGGCGGCAATGGAGGCAAGGTAGGCCTCGGGCATGCGCTCAATGCCATGGCTGGTTAGGTACGTGGTAAACATGTGCTCGATGGTGGTTTCCATCACTAAGTAGTCAACGCCACGCGCATACATCGAGTCATCAGCGGCATCGATCTCGTCGTTCTTGCGATCTTTAAAGAACAGCGCCAGCATCAACGAATCCCAAAAGTATTTCTCACTGGTCTGGTCGTTCCTAATGCCCAGAGCGTCGATGATATTCTTGCGCGAAAGATCGTCCTTGTACGAAAGACCCCCGTAGTACAGGCTGTCCATAAGGGTGACGCAACGGGCGAGATGACCCACTACCATCCTGACAAGACCGCGTGCACGGCGCACCGCCTTGCTGACGGTTTGCTGCCCATTCCCTCCACGAGCGGTAATCATATTGCGAGTACCGCCCTCATTGAGTTTGAAGCGCAACGGATTCGCTGAGTTGTCGCCCACCGAGATATCGTCACTACCAAACAGATGTCGACCGGAGAGCTGCTCTTCTTTCGCCTCGTCAGACAGCGCAAAAGGCGGGCGCAGTTTCATTTCCTTAATACAAGAGGCGAGTGCCTTTTGAATTTTCTTGGCATCCTTGGCGATTTCTTCGGCAGCTTCCTCTACGCTCGCCCGCGAAACCCTGTTCCTCTCGGCGTTTGACCCTTTGTGATCGCCCGACGTGGAAGCATGTGTGTAGACCGCCATCCATTGATCTCGATTCCCCAGTAGCAAGGGGTCCACCACACCGCCGTTAAAATGACGATCGAGGATACGCAGAACCTCGTCCGGCTGGAACGTCACGGGATCATCCGTCAGCGTCGACAGTATGTCGGCCTTCATGTGGTCGATTTCGTCAAAGATAAACAGGCCCTTCTCGGCAGCCATTGCGTTAAAGAGCACAACACCCGCACCGGTCACTGTATCGATCCTATTGATGAGCTTTTGCGGTGTCAGAGCAATCACATGCGGCATACTCTCGTCATTGAGCAGAGCAGACGGCCAAATCTGAGGAATCACCTCCATACCGCGCGTGACGTTTTTAAGCTCGTGGCTCACCGCCCAACGCAAGCTCGCATCCGCCGACGACAGCTTATCGCGAAGGGCAGGGGTCAAACGGTCTGCAACACCTCCCAGGCGATTTCGAGTGTCGAGAATGCCCAAGAGGTCATCAGCAATCTCCATAGCGTTGCACCACGCCCGCTTAATGATGCGACGAGAGCTCTCATCGTCTGCCTCGATGGGACACGGGATGTCACGCACGCCCACGGCGCCCTTGCCGCGCGTAGCCTCAATCCAATGCAGGATGTTATCGCCCGCACGCGGAAGATCGAACACCATGCGCTGCGCGGCATCGCCATCCATGCCCTGTTCAACCAGCAATTTGCGCACGCTCGCAACGTAGTTGTCGCGGTTGTCCTTACCCGGCACCACAAACACCAGGTAACGACGGCCCGGGCACTTGTTAAAACAGCCCGAATCGTCCCAGCCACCGGCGATGAGGTCGGCTGTGACCTGCTCGGCCGTATAGTTTTTACCCGAACCCGTCGTGGCGCCCAAAAAGTACAGGCCATTGTTGCCCTGATCCTTGGGGGCAAACAGCGCACGCTCAAAAAACTCGCGCATCGCCTTTTGACGTGCAAGATAGGGAGCGAGCTCCTTGTCGTCCGCAGACGACGGATTCGATTGGCAGTTGAGATCCCACATAGCCATGGTCAAACCTCCGATTTAGTTGTTGTATGTGTTGAATACCATCCCGTGCGGACAAAACTCACGCAGGGCGGTTGAGGCGGCGGCATCCATGCCGCTTAAGAAAAGGAAAGGGAGAATAGTGATCGGCAAATACTTGCAAGTTTTTCTCATCGTGTGACAAGAACTTGCGATTCTTGCAAGTTTTTCTCACGCTACGGCAAGAACCTGCGCGGTCGCCCCGTGGCCATTTGTTATCGGATCGCGGCAAAGCCATACCGAGCCGCCAGCCACGGAGCGGCACCGGGCGTGGACTCCGTAGACAATTGGGAGTAACCCTCCCCCGCTACCTATGCGACATGCCGGCGAGCAGAAAAGGAAGCCCGGCAAGGCACGCCACCAAGGCGACGGCCGTGAATACAAGCGCGATAGCTACGCTCACGGCGACATAGGCCACGGCAATGAAGACCAGCGCCAACACGCAGGCCAACAGCTCGGCCACGTAGCACAGCACCAGATTCGAGCTCGCGCGCTTCAGCAGAACATCGGAGAGGCGGACAAGCTCGATAGCAAAGCCGCTGCCAAAGTTGCGTCCGGGACCCTTGGCTACGAACCACTTGAACAGGCTCATCAGGGCACAGCCCAGCATCATCAAGATAGAAACGTTCCATGCGCGGTGTCCCGCCTCGACAAGGCTCTGGTCGCCCATCGCACTGCCGTTGACGAGCCAGACCGTTCCATAGCCCATGAACAGCATCGACAGCAGCAGGCAGGCGCTCACCGCAGCGAGAAATCGCGACACGCACTTGTTGAACACCGGCGCCTCGCAGCTCAGCCCAAACCCCTCGCGAACGCGCCAAACAGCATGGTAGGCGGGGTACGCCGCGATGAGCGCAGCCACGAGCCACGACATCCAATCGGACCCAGGCGCCGCCGACGCGTACTCCGCAATTGCGGGAACGGAGTAGGCGGTATGGAACGAATCGTTCGAGAACAGCACGACTTCGCCCTTCCAGACGCAAAACGGAGCGGCGACAGAGGCAATGTAGGCAGCGACGAATGCAGCGACGGCAATAAGCAGCGCGCCCTGTACGAGCTTGACGACCTCACCCTTGGCGGTTCCAGGGGCAACATCAACGGCGCTGGACGAAATTTTGATAGAAGTGTTCATGATCTTCCTTTCAAAAGGGGATATGTTCGTAAGCTAATGTAAGAAGAATTCTGTCTACGAGGGAGATTCAACAGAAGCGACGGCCTGAGAGGCACCAATAAACGCTACTACCGGCATATAGACCGCTCGGGAACCCCATCATCGCCCACTTGCAATTCGTCAAATCGCAAAGCCTCTTTACGCTCAAGCGAAATAGACTGAACAAGCTCATGGACGGCGGCATTGCTGTAGCACAACGACTCCCATGTGGCTAACAAACCATCGACAACCCCCTTGCAAGCAACAGAGGAGTCCTCGAGCTCATAGGCAAGGTCAATTGCCTCGTCGACTTTCTGCCTCATCTGCAGCAGCGTGCACGTGAGGTCCGCTTCATTCGACTCATCGCAAATAAAAATACAATTGGGCTCAAACATCTTTGAATCTCCCTTCGAGCAACTGGCACCTGCAGAATAGTGAAAAGAGATAAAAAATAACCCGCAATCTACCGCTATATAGCGATAGATTGCGGGTTTAACTCTAAAGCGTGCGTATTCTTTGAGTTAACTCATTACCCAAGCTCAATTAGAGATTCAATTAGATCGCATATCTCCTTGGCCTTCGCTTGCGGGTATCGCGCATAGTAGTACACTTCACCGCTCTCTTTTTCTCCGCGTACGATGACTGCGCCCAGCTCTAATCCCTCATCGGACGGAACCTTGCATTGCTGCACGCTCTCTTCACCCTCATCGTAAAGCCGCAGATACCCTCGTTTCATCAGAATAGCGTTGGCCTTTGCGGACTTAATCCCTGAGCCTTTCAGTATTGTCGAAATCGGAACATAGCCCTTAGCCTTTGCCTGGGCCATTGAGTAGCAACCTTCCGGCACAGCCGTATTAACTGCAGGAGCCGCCTCAGTACCCCCGCTTTCGGTGGCTGCATCACCCTTGGCTTCTACAGAACCCGTTTCATCAGTCATCGCCGGCAAACGCCCGACTCCTGCAAAAGCCGCTTCGTAGGTAACACCCTCTCGCATGATTTCCACACTCTTATGGCCATGTTTATCAAGCTGAAAAGCAGTGAAAAGACATTGAAGCGCCAGCCGGACCTCGTCCGCGCAAACCGTCTCTTTTCGGTCAGTGTGACAGGCGCTGTTACGAAATTGAGTGAATATGTCCAGCGTCTTGCCGAGCGTCTTCCACCAATCCCCCTCAGATGCCTGCGTCAGTTCAGCATTTTCAACTCGAACAGAGGAGGACAGCAGCTCGCTCTTTTTTGCGATTAACCTTCCGTATTGACCAAGGTTGAGCCCCTCAAGCTCCTTGAGCGGCTTTCTTGCAACAACATAATCGGGAGCAATGGCCTTCAAGGCCGGCAGCAATTTCAAACGCAAGTATCTCTCTGCCGCACGGCAGAACATTAGCAGGCAAAATGCGCAATCTGAATCGTTATCGGTACCAACACTGCCAATGCCAAATATCTTGCACAGAAGAAGCCCCTGCTCGATATTCTCAAGCACCCTATTTTTGCCATTTTGGTCGCACACGCAATCAGCGAATGCGCTTTGAAGAGCTTCGCGCGAAGAGAAGCCTATGATTCGACAGTCTCCTGCATCCAGATTAAAGCTTTTGAACGCTTCGCTCACATTGTCCAAATAGGAATCGGTGCTTACATCAGGGCACCAATCATCTTCATTGTTATCTTCATTGACATGTCCCTCGTCCGCGCCAGCCGCCTCCCTTGGAAGAGATTCTCCTCGCGGCAGCATATCCTTGGCTGCATTGAGTTCCTCGATGGCACCTGTTTTCTGGTAATTTTCCCAATGCGCAACCCATGCCGTATCGAGAATTCGTTTCATCGTTGCAACGTTCTTGTTGATCTTCCACGCTGTGTAGTCAGCAATAACGTAAAGGCGATACTTGGCTCGGCTTGCCGCAACATTCACGATATTTGGGTTTACAAACTTGATTGCGCCCTCACAGCCGCGACTTGCATCACACCCTAAGACAAATATCACCTGATGAGCTTCTTTGCCTTGGAACGTATGAACCGTACCAATATTATGCTTTACAAAATATTGCCACGTTTCCTTGTCAACCACTTCAGGCCTATCATTTGACAGACGATCCCGAAGCCCTCCGACAACGGTTTTAAACGGAGAAATAATATAGAGGCTTGGGATAACACGTCCTTCGGACTTGCCCGATTCGCGAGCTTTTTTCTCAGCCGCAGCTACGGCCTTAATAAAAGCGTCCTCGACAATCTCGTACACCCTGTCGCCCTGAGAATCAACATAATGGTCGCGATTGCCGCGTTCAAATCCCGCAACATTAATCCACTGCGAGGACTTTAGATAAAAACTCTCGGCAAGGTTCTCCTTTGGATTGGCAGTCTCATTAAGCATGGAGCCTTGATACGAAATTGCATTTGAGATGTCGAACATAGGCGATATACAACGACGGTGGACTACAAGCGGGCAGCCAATCCATTGATCAAACTCGCCATCAGTACGCAGATGGCCATAGGGGTTAACGGCATCGGCAAGTCGTTGGACCGAAGCCATATCCCCCTTAAACGGTAATAGTACTTTGTTACCGAGGGCAGCGCGGAGCTCCTTAACATCCCCCGTAATCACAGGTTCGATTTGAGAAGGGTCACCGACAATCATTGCACGTCGACTGCGAGCAAGGGCACCCAGAGAGGCATACGGCACCGCCTGTCCAGCCTCATCTATAATCAGCAAGCCAAACAGCGGATCCGCCCCACCAATCTGAACATCCTCAAGCATGCGACCAATCGACGCAAATGTGGAAGAGATCACTGGAGTAAGTAGACCGAGCGCCTGAAAAAGCACAGGGACCATCTTCCGTCTGTCGGCTTGCGTGAACTCTATCAACTCCTTTTTACCAGAATCGGCGCCTATGTCTTTGGCTCCCCAGTATGTTCGTAGAAGCGTAATGTTGTTCCGCATGCATTTTGATTCAAGGATGAACTCGCGTGTCACTTGCAGCGCGTACAGAAATAGCAGGTTACGCTCCTTTTTTAGTTCATCGTCATCGGATGGATTATATAGATGAGCGCTCTTTCGGCTTTCGCTATCCCCCTTTGAGATAGACTCAACAAAACGCTCATCAATCGTCTCGACAAATTTAGCGCCCTTGACTACGTCCTCTAACCCCTTAATCTCCACCTGCAAAGAGACCAATTTCTTCTTTTCATTCTCTAATTCTTCGTATTTGCTCTCAAATGTCGTACACAGCGCAACAAGCTTCCGCTCCGGTTTGGTTTTCTGCATAAAGGAATCGAGCTTCTCGAGGCTATCGGACAAGCGACCCCTATAGATCCACCCGATCAGCCCACTGGCCTTTTCTTCCGCATCGCGCAATTCTGTTTCAAGCCTATTCCTTCTCGCCTCATAATCAGCGGTATCCTTCGCAATGTCATCGAGATATTTCCGGGCATCGCCTACAGTACCGCCTTCAAAAGGATGAGGCAGGCACGCCGTTTCGATTGTCAGCTCTTCAATTATCTTTCGCTCGTCCTTTTGACACTTACAATTCAATTGGGACAAGCACTTCTTGCGGTTCTGAAGTTCGCGCTCCCTTACTGCCTGCTCCTCCATTCTGTTAAATCGATCGGCTACCTTTTTGTATTGAGCAAGAAACAGCTTCTTCGCCTTAGAAAAACGTCCGCCCCTTCCCAGCCCGCCTTTAAACTGCAGCGAAGATAGCTCGCACTTTACAAAACTATTGATATTCCTTCGGTTTCCCAGGCATGCCGCAACCATAAGTCCAGGATACTCAGGGTCACGCAGCTTCCCCTCACCGTCTACGAGCGCCGAAGAGAAATAGAGATCGTCTACCGTTTTTTGCTCGTTTTTCTTTCCCCAGCTAATTTTGGATAAATCTGACTCTAAAAACTCCTTTTTCTCAGATTCGCTAATACCTTCCAAGAACGCTTTCCCATCAGGAAGCTCTTTGGCGATATTCTCAACTGCTGCATTGTTTGTCGAGCAGACCAGAATGCTGAGATTATTAATCGCATCTCCGGTTCGATCCCTTTTGAAGCGATAAGGATTCTTGGCGTACTGGAGATATCGTTTGCTCAGCCCCACCTCTTCGAAGGCGTCATCGGGCTTGTCATATTCACACAGCAGGCGGGCTTTTTCGACAATGTTAGCCGCGACGATATCTTTAAGCAGGGTTGTTTTTCCCGTGCCCGGAGGACCGTTTACCGACATAACGTCGTTTGCGGGGTATTTGCGCGTCGAACCACCACGGCCAACCGCAAGATTTACCGCCACCTGCTGCATCAAGCTCAAGGAGTATTTACTCGGCCAGCGACCGATAGGCGTAGAGCCCGCTCCCAGCACTTCAGAAAAGAAGTCTGCGCGAACAGCCAGATCATCATCGCCCTCGCCGCCCAGAAGATCGACCTCTCCGCAGGCAGGTTTATCCCTTAAGCCACCTTCAAGGTAAGCGGCGACAAGAGACAACGGGCCCTCACAAAAATCGTCGAAAGACCCTGACTTATTGCACTGCTCATTTATCCGGGAAATATCTTTTGCGAAAAATGAGTGACAGAGCGCTTGCTCGAACACTGGACACGCATCGTCCCCGTTGTCCTTTGGTTTCATTGCTCTATATTCAACAAGCAGCCTTGAACACCACTCGCTGATACGTTCAGCCCCGTCACCGTCGGGAAGGCGACTGGCAATCCCCTCAATCATTGGTCGGACGTAACTATCGACAATGCCTCTAATGACACCATATGTCAGCTTTGTTCCGTCTAGTTTTTCATTGAGCTTCTCGCAGATGCCCTCCTGCTCTTTTTCGAGACTGTCGACAGCATTTGGATTATGCTCGGCACCCCTCTTCAACCACCAAAATAAGGAGGACAACTCAAAGCTGACAAATCGCCCATCAGGACTCACGCCCAATAGCGCGACCGTCACACATTCGTCCTCTTTTTCGATTTCATTCCCCGGTTTTTCCGCAAGATAAGTCATGACCGTTTCGCGAGGAACAGAACCAAGGTGACAATAAATCGTTGAGATCGGCCAGTTCTCGCCATTTGTAGCCCTATCCGCGCGCTCTCTCGCTTCTTCAAAAGGCGACTGTAAATCCTGACCATCCCGCCCCTTTGGAACAAAGCAGTCATCGAGCATTCCTTTTCTGGGCCTAGACGGGTCCTCTTTATCTTCGGGTTGGTCACCTTGGCTTAAAAAATCAAGCAAATACCAGTAATCCAACGCATCGCCAATTGCTTGCTTTTTCTCACCAGGGGTCATTTGAATCAGTCCTCGCACTCACATAGATACATTTATGTCCAATGATGTCCACGACGTCATCGCGCAATTTCTTTGGTTGAAGTATCTCAAACACATCAAGCCACTTCATTGCCCATGTTTTCATGCCATCATACGATGCCATAAACGAATACTCTGGATTTGGATGGCCGTCCTGTGTCTCGCGCCGAAACCCATCGTTTCCGGCAAATTCGGCTAAAAGATACTTCTCCTTTGATTGGTTATGACACCTTACGCGAACCGTAACGATGTCGTCACTAAACATCCTGTTCACGCCAGCACGGGAGAACCTTTTTGCCTCTTCGGCCATCGCCTCAAAATGACCTTTTGCATCGTCCGATGGTCCAGCAATGGTTATATCCCGCAGGCTATCAACTCGAATTGCGTCAAAAGACCTTGCGGCACCCTTGTGGCCCACAAACAAGTAGTAGCAGCCATCGTGCATACATAGATGATATGGCGTATGACTATGCAATCGCCCCTTATCAGAAGTTCGAAAGCGGACTTTCTGTCTTTGGCTAATGGCCTTTTCCAATAACCTCAAATTTGCAAGAGTTGCTTCCACATTTGTAATTCTGCCGTTTTTGAGCAGGGCGTTTTCTTGATCCAATCGATCTTCAATCTGCCGCCTTTCTTCGCCGCACAGCAGGCGAAGAACTGCATGCTCAAGTACGTCGGCTCCACCTACGCCCGTAGAGGCTTCAATGAGACGGCACAGATGCTCAATTTGCGCACTATCAATTTGACGCTCTATGCTGTACAGGCGCTTCGCATTTTTAGGTGCAGATTCCCCATCGCCATTCGTCAGCCGCTCGCCCTTACAAGCCAATCGACTTGCAATCACCGTGTAGAACGGATTCAGACAACTATTGTCGAGATCGATGCTATTCATCTCGGTTAACGGACTGGCGCCCGCATTATTGCAGAGCGAAGGCTTTTTTGATCCAGAATCAACAAGTGCGTTCAATACGCCCTGCACTGTGTCGCGCTTAACTTCATAGCCATAACGAGCTTTAAGCTCCGTCATTATGTCCGAAACGCTCAAACCTTTTCCAAGCCAAGCATCGGTTTCCTCCAATAGGATGCGCTCGACATATATCGCCAGCTCCTTTGGATATGCTCGGTGATTTCCTTGGGTTTTCGGTTGAACCATAGCCGCCTCCAATCTGAACAATCAACATTTTATTCAGTCGATATATCCATGAGATTGAAAGTGCCGCTATTTAACGGTGAACGGCGAAGCCATCCATAAAGGGCTCCGCCGCTCACAAAAAGAGTAGCACAACTGGTATACGACGTAATGGCTATTAGGGTGCGCTCGTGGCAAACTTGAATCGCCTTGGATCAGATACGGGCGCCCAGCATCGTCTATACGCACCATAAACGCTACTGGGTAAATCACGGCAGACCAGCATTGGACCGTTCCACCCCAAAGCAGCTACACGGGCATGGTGCGACAACGATGCTGAAAATGGTGGCATCGCTGGATTCGTTATCGACAGCTCTTGCGCCATCACCGAGAACCAGCGCCGTCACGAGCAGCAGGTCACAGGACAGCACTGGATCGTTGACACTGCAGGCGATTGAGAGCATGCGCTTCGGTTTGTCCCCACGCTATCCGATAATTCAATGTGGCATTCAATATCTATGGAGGACGATATGAGGACCAAACTGCTCGCAATCGTAACGGTGGCTATGGCGCCTGCACACGCCGCAGCAACGAGAGCAAAAGCTCGACGCCCATCCAGGCAACTCCATGCAAAGCCAGCAACGGCAAGTCTACGGAGTCCAACGGCAACGGATTGAAGCCCACAGAGTCTCAGAAGAAATGGATACCCGAGCAGGGCCATTGAGAGGTGGATTATGACCAAGTATAGACGCCAAACATCGTTTATACGCGCCACGAGCGCAATTGAATCGTCACCCATAACGGTAATGTCGGACCGTTCTATTCCGAGTCAGCCGCAGACGCTTGGGTCCACAACGATATGATAAACGGCGGTAGCGGCGTCTCTCTGCCCAATGGCCCCTACACCATCGCAGAGGACCAGGGGCACCACGAGCAGCAGGCTGCAGAGCAGCATTGGGTCGTGGACGTCGCGGGCATTGGGAGTAGGTTTTTAATGATTGCCGTCGATTGCGCCTTCCCGCGACACAATCGACTTAGCATGCGAAAAATAACGCACGTCGAGGATAGCTTCAGCGCACGCCATGTCGACATCGTTCTTTTATTACCGAATGTCACTCACTGTAAATTGCGCACAAATAGCGCAGCTGCTGCCATAACGGCTATTATGCGTTTATAATAACAGCTGGTAAATAACCATAATAATCATACTGCTACTATTGCATATACACGATATCGTGTAATTATGTGTTTCTTGAAAGGGGCCTTTTTGCTTATTTCTCTAAAAGACTACGCCGAAGCAAACGGCCGCAGCAGCGATACCGTACGCCGGCTAGCGGAACAAGGCAAGCTCTTTTCTGCGCACAAAATTGGCCGAAACTGGGTTGTTGACGAGTGCGAGCCCTATCCCAGTCCGCAACACGCAGAATGGACCGTAGCAAGTCTCTTTTCTGGATGCGGAGGCCTAGACTTGGGCTTTACCGGAGACTTCTCCTTCCTAGGCACGAAATACGGCAAACTTCCCTTTAAAATTGTTTGGGCTAACGAATTAAACATTGCCGCATGCAAAACATATGAGCACAACCTAGGCAGCATCATTCAAGGCGACATAAATGAAAAAATCGACCTTCTTCCGAAGAGTGTCGATGTTGTAATTGGCGGCTTTCCATGCCAAGACATTAGCATTAACGGAAAAATGCGTGGCATCAAGGGCGAGCGCAGTAGTCTTTACACGGCAATCGTCGAAGCTGTTAGGCGAACTAGCCCCAAGGTATTCGTTGCTGAAAATGTTGGCAGTCTGTTGCTTAAAACCAATAGCGATTCATTTAGCAAAATCCTTGAGGATTTTGGCACCTTGGGCTATAAGCTCGACATCCATCGCTACGACGCTTCAAAATACGGTGTTCCACAAACTCGCGACAGGGTATTCATTGTTGGAACCAGAAACGATCTTCCGGACTTTGTAGCGCCCGATGAAACAACCCCAAATAATCCAATTACCGCAAAAGAGGCCATTGACGACTTGGCTGAAAAGCCATGGGATAAGGAGAGTTCGCACATATGGAGCAAGGCAAAACGCTCCGGAGAGCAAGGCAACCGACACTTGATTGCCGATAGGCCAGGTTACACAATCAGAGCAGAATGCCACGGCAACATACAGTATCACTACAGTTTGCCCAGACGAATCTCCATGAGGGAAGCGGCCAGAATTCAGTCCTTTCCTGACAGCTTTCAGTTTCTTTCTGGACTCAGAGAAACCGAAAGACAGATTGGCAATGCAGTCCCCCCTGTACTAGCATGGCAACTAGCAAAACAAGTCGCCTTGGTATTGGGAGGTTCCGAACAGAATGGACCAGACGCAGTTTGAACGGATCCTGGACAATGTCGCGAAACAACTGACGCATGATATGCAGCTACCGAATGCAAGCGTTTGGCTTCATTCCTTGCAAACCGAAGCACTCTCTTACGAACAACGCGTTAGGGAACTCTTGCATAACGAGATTCTGGAAGCTGGAGAGGCCGGACATGGCTACGATGTCAGCTTATCCCCCAGCGGCCAAGCTTTTCCCGATATCCCGTGTGGCAAATTCGGCGTTGAAGTAAAGTTTACCAAAGCAGACAATTGGACCTCAATTGCGAACTCGATTCGCGAAACGAGACGCGATGAACGTGTTGAAATCGTTTATCTAATGTTTGGCAAAATGGGGGGAACTCCAGAATCACGTTGGGGGAAATACGAAGACTGCGTTGTCCATGTCCGCACCTCTCATGAGCCGCGTTTTCAAGTTGATATGACGGGCACCAAAGATTCGTTGTTCGAGCAAATGGGCATCTCCTATGACAGCTTTCGCAAACTCGATATCATGGATAAAATGCCCTATATACGGAAATACGCTCGGAAAATTCATGAAAAAGATGGCCAGAACGGAAGGCTTTGGTGGCTTGAAGACTCCGCTACCGGAAACGACCACTCAACGGATATCAATCTGATTGCGTATCCCGATTTATCCGATGACCTTAAAGAGAGATATCGAGCCGAAGCGATTCTCCTGATTCCGGCGGTTGTCGCAACCGGCTCAGGAGGCAAAGGCAGGACGAAGACTTCCGCATACTGCGATGTCGCCATGTATTTCATGACATATCATGGAGTCCTTCTTTATAACGCCCGCGATACCTTCTCAGCTGGCAGCGTTGGAAACAGTCAAGGCATTATCAGACTTCAAAAACCAATGAGCGATGCGGCGCACGACCTCGATAGCGCACTGTTTAAAGAGTACTGGGAAGAAGATATTGCGGAAGACGATCGACTTGCCTGGTGGCTAGAAAAGGCAGATAAGTATGCCAGCGATTGGAACCCCAAGCCGTCGGAACTAATGTTTTTAGAGTACCAGAAAAAACGGAAGGGCTAAACGGCCAGCAATCGCCATCTGACGCAATCAAACTACAAGGCAGATTTCTAGCCTTTAAACACCATGTCGTTGTGATACTCGATGAATTCGGCTCGCGGAGGAAATAGATTTGGCAGCGCAATCGCTTCTCCGTTGTAACGCCACAAATACTCGTCCTCAGGCGCCTCATGTCCAATCATGCTCGATACAACGATCTTATAATCTTTTGTGATAGTGATAAGCCCCATATCAAACGCTTTATCGTGCAATGCGTTTAGAAGCAAGCCGTTATCAGGCGCAAGACGCTCCGTTTTGGGATCAGCGACTTTCCATGGCTTGATATGGCTTGCGACAAGTAATTTCTCATTTGTCAGCCCCGTCAAGCAGCATCTCGAATTATAGTTGGCGAGCAAGACCTTTCTCAAAATGGTCTGATTCGACCTCTTGGAAACGAGCACTTTGTACTCCTTTCCCTCCGGGCAACCATCCGTGAGCACGCTCTTTAGCTCATCGCTTATCAATCCCTTGGAACCGGGATGATTAAAGTGAGTATTTGCTCGCTTGAGCACTGTTGAATATCGCGAAACAGCACCGCCGATATCGCGCTTGGGCACCGGGGCCGACACTGGCCCCGGTGCTTTTTTATTGCTACCGGTCTATCCG